>NZ_JAPMAB010000005.1:66342-288530 GCF_026420825.1 Phyllobacterium sp. 0TCS1.6A
TGAAGTTCATCTGACGCTGCTGCAATAATGTAGTGAACTTCAGATTCGGGTCACTAGCCGAACACCGATGCGCCGGCATCCGCGCGTCCCACCGCATTGCGGAAGGTGGCGAAAAGCTCGCGGCCCATGCCATAGCTGTTATGGCTGAGGTCGGGTTCCGGCAGCGGTCGGGCCGTCAGCACCTCGACAGATTCCAGCACCTCCAGCGTGCCGGTCTCGGCGTCGAGCCGGATGAGATCGCCGTCGCGTATCCGGCCGATGAGGCCGCCATCGAGCGCTTCCGGCGTTACGTGGATCGCCGCCGGCACCTTGCCTGATGCGCCCGACATGCGCCCATCGGTGACGAGCGCGACCCGATAGCCGCGATCCTGGAGCACGCCGAGCGCGGGCGTCAGCTTGTGCAGTTCGGGCATGCCATTGGCGCGCGGCCCCTGGAAGCGGACGACGGCGACGAAATCGCGTTCGAGCCTGCCTTCCTTGAAGGCATCCTGCAGCGCCGCCTGGCTCTCGAATACGAGCGCCGGCGCCTCGATCACATGGCGTTCCGCCTTGACGGCCGAGGTCTTTATGACGGCGGTGCCGAGATTGCCCCTCAGCATCTTCAGCCCGCCCGTCGCCTGGAACGGCTCGGCACAGGTGGAGAGGACCTTCTTGTCGGCGCTTTCCTTCGGAATAGGGACGCGGATCACGCCGCCATTCTCGCCGAGCTTGGCTTCGATCGTATAGGCGCGCAGGCCTTCATTGCCGCCCCAGACCGTCTTCACGTCCTCATGCAGCAGGCCGGCATCCAGCAATTCGCGGATGATGTAGCCCATGCCGCCGGCAGCGTGGAAATGGTTCACATCGGCAAGGCCGTTCGGATAGACGCGCGCCAGCAGCGGCACGACGTCGGAAAGGTCGGAAATGTCCTGCCAGGTCAGCTTGATGCCGGCAGCCGCCGCCATGGCGACGAGGTGCATCGTGTGATTGGTCGAGCCGCCCGTCGCGTGCAGGCCGACAACGCCGTTGACGACACTGCGCTCGTCGATCATCTCCCCGACTGGCGTGAATTCATTGCCGAGCGCCGTGATGGCCAGCGCCCGCTTCGCCGCCTCGCGGGTCAGGGCATCGCGCAGCGGCGTGCCCGGATTGACGAACGACGCGCCAGGCATGTGCAGGCCCATGATCTCCATCAGCATCTGGTTCGAATTGGCGGTGCCGTAGAATGTGCAGGTACCGGGGCCGTGATAGGACTTCGACTCCGATTCCAGCAAGGCGTCGCGGCCAACCTTGCCTTCGGCGTAGAGCTGGCGCGTCTTCGCCTTCTCGTCGTTCGGCAGCCCGGTCGTCATTGGCCCCGCCGGTATGAAAACCGCCGGCACATGGCCGAACGACAAGGCGCCGATGACGAGGCCGGGCACGATCTTGTCGCAGACGCCGAGATAGACCGCCGCGTCGAACATATCATGCGAAAGCCCGATAGCCGTCGCCATGGCGATGACGTCGCGCGAAAACAGCGACAGTTCCATGCCGGGCTGCCCCTGGGTAACGCCGTCGCACATGGCCGGCACGCCACCTGCAACCTGTGCGACGCCGCCGGCTTCCTTGGCCGCCTCCTTGATCAGTCGCGGATAGGTCTCGAAGGGCTGATGCGCCGAGAGCATGTCATTATAGGAGGTGATGATGCCGAGATTGGGCACGACATCGCCCGCCAGCGCAGCCTTGTCGGAAGGGCTGCAGGCGGCAAAACCATGGGCAAGATTGGCGCAGGCGAGGGCCGTGCGCTTGGGCTTGCGCGACGCCGCCTCACGCAAATGATCGAGATAGGTGTCCCGCGTCGGTTTCGATTGTTCCCGGATGCGGTTGGTAATGCTCTTTATCCGCTGTGTAACGGTCATGGTCGGCTCCTAGTGGTGTTGCCCGGACGTTGGGAGCATTCCGGGCATTCACGCTGCTGGCGCCTATGGCGCCCAGAAAATTTCGAGATTGACGGGCTCGTGCCGCAAAACCGCGCGAATGGGCATCTCTTCCGTTCTGCCTTCGCCCAGCGCCCGATCCAGCGTCGTCATCTTCCCGTCGCCCTCGATATGCAGAACGACAAGCCCGGCGCTGACGATCAGCGGCAGCGTCAGTGTCAGCCGCGGCTCTTCCGCACCGCTCGCCTGCATCGGCAGTACCGGCGCTTGCTGGTCCGCTGCGATCGCATCCGCGAGCCGGTCGCCGCCGGGAAAGAACGAGGCCGTGTGGCCGTCATTGCCCATGCCGAGGATCACGACGTCGAACGGCCGCCTGATCCGGCCAATGGCCTCCGCCGCGGCTTTCGCGCCGGCGGCAATATCGGCTGCGGGATTGTAGAGGCCAACGAAACCAGCCTGCGCCGCCCTGTTCTGCAGCAATGTATCACTGACGAGCTTCTGATTCGACCGGTCGCTGTCCGGAGCGACAAATCGCTCGTCGACCAGCGTCACCGTGACCTTGCTCCAGGGGACGTCCTTCTCGGACAGCCTGCGGAAGAAACGCGCCGGGGTGGAGCCGCCCGATACGGCGATGACGGCCTCGCCATGGTCCCTGCAGGCGGCGGTCAGCCGGTCCGCGACGGAAACCGCCAGGGCATCTGCCAGCGCATCGCCATCGGAAAAGCTCTTCAATCGCGGATCGCTCGTCATCGGTCTCGTCTCACTCCGGTTCATGCCAGGTGCGGCTGTCGCGCTCGATCAGGGCGATCGACGCGGACGGCCCCCATGTGCCGGCCGTATAGGTGGCCGGCGGCTGTTCCGTTTCCGCCCAGGCCTTGAGGATCGGGTCGATCCAGCGCCATGCGGCGACGACTTCGTCCCGGCGCATGAACAGGGTCTGGTTGCCGCGCACCACATCCATCAGCAGCCGTTCATAGGCATCGGGATTGCGCACCTTGAACGACTCGGCAAAGCTCATGTCGAGCGGTACATGGCGCAGCCGCATTCCACCCGGGCCCGGGTCCTTGATCATCATCCACTGCTTCACGCCTTCATCCGGTTGCAGGCGGATCACCAGCTGGTTCGCGACGACGCGGCCGGCGCTCTCGCCGAATATCGAATGGGGGATCGGCTTGAACGAAACCACGATCTCCGACGCGCGGGTGCCAAGACGCTTGCCGGTGCGCAAATAGAAGGGCACGCCGGCCCAGCGCCAATTGGCGATTTCGGCTTTTATGGCGACGAAAGTCTCGGTATTGCTGGCGCTTCCGAGCTCATCCAGATAGCCTTTCACCGCACCGCCCGCCGAGGCGCCGGCCCGATACTGGCCGCGCACGGTGAGAACATCCGCATTGGTGGAATTGATCGGGCTGAGCGAGCGAAGCACCTTCAGCTTCTCGTCGCGGACCGCATCCGCATCCATCGATGCGGGCGGCTCCATCGCCACGAGGCAGAGCAACTGCATGATATGGTTCTGCACCATGTCACGAAGCGCCCCCGCCTTGTCGTAATAGCCGGCGCGGCCCTCGAGGCCCACCGACTCCGCCACGGTTATCTGCACATGGTCGATATGGGCCGAATTCCACAGCGGCTCGTAGAACGCATTGGCAAAGCGCAGGGCCATGAGGTTCTGCACCGTTTCCTTGCCGAGATAGTGGTCGATGCGGAAAATCTGCTGCTCGTTGAACACGTGACCGATCGTATCGTTGAGCGCGATGGCGGATTCGAGGTCGCGGCCGATCGGCTTTTCGACGATGATGCGCGTATTGTCGGTCACGAGCTTGTAGCTCTTCAGGCGGCTCGCAATATCGCCGAAGAGCGAGGGGCTGACGGCCAGATAGAACGCACGAATACGCTTATTGTCATTGCCGATCGCTGCCTTCAGCTCTTCCCAGCCATTTTCGGAAGTGGCATCGACAGCGACATAGGACAGGCGCTTGATGAATTGATCCACCTGCTGCTTGTTATACTCGTCGGCCTTGACGAATTCCTTGATCGCCGCCTGCGCGAACTTGCGATATTCCTCGTCCGACATCGGCGTGCGCGATGCCCCGATGATGCGGGTCGGCTCCGAGAGCTGGCCGTCGCGCTGGCGCTGGTAGAGGGCCGGGATGAGCTTGCGCTCGGCTAGATCGCCGGTGCCGCCGAACACGATGCAATCGAAAGGGTCGACCGGGATAATCTGACTAGTCATGGATAGGTCTCGCTATGCCTGATTTACGTTGCCGAATGCCGCGCTCCGCCACGCGGCCTATATAATCTAATCGATTTAAAATGACCAGACCCGAATTGGTCTCCTGCGTCAAAATGGATTTGCTTCATTCACCATTCCGTCTACGATTCGAGCGATCATGGTGGCGATGGTACAGAACCAGCCCCGCAGGACAAGCGCATTCGTGCCGGCCGCCATGGGAACGTTTTAGCGCTGCACGATAAAGGTTCAGTGTCAGAAAGCATGAAGGAGACAGGAAAAATGACCCGGCTGGCAGGAAAAACCGCGATCATAACCGGCGCGGCCTCCGGATTTGGCGAGGCCATGGCGCGGCGTTTCGCGGAGGAGGGTGCCAGTGTCGTGGTGGCGGACCGCAATCTGCTCGGCGCCGAGACGGTCGCCGGCGACCTTGGCGGGAAGGCGCTTGCCGTTCACGCCGATGTGACGCGCAAGGACGATATCGACACCATGGTCGAAGCGGCGATGCAGCGCTTCGGCCAGATCGACATCCTCGTCAACAATGCCGGCTTCTCGCACCGCAACGGCTCGATGCTCGGCGTCGACGAGGAGACATTCGATCTCATAGGCGCCGTGAACATGAAATCGATCTACTATTCGACCCAGGCCGTCGTGCCGATCATGGAGCGGCAGGGAAGCGGCAATATCATCAATATCGCCTCGACCGCCGGCCTGCGTCCGCGGCCCGGCCTCGCCTGGTACAGCGCCTCCAAGGGTTGGGTGATCAATGTGACCAAATCGATGGGCGTGGAACTCGCCCCGAAGGGCATCCGCGTCAATTGCCTCTGCCCGGCCGTCAGCGAAACGCCGATGCTTGGTCTCTTCCTCGGCGAGGATACGCCGGAGCGCCGGGCGCAGTTCAAGGCGTCGATCCCGCTCGGCCGCTTTGCCATGCCGCAGGATGTGGCAAATGCGGCGCTATACCTTGCTTCCGACGAAGCTTCCTACGTGACCGGCGTGGCGATGGAGGTCGATGGCGGCCGCTGCATCTGAGCCCCCGCCATTCTTGAATAGCGCGCTCCGTGGTCTACATTGAGGTCGTAGCTCCTTACCCCACCCCTTGGGCACCAGGCTAAAGGAAATTCCCATGACTTCAAAACCCGTATGGTTCATCACGGGCTGCTCGACCGGCTTTGGCCGGGAGCTTGCCCTCCACACGCTTTCGCTCGGCTACCCGACGGTGGTAACCGCGCGCAACCCGGCGCAGGTCGAGGATATTGCCGCAAGGCACGGCGAAAACGCCCTCGTTCTCAAACTCGATGTCACCAATCCCGACGAGGTCCGGGCTGCCGTCAGGCAGGCGGAAGAGCGTTTCGGCCGCATCGACGTGCTCGTCAACAATGCCGGAATCGGCTATTTCGGCTCGCTGGAAGAGAGCGACATCGCCGAAGCCCGCAAGATGTTCGACATCAATGTCTGGGGCCTCATGGACATGACCCGCGCGGTGCTGCCGCTCATGCGCAGGCAGCGCTCCGGGACCGTCGTCAATATTTCATCGATCGGCGGGCTCCGCGGCTTTCCGGCCGTCGGCTTCTACAATGGCACCAAATTCGCCGTCGAGGGGCTGTCGGAATCCTTGTCGAAGGAAGTCGCGCATCTGGGCATCAAGGTGCTGATCGTCGAACCGAGCGGTTTCCGCACGGATTGGGCGGGGCGCTCGGCAAATGAAGCGCCCCAGACCATCGATGACTACAAGGCGTCCGCCGGCGAGCGCATGAAGGCGCTGCGCGAACAGAGCGGCAACCAGCCGGGTGATCCGGTGCGGGCGGCGCAGGCGATCGTCAAGGCCGTGGAGGCGGACAAGCCGCCGCTGCGCCTGTTGCTGGGCAAGATGGCGTTCGATGGAGCGCATGAGAAGATCGCCGAGATGCAGCGTGACTTCGAGGCATGGGCGGAAACCAGCGTCGGAGCCGACGCGCCGAAGGCCTGATCCGCGCGGGCGGCGAACATGCACAATTTTCGCCGCCCCGCCTCCCATCGGCCCGGAATATGCGCTATCATCCTGTCACCGCAATAAAAACTGGTGATTGATGCCTTCCCAAACTCCTGACAAGAAGCCCCTGCGCACTCCGGCAGTTCGGCGGCGCACGCCCGCCTATGTCAAGGCAACACGCGGTGTAAGGAACTGGCGCGAGGCCGCCGAATGGCTGGCCTGGCGGGATATCGAGGACATCGAGTGCATCACGCCCGACCAGGCGGGCGTTGCGCGCGGCAAGATGATGCCGTCGAAGAAATTCACCTCAAACACGTCGCTCGCCCTGCCGTCGGCCGTATTCATGGCGACGATTTCCGGCTCCTATCCGGAGGATGGCCACGGTTTCGCCTATCCGGAAGATGATGGCGATCTGAAGCTCATGCCTGACCTGTCGACGCTGTCGGTGGTGCCCTGGGAGAGCGATCCGACGGCGCAGGTGATCTGCGACCTCGTCAACAAGGAGGGCCAGGCGGTCGAGTTTACCCCGCGCAACGTGCTGAAGCGCGTCGTCGCGGCCTATAACAGGAAGGGCCTGAAACCCGTCGTCGCACCCGAGATCGAATTCTACCTGGTGCGCAAGAATCCCGACCCCGATTATCCGTTGACGCCGCCCGTGGGCCGCTCCGGACGCGCCATCGGCGGCGGGCAGGGCTATTCGATCGCGGGCGTCAACGAATTCGACGAACTGATCGACGACATCTACCACTTTTCCGAAAGCCAGGGCCTCGAGATCGATACGCTGATCCACGAGGAGGGCGCGGCGCAGCTCGAGATCAACCTGCGCCATGGCGATCCGATCGAACTCGCCGACCAGGTTTTCCTGTTCAAGCGGACGATCCGCGAGGCGGCCCTCAAGCACGACATGTATGCGACCTTCATGGCCAAGCCCATCCAGGGCCAGCCGGGGTCGGCCATGCACATCCACCAGTCGATCGTCGAGAAGAAGACCGGCCGCAATGTGTTCTCCAATGCCGACGGCTCCGAGAGCGAAGCGTTCCGCCACTTCATCGGCGGCATGCAGAAACATGTGCCCTCGGCGCTCGTCATGTTCGCGCCTTATGTGAACTCCTATCGGCGCCTGACACCGGCGGCTTCGGCCCCGGTCAACGTCAAATGGGGCTATGACAATCGCACCACCGCCTTTCGCGTCCCACGTTCGGACCCGGCGGCGCGGCGCGTCGAAAACCGTATCCCGTCGTCCGATGCCAACCCCTATCTGGCACTGGCGGCATCGCTTGCCTGCGGCCTGATCGGCATGGAAAACCGCATCGAGCCGGATGCGCCGGCTTCCATCACCGTCAATGACAGCCTGATAGAACTGCCGCGCGGACTGATCGAGGCGACGCTGCTGTTCGAACAGGACAGCGACCTGCTTGCCGTGCTCGGTCAATCCTTCGCCACGACCTACGCGGCGATCAAACGGGCGGAATTCGAGACGTTCATGGAGGTCATCAGCCCCTGGGAACGCGAATTCCTGCTGCTGAACGTCTGACCGTTCCAGACGCATGACGCCGCGCCGGAAATCGAGACGGAAGTTTTGACCATGCCCTATCAGTCACCGATCTCCCCTGGCGTCTCATGGTATGAAGCGACAATCGCCGACCGGCCGCGCTATCCGAGGCTGGACGGGTCGCGCCGGGCGGATGTCGTGATTGTCGGTGGCGGCTTTACCGGTCTTTCCGCGGCGGTGCATCTTGCCGAGGCCGGCGCCGATGTGGTCCTGCTCGAGGCCCATCGCGTCGGCGATGGCGCGTCGGGCCGCAATGGCGGCCAGCTCGGCACCGGCCAGCGCGCCTGGGCGGAGGAACTTGAAGCGCAATATGGGCTGACCCGCGCCCGGATGCTGTTCGATCTGGCGGAAGAGGCCAAGGCGCATCTGCTCGAATTCGCGCAAAGCCGGTCGATCGACATCGAATATGTGCCGGGCCAGATGTCGGTGGTGCACAAGCCGCGCTATCTGAAACATTACCGCGCGCACGCCGAAATCATGGCCGAGCAGTTCGGCTATCGCCATATTCATTACATGGACGCGGACGAAACGGCGCGCAGGCTCGGATCGACGCGCTATCTCGGCGGTCTCTATGATGCCAATACGGGCCATATCCAGCCGATGAAGCTGGTTATCGGTACCGCGCGGGCGGCAGCCGCCGCGGGCGCGGCCATCCACGAGGAGACGCCGGTCACGAACATGGCGTCAGGGCCGGCGGGCGTGACGGTCGAGACCGGCTACGGCACGGTAACTGCCGACAAATGCCTGCTCGCCGTCAATGCCCATGGCGGCAAGCTCGAACCGGTCAGCGCAGCGCATGTCATGCCCATCCGTTCCTTTATCGGCGCGACGGTGCCGCTGGGTGACGATAGTCCGGTGCTGCCGGGCGGCGAGAGCGTCGACGATTCCCGCTTTGTCGTACGCTATTTCCGCCGGGCGAAGGACGGCCGGCTGCTTTTCGGCGGCCGCGAGGCCTATACCGCCGACAATCCGCGCGACATCAGCACCCATATCCGCCGCCAGATCGCCGAGATCTACCCGCAGCTCGCCGATGTCGAGATGACCGAGGCCTGGGGCGGCTCGGTCGGGATAACCATGCCACGGCAGCCCTTCGTCCGCGAAGTCATGCCCAATGTGATCTCCGCAGGCGGATATTCCGGCCATGGCGTGATGCTGTCCAATTTCGTCGGCAAGCTCTACGCGGAGACGGTGGCCGGCAATCGCGATCGGCTGAAACTGTTTGAAGAGCTGAAGGTCCCGGCTTTCCCGGGCGGGCGGACATTCCGCGCGCCGCTGCTGTTCCTGGCTCTGAGCTGGTACGCCCTGATGGACCGGATCTAGTGGATCAGACTTTCCGCAGGATGACGCTTCCCGCCGAATAGCCGGCGCCGAACGAGCAGATGACGCCGATGCTGCCATTGGCCAGGTCGTCGGAATATTTCGAGAAGGCGATGATGGAGCCGGCCGAGGACGTATTGGCATAGTCCTGCAGGATGTTCGGCTGCTCGCCCGGTTCCGGCTGCCGTCCGAGCACCTTGACGCCGATCAGGTCGTTCATCCCCTTATTGGCCTGGTGCAGCCAAAGCCGGGAAAGATGCGCCGGTGCGATGTTCTCGTCGGCGAGATGGGTCAGGATCAGCTCCGCGACCATCGGCACGACCTGCTTGAAGACCTTGCGGCCCTCCTGGCGGAACAGCATGTCGCGCCGGTCCGTCATATGTCCCTCGCGCGTGCGGCGGAGGAAGCCGTTATTGTTGCGGATATTGTTGGAGAACTGCGTGATGCAGCGGGTGGACAGGATCTCGAAGCTGCCTTGCGCTTCGGCGAGATCGGCGCGCTCCAGCAGCAATGCGGTACAGACGTCGCCGAAAATGAAATGGCAATCGCGGTCGCGCCATTCGAGATGTGCCGAGCAGATCTCGGGGTTCACGATCAGGATCGCTCGCGCCGAGCCGGAACGGATCATGTCGGCCGCGGCCTGTATGGCGAAGGTCGCCGAGGAGCAGGCGACATTCATGTCGAAGCCGAACCCGCCGATCCCGAGCGCCTGCTGGACCTCGATGGCGATGGCCGGATAGGCGCGCTCATGGTTGGAGGCGGCGCAGATGACCGCATCGACCTGTGCCGGAACCCGCCCGGCGCGCTTGAGAGCAATGCCGGCGGCGGACAGGGCCATTTCCGCCATCACCGAAAGTTCCTCGTCGCTGCGTTCCGGCAGGACAGGATGCATGATCTGCGGATCGAGAATGCCCTTCTTGTCGAGGACGTGGCGCCGCTCGATACCCGAGGCTCGCACGATGAAATCCTCGTCGGACATGGCGATGGCCTGGCGGGTTCCGGCGGCGATTTCGTCGGCGTAGCGCCGGTTCTCGTTTTCCGCGTAGCTGTTGAAAGCCTTCACCAGTTCCGCATTGCTGATGGTTTGTTCGGGCGTGAATACGCCTGTACCGCTGATGACGACCTTGTGCATGGCGTTTTCCGGATTTGATGCCTTTGCCAAGCGATAGAGCAAAGAACGGGCAAAGGGAACCCGTGCACGGACAGCAAAGGCAGGCACAGGCAAAACCGCCCGCGATTGCTCGCGGGCGGTTCAGTGCGTCGTGGCTGGCCCAGACCGAACCAGAGAAGGCGACGCCGCACTATTGCCTTGTAACGACCACCGGTATGAGCAGGTCTCCCCAGTTGCCATCGCCGCCATGGTGACGGGCCGAGCGGACGAGTTCCACCGAAACGCCGGCATCGACGGCCTTCATCACGGACTGGTTCAGCCGGTGCAGATCATTCGCCACCATGCGGATGACAGCCTGCTGGTCGGTATTCATAAGCGAGGCCTGTTCTTCGGCCCGTTCCTTTACGCGTGTCTGCGGTGCCATGATCGTGTACCTCCTTTACTCGGCTGCCGGACGGAATTGTGCGGTTTCGGTCGATTCCTTCATTGCTGTCGTGGAAGACTGTCCTCCGGTTATGGCCATCGAGACCGCATCGAAATAGCCCGTGCCGACTTCCCGCTGATGTTTGGTCGCGGTGTAGCCATTGGCTTCCGCCGCAAATTCCGCCTCCTGGAGCTCCGAATAGGCCGACATCTGCCTGTCCTTGTAGCCTCGCGCCAGCTCGAACATGCCGAAGTTGAGCTGATGGAAGCCCGCCAGCGTGATGAACTGGAACTTGTAGCCCATCGCCCCGAGCTCGCGCTGGAACTTGGCGATCGTCGCCTCGTCCAGATGCTTCTTCCAGTTGAAGGAAGGCGAGCAATTATAGGCAAGGAGCTTGTTCGGGTGTTCCTTGCGCACGCCCTCGGCGAAACGCCGTGCCTGTTCGAGATCCGGCTTCGAGGTCTCGCACCAGATCAGGTCCGCATGCGGAGCATAGGCGATGGCCCGCGCAATGCAGGGTTCGATGCCGTTCTTGACCTGGTAGAAGCCCTCCGTCGTCCTGCCGGCATCGTAATCGACGAATGGCCGGTCGCGCTCGTCAATATCCGAAGTCAGGAGCTTGGCCGCCTCGGCATCGGTGCGCGCGATGACCAGCGTCGGCGTTCCCATGACGTCCGCTGCCAGCCGCGCCGCGTTGAGGTTGCGGATATGGGCCGCGGTCGGAATGAGAACCTTGCCGCCGAGATGCCCGCACTTCTTCTCCGATGCGAGCTGGTCCTCGTAATGAACGCCGGCCGCGCCCGCCTCGATGAAGGCCTTCATGATCTCGAAGGCGTTCAATGGCCCGCCGAAGCCCGCTTCCGCATCGGCAACGATGGGCGCGAACCATGTGTCGACGGAAAGGCCTTTTCCCTCGGCCGTTTCGATCTGGTCGGCGCGCTGCAAGGTGCGGTTGATCCGCTTGGTCAATTCCGGCGCGGCATTGGCAGGATAGAGCGACTGGTCCGGATACATGGCCGAAGCCGTGTTGGCATCGGCGGCAACCTGCCAGCCGGACAGATAGATCGCCTTCAGGCCCGCCCGCACCATTTGCATCGCCTGATTGCCCGAAAGGGCACCCAGTGCATTGACGAAACCTTCCTCATGGATGAGCTGCCAGAGCCGGTTTGCACCATTCTCCGCCAGCGTGTGCCTGATCTGGACCGAACCGCGCAGGCGTTTCACGTCTTCTGGCGTGTAAGGGCGCTGAATGCCCTCGAAACGGTCTGCGGGCGCACTCGGAACTAGATTGTAAAAATCAGTCATCATTCTCTCCATTCGGATGATTTAGGCTCAGCAAGTCGCAGATCAGCGTCTTGTCGATGTGACGGAATTTACATTGCGCTGCAAAATACCCCTAGGAATATCGCCATTTCACGCGCAAACTTCGGGTCATGCTGTTGTGTGTTTGACAGAGCCAGATTGTAAATTTGTAAATTCTGTAATAGGCTGTCGTAGCGACATACGATGTAAAGCTTGTCACAGTCGCGAGAGGGGACCCATGGCGGAAGGCAAGATATTCGCCGGACCGCGCATCCGCAGATTGCGCAATGAACGCGGCCTGACGCAGACCGCCATGGCCGAGGCGCTGGGCATTTCTCCATCCTATCTCAATCTGATCGAGCGCAATCAGCGGCCGCTGACGGTGCAACTGCTGCTGAAGCTTGCGGCAACCTATCGTATCGAGCTTGATACGCTGCAACTCGAGACCGGTTCCTCCATGGCAGCGCTGAAGGAGGTGTTCTCCGATCCGCTGCTGTCCGGGGAACTTCCGGGCGACCAGGAACTGATAGAGATCAGCAATGCCGCGCCGAATGCTGCGGCGGGGGTCATCAAGCTCTACCGGGCCTATCGCGAGCAGCAGGAAAGACTGTCGGACCTTTCCGAACTCCTGGCGCGGGAAGGGCGTGCGCCTTCGCTGTCGGCAACCCGTCTTCCCCTCAATGAAGTGCGCGAGGTGCTTGAGCGGCGTTCCAACCACTTTCCGCGCATCGAGGGCGAAGCCGAAAGCTTCCTCGGTCTGCTGCGCCCGGGCGATGATCTTTCAGGCGCGCTCAAGGCGTGGCTCAAGAGCGAGCATGGTATCTCCGTTCGCATACTCCCGGTTGCGACCATGCCGAACTGGCGTCGCCGCTACGATCGCCATTCGCAGCGCCTGTTCATCTCGGAACGGTTGTCGCCCTTCGATCAACTGCGCGAGATCGCGATGGAGGCGGCGCTGACGCGGATGCAGGTGATCATCGCGGCAGAAGTCGAAGATCTGAAGCTCTCCTCCGACGAAGCGCGGCGGATCGCCCGCTTCGAGCTTGGCCGCTATGCTGCCCATGCGCTGATGATGCCCTATCAGCCATTCCAGGCTGCTGCCATCCGTACGCGCTACGACATCGACATCCTGCGCGCGCGCTTCAACGTTTCGTTCGAACAGGTCGCCAACCGGCTGACGACCATGCCGGCCCAGGCGGCGATACCGTTCTTCCTGCTCGAGATCGACAATGCCGGCAACCGGCTCCGCCGCGCCGGCGCGCAGGGATTTCCGCTCTCCCGCTTCGGCGGCGAATGCCCGCGGCTGCCTGTGCATGCGGCATTCTCCCAGCCGGGCCAGATCCTGGTCGAGGCGGTCGAAATGCCCGATGGCGCGGAGTTCCTGACGCTCGCCCGCACCCAGGAGGGGCCGCAGGGCGCATTCAATGAGCGGCCGCGGCGCACTGCCTTGCTTCTTGGCTGCGACATCGGATTTGCCGATGAAACCGTCTATGGCGCCGTTGCGGCAAGCAGGGGCCAGAATTCGCAGGGCGGCAAGGGTCTGGCTGCGACGCCGGTCGGGCCCGCTTGCCGCCTGTGCGAGCGCGTCGCATGCCTCTCGCGCGCGGAACCGCCCATTACGCGCCCGCTCGGGCTCGATGAGATGGTTTCGGGCCTGAGCGCCTTCGATTTTCAGTAGTCCTGATGGTCCTTGCGACCGCAAAAACGCCCGCTGCATCGGAATTTCCTGCGCTCGGCGCATCAAGCCAGTTGACGAAGCTGCCGCAATCTAAAAAGGTGGGAAAAGACCGTTGCGCAAAGCAGTCCTGCGTGGGTAATGGGGATACGGCGAAACGTCGATCTGGGGTTTGAACGGCACCTGTCGGATGCCGGCTGAATGGAGACAATAAATGGGAATGAAATCCGCTATTTTGACCGCTGCGCTGGTGCTGGGCCTGGCCGGTTCGGCGACGGCGCAGGAGCGCGTCGTCAACGTCTATAACTGGTCCGACTATATCGACGCCCAGATATTGACCGATTTCACCAAGGAGACCGGCATCAAGGTCGTCTACGACACCTTCGATTCCAATGAGATCCTCGAGACCAAGCTGCTTGCGGGCGGCACCGGCTACGACGTCGTCGTCCCGACCGCCAATTTCCTGCAGAGGCAGATTGCCGCCGGCGTCTTCCAGAAGCTCGACAAGTCCAAATTGCCGAACCTTTCAAATACCTGGGACGTCATCAACCAGCGCGTCGAAAAATACGATCCCGGCAACCAGTATGCGGTCGATTACATGTGGGGCACCACCGGCCTCGGCTACAATGTCGAAAAGATGAAGGAAATCCTCGGATCGGACGAAAAGCCGACATGGGACGTGCTCTTCAAGCCGGAATTGGCGGCGAAATTCAAGGATTGCGGCATCCATGTTCTCGATTCCGCCTCGGATGTCATGCCGTCTGCACTTGCCTATCTCGGCCTCAACCCCGACAGCCATGATCCGGACGAACTGGCGAAAGCCGCCGATCTCCTGACGTCGATCCGGCCCTATGTGCGCAAGTTCCATTCTTCCGAATACATCAACGGCCTGGCCAATGGCGACATCTGCCTTGCACTCGGCTATTCGGGCGACATTTTCCAGGCGAGGGACCGTGCCGCCGAAGCAAAGGCCGGCGTGACCGTCGATTACGCGATCCCGGCCCAGGGCGCGCAGATGTGGTTCGACCTGATGGCGGTCCCGGCAGATGCGCCACATGTGGCCGAGGCTCATGAATTCATCAACTACATGATGAAGCCCGAAGTCATCGCCAAGGCATCCAATGTCGTGTTCTACGCCAATGGCAACAAGGCATCTCAGCAGTTCATCGACAAGGAAATCCTGGAGGATCCGGCGATCTACCCGACACCGGAAGTTCTCGAGAAGCTCTTCACCGTCGCACCCTATGATACCAAGGTGCAACGGGTGGTGACGCGCCTGTGGACCAAGGTGGTGACGGGTCAGTAATCTTCTTCAAAGCCCCGGCCCAGCGCCGGGGTTTTCACTGGGACGACCGGCAGCCATACGCAGCCATGCGCGATTGTTCCGGTTGTCACCTTGAAGCAGCGTTGAATGTATAGAGTAATTGTGGTGGCCGGAGCGTCCGCAGGCCTTCTGAAACCAAGCCGCCGGGCTGATAATTGGGATATATCATGAAATCATTGGGTAGTTTTCGCCGCAAATTCGCCCCATGGACCGATCCGCAGGCAACCGCTTTTATCTCTATCGAGAACGTTACCAAGATTTTCGGCAATTTCACTGCCGTCGACGACCTGTCGCTGACCATCTACAATCGTGAATTCTTCGCCCTGCTGGGCGCCTCGGGCTGTGGCAAGTCCACGCTTCTGCGCATGCTTGCGGGCTTCGAGGAGCCGACTTCCGGCCGTATCCTCATCGACGGCCAGGACATGAAAGGCATCCCGCCCTATCGCCGCCCGGTCAACATGATGTTCCAATCCTATGCCCTGTTCCCGCACATGACCGTGGAGGCCAATATCGCCTTCGGCCTGAAGCAGGACGGCATGCCCAAGGGCGATATCGAAACCCGCGTCGCCGAAATGCTCAAGCTGGTCAAGCTGGAGCAGTTCGCCAAGCGCAAGCCGCATCAGCTCTCCGGCGGCCAGCGGCAGCGCGTCGCCCTGGCGCGATGCGTGGCCAAGCGGCCGAAGGTGCTCCTGCTGGACGAGCCGCTCGGCGCGCTCGACAAGAAACTTCGCGAGGAAACGCAGTTCGAACTGATGGACCTGCAATATGAGCTCGGCCTGACCTTCGTCGTGGTGACGCATGATCAGGAGGAGGCCATGACCATGGCCGACCGTATCGCGATCATGGACAAGGGCAAGGTGATGCAGGTGGCGACACCCGCCGAGGTCTATGAGGCGCCGAATTCGAAGTTCGTTGCGGATTTCATCGGCAATGTGAACATGTTCGAAGGCACGGCCACGGCCATCGATGACGGCAAGATGGATATCGACACCGGCGCGGATGATCTGGTGATCCGCACCGATGCCTCGCGCAGCTGCACTATCGGCCAAAAGGTGAATTTCGCGATCCGGCCAGAGAAGATACGCCTGAGCCGCAAGCCACCGGCGGACAAATCCGTCAATGCCGCGCAGGGCGAACTCTATGACATCGCCTATTTCGGCGACATGACGGTGTTCCACGTCAAGCTCGCAAGCGGGCGGATCATCAAGGCGGCAAGCCTCAATGCGGTTCGCACGGTCGAAGACCCGCTCGGCTATGATGATGTGGTCTGGGTAAGCTTCGACACGGATGCCGGCATCGTTTTGACGGCCTGAGGAGAGCCAACGTGCAGAAACTGATAGCCTCCATTTCCAGCCGCCTCGTCATCCTGGTGCCCTATGCCTGGCTGCTGGTGTTCTTCCTGATCCCGTTCATCATCGTCTTCAAGATCTCGCTTTCCGAAGTGGCGATGGCAATCCCGCCCTATGCCCCCGCGATCGATCTCGCCGGCGGCTGGGAGGCGGTCAAGCAGGCATTCGGCCAGTTCTCCTGGGACAATTACGTCTGGCTCACCGAAGACCCGCTTTATTACAAGGCCTATCTGTCGAGCCTGCTGATCGCTGCCGTCTCGACCATATTGACGCTCATCGTCGGCTATCCGATCGCCTATGGCATGGCGCGCGCGCCGGCGACGATCCGCCCGACGCTGCTGATGCTGGTCATTCTGCCGTTCTGGACCAGCTTTCTGATCCGCGTTTATGCCTGGATCGGCATATTGAAGCCGGAAGGGCTGTTGAACCAGTTCCTGCTGTGGGCGAATGTCATCGACACGCCGCTCAATATTCTCAACACCAACACGGCGGTCTTCATCGGCATCGTCTATTCCTATCTGCCGTTCCTGGTCCTGCCGATCTATTCGTCCCTCGAAAAGATGGATTATTCGCTGGTCGAGGCGGCGGAAGACCTTGGCTGCCCGCCGATATCGGCATTCTGGAAGATTACCTTCCCGCTGTCGCTGCCGGGCGTGATCGCAGGTTGTTTCCTCGTATTCATTCCCGCAGTCGGCGAGTTCGTCATTCCGGATCTTCTCGGCGGTTCGTCGACGCTGATGATCGGCAAGACATTGTGGAGCGAATTCTTCAACAACCGCGACTGGCCGGTTTCCTCCGCCGTGGCGGTGGTGCTGTTGCTGCTGCTGGTTGTGCCGATCGTGCTGTTCCAGCGGTCCGAGGCCAAAGCGCAAGGCGAGAGATGAGATGAATACACAATGGTCCCGCTTCAACATCGTATCGCTGGTCCTTGGCTTTGCGTTCCTCTATCTGCCCATCGTCCTGCTGGTGATCTATTCCTTCAATGAGTCGAGGCTGGTCACCGTATGGGCCGGCTTCTCGACGAAATGGTATGTTTCGCTGTTCAGCAATCAGAGCTTCATCGATGCGGCATGGGTGACGATCCGCGTCGGGTTGATTTCAGCCACGGTCGCAACCGTGCTCGGCACGCTAGGGGCGCTCGCTTTGAACCGCTACACCAGGTTTCGCGGCCGGCTGCTCTTCTCCGCGATGATCTATGCGCCGCTGGTCATGCCGGAAGTCATCACCGGCCTGTCATTGCTGCTGCTCTTCGTCGCGATCGGCATGGACAGGGGCATCTGGACGGTGACTTTGGCGCACATCACCTTTTCGATGTGCTTCGTCGCGGTGGTCATCCAGTCACGCCTCGTGAGTTTCGACCGCTCGCTTGAAGAGGCGGCAATGGATCTCGGTGCGACGCCAGTGACGACCTTCTTCAAGGTAACGCTGCCGGTCATCCTGCCAGCCGTTGTTTCCGGCTGGATGCTGGCATTCACCCTGTCCCTGGACGATCTGGTCATTTCGAGTTTTACCTCCGGCCCGGGAGCGACCACGCTGCCGATGCGGATATATTCGCAGGTTCGCCTCGGGGTGACGCCGGAGATCAATGCAGCCTGCACCATGCTCATTGCCATCGTCGCCGTCGGAGTGATCATCGCCTCGATCGTCAACAAGCGCCGCGAGGTGCAACGGCTGCGCGACGAGCAGGCAGCGGCACGCAACCTTATTGCCTAGGCTGGTTGCGTCGCGCGCTGGTCCGGCTATTGCGAAACGATCGGTGAGATAAAGGGATTGTCCCAGGAACCGCCGATGAAGAACCGGGTGTGATTGAGCGCAGGTTCCGGCTTCGGCGCGTCGGCCGGCGTACCCTCGGGCGGTTCCGGTGCCGGCACGGGCGCAGCAAAATCGCCGGTGAGGGCAAGGCTCTTGCTCATCAGGGTGACGATCCCCGCGAAGCTGAACGTCCCGGACTTGTTCTCCATGCGGGCGGCATCCAGCGCTGCCACGCCGTCGGCGATGTTTGCCTTGATCTCCAGCCGGTCGAACGCCAGCAGCGCGTCCGTCTTCTCGTTGAGGCTGTAGAACCGCTCGGTCTTGGCCTTGCCGAGAAGCCGCTCGACATCGAGGCTGCGAATCTGACCGCTGCCGAAGCGCATGCTGAGCGTGCCCTTGGCGTCGGCGAGGACGGAGGACCACCGGGTAAGCGGGCCCTTCAGAACGAGGGAAACCGAGCCCTTGCCGAGCTCGAAGCGGTTGCCGAGGCCGAGCAGGGCGATGATCGGCGCGCTGTTGACGTCGGTGCCGTTGAACCGCATTTCGCCAATGGTCGCGCCGTCGCCTTCGTCTGCAAGCTGAAAGCTTGCCGCCACCGCGCCGCCGAACGCCGCCGCATCGCCGATGTCGAACATGGCGCGGCCGTTTCTGATCTGCGCCGTCGCCGCCACGTCGGAAAGATTGACGCTGCCGGCGGTCGCCTTCTGGGTCGAAACGCGCAGATCGAGATTGAGCTGCTTGAGGAACTCGGTTCCGATCATCCTGTCGCTCTCCGCCGAACCATTGGGCAGCGGCATGAGACCGGAAAACACCGAGTGAAGGTCGAGCGTCTCGAAAGCCAGCGTGCCGCTGATGCTCGGGGCGTCGCGGTTGAGCACGACCTCGATGACGCCCTTGGCCGGATTGTCGTTCAGCGTCGCCGTCATCCCGTCGAACTTGACCCGCGTACCCGAACCGGCGACGGAGGCATCGAGCGTGAAACTGCCGATGGGAGCACCCGGAATCTCCGCCATGCGCGACCATTCCAGCGTGCGCCGGAGCGAGGGCGAGGTGAGGGAGATGGTGCCTTCGAAGAACTGATCCTTGGCGATATTGGCCGAGCCGTTGAAGGCGAGCGTCAGCGGCGTCGAGCTGAGATTGATCTGGAGCGGGCTGGTTCCGCCGGCGAGGAGCAGGATCGCCTTGGTCGCCGAACTGTCGATCTCCGTTTCCTCGCCATGCCAGATCGCCTTGCCCTGAAAGCTCGCGACGCCGGAGGTCTGGGGCCAGTCGAACACCCCGGTAATGCTGGAAATCTGTTCCTCGGTGCCATTGATCGGCCGCTTGAATGTCACCATTGCATCTTCCAGCCGAACCCGGCCGAAAGGCTGAGAGGAGACGGTGCTCATGTCGGGCTTGGCGGGATTGGCCTCGATCGCGGCGCGCGCCTCGCGCATGACGTCGCCGATCCGCCCATCGCTGCGGGCGAGGGCGTCGCCGATCTCGGAAAGGCTCTTGATCGGTTCATCGAGAACGAAACGGGGCCGGATCACCCGCGTCTGCGTGAATTCCACATCGCCCATGAGTGCCGAGAGCAACGACAGTTCGACGTCGATCCGCTCCGCCTGCATGAAGGCCGGGCCCTCTTTCTGCCAGGGATTGCGGATCGTCACATCGCCGATCGAGGCGCTGAAGACCGGGAAGAACGAAATATTGGCCGGCTGGCGGGCCTCGACTTCATAGCCCGTCCAATTGCTGATCTCCTGTACGAGCCGGGCACGGATGACTTCCGTGCTGACGAGCGAAGGCAGCGCCACGAGGATACCACCAGCGACGATCGCCATGACAGCGAACGCGACGAGAAGGTTTCTCGGCCTGTACCAGGACATGAGCGTTTCCGATATTGAGTTGCAATGACCGCCGCACAGTCACCGCCATTTTTTTCACTGCTTAACCGTTTAGCGATCATCTGTGGCATTTCAAGCCGTTATAGCAACTTTATGGACAGCCGGCAGCCGTCTGTCATGTAGTGACCGTCCGCGGATGGCCCTGGCTCTATTCGGCGAGGACGCGCGTTGAAGGGAAGCTTATTTCGACCATCGTGCCGCGCCCGGGGCTGGAATCGATGTTGAAGCTGGCACGATTGGCTTCCGCCATCGCCTTCGTCAGCGGCAGGCCAAGACCGGTGCCGCCCGGCCTGACATTGGCCGGAGTGGTGATCTGCTTGTATGGCCGCAATGCCTGCTCGACTTCCTGCCGCGTCATGCCGATGCCCGTATCGCGAACCCGCAGCAGCACGTCGCCGCCCGGCTCATAGCTCGTCGAGACGATGACCTGACCGCCGGGGCCGGTGAACCGGACGGCATTGGACAGAAGATTGAGCGCGATCTGCGTGATGGAGCGATGATCGGCGACGATATCGGGAAGCCGCGACATCAGGCTGGAGCGGATGATGACCCGCTCGCGGTTGGCTTGCGGCTGCATGATAGCCACGGCTTCGGTCAGGACGTCGTTCAGGGGCACGGCCTCGAAATTCATCTCGACCGCGCCGGCCTCGATCTTCGAAATATCGAGGAGATCGTTGACGAGGGACAGGACATGATTGCCCGAACGGCTGATGTCGTGCAGGTAATCCCGGTAGCGCTCGCTCCCGATGGGGCCGAATTTCTCATCCGCCATCAGTTCGGAGAAACCGATGATCGCGTTGAGCGGGGTGCGGATTTCATGGCTGATGCGGGCCAGAAATTCGCTTTTCTGTGCCGAGGTACGCTCGGCTTCCTTCGTGGCGTTGACGAGTTCCTCCTCGGCCCGCTTCCAGTGCGTGATGTCGCGCAGAACGACGCAATATCCCTTGGAGGCATCCAGCCGGCCAATCGTCATGAACAGCGGAATGAACCGCCCGCGGCTTTCCCGCCCGATGACTTCGCGCCCATCATTGAGCAGGCTGGCAACGCCATTGTCGGAAAGGCTGTTGAGATAATCCATCGCGGCGCGCTGGCTTTCGACGGCAAACAGCAGCGAGAAGTTCTTGCCGACGATTTCATCCGGCTCATAGGCGAAGAGAGCGGCGGCGGAATGGTTCACCGACCGGATCGAGCCGGACGAATCCAGCAGGATCACGCCGTCGGTCGCCGTGTCGAGTATGGTGGAAAGCTCGTCGATCCTGGTTTGCAGCGACCGGCGCTCGTCTTCGGCAAGCTCGCCGCCTTCCTGATGCGGCGAAAGCGCGAGAAGCAGCGCCCGATGTTCCTTTTCACCGTCTTCGCCGGACCATTGCACGGCCTGGAGATGCGCCTCCACCCGTGACACTGAACCATCGCTGCGCCGAAGCGGCATGCCGCCGATTTCGTGCGGATCGCCATGCCCCTCTGCATTTTCTGCAAAGAGCGCGCTCAGCCCGCCCGCCGCATTGACGGCCTCAGGGCTTTCATAGCCCGTCAGATCGAGCATGGCGCGGTTGGCATAGACGACATTGCCCTCGCGGTGAATCAGGACGGGCAGCGGCAGGGCTGCCAATACGGTCGTATCGACGCCGCGCCGCGCGTGATGACGGATTTCTTCGGCGAAATCCTGTTTCGGCTCCGATGCCGCAGGCTTGTCGAAGCCGGGTCCCACGATTTCAGCATCCGGCACCTCGGGAACAGCATTCTCCGGCGGTGTCGGCTCGGCCAGGACTTCGCGGCGCAGTCGTTCGGCGATCTCGCGGAAGGCATTGCGTTCGGCTTCGTTCAGCCGCCCCTCGTCACGCGGCAGGCGCTGGCCCTTCAGCGTCACCACATTGCTGAGTTCGCCATCGGTGGGCGAGGGCTCCGCAGCCTCGCGGGCAATCTCCTCGAGAGCTGCGGGCTCTTCGACTATCGTCTCGGCAGCGTCCTCCGGCTCGGTCAGCGGCCATTGCGCCTGCACGGCTTCGCTCAGGCGGACGATGCCAAAGCCGCGAAACCCGAGGAATTCCCGCTCCCGGGAATAGATGGGGAGGGCTGCGAGTTCCACGGGCACCCGCTTGTCGCCGTTTTCCATGGGCCAGAATACGGTTCGACCCGACCACGTATCGCGGCGCTCCAGCAATTCGGCGACGCGCTCCTTGTCCTCGATCGCGTGCAGCATGCAGATTTCGCGGAAGGTCTTGCCGATGACATCCGCTGCGGCGGGGCCGACAGCCCGGGCGAATTCCGGCGAGATTTCAGTGAACGCGCCATTGGCATCGACCTTCCAGACGAACCGCGCGGTTGGCTCGTTGTGCTGATCGGGCAAGGGCTGGTCTGGTTCGGAAACGGGCGCCGCCGGTGGTCCGGCCATGTCATCCAGCGGCAGTGAAGCCTGCGACGCGGGCGTGGTCGGAGCTGCCGCTTCGCTGCGCACCGGGTTGCTCTCGGGGCCGGAGGCGTCTGCCTCCACCGCCCTGTCGTCGATGGCGAACAGCAGATGCAGGGCAGGGCTGTCCGTCAGCCGTGCTATTCCGGTCGGGATAGCGCCACGCGGGGTGGAAACCGGCCGCTTGACGAGCCTGTTGCGCTCCAGCCGCACTTCGCGCACCAGATCGGCGAGGCTCTTGTCGCTGAAGCCCAGCCTGGCGAACTGGCGCGTCGAGGCAAGGACGGTGCCCTGGCCGTCGATCATGGCGGCATGGGTCGTCTCGTCGCCGAAACCCCTGATGGCGAGGCTGGCATTCTGCGCCATGGACGCATCGCGTTGCCCTTTGGCGATGGAAAGCAGGATGGCGGATTCGCCGCGCGGCAAGGTGAGGTCGCTGGCCTGGAATGTGTGCATGCGGCTCGAAAGGCCGAAATCGAGCCGGAGCGAGACGGTCCGGCCATGGCCGATCGCCGGAAAATTGTCGAGCGCCATCAATTGCCGCCGCGCCTGGACGCCTAGCACGGTCTCGCTGCCCAGAACGTCGTCGACCGACGAATAGCCGAGCGCTGCCGCGCCTTCGCCATTGGCCCAGATGACATTCGCGAGATCGGGCGAGAATACGATCAGCGCGTCGCCATTGGCGAAACGTTCCCGGATCTCATCGAGAACTGCGATATCGATGAACGGATAGGTTCCGGACGCCACTAGCTACTCCACGGCAAACAGACCCCGATGGCTGTTCTTAATAGTTCATTAATAATGATCCGGCGCGCATGCGTCCATGTATGTCGGCTTTTGTGGCAGGTCTTTCTCTGGTTTTAGTTAATCCCGGCGCGCAGTTTTTAACGGTCGGGACGATAAAACAGCCGCCTCGTCGGGCCAGAATGTTGCAATGCGAGAAAAATGTTGCAATGCACAATAAGGCGCGCTATATTGGGTTCATCAAACAACGCGCAGATCAACGATATCTGCACCAAGGAAGGGCCGATTATGAGCAAGACTGCAAAACAGAATGATGCGTTTGCCATGCCTGCATTTGATGCTTCCACTGTAACCGATCAGGTTCGCGAATTCACCGAGAAGGGCGTTGCCCAGTCGAAGGAAGTTTACGCCAAGCTGAAGGATCAGGCCGAGACGGCACAGAAGACCCTCGAGACCACTTTCGAAACCGCCCAGAGCAATGGCACTGCCATTTCGCTCAAGGCCCTGGCTGCCCTGCGCACCAACACCGAAGCTGGTTTCGCTCACATCGAAGCTCTGCTCGGCGTGAAGTCGTTCGGTGAAGTTATCGAGCTCCAGTCCGCTTTCGTGCGCAAGCAGGCAGAGGCTTTCACCGGCCAGGCCAAGGAATTCCAGGCTGTGGCTTCGAAGGCCGTCGAGGAAATCTCCGCTCCGGTCAAGTCCGCTGTCGAGAAGGCCATCAAGGACGTCAAGGTCGCCTGAGCCGATAAGACAACAGAATCCCCGACGGCACTCCTCCTCCCAGCCGTCCGGGCGCGAGACGGGGTTCCTCCCACTCCAGTCTCGCAATCGTAGAAAAAGGCCGGCTCCTCCCCCGGCCTTTTTTCTTTTTCCGTTCGTTAAAGTGATTTGTTGCAAGAGCATGCTTGCAAAAAGCGTCAATCCTCCGTATGTGACGCGTGTCAAATTTTTGGCTGGTACGCGGTCGTAGCTCAGTTGGTTAGAGCGCAGGATTGTGGCTCCTGAGGTCGGTGGTTCGAGCCCACCCGACCGTACCATTTCCGCAAGCCCCCCTCATCACCTCCCGTCCGACAGCACATGCGTTCGCCTTGCCGGTGCAGGCAAGCATTGTCGCCCTATCGCGGGGTAGTTCCTATCGGACCAAACATTTCAGCAGGAAGTGCAGCAGCGTGTCGCCTCGGCGTATCGTCCAGCGTGGCAGCTCGGTCATATCGTCCTGCGCCTGGGCGCGACGTTTGTCGGTGCCCGTGGCGACGGCGTAGCCCGCATCCTTGACCATGCTGCGGACGGAAGGGCTGCAGTCGCCATAGGGATAGGAAAATGATGTCACGGGCTGGCGGGTGATCTGTTCGAGCCGGAACTTGCTTGAAAGGATCTGCCGCCGCGCTTCTTCCGCGCCCAACGCGGTGAGGTGCCGGTGGTCCAGGCTGTGCGAGCCGACTTCATTTCCTGCCGCCAGCCAGTCTTCGATCTGGCGCTCGTCCATGCAGGCGGCATGGGCGATGCCAAGTGGCCGATCCCATTCATTCGAACCGCCGATCTGGTTCGCGACGAAGAAATTGGTGGCTGTAAAGCCGAATTCCTGCAGGACCGGCAGCGCATTGGCGTGTACATTGCAAAAACCGTCATCGAAGGTTATCGCCGCCACCTTTCCGGTTTTCTCGCCGCGGATGAAGGGCATTGCCTCCCTCAGGGAAAGACCCTTGAACCCCAGCCGTCTCAGCAGCCACATCTGGCGACGGAAGCTGGCGGGGCTGACATACATGCTGCGAAATGGAGCACCTTTCGCCGGCGGAGTGGCGATCTGGTGATAGAGCAGGATCGGCACCTTCATTGTCCATCCCAGGTTTCTTGCGAATAGCGCATCACTTGCCGCCGGTAAAATGGCGTCATCAACTGGCGGCGGAGCGTCTCGGTCAGGGGCCTGCGGTGTCGATTGCCGCTCATGTCGGAAGGTGTTGCAGCTTGCGCCACGCCTCCCGGTATTACCGCCGAAGGGAACAGGACCGTCACCCAGGTCATCTGCAGCATGGCATCGACAGGCCGGTCGAACTGCTGCGTTACCGCAAGCAGCCGTGCGGCTGCCTGTCGGCCGACGAGCTGCGCCGCCATGCCAAGGCCAACGGGCACTGGCTTGATGATGCGAACGCCGTCCGCTTCGTGGATCGTGCTGCCTCTCTCCTTGTCGTCGCGGAGCGGAAAACGGATGAAATCATCGGGCTTCAGGTGCTCGAGGGCGGCCGCGAATGCAGCGGGGAACTGCGCCGTGAGGGCAATTTCGCTCTCGATGATGAGACCGGCATCCAGTCTCTGTTCGAGAATCGTCTGCCAGGCACGCCGGTGCGACATGAAACAGGCAACCTCGCAGCGCGAGAGCTCGAACGGATAGCGCGGCATGTGGAGATCACGGTGATAGTGAGAGCTGGCAAGCTTGCAGCACAGGTCGGCGCCGTCGAAGCCATCGACGATCTGCGCTGGAAGCGGCAGTTCACGCATAAGCGTCCGGACGTATGAACTTTCGGCTTTGCCGGAATGCACGATCAATGCGCGCAGATTGGGTTTTGATGTCATGCTGAAACAGGTTGGGCGACACGCCGATAAGATACGGATGAAATCAGGGCATATAAATCGATTAAATACGCTTCAAACCATAGTGAACCCGCCATTGAAATGCAAGCACCTGCAGCGGTGCCGTTCAGTCCCGGCGCTGAATATTGCTGAGGCCGGTATGCTTGGCAATGAAACGGGCGATGGCCGGTCCGGTAATGAGGACGATGAGAAAACGCGCCGTCTGCATGGCCATGACGAATGGCAGATCAACATTGCTTGATGCCGCGATGATGGCGATGGAATCGGCTCCTCCGGGGCTCGTCGCGAGATAGGCCGTCAGCGGATCGACATCGGCGACAAAGACGAGTATCGCGGCTATGCCGCCGCAGAGGGAGATCAGGATCATGATCGAGGCGACGACCCGGGGCAGGGCGCGCGCTGCGTGCACGAGGATCTGCCGCGTGAACCGCGAGCCGATATTCCAGCCGATCAGGGCGTAGCTCAAGGCAAGCAGCCATGGCGGCAGGACGATGGTCATCAGCCCGGCATTGTGGAGGACGATGCCGGCAATCATCGGCACCAGCATGGGGCCGGCAGGGACCCGCAGGCGCACCGAAAGCCATGAGCCGAGGCCGATCAATAGCAGCGTCTGCGCAAGGCCGAGCCAGTCGAGCGGTGGAAACCATTGAAACTCGGCGGTGTGCAAGGGACCGCTCGCCCATATGCGCGAAACGAGCGAGGCGACGACGGCGACGAAGACGACGCGCAGATACTGCATGAAGGCGACGAGACGGATATCGGCGCCATAGGCCTCGGCCATCAGGGTCATGGCAGCGGCGGCGCCGGGCGAGGAACCCCATACGGCGGTGGTGCCCGGCAGGACCTGCCAGCGTGCCAGGAACCAGCCAAGCGTGTTGCTCACGACGATGACCGAGGCGATGACGGCGAGAAAAATCGGCCAGTCCCGCGCCATTTCCGTCAATGTCGATGGCGCTATGGAACCGGCGATGAGGCAGCCGATGGCACCTTGCGCCAGAACGAAGGGGCGAACAGGGACGCGCACTGTTCCCTCCGCCGAGGCCACGACAATCGCCGCAGCCATCGGCCCGAGCAGCAAGGCGGCGGGAATATGAAGCGCCTGCAAGCCAAGAAAAAACAGGAATGAAAGGGCGACAAGGATCAGCCATTGCAGCGCGGGTGCGCGGCCGGCCAGATTTATTGTCATGGCTGATTGCTCTCTTGTGACATCTGGCGGCAGAATAATCCTATCGTCAGCCGCGTCTAGAGCCGGAACCCATCAAATAATACATAGTACAACGCAAATTCTGTCGCCGTATCGACTGCAGTGGCGAAATCAATCATCGGCGTCGTCCAAACGGCCAGAATGCACCGAGCCGCGCGCGCCATGGGGTGAAGCTCTCGTAGAATACATCTTCCGAGATGCGGCTTCGGCCATTCAACCTGATCTGCTGTTGCGCCACGATCCAGAACAAATAAATGTCCATTTCTTCTCCAGACGAAAAACACATTGCTTTGATCTGGAAAAATGGTCAGGTTTTATGCGGTTTTCTACAAACATGGACGCAACGGGCTTTTCAGAATTGAAAAACGATAACTGGGACGATCTGCGGCTGTTTCTTCATGTCGCCAGGGAAGGCGGGCTGACCGGCGCGGCGGAAAAGGCAGGGGCCAGCCCCGCGACGATCAGTCGGCGATTGCTTGCTCTCGAGCGCCGGCTGCGGCGCAGCCTCTTCATACGCCAGCAGACGGGCTATTCCCTGACCAAGGACGGCCACGCCCTGCTGGCGCATGTCACCGCGATGGGCGAGGCGTCGCAATCGATCCAGGCCTGGAACGCCGGTGCCAGCGAGCTGCCGACCGTGCGCATATCCGCAGGCAGCTGGATGTCGCATTTCCTCGCGGTGAACCTTTCGCATATCTGGTCGCCCGACGATCCGTTCAGGCTCTGCTTCAAGACGGCGGAGCTCCGTCTCGACATCGCGCACCGGGAGGCGGAGATCGGCATTCGCAACCGCTATCCGGAAGGCGATACTCTGGCGGCACGGCCGATAGGCGATGTGGCCTATGCGCCGTTCTGCGCCAATCATTTCAACATCGTGCGCGATTGCAACTGGGTGGGGATCGGCGCCGACGATGCCGTGACGCCGTCGGCCCGCTGGCTGCTGCAACAGACCGATTTCTGGATCACCATATGGGCGAATACCCCGCGCATGCTGCATGATCTGCTGCGCAGCGGTGCCGGGCGCGGCGTGCTGCCCTGCTTTGTCGGTGACAGCGATCCCGCCCTGCTGCGCGCCGGCGAGGCCATCGGCGATCTGCACCATCGCCAATGGCTGGTGATGCACAATGAGGATCGTCATCGGCCTGAGGTCCGCACTGTCATCGATCGCATAGCCCATCTGGTCGAGGGGCAGCAGCCCTTGTTTCTCGGGCAAAGACCGCGCAGCTAGGGCCGGCGCCACATAGCGTTTGCGGGTGTCGGGGATTCATGCCAATGAAGCCGGATGCGGATATTGCTGGTTGAAGATACGCATGATGTGGGGGAGGCGATCGCCAAACGTTTCGAAGCGATGGGACATGCCGTCGACTGGGAGACGAACGGGCGCAGCGCCGCCGAGATCATAGATTTTACCGACTACGCGCTCATCATCCTCGATGTGATGCTGCCGGGCATGGACGGGTTCGAGATTCTCAAGCAGATCCGCAAGGCCGGAAAATCGGTTCCGGTGCTGATCCTGACCGCAAGGTCGGAGATCGACGATCGCGTCAGCGCGCTCGACCATGGCGCGGATGATTACCTCGTAAAGCCCTTCGACTTTCGCGAACTGGAGGCACGGGCCCGGGTGCTGATGCGGCGCCATACCGGCGGCGAGGCCACGAACCTGATCAGATGTGGCGATATCGCTCTCGACCGCGCGGCCCGATCCGTCCATGTCGGCAAGCGCGAGGTGCAGCTGAAGCGCCGCGAATTGACCTTGCTCGAAGTGCTTGTGGCGCGGCCGGGCCGGGTTTTCAGCAAGGACGAGCTTCTCGACCAGATATTCGGCTTCGACGAAGCCGCCAATGCCAATGCCATCGAGCTTTATATCGGCCGGCTGCGCAAGAAGCTGGAAGGCGCCCGGGCGCGTATCGTCACCGTCCGCGGCCTTGGCTATCAGCTGGTGTCCGATGATGGGGCATGAACCATCGCTTTTCTCCCGCCTGGCGCGGCGCATATCGCTGGTTCTCGGCATAGGCGTCGCCCTGCTCGTCACCGCTGCCTGGTATTATGCCGAGACTGCGGCGAACAAGGCCTATGACAGGTTGCTGGTGGGCGCTGCCCTGCAGATGGCCGAGAGCCTCGCCGTCGAGGACGGCAAGCTTGCGGTGCGGCTTCCGGCATCGGCGTTCGAACTGCTGGGCCTGGCGGAGCGGGACCGGATCTACTACCGCGTCATAGATACCCATGGGCGGACATTGACCGGCTATGACGACCTCGAAATGCAGATGCCGCCGCGCGAGCCCGCGGATGTGCCGAATGTCCAGGCCGGCGTCTACAGGGGCGAGCCGGTGCGCATTGCGCGCGCCGTTCGCCCATTGGCCGATCCCGCCGTGAACGGCCGCGCCTATGTCATCGTGGCGCAGACCAACGAGGCCCGATCGAGCCTCGCCTGGGAACTCACCTTGCGCGCGACAGGCCTTGTTCTCGTCATGAGCCTCCTGGCCTTCGGCGGCGCCATGCTCGCCATCCGCTATGCGCTGCAACCGGTCGAGCGTCTCGGAAAGGCGGTACGCAAGCGCGATCCGCATGACCTGACGCCGGTTTCGGTGCAGGTGCCGCGCGAGCTCGATCCGTTCGTCGGTTCGATCAACCATTTCATGGGCCGGCTGAGCGAGCGGGTCGACCTGCTGCAGCGCTTCATTGCCGATGCGGCCCATCAGATCAGGACCCCGCTTACGGCGCTGGCGGCGCAGCTCGATATTGTCGGCTCGTCCAGGCTGCCGGAGAAGGACCGCCAGCATTTCGAGCGCGCCCGCGAGCGGGTCGATGAACTGTCGCGGCTGACGAGCCAGCTGCTCAGCCACGCCATGGTCATCCACCGGGCGGATTCCGTGCAGTTGGAGCCGGTCAGTCTCGTCGATGTCGCAAGGAGAGCCTATCGGGCGGCGATCCCGATCACCGTCGATCCGGACATCGTCATTTCTTTCGAGGCGCCGGACGATCGCCCGTTCGTTCTCGGCGATGCGGTGAGCCTCAGGGAGGCGGTGGTCAATGTCATCGACAACGCGCTTCGCCATGGCGTCGACCAGCGCCTGGAGGTGCGGGTCACGACAGCGAACGGCGAAGCCCATGTCGAGGTCGAGGATGATGGCCCGGGCATTCCACCTGAACAATGGGAACAGGCGACGCAGCGCTTCGCCACGTCGAAATCGGACAAGGGCAGCACCGGCCTCGGCTTTGCCATCGCCCAGGAAGTGGCGAAGGCCCATGGCGGCAGCCTTCGGTTCCGTACAGGCGACGTCGGCGGTTTCACGGTCGTGCTGGGACTGCCATTGCTGGAGGGAGCGCGCCCATGATGAACCGCATCCTGCCGGTCGTCCTGGCCGTGGCACTTTCGGCAACGGCAGCGTTGGCGGACAGCGGAAGCACGACCTTCTTCAAGGCGCTTGGCCCGGAGGAGGGCAGGCTGACCATTCACTCCTCGACCGATCTTGCGGCGATGAAATCCCTTATCGCCGATTTCCAGACGATCTGGCCGGACACGTCGATAGAATACAAGGAATATCTGACGAACGAACTGAACGCGCTTGCCGCCGAAGCCTGCCGCAAGCAGGAACCGCTTGGCGATCTTCTGCTGTCATCCTCGGTCGATCAATTGGTGAAGCTTGCCAATGACGGTTGCGCGCGGCCGCACAACTCGCCCGAAACGGCCCGTGTCGCCGAATGGGCCAACTGGCGCGACGAGGTCTTCGGCTTCACCTACGAACCTGCGGTGTTCGTCTACAATGCGGAGCGCGTTCCGCCGCGCGACGTGCCGCGCACGCATCTCGAACTCGCCGATCTGCTGCGCGAACAGCTCGACACCTATCGCGGCAAGGTCGGCACCTACGACATTCGCCTGTCCGGCATTGGTTACCTGCTGGCCTTCAATGATGCGCGCCAGACCAGCGCCGTGTTCGGGCGGCTGCTGGAGAGCATGGCCCGCGCCGCCACGGTGGCCCGCTGCTGCACCGGGGAAATATTGGAGGAAGTCGCCAAGGGAAACCTCTATATCGGCTATAATATGCTCGGTTCCTACGCCTATGATGCGGCGCTGCGCCATCCGCAATTGCGGGTGGTGGTGCCGCGTGACTACACGCTCGTGCTCAGCCGGGGTGCTCTCATCCCGAAGAATGCCGTGGCTGCGGAGCTTGGCGCCCGCTTCCTCGATTATCTCCTGTCGGATCGCGGTCAGGAACTGGCGCGCTCCAACGGTTTCTATTTCTCTGAAGATGGCGCCCTGCCGGCGGAGGTGGACGGGCCGCAGAACCTCAAGGCCTCCGGCGTGGCGCAGCCGATCCGCATCGGTCCGGCCCTGCTTGCGGTCCAGGACAGGGCGCAGCGGCAGGGATTTATCGACGACTGGTCGAAATCGCTCATCGAGCTCAACAGTCCCGGCTGGACCAGGGAATAAGGTTCAGAACAACGAGCCCTGCGAGCCGACGGGCACCGGGGCCTTCTTGGCCGGAGGCGTCGGCTTCGGCCGTGGTTTTTCAGTCCGGCCGCCCGTTGCCGTCGCCCCGACGTCGCCATCCTGGAATTTCAGCAGCAGCTCGTCGCCGATGGCGATCGAAGCGGCGCGCTTGACCGGCACGCCTTCGGCATCGAGGACGAGAGCAAAACCCCGCTCCAGGACACTCTCATGCGACAATGTCTTCATCAGGCGCTGCAATTCGCCGCTGCGCTGCTTGAAGCGCTCGATGGCCTGATCGATGGCGTTGGTCTGGCGCCGGTCGAGTTGTTGCCAATGGTGCCGTCCGCGCATGGCGGTGCGGGCGATGGGCTCCACCGTCAGGCGCCCGGCACGCCGCAGATATGATGCGCGGCGATCCCTGAGGAAGACGTCGAGACAGCGGGGCAGGCGGTTTCCCACTGCACCCAGTTCCTGCCGTCTCTCGCGGAAGCTGCGATGCAGCAGCCTTGGCGAAAGCAGGCGGGCGCAGCCATCGAATTCGCCGCGCTTCTTCTGCGTATTGGCGAGAAGGGCACGGCTGAGCCGTGCGGCCGTCTCGTCGAAGTGGCGCCGCGGCAATGCCAGCAGCTGGTCGGCCGATGGCAGCGCGCGGGCGAGGGCCCGCTGCGTATCCTTGCGCCGTGAAAGGTAGCGCGACATGCCGGAGGAAAGGCGCGCGCCGAGCCCCGCCACCGCGGCCTCGAGATCGGCCTTGACCGGAACCGCCATTTCCGCGGCTCCGGTCGGCGTCGGCGCGCGCACATCCGCCGCAAGGTCGATAAGTGTCCAATCCGTCTCATGGCCGACGGCCGAGATGACCGGGATATGCGACGCGGCCACGGCGCGGACGACAGCTTCGTCATTGAAGCCCCAAAGGTCTTCGAGGCTGCCGCCGCCGCGCGCCACGATCAGCACATCGGGCCGTGGCAGTTCCGGCGATCCGCCGAACTGGTTGAAGCCGCTGATCGCATTGGCGACTTCCATGCCGGAGGTCTCGCCCTGCACGCGCACCGGCCAGACGATGACATGGACTGGAAAGCGATCGGTGATGCGATGGATGATGTCGCGGATGACCGCTCCGGTCGGCGAGGTGACGACCCCGATCACGTGCGGCATATAGGGGATGAGCTGCTTGGCGGCGGCGTCGAAAAGCCCCTCCGCGCCGAGCCGGCGCTTGCGTTCCTCCAGAAGCGCCATCAGCGCTCCGGCCCCTGCCGGCTCCATCTGTTCGATGACGATCTGGTATTTGGACGACCCGGGATAGGTGGTGAGCTTGCCGGTGGCGATGACTTCCATGCCTTCTTCCGGCTGGAAGCGCAGGCGGCTCATCGATCCGCGCCAGATCACGGCCTCGATCCGCGCCTTGTCGTCCTTCAACGAGAAATAGGCATGGCCCGACGAATGCGGACCGCGATAGCCGGATATTTCCCCGCGCACCCGGACATGGCCGAATGCTTCCTCGACGGTCCGCTTGAGCGCGCCGGAGATTTCCGAAACGGTGAATTCGGCGACATTGGAGGTGGAGTCGGTCTTTTCGGTCATGTCCTATTCCTATCGGCAGCGGAAGGAAGGTCAAGCGGCGCATTATGGGATTGCTTTATTGCCCCCAGGCGAATAACCGCTGGTCAGCATCGCGAAAGGACAGGAGTGTTAGATGCCCGCCACTGAAACCATTGCTGCCTCACGCCTTTCCTTGCGGCATTATCTCGTCCTCGCATTGCTGATGATAGCCATCGCAGCCGCGATCCTCTTGTTCATGGGCCGCAATCCCATCTGCACCTGCGGCACCGTGAAATTCTGGGTCGGCGAGACGAATTCGGCTGACAATTCGCAGCATATCGCCGATTGGTACACGCTATCCCATATCATTCACGGTTTCATCTTCTATGGAATCCTCTGGGTCGCGGCGCGGCGCCGTCCGCTGGGCGAACGGCTTCTCGGCGCCATATTCGTCGAAGCGGCCTGGGAGATCTTCGAAAACACGGACATGGTGATCGACCGCTACCGCGAGGCCACCATCGCGCTCGGCTATGTGGGCGACAGCGTGCTGAATTCGGTAAGCGACATCCTGTTCATGGTCCTCGGCTTCTTCTTTGCCGCCCGCGTGCCGGTCTGGCTGACGGTTGTCCTCGCCATATTCTTCGAGCTGCTCGCCGGCTGGGTGATCCGCGACAATCTCACGCTCAATGTCGTCATGCTGCTTTACCCGCTCGAGGCGATCAAGGCCTGGCAAGGCAGCATGTAGCTACCAGCCGGGGACGAGTTCCGTAGAGCGCACCTGCCGCAGGCGCTGGTTCGCCGCCATCGGCACGGCGTTCTGCGCCATGCTGACGGGTGTCGGCATCGAGAGATTGTCCAGGCTCTCGACGATGTGCTGGACCAGCGCATCGACGATTGCCGAAGGCTTGGAATGGCCGCGCATGATGCCGATGCCGAATTCCGGCAACCGGCCGAAACCGTCGGCCTCGGTCAGCACGCGCATCCCGGGGCGAAGCGCACATTCCGGCAGGATCGAAACCGCGAGGCCCGCGAGAACGGCGGCGGCGAGAACCGTGGCGGACCAGCTCGTGAACAGGATGCGATAGTCGTGGTTCATCGAATCGAGGACGTCGATGGCGGCAGCGCGCCAGATGCAGGTCGGCCGTCCGACCGCGAGCGGCAACACGTCCTCCTCATGGACATTGTGGTTGGCCGAAGTCACCCACAGGAGTTGCTCGCTGCGCACCACCTCGGAGCGGCGCTGCTCGTCGCATTGCGTGACCAAGGCAAGGTCGAGCTGGCCCTTGCGGATCATCTCGTCGAGATTGACGGTCGGTTCGCACACAACCGACAGTTCCACGCGCGGATTGGAGCGGGAAAACCGCGCCATGATCTCGGGCAGGAACCGGTCGGCATAATCGTCGGGTGTGCCGATGCGGATGTGGCCCTGGAGCTGCGTATCGTCGAATGCCGCCAGCGTTTCATTGTTGAGCTGCAATATCCTGCGCGCATAGGCGAGGAGCCGCTCGCCATCCTCGGTCAGGCGGTTCATCCGTCCGTCGCGCTCGAAAAGCGGCTTTGAAACACGCTCCTCCAGCCGCCGCATCTGCATCGAAACGGCAGACTGGGTCTTGTTCACCTTGTCGGCGGCCTTGGTGAAACTGCCGAGATCGGCAATCGCGGTAAATGTCTGCAATTGATCTAGATCGAGCGGTGCGTTCATGGCGGGCATCCCGGTTGATGATCCATCATTTATATTGAAGGTTTAGATTAAAAACATTCGTTTGAATAATCAATCTTTCTGTATCATTTTGCGGATGTTCAGGAAGCATGGAGCCGAAAGGTCCGTGCAAGGCGGAGAAATGGTTCTCCGCAAGTTCAATTTCTTGATCGCCATTCAAAAGGAGTATGGGCGATGACGACTATCACGAAAACAACCGCAGTAACCGGCTTCACGGGCACGATCGCGAAAGCGGCGTCCGAGGCTTACCGCTTTGTCATTCGCCTGGTCGTCGCCCAACGCAACCGTCGCACGATCATGAGCCTCGGCGAATGGAACGATCAGATGCTGCATGACATTGGACTGACGCGGGCCGATCTTCATTCGGCCCTCGGGACTTCGATGTTGGAAGATCCCAGCGAAAGGCTGGGCACGCTTGCCGATATGCGAAATCGCATTCGCGCTGCCCGGTCCATCAGCTAGCCAGAGCTAGCAGGCGCCCATTCACGCCGGAATCCCCTCCCGGCGCCCCGCCTGCCTCCTGCCCGGCCCATTTTGCATCTCGCAAGATGGCCGGGCTTTTTCTTTAGCGGTTGCGGTCCATGCCGCGCAGATATTGGTCGAAGATGGATTCGACGCCCTTCTGATAGGTTTCATTGGTCTTCCGGCCGCTCTCGAACATCTGGTCGAGCATGTCCTTCAACGGATTGTCCGCCGGCGAAGGCGTTGCCGAGGGCTGCGGTGCTTCCGGTTCGGGCGAGGGCGCGGGGGCCGGCTGGCGCTGCTGCGCGCCCTTCATCATTTCCTCGAATATCTTGCCGAAAGGACTGTCCCCGAACGGGTTCTGTCCGGCACCGCCACTGCCATTGGGCCCCGTGGGCTGCGAAGGCGCGGCGGGCGGCTGTCCGCCCCGCATCATCTCCTCGAATATCCTGCCGAGCGGGTTGTCGCCCGCGGTGCCGCCACCAGCCATGCCGCCACCGGCATTGCCCGGCGCCTGGCCGCGACTGCCGCCGAACATGCCCTCGATGAGGTCGCCCCAAGGATTTGCCGAGGGGTTGGCCGCGCCGCCGGGGCTCTGCGCCTGTCCTCCGGGCTGTGCCGCTGCTCCGCCCGCCTGCTTCATCATCTGCTCGATAAGATCGCCGATGACGTTGCCGCCGCCAAGCCCGGCAGCGGCGAACTGGCCGGTGGACTTCTTGTACAAGCCGCCCATCAGCATCGAGGCGACGACCGGCAGCATCTGTTTGAGCGTGTCCGTGGTCAGGCCCGTGACTTTGGAAGCGTGTTCGGCCACGGCCCGCGACAGGTCCTTCGAGCCGAACAGCTGGCCGAGTACCGCATTGCCGTCGGCTACGCCCGATGGGTTGAATGCGGCTTGCGGATTGTCGAAATAATTGACGTGCTGGCCGCCCGACAATGCCTGGACGAAGCTGCCCATGCCCATCGGATCGGCGGTATTGCGCCGCAGGCCTTGTGAAAAGGCCGGCATCAGCGCCTCGATCGCATCCTGCGCCTGCTGTTGCGACAGATTGAACTGCCGCGCCAGCGCTTCGATGTTCTGACCGTCCTGACCCTTCAGGAACATATCGACGAGATTCATTGCCATGCCTCCTCCAACTCAATGAACGGAGAGTAGCACCAATGCGGTCGCCTTTAAAAGTATGAACGGAGATTGCCGCGAATGCGTTCGAGCGGATCGACCGAGGCATCGCCGGCGTCAAAACTGTTGCCGGTTATGGTCTCGTAGGCCTGGACATAGACCTTCGTCGTCGCGTCGATCACATCCTCGGGAATTTCCGGAACGTCGTCCTTGTAGGGGTCGCAGCGCTCGACCACCCAGTTGCGGACGAAGTCCTTGTCGAAGCTGACCGGCCGCTGGCCTGCCCGGTAGCTGTCGGCGAACCAGTAACGGCTCGAATCCGGCGTGTGGATTTCGTCGGCGAGGACGACCTGGCCGTCCTTGTCGGTGCCGAACTCGTATTTCGTATCGGCCAGTATCAGGCCGCGCTCCGCCGCGATCGCCTGGCCGCGCTCGAAGAGCCGCAGGGCATAGTCCGAAACCATTTCCCATTGTTGCGGGGTGAGCAGGCCCTGCCGGAGTATGTCGTCGGCCGTCAGCGGCTCGTCATGTGCGCCGTCGAAAGCCTTCGAGGTCGGCGTGATGATCGCATGCGGCAGTTTTTCATTGTCCTGCATGCCGTCAGGCAGGGTGAAACCGTACATCTGCCGTTTGCCGGCCTTGTACTGCGTCAGGACGGAGGTGCTCGTCGTCCCGGCCAGATAGCCGCGCACGACGATCTCTACCGGGAGGATTTCGAGTTTCCGGCAGACCAGGACGTTCGGGTCCGGATATTCCAGCACATGGTTGGGGCAGATATCCGCGGTCTTCTCGAACTGATAGCGCGCCGTCTGCGTCAGCACGCGGCCCTTGAGCGGGATGGAAGCGAGAATCCGGTCGAACGCGCTGATCCGGTCGGTGGCGATGATGATGCGCCGGTCATCGGGGAGATCGTAATTCTCCCGCACCTTGCCCTGATAATAATTGGGAAGCTCGGGAATGAAGGCTTCCGACAGCGCTTTGTATTTTGCCATGGCTCGATGTTCCGCGTGAATGTTTTTCCCCGCATAGCACAGAAGCCGCGCGGCGCTACTCAAAATGTCTTACCGGCCACCCGTCACGTCGATGATGGCGCCGGTGACGTAGGATGACGCATCGCCGAGCAGCCAGACGATCGATTCGCCCACTTCGTCGGCGGTTCCGGCCCGGCCGAGCGGAGCCGTCACGCCGAGACGCCGGGCGCGGTCCGGCTGGCCGCCGCTCGCATGGATATCGGTTTCGATCAGCCCCGGCCGCACGGCGTTGACGCGGATGCCCTCCGGCCCGACCTCCTTGGAAAGGCCGATCGCCAGCGTATCGACAGCGCCTTTCGCCCCGGCATAGTCGACATATTCGCCCGGCGCGCCGAGCCTTGCCGCCGCCGAGGACAATAGGACGATCGAGCCGCCCTTGCCGCCGCTGGAGCGGGCGAGGCGGCGTACGGATTCGCGGGCGCACAGATAGGCGCCAAGGACATTGACGTCGAATATCCGCCGCATGCGCTCGGCGCTCATGTCCATGAGCCGCTGCGGAGGAGCGACGATGCCCGCATTGACGACGACGCCGTCGAGCGGACCGAGTTCCGCCACCGTGCGCTCGAACATGGCGACGACGTCGGCTTCGTCGGCGACGTCGCCCTTGATGGCGATTGCCTTGCCGCCGGCATCCGCAACGGCCTTGACGACTTCATCGGCCGCCTGCTTGTTGCCGATATAGTTCACGCCGACCGACCATCCTCTTTGCCCCGCCAGGATCGCTGCCGATCGACCGATGCCGCGGCTGCCGCCGGTGATGAGAATGGTTCTGGTCATGCGTAGTCCTCCTTGCTCGCCCTGTTCAATCCGCCTGTCTGTCGGCTTCCGCGATCATCATGCGAAAGCCCTAATAGGCATATTCGAGGAATGCCGGCTCGACCGAGTTGCCCCAGACCGTCCGATATTGCGACAGCATCTGCTCCGCCGAAGTCGTTCCCCGCGCCACCACTTCCTCGAGCGATGCCAGATAATGCGTCTCGTCGAAGCCTTCGCTGTTGAGAATGCCGCGATTCTTCAGGCCAAGGCGGGAAATTGCGATCACATCGCGCGAAATCTCCAGCACGGAACGATTGCCGAGACTTGCCTGCAGCCCCTTTGCCGGCACCTCGTCGCGCAGTTCCTGCACAGCCTCGTAGGACCAGTCGCGCGTCAGCGCCTCGGCTGCGTTCAATGCTTCCGCATCGTAGAGCAGCCCGACCCAGAATGCGGGCAGGGCGCAGATGCGCCGCCAAGGGCCGCCGTCCGCCCCGCGCATTTCGAGGAAGCGCTTGAGGCGCACCTCGGGGAAGAGCGTCGAAAGATGGTTCGCCCAATCCCCCATGTTCGGAACGCCGTCCGGGATCGAATCCTTCAGGGCGCCATTCATGAACTGGCGGAACGTCACATGGGTGCAGTCGTAATAATGGCCGCGGCGCATGACGAAATACATCGGCACGTCGAGCGCCCAGTCCACATAATCGGCAAAGCCGAAATTCTCGTTGAACACGAAGGGCAGGACGCCGGAGCGATTATTGTCCGTATCGCGCCAGATGTCGGAGCGCCACGACAGCAGCCCGTTCGGCGTGCCTTCGGTGAAGGGAGACATGGCGAACAGCGCGGTGGCGATCGATTGGAGCTTCATCGATACCTGCATCTTGCGGCGCATGTCGGTCTCGGAAGCGAAGTCGAGATTCACCTGGATCGTGCAGGTGCGATACATCATGTTCAGGCCGTCCGTGCCGACCTTCGGCATATAGTCGGTCATGATCTTGTATCGTGATTTCGGCATGCGCGGCGTATCGGCCAGCGTCCATTTCGGACTGCCGCCGAGGCCGAGGAAGCGGATGCCCAGCGGCTCGGCGATCTCGCGCACCTGCGCCAGATGGGCGTTCGTCTCGCGGCAGGTCTGGTGGATGGAGGCAAGCGGCGCGCCCGAGAGCTCGAACTGGCCGCCCGGCTCCAGGGAAATGGCGCCTTGTCCCGTGGGTTCGACGAGGCCGATTATATTGCCTTCGTCGATGATAGGCTCCCAGCCGAGCTTCGACTGCATGCCTTCGAGTATGGCGCGTATGCCGCGCTCGCCCTCATAGGGAACGGGACTGTGATCTTCGGTATAGAACGGAAACTTTTCGTGTTCGGTGCCGATGCGCCATGCGGCCTGCGGTTTGCAGCCCTGGGCGAGGTAGGCCGCCAGTGTTTCCTCATTATCGATGACGGTTTCGTCGGTCGTGTCGCGCGCCATGGACGATGTTTTCCATTCTTGAATATTCGTGGGCGTGATTGGCCATTTTTTGCGGTTGAGCGCAAGCAAATTTCGCTGATGCTTCCATCAATAGAAGTTGCTTCTACCAGTCTCCCAATGTGGCCTGGATAAGGGCGAGTGCGGCGACCGCGGCCGTATCGGCGCGCAATATGCGCTGCCCCAGCGGAATTGGCGTCACGAATGGCAGCGCGCGCAGGGCCTGCCGCTCCTGCTCCGAGAAGCCGCCTTCCGGCCCGATGATCACGCCGAGCGGTTGCCGCGGCAGCGCCTGCAGCAATGGCAGCGGATTGTGCGTGCCATGCCCTTCGTCGCAGAAGATCAGGCGCCGCGCCGGCGCCCAGTCATCCAGCAGCCGTTCGAGCTTCACCGGCTCATGGACGGCCGGGATGGCGAGAACGCCGCATTGCTCGGCTGCCTCGATCGCATTCGCCCTGATGCGGTCGATACCGATACGCGAGACCTGCGTGTGCTGGGTGATCACCGGTTGCAGCACGCCCGCACCCATCTCCACGGCCTTTTGCACCATGTAGTCGAGGCGTCCCTGCTTCAGCGGCGCAAAGCAATAGATCAGATCGGGCAGCGGCGGCTGCTCGCGAACCGGTTCCGCCGGCACCAGCGCCAGCTTCTTCCGGGTTTCCGGCTTCAGCACGGCCTTCCACTCGCCATCGCGCCCGTTGAAGAGAAGAACCTCGTCTCCCTCCGCCATGCGCAGGACGTTCACGAGGTAGTTGACCTGCTCCGGCGTGGCGTCGATCCGCGCGTCTTTGGCAAGATCGCCCGTCACATAGAGCCGTTGCATTCGATAATTGGCACGCATGGGTCGTTCCTGGCTGGGTCAGTCGAGCGGCGGCAGGCGGCGCTTCACCGTGGTCGATTTGACGATAGACGTGTTGGTTTCAGCTTTTTCCGCCAGGCGGTCAAGGATGGAGTCCAGTTGCTGCATCGACCGGAAATGCAGTTTCCCGATGAAGCAATCATCGCCGGTGACCTTGTCGCACTCGGTTATCTCCGGCGTTTCCTGGATCAGGCGCTCGACGATATGCAGCATGCCCGGCAATGGCCTGACGCGGACGATGGCGCAGAGACTATAGCCGAGCGCCGTGGGATCGAGTTCGACCGTAAAGGCGCTGATGACCTTGCGCTCCTCCAGTCGCTTCAGTCGCTCCGCGACGCTGGGCGAGGAAAGCCCCGCCTTGTTCGCCAGTTCCTTCAGCGAAATTCTCGCATCCGCCGCCAGGGCCTCGACGATGATCTTGTCAAACTGATCGAGCATGATTGTCCTGCATTTGTAAGATAAGGCGATTGTCCCATGCAGCCTAAATTTATTAGGCCATCCAACTCTATCACTTTTGTGCAGACATGGCAAAACCCCGGTTCGCCGCATAATATCAGGGCACAGAAGGAGAAATGCGATGGACAGGGATATTTTCAGGGGCGGCGCCGAGATGACGGCGGCCATGCTCATTTCGGGAACGATAGGATGGTTCGTCCTGATGTCGGGGCAGGCGGTGTCGTCCGTCGTGTTCTGGCGCTGCGCCATCGGCGCCGCGACGCTGCTCCTGGTTTGCGGCTATATGGGCCTGCTGCGGCCGATACCGCCACGTCTGCTCGCCATCGCGGTTCTCGGCGGCGTCGCGATCGTATTGAACTGGGTGCTGCTCTTCGCCGCCTATTCGCGCGCCTCCATCGCCATCGCCACCACGGTCTACAATGTGCAGCCATTCATGCTGGTCGGCCTTGGCGCGATCTTCTTCAAGGAAAAGCTCACCTTCAGCAAGCTCGCCTGGCTGTCCCTGGCCTTTGCCGGCATGGTGCTCATCGTGCAGGCAAAGCCGGGCGGCAGCCAGCACGGCGCCGATTACCTGACGGGCATCGCCCTCGCGCTCGGCGCGGCCTTCCTCTATGCCATCGCGTCCATCGTCGCCAAGCATTTGCGCGGCACGCCGCCGCATCTGATCGCCCTGATCCAGGTCGTGGTCGGCGTCGTCCTGCTCGCTCCCTTTGCGCAATTCGATGCGCTGCCGGCATCGCCGCGGCAATGGGCGAGCATCGTCGCCATCGGCATCATCCATACGGGCCTCATGTATATCCTGCTCTATAGCGCCATACAGAGGCTGCCGACCCATATCACCGGTGCGCTGTCCTTCATCTACCCGATTGCGGCGATCATCGTCGATTACGTCGCCTTCGATCATGCCCTGCAGCCGAGCCAGTTGATCGGCGCCGCCATCATTCTCCTGGCTGCGGCCGGAACGAGCCTCGGCTGGAGCCTGCGGCCAACGCCCGCATCGCTCAGGACATAGGCCCGATGGAAGGAAGATATCCCGCCCGCAGCGCCAGCACCGTTGCCGGCGGGGTGAGCAGAAGGGCATTGCCCGGTGCGGCCGCCGGGCTGTAGCCCTGCCACGACCAGCGGAAGATTGCGCCGTCCCGCACCAGGAATGCCTCGCCATCGGCGGCGATCATGGTCCCGCCCGGGAGCCGTTCGATAGGGCCGGGCAGATCATGATATCGCCTGACGCCGCCAGCCTCCAGCCTCTGGGCGTGCAGGACCTTGTCCATGGCGGGCGCGGGAGGCGGCGCATCGTCGCCATTGCCGATGGCCCAGGCAGACTGGAAGGCCCGGGCACGCTCCCTCCGGCAGTAGAAGCACGGGCGATGACCGGCGGCGAGCGCCGTCGCTTCGTCGAAGAAGAACAGTTCGGTCCAGCTTCGCCGCGCCATGACGTCCCGCCTGACATTCCTGAACGAGCAGACGCAGATGATCCATGCCCGCGTCGTCCACCGCCGCCGCAGCAGGGTGCGGCTGGAAGGGTCGTGTATGATGCCGCGATTGCCCATGAACTGGCCGCGATCGGGCACCGCGACGATCTCGCCAAAGGGCGTCACCCTGTTCTGCAACGGCATCTTCCTGTCCTCCGTGCCCCGTGATATCCCGAAGCGGCCTTCACCAGCGGGAATCACCATGCGCGTCCTCGTCATTCAAAACTACCGCGACACCGGTCTCGGCGCCGTGGCGCTGGCGTTGTCCGAGCGGGAAGCCGGCATCGACCATCGCCATCCCTATCTTGGCAAAGAGCTTCCCGCCGATCATGGCGGGCATGACGCGCTGATCGTCCTCGGCGGCGACCAGAACGCGCTGGCGGACGAGGATTTCCCCTATCTGCCGCAACTGGCCGAACTGATGGCAGCGTTCGGCGATGCCGGGAAGGCCGTCCTCGGCATCTGTCTCGGCAGCCAGGTACTCGCCCGTGGCTATGGAGCCACGAATATTCTCGGACGGCCACCCGAATTCGGCTGGCATCCCGTCACATTGACCGAAGAGGGATTGCGCGACCCGTTTCTTGCCGCTGCCGGCGCCAGCTTCCCGATATTCCACTGGCACAGCGACAGCTTTACACTGCCGCCGTCCGCCATCCATCTTGCCAGCAGCGGCCAGACCGCGAACCAGGCCTTCCGGATCGGACGGGCCGCCTATGGCATCCAGTTTCATTTCGAGGCGGATGTGGCGCTTGTCGATCGATGGACGGAGGCGTTTCGCGATCAGATCGAAACGGGCCACCCGCAATGGCTGCAGGCCTATGCCATGCACCGCCAGCGCAATGGCGCAGCGGCCGATAGAGCGGGGCTGGCATTGGCGCGTGCCTGGGTCGCGCTGATCTAGGTTGCGGCAGCGCGGAATAGTTGCAGCCGGGCAACAGCTGAATTGCGAATCGCTGCGCCCTGTCCGATTCGTGTGGAACGTGTCCTTGATTCACTAGTTGGTAACAGGTGTGGCCTGTAGTTGGCGGCGAGCGAACTGGCACACGCCAGGATAGTAAACGATGGACCCCTTCCGATGACCACCAGAAATGCAGCCCTTTTGACCGCCCTCATGCTTTCGGCAATATTGTTCATGGCTGTCGGTCTGTTCTCCGTCGATGCCGGCGGACACACGGTCTCTTCGGATGGATATGGCGTAAGCACTTCCTTTCACTGAACTTTTGCCCGTCAGCGCGCCTCCAGCAGCGTTTTCTCCGCGCCGTCGATCATGAGCGCGCTGAGACGGCCGCTCGCATAGGCGCCGGTATCGAGATTGACGCGGTTCGGCCTGATTTCGACATTGGTCGCAGGCGTGTGGCCATGGACGATCACCTTGGGATAAAGCCGGGCATCGTTCAGGAATTGCGACCTGATCCAGATGAGATCCTCCGCATCCTGGCGTGAAAGCTCGACGCCCGGCCTGATCCCCGCGTGACAGAAGAAGAAGTCGCCGAACGTGATCGAACGCGCCAGGCCCCGCAGGAAGGCGAGATGGGCGGGCGGCATGGCCGCCACCAGCGCCCGATGGCCCTCCGCGACCGAGCGCGCATTGCGGAAATCAATGTCGATTCCATAGGAAAGCGCGGTTTGCCGGCCGCCATTGAGCGCGAATATGCCGGCCGGATCGCCGGTTTCGACGAAATCGATCAGCCCGACATCATGGTTCCCGGCCAGCGCGACGATGCGGTGGTTGCGCCGCTGTGCCTCAACGAGGAAATCGAGAACACCCTTGGAATCGGGCCCGCGATCCGTATAGTCGCCGAGATGCACTATGACCCAGTCGAATGGCGGCGTCTTCTCGTTCTCTGCCTGGATGAGCCGGTACATTTCCTTCAGAAGGTCGAGCCTGCCGTGAACGTCGCCGATCGCGAAGATGCGCAGCTTGTCCGGCCCGCGGGCCTGTTTGAAGTTGACTGTGGTCATGATCAGCGTCCAGATGCGGTGATGGGAGTCTGAGGCCGAACCGGTTTGTTTGCAAGGCGGGTAGGCCGTTAGGGAGGTTTGATGTCTGGTCTGGTGATGCCGAAGGCGGACGAGGCGACGCTGTCGCGGCGGGCGGCTATCGTTGCCGCCCTGCGCGACATCGTGCCGGGGGAGGGCGTTGTCGATGCCGTCAACGAAATGCGCGCTTTCGAGTCCGACGCGCTGACCGCCTATCGGCAATTGCCGCTGGTGGTCGTGCTGCCCCAGACAGTCGCCCAGGTCTCCCGCATCCTGAAATATTGCCATGACAACAATGTCAAAGTGGTGCCGCGCGGATCAGGAACATCGCTCTCCGGCGGTGCGCTGCCGCTGGAGGACGGCGTGCTCCTGGTCATGTCCCGGTTCAATCGCATCCTCGAGATCGACTATCCCAACCGCGCCGCGATCGTGCAGCCGGGCGTGACCAATCTCGGCATCACCCGCGCCGTGGAGCATGAGGGCTTTTACTACGCGCCCGATCCCTCATCGCAGATCGCCTGTTCGATCGGCGGCAATATCGCGGAAAACTCCGGCGGGGTGCACTGCCTGAAATATGGTCTTACGGCCAATAATGTGCTCGGCCTCGAAATGGTGCTGATGAACGGCGAGATCATCCGGCTCGGCGGCAAGCACCTCGACAGCGAAGGCTATGACCTTCTCGGGCTGGTGACGGGATCGGAAGGCCTGCTCGGCGTGGTGACCGAAGTGACGGTGCGCATCCTGCAGAAGCCGGCAACCGCGCGGGCGCTCATGGTGGGGTTCCCGACCAGCGAGGAGGCCGGGCGGTGCGTGGCCGATATCATTGCCGCCGGCATCATACCCGGCGGCATGGAAATGATGGATCGCCCCGCCATCCATGCGGCGGAGGATTATGTCCATGCCGGCTATCCGCTCGACGTCGAAGCGCTGCTCATCATCGAGCTGGACGGTCCGGCGGTGGAGGTCGATCACCTGATCACGATGGTGGAGGCCATCGGCCGCGACAATGGTGCGACCACCTGCATCGTGTCGCAGAGCGAGGAACAGCGCATGGCCTTCTGGGCCGGGCGCAAGGCAGCCTTCCCGGCCGTCGGACGCATCTCGCCGGATTATCTCTGCATGGATGGCACGATCCCCCGCAAGGCCTTGCCCGGCGTCCTTGCCGGCATGCGCGCGCTGTCGGAGCAGTATGGCCTGCGGGTCGCCAATGTCTTCCATGCGGGGGATGGCAATCTCCACCCGCTGATCCTTTATGATGCCAATATTCCCGAAGAACTGGCGAAAGCGGAGGATTTTGGCGCGGATATCCTGCGTCTATGCGTAAAAGTCGGCGGCGTCCTGACCGGCGAACATGGCGTCGGCATCGAAAAGCGCGACCTCATGCCGGAAATGTTCAACGAAACCGACCTGAACCAGCAGATCCGGGTCAAATGCGCCTTTGACGACAGGCATCTCCTCAATCCGGGCAAGGTCTTCCCGCAATTGCACCGCTGCGCCGAACTCGGGCGGATGCACGTCCACCGCGGCAAGCTGCCCTTTCCCGACCTGCCGAGATTCTGATGACAGTGTTTACTCCCGGCACCGAGGCGGAGATCGTCGATGCGGTTCAATGGGCGCTCGGCGCCGCGACGCCCATCGAGATAGTCGGACAGGGCTCGAAGCGCGGCCTTGGGCGGCCGGTGCAGACGGAACATGCGGTTTCGCTCGCGGCCTATGGCGGCGTCATCTTCTACGAGCCGGACGAACTCGTGCTGTCGGCGCGGGCGGGAACGCCTGTCGCCGAACTCGAGAAGCTGCTGGCGGAGAACGGCCAGTCGTTCCAGTTCGAGCCCATGGATTATGGCCGGCTCCTCGGCGGGCCGGCGGGGCAGGGCACGCTGGGCGGCCTGCTTGCGACGAACCTTTGTGGCCCCCGCCGCTTGAAGTCTGGCTCGGCGCGCGATCACGTGCTGGGCGTCCGCGTCGTCTCCGGACGCGGCGAAGTGTTCAAGTCCGGCGGGCGCGTGGTCAAGAATGTGACCGGCTACGATCTTTCCAAGGGCATGGCCAATTCCTGGGGCACGCTCGGCGTGGCCTCGGAAATCACCTTCAAGGTCCTGCCCTTGCCCGAAACGGAAACGACGCTCGTGCTGCGCGGGCTCGACGACGAAGCGGCGGCGCGGGCAATGGCCATCGCCATGGGCTCGAGCGGCGAAGTATCGGCAGCCGCGCATTTGCCCGCCAATGTGGCCGGGCGGGTGGCCGACGGCGCGCTGGGCGGCGAAGCCGCGACGCTGCTGCGGCTTGAAGGTTTCGCGCCATCCGTCGCCGACCGTGCCGCAATGCTGCGCAAGCTTCTGGTGGCGGCGGGCGACATCGACGATGTCTCGGGTGCCGCTTCGGCGGATATATGGCGCGACATACGCGACGTGACGCCTTTCGCCGATGGCACCGAGCGCCCGGTCTGGCGCGTTTCCATGACGCCGATGGAGGCCTGGAAGCTGGTGGCGTCGCTGCGCATGGGCGCGGCTGTCGATGCGTTCTACGATTGGCAGGGCGGCCTCGTCTGGCTGCGCATGGAAGGCGATCCGGAGGCGGAAGCCGTGCGCGCGCTCATCGCGAAATATGGCGGCGGCCATGCGACGCTGGTGCGTGCGCCCGTTGCGGTCCGCGCATCGACCGCGGTGTTCCAGCCGCAGGCAGAGGCGCTGGCGGCGCTTTCCCGTCGGCTGAAACAGCAGTTCGATCCCGAAAACATCCTCAATCCCGGCCGCATGGTCGCAGGAGTCTAAGCTTGCAGACGAATTTCACGCCCGAACAATTGCTTGATCCCGGGGTCGCAGAATCCGAACAGATCCTGCGCAAATGCGTCCATTGCGGTTTCTGCACCGCCACCTGCCCGACCTATGTCACGCTCGGCAACGAACTCGACAGCCCGCGCGGCCGCATCTACCTGATCAAGGACATGCTCGAAAACGGCCGTGACGCCGATGCGCAGATCGTCAAGCATGTCGACCGCTGCCTGTCCTGCCTCGCCTGCATGACGACGTGCCCGTCGGGCGTCAACTATATGCACCTCGTCGACAATGCGCGCGCCCATATCGAAAAGACCTATCGGCGGCCGCTGCCGGACCGGCTGACGCGGGCCTTGCTGGCGAAGGTGCTGCCCTTTCCGGCGCGCTTCCGCGTGGCGCTCAAGGCCGCCAGATTGGCCCGGCCATTGGCGCCGCTCCTCAGGAAGGTCGGTATGTTGCGGCCCTTTGCGGCGATGCTGGAACTCGCGCCCCGCACCGTCATGGCCGTCTCCGCCTCCGCCCGTCCCGCCGTCCATTCGCCCGCATCGGCGCCCCGCGCCCGCGTCGCATTGCTGACCGGCTGCGCCCAGCCCGTGCTCGATCCGGAGATCAATGCGGCGACCATCCGTCTCCTCACGCGGTTGGGCGTGGAGGTCGCCGTGCCGGCCGGCGAAGTCTGTTGCGGCTCGCTCGTCCATCATATGGGCCGCGAGGACGAGGCGCTGGCCAATGCCCGCCGCAACGTCGACGTCTGGACGAGGGAAATAGAATCGGCCGGTCTCGACGCCATCATCATCACCGCCTCGGGCTGCGGCACGACGATCAAGGATTACGGCTATATGCTGCGGCTCGATCCCGCCTATGCCGAAAAGGCGGCGCGCGTGTCGGCGCTGGCGAAGGACGTCACCGAATTCCTCGCGGCCCTGGAGCTGCCCGCGCCGGAGCACGCGCCGGGCCTGGTCGTCGCCTATCATTCGGCCTGTTCGATGCAGCATGGCCAGAAGATCATCCGCCAGCCCAGGGAATTGTTGAAGGCCGCCGGCTTCGTGGTGAAGGAACCGGCGGAAGGCCATCTCTGCTGCGGATCGGCGGGCACCTACAACATCATGCAACCCGAGATTGCCCGTACCCTGCGCGACCGGAAGCTCGCCAACATCGAATCGACCGGTGCGGCTATGGTCGCCACCGGCAATATCGGCTGCATGACGCAATTGGCGGGCGGCACGAAACTGCCGCTGGTCCACACGGTCCAGTTGCTCGACTGGGCCTATGGCGGGCCGCCGCCGGCCAATCTGCCGGCGCAGCGGCTGCACTGAACAGTCGAATGGGGACGGCGGTGCAACGCGCCATCCCCATTCTCCGGCGTCCCCCGACGCCGTCCCCCGGTACTGGCCCCCAGCACTGGCCCCCGGCACTGGCCGCTAATCTAGCGCACGATCACTTTCGTTCCGACGCCCACGCGCTCATAAAGCTCGATGACGTCTTCATTGCGCATCCGGATACATCCGCTCGATACGGATTGCCCGATGGTCCAGGGCGCATTGGTGCCATGGATGCGGTAAAGCGTCGAGCCGAGATAGAGCGCCCGTGCTCCGAGCGGATTGGCGACGCCGCCTTCCATATGGGCCGGCAATATGCGTCCCTTGCGCTTCTCGCGCCTGATCATTTCGGCCGGCGGATGCCAGGAGGGCCATTCGGCCTTGCGGCTGATCGTATTGGTGCCGGACCAGCCGAAGCCTTCCTTGCCGACGCCGACACCGTAGCGGTGCGCGTTGCCATCGGCCTCCACCAGGTAAAGAAAGCGTTGCGCCGTATCGATGACGATCGTGCCGGCTGGCTCGGGCCCGTCATAGGCAACCGTCTGCGGCAGGAATTTCGGGTCCATCTCGCGCTTTTTCTTCACGCTCTTCGGCGGTGCTTCCGGGCGCTGGAACGACACTTCCCGCGCCGCGGAATTGGCGGCCGGCGCACGCTTGCTGCGGCGTGGCTTCACCGGCCGCACCGGCTCGTCGTCGAAAACGACATAATTGCGCGGATTGACATGGCGCGAATTGGCTGGCCCGCCGACCGGGCGCTGGCGCAATTGCTTGACCCAGGGCGCCGACACGTCCGGGCTCAGCACTACCGGAGGCCGCGTGGCATAGCGTTCGCTGGCAAAGGCGTTGGAACCAATCGCCGAGGCAAGCAGGCAGATGAGAAATGGACGCATCATCATGGATTTTCTCGATGGAACACTGCTGACAGCCCACTCTGCTGACGGCGCATGTCAGGTTTCGGGTTGAGTTTGCCCCGGTTCCAGTAGAAAAAGATGAACAAATCGGCCGCATGGGCGATTCTGCGGCCGAACTGTCGGTTATGGTTACCGGTCTCTTGCCGCAATTGGTTAATTTTTAACGATCGGGGTCGAGCATGAGCACGGAAGTGGCGGCGAAAACAGGCTTGATGACGGGCGAGGACGGGCTTGCCCGCTGCTTCTGGCCCGGCAATCTGCCGGAATATATCCGCTACCACGATCATGAATGGGGCCGCCCGGTTGCGGACGATACAAGGCTGTTCGAGAAGATCTGCCTCGAAGGCTTCCAGTCCGGCCTCTCATGGCTGACGATCCTGCGCAAGCGCGAGAATTTCCGCGCGGCCTTCGACGGTTTCGACTTTCGCAAGGTGGCGCGCTATGGCGAGGCCGATGTGGAGCGGCTACTGGCCGATGCCGGCATCATAAGGCACCGCGGCAAGATAAATTCGGCGATCAACAATGCGAAGCGCGCCATCGAACTCATCGAGGAAAAGGGCAGTCTCGCCGCCTATTTCTGGTCGTTCGAACCGGATGAAGGCGAAAGGCCGAAGCGGGTCGATTATCCGACACTGGTCGCCAATCCCACGTCGCCCACCTCCGTGCGGCTGTCCAAGGACCTGAAGAAGCGCGGCTGGAGCTTCGTCGGGCCGACCACGATGTACGCCCACATGCAGGCCATGGGGCTGGTCAACGACCATATCGAGGGGTGCAAATGCCGCCGGGAGGTCGAGGATCTGCGCGCGGCGTTCAGGCGGCCCCGTTAGTCTCGATCCTTGCCCTTCAGGGCGTGATCCGCTAGAGCCTTCCCCGAAGGTTCCGGCGCAGCCGGCATTTCAGATTGAGTACCCATTTCAGGATATCGGACAAGCATCATGACAACGAAAGCGGACAGGGTTAAGGCGCGGCTTCCGCGCGGTTTCGTGGACCGCGCCCCGGAGGACCTGCGCGCCGCCGAAAAGATGATGGCCGAGATCCGCAAGGTCTACGAACTCTATGGCTTCGAGCCGGTCGAGACGCCCCTCGTCGAATATACCGACGCGCTGGGCAAGTTCCTCCCCGACCAGGACCGGCCGAACGAAGGCGTGTTCTCGTTCCAGGACGATGACGAGCAATGGCTGTCGCTGCGCTACGACCTGACTGCGCCGCTTGCCCGCCATGTCGCTGAAAACTTCGAAACCATCGCCAAGCCCTATCGCAGCTATCGCGCCGGCTGGGTCTTCCGCAACGAAAAGCCCGGTCCCGGCCGGTTCCGGCAATTCATGCAGTTCGACGCCGATACGGTAGGCGCGCCGTCGGTCTCCGCCGATGCCGAAATGTGCATGATGATGGCGGATGTCATGGAGGCGCTGGAGATCAAGCGCGGCGATTACGTCATCCGCGTCAATAACCGCAAGGTCCTCGACGGCGTGCTCGATGCCATCGGTCTTGCCGGCGATGAGAATATCGCCAGGCGCCTGACCGTGCTGCGGGCCATCGACAAGCTCGACAAGTTCGGCCTCGAGGGCGTGCGCGAACTGCTCGGCAAGGGCCGGCTCGACGAGAGCGGCGATTTCACCAAGGGTGCCGGGCTCGATGACGAGGCGATCGGCAAGGTGCTCGACTTCACCTCGGCTGGCGGCGCCAGCGGCGAAGAGACGATCGCCAACCTCCGGCAGGTGGTCAGCGGCAATGAAAAGGGCAGCGAAGGCGTTGCGGAACTCGAAACGATCGAGGCGCTGTGCCGGGCGGGCGGCTATGAAGGCCGCGTCAGGATCGACCCTTCGGTCGTGCGTGGGCTGGAATATTACACCGGCCCCGTCTTCGAGGCAGAGCTGACCTTCGACGTGACCAATGAGAAGGGCGAGAAGGTGGTGTTCGGCTCCGTCGGCGGCGGCGGCCGCTATGATGGCCTCGTCTCCCGCTTCCGTGGTGAGCCGGTGCCGGCAACCGGGTTCTCGATCGGCGTTTCGCGGTTGATGACGGCGTTGAAGAACCTCGGCAAGCTCGGTCTATCGGATGGGGCAGGGCCGGTGGTCGTCCTGGTGATGGACCGCGATACCGCGAGCCTCGGACGCTACCAGAAAATGGTCGCCGAACTGCGCCAGGCGGGTATCCGGGCGGAAATGTATCTCGGTGGCTCCGGCATGAAGCCGCAGATGAAATATGCCGACCGTCGCGGCGCGCCCTGCGTCGTCATCCAGGGCTCGCAGGAGCGTGAAAACGGCGAAATCCAGATCAAGGACCTCGTCGAGGGCGCGCGCCTCGCCGCGCAGATCAAAGACAATACGACCTGGCGTGAAAGCCGTCCGGCCCAGATTACCGCCAGGGAGACGGAACTGGTGGCCGAGGTCCGCAAGATATTGCAGGCGCAGGCGGAAGACCGCGCCAACGGATTGGGATAAGGTCAGACGTGAACGCTTTCCGCGCCCCGGCCTTCGCCAATGAGCTTGCCGCGCTGATCAGCGCGCGGGAGGCCGAACTCGTGGATATTCCGGTCATCCAGCCGGCCGACCAGTTCCTGGACATGGCGGGCGAGGATCTGCGGCGGCGCATTTTCCTGACCGAGAACGAAAACGGCCAAAGCCTCTGTCTGCGTCCCGAATTCACCATTCCGGTCTGCCGCGACCATATCGACCGCAACGCCGAGACGCCCAAGCGCTATGCCTATCTCGGCAAAGTGTTCCGGCAGCGGCGCGAGGGCGACAGCGAGTTCTTCCAGGCCGGCATAGAGGATCTTGGCGATGCCAACCGCGCCCGCGCCGATGCCCGCTCGCTTGCCGATGCGCTTGCCGCCGTCCGTCTCGTCGCACCGGCGGCGGAGCTTGAGACATTGCTCGGCGACCAGGCCATATTCGAGGCGGTTCTCGCCGCCCTCGGCCTGCCGCGCGGCTGGCAGAAGCGGCTTGCGCGCTCCTTCGGCAATCCCGGCCAGCTGAAGGCGCTCATCGCCGACCTTGCCTCCGACAGGCGCAGCGACGAACTGCCGGAGCATCTGGCCCGCCATGTGGCGCAGCATGACGAAGCTGCGCTCGCCACCGGGCTGGAAACGGAGATGCAGGATACCGGCATTTCGCCCGGCGCGGGCCGCACGCCGCTCGAAATTGCCCGGCGCCTGATCGAAAAGGCCGATCTCGCTTCGATCCGCCTGCCCGCGCGGGCACTTTCGGCGCTGGAATCCTTCCTCGCCATCCGCGTGCCGCTGCGCTCGGCCGCGGGCGATCTGCTGCGCTTTGCCCGCGCCAATGATTTCGACCTCGGCCCGGCGCTCGAACAGTTCGAAGCAAGGTCGGCCTCCATCATGGAAGCCGGTATCGGGCATGAGACGATCATCTACGACGCCGCCTTCGGGCGCCCGCTCGATTATTACACCGGCCTTGTCTACGAGGTCGTCTGCGTCGGCAAGCCGGGTATCGGCGCCATTGTCGGCGGCGGCCGCTATGACCGGCTGCTGACGATGCTCGGCGCGGTCGGCTCCATCCCCGGAGTAGGGTTTTCGATCTGGCTCGATCGGCTGGAGCGCATCGCGGGAGAGACCGAATGACGATCACGCTCGCCTTGCCATCCAAGGGGCGCCTCAAGGAGCAGGCGCTCGCCGTGCTTGAAAAAGCCGGCCTGGAAGTCGTCCTGCCCAAGGACCAGCGCAATTACCGCGCCAGCGTGCGCGGCGAGAGCCGCATCGATATCCTGTTCCTTTCGGCATCGGAGATCGCCCGCGAACTCGGCTATGGCAGCGTCGACCTCGGCGTGACCGGGGAAGACCTCGTTCGCGAGACACTCGCCGCCGCCGACGAGCGCGTCGGCATCGAAGCGCGCCTCGGCTTCGGCCATGCGGATGTCGTCGTGGCGGTGCCGGAAGTCTGGTACGATGTTTCGACGATGGCCGACCTCGACGATGTCGCCGCCGATTTCCGCCAGCGCCACGGACGGCGCCTGCGCATAGCGACGAAATACTGGCGGCTGACCCAGCAGTTCTTCTCGCAGATGCACGGCATCCAGGTCTATCGCATCGTCGAAAGCCTCGGCGCTACCGAAGGCGCTCCGGCCTCGGGCGCCGCCGATATCATCGTCGATATCACCTCCACGGGGTCCACCCTGCAGGCAAACCACCTGAAGATACTGGAGGACGGCGTCATCCTGCGGTCCGAGGCCTGTCTTGTCGCCTCGCGCGCCGTCAGCGACGCGGCGGGTGTCGCGGAGGTGGCCGAGCGCATCAAGACCAGCCTCGCATCGGCCTGACCTTTTCCCATGGTCCTCGGGCCGGGCCCATCAAGTCTGCGTGAACGGCAAGCCCGATCTGTAACTTTTATCCCGCCGATACGTATTCCTGCATATCGCCGCCAAGTGCGGTAAGATCATGCAGGGAGAGCCAGGATGATGACACGGCGGATGCTTTTTGGAACCGCGCTGACGGGAGTGGCAGTCGCTGCGCTCTCGCGGTTCATGGGCCCAAGCCCATCCCGAGCGGCAGGCAAGGCGGCAGGCAAGTTTGAAATCGAGCGCACGGACGCCGAATGGCGGGCCCTGCTGTCGCCGGATCAATATGAAGTATTGCGGCAGGAGGGCACGGAACGCGCCTTTTCCAGCCCGCTCGACCACGAGAAGCGCAAGGGCATATTCGCCTGCGCCGGATGCGATCTTCCATTATTCGACAGCGCGACGAAATTCGACAGCGGCACCGGCTGGCCAAGCTTCTGGCAACCGCTGCAGAATGCCGTCATCGAGAAATCCGACACATCCTGGGGCATGATCCGCACGGCGGTGGAATGCCGGCGCTGCGGCGGTCATCTCGGCCATGTCTTCGACGACGGGCCGCAACCGACCGGCCTGCGCTATTGCATGAATGGCATTGCCATGAAGTTCAATCCGGCAGCGGCCGAGGTGAAAGGATAATCCGATGAGACTTTCCCGAATTCTGTTTGCGGCCGCCTGCCTCGGATTTGCAGCGCCGGCCATTGCGGCCGAGACTGCGGTGATGGCGCCGCCGCCGGCACTGGACCAGGCAACGCCGTTGGACGTGCAGTCGATCGTGCTCGCCGGCGGCTGTTTCTGGGGCGTGCAGGGCGTCTACCAGCATATGAAGGGCGTCACCAGCGCCGTTTCTGGCTATTCCGGCGGCACCAGGGAGAGCGCCGACTATGACCGCGTCAGCAATGGCGACACCGGACATGCCGAAGCCGTCATGGTGACGTTCGATCCGAAAGTCGTGTCGCTCGGCAAGGTGTTGCAGGCCTATTTCTCCGTCGTGCACGACCCGACGCAGCTGAACCGCCAGGGGCCGGATGTCGGCACGCAATATCGCTCGGCCATATTCACGACGACCGACGAACAGCAACGCATCGCCCGTGAATATATCGCCCAGCTCGACAAGGCGAAGGTCTATTCGGCGCCCATCGTCACGAAGCTATCGAAGCTGACGGCGTTCTATCCGGCGGAAGCCTATCATCAGGACTATGCGACGCTGCATCCGACGCAGCCCTATATCGCCTATAATGACCTGCCGAAGATCGAGAACCTGAGCAAGCTGTTCCCGGAGGTCTATCGCGAAAAGCCGGTGCTCGTCGGGGATGGAAAGCCCACCAACTGACAATGAAAAAGGCCGCGGAAGCGGCCTTTTCTTGTTTTGCGAACGCTGGTCTTACGCGCGACGTGCGTCGAGCGAGAAAGCACCGGCGCCATGGGCTGCAAGAACGAAGAAGCCGCCGGCGACGCCGAGATTCTTCTGGAAGAACATGAATTGCGCCATGCCCGCATCGCCGCTCCAGTCGAGGTGGGCGACCGCGGTGGCGGCGAGGGTGAACAGGCCGAGAAGCAGGGCGGCGATCCGGGTCTGGAAGCCGACGAGCACCGCGATGCCGCCGAAGAACTCCAGGAGACCGACGAGAACGGCGACGATCGTCGGAGCCGGCAGGCCCTGGCTGGCAAAATAGCCCGCCGTGCCGCCAATGGCAGTCAGCTTGCCCCATCCCGCCATGATGAACATGAACGATAGTAGAATACGACCTATAAGTACCAGTATGCTATTGTTAGCCATACGACTTTCTCCTGAGTAAAGGACCGTGGGTCAATACGCGACTTTATCTGTTTACCAAAGACGCGTATTTGACAACAGATTGTTCAACGGATCCTTGGTTTATTCAGGTGCGATCATCCGTTCGGGCCTTACCAGGCGGTCATAATCTTCCGCCGAGACGTGGCCGCTGGCCAGCGCTTCTTCGCGCAGGGTGGTGCCGTTCTTGTGCGCGGTCTTGGCGATCTTCGCCGCATTGTCGTAGCCGATGGCGGGCGCGAGCGCCGTTACCAGCATCAGCGACCGTTCGAGCAGGTCGGTGATGCGCACTTCGTCGGCCTCGATGCCCTCGACGCAATTATCGGCGAACGAGACCATGGCATCGGCAAGCAGCCGTATCGATTGCAGGACGTTGAGGGCGATCACCGGCTTGAACACGTTGAGTTCGAAATGGCCCTGGCTGGCGGCCACGGTCACGGTGGTGTGGTTGCCGAAAACCTGCGCCGCCACCATGGTGAGCGCCTCCGCCTGTGTCGGGTTGACCTTGCCCGGCATGATCGAGGAGCCCGGCTCGTTTTCCGGAAGCTTCAACTCGCCGAGACCCGAACGCGGCCCGGAGCCGAGGAAGCGGATATCATTGGCGATCTTGAACAGATCGGCGGCAAGGGCGTTGAGCGCGCCATGGAAATTGGCAAGCGCGCCATGGCTGGCGAGTGCCTCGAACTTGTTGGGCGCCGTCTTGAAGGGCAGGCCGGTGATGTCGGACACGGCTTCGGCAAAGCCGGTGTCGAAGCCGACCGGTGCATTCAGTCCCGTTCCGACGGCGGTGCCGCCCTGGGCGAGAAGGAAGACGTCGCCAAGGCTCTGCTCGATCCGCTTGCGCGCATATTCCAGCGCCGCCCGGTAGCCGGAGAATTCCTGGCCGAGGGTCACGGGGGTGGCGTCCTGCGTATGGGTGCGGCCGATCTTGATGATGTCGGCGAAGGCCTTTTCCTTCCTGGCCAGCGCATCGGTCAGGTGATCGAGCGCCGGGTAGAGCCGCTTCGTCGCCTCGATGGCGGTGGCGATATGGATTGCCGTCGGGAACGTGTCGTTGGACGACTGGCTCATATTGACATGGTCGTTGGGATGGACCGGCTTCTTCGAACCCTTCGTTCCGCCCAGCATTTCGATGGCGCGGTTGGAGATGACCTCATTGGCATTCATGTTGGACTGGGTGCCCGAGCCCGTCTGCCAGACGACGAGCGGAAAATGATCGTCCAGCTTGCCCTCGATGACCTCTTCGGCAGCGACGGTGATCGCGCGGCCAATGACCTCGTCCAGCTTGCCGAGGGCCATGTTCGTCTCCGCGGCCGCCCGCTTCACGATGCCCAGCGCGTGCACCAGCGGTATCGGCTGGCGCTCGCCGCCGATCTTGAAATTGTGAAGCGACCGTTCCGTCTGGGCTCCCCAGTATCTGTCGGCAGCAACCTCGATCGGGCCAAACGTATCGGTTTCGGTACGGGTAGAAGTCATGGTGCGTTTTCCTGTGAAAGTTGGCGAAATCACTACTGCGAAGCAGGGCGGGAGGCAAGGTTTGCCGTTGCAGATGTTGGTCCCCGGACCATAAGCTGCTAGTGTGGTATATGCCTCACTATGGCAGCAGGGGACGCTGCTGCAACCATGTAGTGAACTTCAGATTCGGGGCACCGGGATAAAATCGATTATAGATCTGCTGGGGAGGCCAGTCTTGCGATGCATGAAGCGCGGACACTTCAAATCTCCATTCAACGCAACTGGAAGGATGTCTATGACTACGCCTGCGTACCGGACAATCTGCCGGAATGGGCGTCGGGGCTGACGTCCGGCCTGCAGAAGCTCGGCGATGAATGGCTGGCGGATGGTCCCGCCGGCAAGCTGCGCCTGCGATTCGTGCCGCCCAACGATCTGGGCGTGCTCGACCATTGGGTGCGGACGGAAACGGGCGAGGAAGTCTACATACCGCTGCGCGTCGTCGCCAATGGCGAATGCTCGGAACTCAGCTTCACGCTTTTCCGGCTGCCCGGCATGGACGACGAGAAATTCACCGCCGACGCCGCCTGGGTGATGCGCGACCTGCGCAAGCTCAAGGATATTCTGGAAACGCAACTCGTCCTGTAGGATGCGAGGGCCATGGCCGAATCCCGCAATTTGCGCATCGATTATGTCGAACGCGCCGTCTGGTCCGAGCGCTGATGAGCGTGAGAGACAGTTTTGTCCGGCAGGCGCAGGCCTGCCTTTCGCTCGGTTCCCCCTTCACCGCCCGGCTTTGCGAGGTCCTGGCCGAGAGGCTCGACGGAACGAGCCGCTTTGGCAGCCGCATCCTCGATTGGCAGGGCGATCCGGTGCATGCGGCGCTGCCATTGCGTGCGGCAGGGGGCTTGCATGCCCTCGCTCGCTCCGGCGCCTCGCCGCAATTGCAGGCAGTCTATCCGCCCGACGCCAGCGACAAAGACAGGCTCTGGGCCGCCATCGAGGGCGCGATTCGCAATCACGATGCTTTTCTGGCGGGCTATCTCGACAGTGCGCCACAAACGAACGAGGTGGCCCGTTCCGGCGCCATTCTCGGCGCCTGCCTGCATCTGGCGGGGCGAACGGGACTGCCGATCGACGTCTACGAGATCGGGTCGAGCGCCGGCCTCAACCTTGCATTCGACCGCTATCGATTCGATTTCGGCGCGGCCGCCTGGAATGGCGATTCAAGCGTTGAAATCCGCTCGCAATGGCGTGGCAATGCGCCCGATACCAGCCAGGAGCTGCTGATTGGCTCGCGCCAGGGCTGCGACCTCAATCCGCTTGATCCGGCCTCGGCGAGGGACCGCGAGCGGCTGCTGTCCTATGTCTGGGCCGACCAGGAGGAACGGTTGCGGCGGATAAGCCAGGCGCTGTCGCTGGCGGCGGAGGCCAGGTACCGGGTGGAGCGCCAGGGTGCCGCCGCCTGGCTCGTGGAAAAGCTGCGTATGCCGCGCGAGCGCGGCCGCACGCGGCTGCTGTTCCATACGATCGTCTGGCAATATCTGGATGAGGATACCAAGGCCGGCCTTGTGTCGGCGATCTTCGAGGCCGGCGATGCGGCGACGGAGGATACGCCGTTTGCCTGGCTCGCCATCGAGCCGGATGATGTGCCGGGCTCGGCGGGCATTGGCCTTACTCTGTGGCCGGGCGAACAGTCGATGAAGCTCGGCCGCGCCGATTTCCACGGCCGCTGGGCCGAATGGGCGTGAGGGGGCGGCCAGGACCGGCCGCCCGATGCTTCAGGCCTTTTCGCGGGCAGCTTTCAGGGCATTGCCCCACCAGGCAAGCTGGTCGATCTGGGCGGTCAGCGCCTCGTTCAGATGCGGATAGTCGCCGAGCTTCTTCTCGCCTTTGACGACGGTCAGATATTCCGGATAGGAAATATGCACGCCGGCCTTGACCGAAGCGGCGCTCATCTCGACGAAGATGCCGCGCAGATGTTCCACGGCGCGGGCACCGCCGACGCCGCCATAGCCGACGAAGCCGACCGGCTTGTGGATGAAATCGCCAAGATCGATGGCGTTTTTCAGCACGGCGGTCGGGGCATGATTATATTCGGCGACGGTGATGATATAGGCGTCGAACGTACGCAGCTTCTTCTTCCAGCGCTCGGCCGTTTCGGTTTCCGCCGTCGTGCTGCGCTCTTCGCCGAAGAAGTGCATCGGATAGTCGAGGAGATCGACGATTTCGGTCTCGACGTCGCTGCGGCCAGCGGCGAGTTCGGAGGCCCATTTGGCCGGATATTCGGCGAAGCGGCCCATGCGCGTGCTGCCGACGATGATCCCGATCTTCAGTTTTGCCATGCTCGGTGAATCCTTTGTGCTTGGGGGTGGTAACGATTGGTGACCGGCGCTATATAAGTGACCATCTCGAGACGTGGCAAGGAGGCACTTTTTTGAAACCGAATCACTTCGAAGTAACCAGCGCATGCGCCACCGTGCACAATATCCTGCAGCGCGTCGGCGACAAATGGACGGTCCTCGTCGTCAGCTTCCTCGGCAAGCGGCCGATGCGCTTCAACGAGCTGAAACGGACGATCCCCGGAATATCGCAAAAGATGCTGACGAGCACCCTGCGCGGGCTGGAACGCGACGGCTTCGTCACGCGGACCGTGTTTCCGACGGTGCCGCCGCGGGTGGATTACGAGCTGACCGATCTTGGCCGCAACCTGCTGGTGCCGGTGCGGGCGCTGGGTGACTGGGCCGTCGCCAACGAGGCGCGCGTGCGGACGGCGCGGGCCCGTTTCGACGCGAGAAACGGACTGGTGGAGAGTTTTCCCGAGGCCGCCGAATAGGCGCCAAAACAGGGTGCCGAACAGGCACCAATCGGCATAGGTTCGGAACAAACAAAAAAGGCGGGCTCGTGGCCCGCCTTTTCCGCATTTCTGACTGGACTGATTAGAAGTCCATGCCGCCCATGCCGCCCATGCCGCCGCCTGGCATTGCCGGTGCAGCGGATTCCTTCTTCGGCGTTTCGGCGATCATGGCTTCGGTGGTGACCAGAAGACCAGCTACCGATGCAGCGTCCTGAAGGGCAGTACGAACGACCTTGACCGGATCGACGATGCCGAGGGCGATCAGATCGCCATACTCGCCATTGGCCGCATTGTAGCCATAGGTGTCCTTCTTGTTGTCAAGGATCTTGCCGATGACGATCGATGCTTCATCGCCAGCATTGGTAGCGATCTGGCGGGCCGGAGCCTGCAGGGCGCGACGAACGATGTTGATGCCTGCATCCTGATCGGCATTGATGCCCTTGATCGTCAGGCCGGCCGAAGCGCGCAGCAGAGCGGTGCCGCCGCCGGGAACGATACCCTCTTCAACGGCAGCGCGCGTTGCATTGAGAGCGTCGTCGACGCGGTCCTTCTTTTCCTTCACTTCGACTTCCGTCGCACCGCCGACGCGGATGACGGCAACGCCGCCAGCGAGCTTGGCAAGACGTTCCTGCAGCTTCTCGCGGTCATAGTCCGAAGTGGTCTCTTCGATCTGCTGCTTGATCTGGCCGACGCGAGCGGTGATTTCGCCCTTCTTGCCATTGCCGTCGACGATCGTGGTGTTTTCCTTGCTGATCGACACCTTCTTGGCGCGGCCGAGCATGTCGAGCGTGACGCTTTCGAGCTTGATGCCGAGATCTTCGGAAATGACCTGGCCGCCCGTGAGGATGGCGATGTCTTCCAGCATGGCCTTGCGGCGATCGCCGAAGCCCGGTGCCTTGACGGCAGCAATCTTGAGGCCGCCGCGCAGCTTGTTCACGACGAGCGTGGCAAGAGCCTCGCCTTCAACGTCTTCGGAGATGATGACGAGCGGCTTGGAGGTCTGGACGACAGCTTCGAGAACCGGCAGCAGTGCCTGGAGGTTCGACAGCTTCTTCTCGTGGAGAAGGATGTAGGCGTCCTCGAGGTCGGCAACCATCTTCTCGGGATTGGTCACGAAGTAGGGCGACAGGTAGCCGCGGTCGAACTGCATGCCTTCGACGACTTCGAGCTCGGTCTCGGCGGTCTTGGCTTCTTCAACCGTGATGACGCCTTCATTACCGACCTTCTGCATCGCCTTGGCGATCATTTCGCCGATCTCGGTCTCGCCATTGGCGGAGATCGTGCCGACCTGGGCGACTTCTTCCGAGGTCTTGATCTTCTTGGCCTTCTTGACCAGTTCCTTGACGACTTCGGCGACGGCGAGATCGATGCCGCGCTTCAGGTCCATCGGGTTCATGCCGGCAGCAACAGCCTTGCCGCCTTCCTGAACGATGGCCTGGGCGAGAACGGTAGCGGTCGTGGTGCCGTCGCCGGCAATGTCGTTCGTCTTCGAAGCGACTTCACGGACCATCTGTGCGCCCATGTTCTCGAACTTGTCTTCAAGCTCGATTTCCTTGGCGACAGTCACACCGTCCTTGGTGATGCGGGGAGCGCCGAACGACTTGTCGATGACGACGTTGCGACCCTTCGGGCCCAGCGTCACCTTGACGGCGTCGGCAAGGATATTGACACCGCGCAGCATGCGCTCACGCGCGTCGCGGCTGAATTTTACGTCTTTGGCAGCCATTTTCATCTCTCCTGGGATCAAACCCGGTTTGATTTAAAGTTGTTGTGGATGGGTACCGGCAATCAGCCGATGATGCCCAGAATGTCGGATTCCTTCATGATCAGCAGATCTTCGCCGCTGATCTTCACTTCCGTGCCGGACCACTTGCCGAACAGGATACGGTCGCCAGCCTTGACATCCAGCGGTACGAGCTTGCCGGCTTCGTCACGAGCGCCGGTGCCGACTGCGATGACTTCGCCTTCCTGCGGCTTTTCCTTGGCGGTGTCTGGAATGATGATGCCGCCGGCGGTCTTCGCCTCGGATTCGACGCGGCGCACGACAACGCGGTCGTGAAGCGGGCGGAACTTGGTTTTGGCCATGGTTAGAACCCTTGAGTTGGTGACAAAACGATCGACGGATGATGCAACATCCGCACTATTAGCACTCGTTGCGGGTGAGTGCTAACTGGGTTCGGAGATAGTAGGAGGCGCTGCGAGAGTCAAGGGAAACCACAGGGGAAATCCAGGATGTTCCTGAACGCGGGGTAAATATTCGTGCCGCCATGCCAGCCCCTGCCGGGCAATCCCCGCAACCTCCGTTTCCACGATCGATCCAGATTTCCCGCGCTCACTTTCCTCATGGTTAGCCACCCTCCCTCATGCCGAGAGGGGTGGGTGGATGGCAGAGGGGTGATTCTGAGATGTTGGCGGTATTGAGAGCTCGCAGAACCAGAACCATGCAATCAATCCAATTTCCTCATGCTGAGCCTGTCGAAGCACGCAGCAACGTTTGTGCAATCCCTTTTTTGGGAAGCTGCAAAAAGCATCGTGCGTGCTTCGACAAGCTCAGCATGAGGGAGGTTGGCTCAGCATGAGGGTGGTGGAGATCGGCATAGGCGAGGTGGATTAAATACGGAAAATCATCACCACGCCCGCGCAATCGCGTCTGGTCATTGAAAAGGGGGGAGACGGGCGGTCTTCAGCGCGTCGTAATGGTATCAGGGTCGAGGTCCGAAGACCGCCCGCGACGTCTTTGCCTGCTGTTGCTGCGCTTGTCAGACGCAACAACCCGGAAAACGAAGCGCCACCTCCGTTTCCTTCTGCAGTTTGCTGGATAATCGGGGTTGTCACTTCCGACTGTCCGGCAACGCCATCCTTTCCCAGCTTTCGAAACAGCACCGGAAGCTGCTCCCCCACTGGAAAGGATTTGTGCAGAATAACCCGGTTTCAAAGTGGTGGGATAAGTTTCCACTTATCCCCCAAGGAGGGCCGTGTGTTGCATTACTGTTGGGGGGCTTTCGACAGGCTCAGGATGAGGATGATTGATTTGATTGCAGAAAAGCAGGGAGCCAGGGTCTGAAACCTCGCAGAATTATCCCCCTGCCAAACACCCAACCTCCCTCATGCTGAGCTTGTCGAAGCACGCACTATTTTGATGCAAGCAAAGAAAGGGATTGCACAAACGTTGCTGCGCCCTTCGACAGGCTCAGGATGAGGAAATTGGATTGATTGCATGGTTCTGGTTCTGCGAGCTCTCAATACCGCCAACATCTCAGAATCACCACCTTGCCAAACACCCAATCTCCCTCATGCTGAGCCTGTCGAAGCACGCGGTACATTATTGCCTCTCTTGTTTCGGAGCGAGGTAGGGCCCAGCGTGAGGACTCCCCTCAGTCGTCGGCGGATTCCTCGCAGACATGGTGCGCCATGTCGACGAGCATGCCGCTGACATGGCTGTCGGCCAGCTCGTAGAAGATCTGCTTGGCCTGCCGGTTGCCCCGCACCAGCCGCGCGCCGCGCAACAGGCGAAGGTGGTGGCTGACCAGCGATTGGGAGAGGCCGAGACTGGCGGCGATGTCGCCGACAGGTCGCGGCGCCTCGAGGCAGTAGAAGAGTATGCGCAGCCGGGTCGGATCGCCGAGCAGGCGGAAGGTCTCGGCCAGGATCGTCGTATCGAGCTGCGAGGGTATGGCGGTCAATGCCCGTGTCCTCCGTGGTCCTTGCCGGCCTGGTCCCTGCTGGCCTGGTCCCTGCCGGCATGGTCGTGAACCCCATGCTCGTGTTCGGCATGCTCATGATCCGCGTGCGCGCCGTCCCCTGCCTGCAGGCGGCAATCGTCGGCTGCCATGTCCGGCCAGTCGATGGCGATCGTTGCATGGTCGATGCCGAACTTTTCCCTCAGTTCATTTTCGACCCTCTGCACCAGCAGGCGCGGATCGGCGCCGTCCCTCGGCCTGACATGCAGCGTCGCAAGCGGCTTGCCCGAGGTTATCAGCCAGACATGGACATGGCGAACGCCGGCAAGCTCCGGAACGGCCTGCAGCAAATGCCGCTCCAGCTCTTCCGGCGCAGCATTTTCCGGCGCTCCCTCCAGCAATATATGCAGCGAGTTGCGCAGGAGCGACCAGGCGCTGCGCAGGATCAGCAGGCAGACCAGCACGGAGAGGATCGGGTCGATGGGCGTCCAGCCGGTGAAATAGATGATGATCGCCGCGACGATGGCGGCGACTGAACCGAGCAGGTCGCCGAGCACATGCAGCAGGGCGCCCTTGATGTTGACATGTTCGCTGTCGCCGCGGCTGAGGATCCAGAACACGCCGAGATTGACCACGAGGCCGATGATGGCGACGATGAGCATCGGCCCCGCCAATATCTCGGAGGGGCTGCGGAAACGCTCGAAGGCCTCGTAGGAAATCCAGATCAGGATGGCGAACAGCGCCAGCGCGTTGATGAGGCCGGCGATCACCTCGAATCGCAGATAGCCGAAGGTCCGCTTCCGGTCGGCCGCGCGCCTGCCGAAGCGGAATGCGCCATAGGACAAAGCGAGCGCGGCGGCATCGGTCAGCATGTGGCCGGCATCGGCGATCAGGGCGAGCGAACCCGAGATGAGGCCGCCCGCGACCTCGACCACCATGAAAGTGAAGGTGATCAGGAAGGCGAGAAGCACTTTCCGCTCATTGCCGGCGCCAACCTTCGGGACGTGGCTGTGGCCCGGACCATGAGAATGACCATGGGAATGACTGTGGTCATGGCTGTGATCATGGCTGTGGGAATGACCATGGTCCGGGCCATGATCTGCGTCGGAATGCGCCATCTCGTATCCTTTCATCTGCAACATATGAATAGTTGTTTATATGTTGATGGTCAACATCCTCGTTCGAAATCCGGTTGAGTGGTGACAGCCCCGGCGCAATCGGCTAAGCGATGGCGGGTTTTGCATTCTCTGAAAGGATCAGCATGAGCGGCATGATACATCTGCAACGTATCGATGATGTAATGGACCGCTATGACGTGCTCCTTTGCGATGTCTGGGGCGTATTGCACAATGGGGTTGCTTCCTTCGCACCGGCGAACGCCGCCTTGCAGCGGGCGCGCGAGGCCGGCCTGACAGTGGTTCTGATCACCAATGCGCCACGCCGATTCGACAGTGTGGCGGCACAGATCCACGCCCTGGGCGTGCCGGAAGCCGCCTATGACCGCATCGTCACATCCGGCGACGTCACGCGCGAACTGATCCGCAAGGCGCCGCGCCAGCTGTTCCATCTCGGCCCTGACCGCGACCTGACGCTTTATGACGGGCTCGACGTCGAACTCGTCGAGGAGCGCGAGGCCAACGGTGTCGTCTGCACCGGCTTTTACGATGACGAGACGGAGACGCCGGAAGACTATGCGGAGATGCTGACGCGCTTTCGCTCGCGCGACCTGCCGTTCATCTGCGCCAATCCCGACATAGTGGTGGAGCGCGGCGACAGGCTCATCTGGTGCGCGGGCGCCCTGGCGCGCGATTACGGGCAATTGGGCGGCAGGACGCTCATCGCGGGAAAGCCGCACCGTCCGATCTACGAGGCGGCGATTGCCGCCGCCGGGGAGGCGAGAGGCGCCGCCGTCGCCCATGACCGGGTGCTGGCCATCGGCGACGGCATGCTGACCGATGTGAAGGGCGCCGACCTCTTCGGCCTCGACGTCCTTTATATATCGGGCGGCATCCATGCGGGCGACTATGTCATGGGCGGCGTGCATGACGTCGAAAAGCTCACCGCCTTCCTTGAAAAGCATGGCAGCAATCCGGTGGCGACCATGCCGGGCCTTGCGTGAGGTGACGGCTGCCATGGCTATCCTGCGCCTGAGCGATCCCAATCATCTGCCCGGCCATCTGCGCAACGCGGTCGTGGCCATCGGCAATTTCGACGGCGTGCATCGCGGCCATCAGGCGGTGCTGGAAAAGGCGCTGGAAGCGGCCGGGGCCAGCGGCCGGGCCAGCCTGGTGCTGACATTCGAGCCCCATCCGCGAAGCGTCTTCGTCCCCGACCAGCCGGTGGACCGGCTGACCCCGGCAGCGGAAAAGGCCGAGATACTGGGCGCCCTCGGCTTCGACGCCGTGGTCGAATGCCCCTTCACCCGCGAATTCTCGCAGCTGACGGCGGATGATTTCGTCGATCGGATTCTTGTCGAGGCGCTCGGGGCCAGCCGGATCGTCGCCGGCTTCGACTTTCATTTCGGCAGGGGCCGCCAGGGCGGTCCGGCCTTCCTGATGGATGCGGGGCAGGGGCGTGGCTTCGATGTCACCCTCGTCGATGCGTTCCGCGACGAAGGCGGGCAGGCGGTCTCCTCGAGCCGCATCCGCTCGCTCTTCGGCGAGGGCGAAGTGGTCGAGGCCGCCGGTCTTCTCGGTTACCGCCACCGGGTAAGGGCGCCGGTCATCCAGGGCAAGCAGCTCGGCAGGACGCTCGGCTTCCCCACGGCCAATATGGCGCTGCCGCCGGAAACGCACCTCAAGCACGGCATCTACGCCGTGCGGTTTCGCCGGGCCGACGGCTCGCTGCATGATGGCGTGGCGAGCTTTGGCCGCCGGCCCACGGTCGATGCGGAGGGCGAGCCGCTGCTTGAAACCTATGTGTTCGACTTCAGCGGCAATCTCTATGGCGAGGTCTGCGCCGTCTCCTTTTTCGCCTATCTGCGCGGCGAGGAGAAGTTCGACGGTCTGGAGCCGCTGATGCAGCAGATCCGGCGCGACGAGGAGGAGGCGCGGGCGCTGCTGCAGGGCGTGCGGCCGCTGTCGCCACTGGATGCGGCGCTCAACTTCGCCTGAAGCCCAGCTTGCCGAATGCCTGCCTTCCCGGATCGTTCTTCGGCTTGCCGCTTTGCGCCCGGCAGGGCCGGCGCTGAAGTTTCTTGCGGCGGCCTCTTTATTCTGGCCGCAGTGATTGCTAAAAGCGCCCCCATGAAAACTGCTTTCCGGGCTGCAGCACGGTCCATACCCATTCAGACGATACGAATTACCGGCCCGGCCTTACCGCGTGCCTGAAGCCAGGAGCTTTGTGGTGTGGAAGGTCGGGAATGGCGCCCTGGCGCTCTTTTTTGAACATTCTCTGAAAACCTGCCCGCAGCGTACCGCGCGAGCCCATGACAAGCTGAAAAAATGACCGATACTCCGAAGCCGATCGACTACTCGAAGACCCTCTATCTGCCCCAGACCGATTTTCCCATGCGCGCGGGCCTGCCCGCCAAGGAGCCGGAAATGGTCAGGCGCTGGCAGGAGATGGACCTTTACCGCAAGCTGCGCGAGGACGGCAAGGGCCGCCCGCTCTACGTGCTGCATGACGGTCCGCCCTATGCCAATGGCAATATCCATATCGGCCATGCGCTGAACAAGATCCTCAAGGACGTCATCACCCGCTCGTTCCAGATGCGCGGTTTCGACTCCAATTACGTCCCCGGCTGGGACTGCCATGGCCTGCCGATCGAGTGGAAGATCGAAGAGCAGTATCGCGCGCGCGGCAAGGACAAGAACGAGGTCCCGATCAATGAATTCCGCAAGGAATGCCGCGATTTCGCCGCCAACTGGATAAAAGTCCAGACGGAGGAGTTCAAGCGGCTCGGCATCGAGGGCGATTTCGCCAATCCCTATACGACCATGGCCTTCCATGCGGAAAGCCGCATCGCCGGCGAACTGCTGAAATTCGCGATGTCGGGCCAGCTCTATCGCGGCTCCAAGCCGGTCATGTGGTCCGTCGTCGAACGGACCGCGCTGGCCGAAGCCGAGGTGGAGTACCAGGACTACGAGAGCGACACGATCTGGGCGAAGTTCCCGGTCGAGGCTGGTCCGGAACATCTGCGTGGCGCCAGCGTGGTCATCTGGACCACCACCCCGTGGACGATCCCGGGCAACCGCGCCGTCACCTATTCGCCGCGGGTCCAGTACGGTCTCTATGAAGTGGAAACGGCGGAAAACGACTTCGGCCCGCGCCCCGGCGACCGGTTCGTCTTCGCCGATGCCCTGCTCGAGGAGCTTGCGGCCAAGGCCAGGCTTTCGCTCAAACGCCTGTCGGCCGTCACCGCCGACGACCTGCCGCAGACGACGCTTGCCCATCCGTTCAAGGGCCTTGGCGGCGGCTATGAATTCAAGGTGCCGCTGCTCCCCGGCGATCATGTCACCGACGATGCCGGAACGGGCTTCGTCCACACCGCGCCGGGCCATGGCCGCGAGGATTTCGACGCCTGGATGGATTCGCGCCAGGCGATCGAGGCGATGGGAATCTCCTCCGCCATTCCGTTCACCGTCGACGATGCCGGCTATTACACCAAGGACGCGCCGGGCTTCGGTCCGGACCGCGAAGGCGGTGCCGCGCGCGTCATCGACGACAATGGCAAGAAGGGCAATGCCAACAAGGCGGTCATCGACGAGCTCATCCAGCGCGATGCGCTGTTTGCCCGCGGCCGCCTGAAGCATTCCTACCCGCATTCCTGGCGCTCGAAGAAGCCGGTCATCTTCCGCAATACGCCGCAATGGTTCGTCTATATGGACAAGGACCTCGGCGACCGGACGACGCTGCGTTCGCGGGCGCTGGCGGCCATCGACGAGACCCGCTTCGTGCCGGCCGCCGGCCAGAACCGCCTGCGCGCGATGATCGAGGATCGCCCGGACTGGGTTCTTTCGCGCCAGCGCGCATGGGGCGTTCCGATCTGCGTCTTTGCCGACGAGGATGGCAATATCCTCATGGATGAAGCCGTCAATGCCCGCATCCTCGAAGCATTCGAGCAGGAGGGCGCCGATGCCTGGTTTGCCGATGGCGCCCGCGAGCGGTTCCTCGGCGAAAGGGCCGGCGAGCCCTGGAAGCAGGTCCGCGATATTCTCGACGTGTGGTTCGATTCCGGCTCCACCCATGTCTTCACCCTCGAAGACCGTCCGGACCTGAAATGGCCGGCCGACGTCTATCTCGAAGGGTCCGACCAGCACCGCGGCTGGTTCCATTCCTCGCTGCTCGAAAGCTGCGGGACGCGGGGGGTAGCGCCCTACAAGACGCTCGTCACCCATGGCTTCACCATGGATGAAGAAGGGCGCAAAATGTCGAAATCCCTCGGCAATACCGTGACGCCGCAGGACGTGATCAAGGATTCCGGCGCGGATATCCTGCGCCTCTGGGTGATGACGACCGACTATTGGGAAGACCAGCGGCTCGGCAAGAATATCATCCAGACCAACATAGACAGCTATCGCAAGCTGCGGAACACGATCCGCTGGATGCTCGGGACGCTCGCCCATGACGAGGGCGAGGTGGTTCCCTATGCCGAAATGCCCGAACTCGAACAGTTGATGCTGCACCGCCTTGCGGAACTCGACGAGCTGGTCCGCTCGGCCTATGACGGTTTCGAGTTCAAGCGCATTACCCGCGCCCTGGTCGATTTCATGAATGTGGAGCTGTCCGCGTTCTATTTCGACATCCGCAAGGATGCGCTTTACTGCGACGCGCCTTCCAGCGTGAAGCGCAAGGCGGCGCTGCAGGTCGTGCGGCACCTCTTCGACCGGATCGTCACATGGCTCGCTCCGATGCTGCCGTTCACGACCGAGGAAGCCTGGCTCGACCTGCACAAGGACGCGCAATCGATCCATCTCGAGCAGTTCCGCGAGACGCCGGCGGAATGGCGCAATGATGCGCTCGCGGCCAAATGGCGGCGGGTCAAGGATGTGCGCCGCGTCGTGACCGGAGCGCTGGAGCTCGAACGGGCGCAGAAGACCATCGGTTCTTCGCTGGAAGCCGCGCCCGTGGTCCACATTGCCGACAAGGAACTGCTTGCCGCCATCGAGGGGCTGGACATGGCCGAGATCTGCATCACCAGCGCGATCTCCATCACCTCCGGCGAGGCGCCGGCCGGCGCCTTCACCACAGGCGAGGTCGCCGGCGTCGCGGTCGTGCCGCAAAAGGCGAGCGGCACCAAATGCGCGCGCTCATGGCGTTATACCCATGATGTCGGCTCGGATCCTGCCTATCCGGACGTGTCGGCGCGGGATGCCGCGGCCCTCGCCGAACTGGCCAGGCTCGGCAAGCTGGCCGCATGATCGGAAAGCCGGCCGCTCGCTGACCGGCCGGCTTTTCTCCACATTCTCGGGGCTCGGCTTGCTTAATGCCATGGGCCTCATGTAAAAGGCTGCCATTGAGTTGCCCTATTCTCAAGGCAGGGCATAAGGATCGGCGGGAAATCAGCGGGCATTGCCCAGGCTTGGGTTGAAAGTGGCGAGTATGAACTTGAACGGAAGCATCACAATACTCAGCGTGCTTGTCGGGGCGATGGCCCTCGGCGGCTGCATGTCCTCGCCGCGCTACGGCACGGACAAGACCGCCGGCGCCCAGTTGCTGGATGACGTTTCCAACATCGCTTCGTTCGGCCCGAGGAAGAATGCCCCGGTTGCCTATAATCCGCGCCCCGAGCTGGTTCGTCCGGCATCCGGCCAGGCCGCGCAATTGCCGGCGCCGCAGGACGACGTCGTGGCGCAGAACAAGGACAACTGGCCGGAATCGCCGGAACAGCGCCGCAGGCGCATCCGCGATACGGCGACGGCCAACCAGAACAATCCGAACTTCGTTCCCGAGGTCGAGAACGACATGGGCGGCCGCAAGGTGGTCGATTCGTCCGAATATGGTGCGAATAACGACCGGACGCCGCCTGTCGTGCCGGCCGGCGCCACGAATAACAAGGGTGCCGAGTTCCGCGCGCGCCGGCTCGCCTCCACCGCCGGTTCGCCGACGACGCGGCGCTATCTCAGCGAACCGCCGCTCGAATATCGCGCCCCGGCGCCGACGGCCTCCACAACCGAACTCGGCGAGGACGAGGCCCGCAAGGAACGCCAGCGCAAGGCGGCGGCCCGCAAGGACAAGGGCTTCAGCTTCCGCGATCTGATCCCCTGGGAATGATCGCGAGACGCCACGGTGTCCATCGAATATCGGTTCATGAAGCAAACGGTTTCGTTAAAAAACGGAACCGTTTTTGTTTTTCGCCGTTGCCAGCTACGTGGGCCAGCTATGTGGGCCAGCTACGTGGGCCAGCTACGTGGGATAGTCAACTGATCTGACCAATGAGGGTGCTACCGGGTGTTCATTCTGAGATTTCTTGGCCGTGTTCTCCTCGTCATTTTTGCTCTCGGCATGTTTCTCTGGGGCGCCTTCGCGCTCTGGTATCAGCTGCCGTTGGGTTTCTTCCCTCGCTTCCTCTGCCTCATCGTGTGGATGGCTGCCGGCTTTGCCGTGCTCTGGCTCGCGGCGCATAGAAGGTCGGGCAGGGCGCTGACCGTGCTCGTGCCGCTGATGGCGGGCCTGCTGGTCTGGTGGGCGACGATCACGCCATCGCTGAACCGGATCTGGGCCGACGACGTGGCGCAGACCGTGACTGGCACCCTGAGCGGGCAGGAGGTGACGCTGCTGAACGTCCGCGACTTCGAGTGGCGTTCGCGTGACGATTTCACGCCGCGCTGGGAAAGCCGGAGCTACGATCTCGGGGAACTCGCCTCGGTCGACCTGTTCCTGTCCTACTGGTCCAATCCCGCAATCGCCCATACGCTCGTCAGTTTCGGCTTCCGCAATGGCGAATTCATCGTGTTTTCGGCCGAAATCCGCAAGGAAAGGGGCGAGGAATTCTCCGAGATCGGCGGTTTCTTCAAGCAGTTCGAGCTGGCGATGATCGCTGCCGACGAGCGCGACATCATCCGGCTTCGCACCAATATTCGCGGCGAGGACGTCTACCGCTACCGGATCGAGATGAAGCCGGAGATGCGCCAGGCGCTGTTCCTGTCCTATGTGGACAAGGCAAATCATCTTGCGCGGGAAGCAAGCTTCTACAATACCGTGACGGCCAATTGCACCACCGTCATCTTCGACATGATGCGGGCGATAACACCGGACCTGCCGCTGGACTACCGGGTGGTGCTGTCGGGCTACCTGCCCGGCTATCTCCACGATCTCGGTGCGATCGATCGGCAGAAGCCGCTGGAGGAGATCGAAGCGGCCGCGCTCGTCAACCGCAAGGCAATCGCCGCCGATACCGATCCCGCGTTTTCGGCGAGGATACGCGAAGACTAGAGCCGCCTGGCCTGGAAGAAGGATTTGAGCAGGCCCTCGGCCTCGCTCGCCCGGAAGCCGGAATAGACTTCCGGCACGTGATGGCAGGTGGGTTGGGTGAAGAAGCGCGCGCCATTGTCGACGCCGCCGCCCTTCAGGTCCTGCGTGCCGTAATAGAGCCGGCGGAGGCGCGCGAACGATATCGCCGCCGCGCACATCGTGCATGGCTCGAGCGTCACGTAGAGATCGCAGCCGATGAGCCTTTCCGTCGCCAGTTTCTCGCAGGCTTCGCGGATGACGAGGATTTCCGCATGGGCGGTGGGGTCGTTGCGCTCGCGCGTGCGGTTTCCGGCAGCGGCGATCACGGCGCGGTCCTTGACGAGGACGGCGCCGACCGGCACTTCCCCGCGCTCGCCGGCGAGGCGGGCTTCGGCCAGCGCCATGGTCATCGGATCAATTTTTTCGGTCACGGCGGCCTATCATCCAAAAATCACTCGCATGCACACCTCATAGCTGTTAGAGCATCGGGCGGCAAATAAGACGTATTCTGCCGGAGGGATGTGTGGACGAAGGCCAGGGAATTGATGTCACCGATGCGATGTATCGGGCGCGGTCAATTCCTGGAAATGGCCTGAATTCACCCGGTGCTGCGGGTCTCCGCCTTGCGGACAGCCGTTTTGTCAGGCAGTTTCGTCCGATGCGCAACCATCGGCCTTGCTACCTTCCGCGTGAAGCGTCTCGCCATCCACGAAACAGAATGACGTCTTATTTGCCGTCCGATGCTCTATGAGGCCTGCTGAAAGGCAACCAATCCATGACTAGTTCGAACGACGGCCGCAAAGGCGGCAAACCATACGGCGAGAAGCGCAGTTTCGGCAAGGCTGAAGCAAGCCGCCCCCGCAGCGACGCTACAAGGCGCCGCGCGCCGGACGAGGCGCAGCCGGAAGAGGGCGAGCGCATCGCCAAGCGCCTGGCGCGCGCCGGCATAGCATCGCGGCGCGAAGCCGAAACGATGATCGCCGCCGGCCGCGTCTCGGTCAATGGCAAGCGGCTGGACAGCCCGGCGCTCAATGTCATGCGCACCGATCGCATCGAGGTCGACGGCAAGCCGCTGCCGCAGAAGGAGCGCACCCGGCTCTGGCTCTACCACAAGCCGGCCGGGCTCGTGACGACCAACCGCGACCCGGAGGGGCGCCCGACCGTGTTCGAATCCCTGCCCGCCGAAATGCCGCGCGTGCTGTCGGTCGGACGGCTCGACATCAATACCGAGGGCCTGTTGCTGCTCACCAATGATGGCGGCCTGTCGCGCGCGCTGGAACTGCCTTCGACCGGCTGGCTGCGCCGCTACCGCGTGCGCGCCCATGGCAGCGTGACGCAGGAAAAGCTCGACACCTTGAAGGACGGAATTGCCGTCGAGGGCGTGTTCTACGGCGCCATAGAGGCGACGCTGGAGCGCGAGCAGGGCTCCAATGTCTGGATCATGGTCGGCCTGCGCGAGGGCAAGAACCGCGAGGTCAAGAACGTGCTCGGCGCGCTCGGCCTGTCGGTCAACCGGCTGATCCGCATCTCCTATGGACCGTTCCAGCTCGGCGACCTGCCCGAAGGGGCGGTGCGCGAGATGAAGGGCCGCACCCTGCGCGACCAGCTCGGCGATCGCCTGATCGAGGAATCCGGCGCCGATTTCGACGCGCCGGTTCTCAACGAATTCAGCAATGAAGTGGTGCGCAGCGAGCCGGCACAGCCGGAAGGCGAGGCGCGGCCGAGGCAACGACGCCAGGCGGAATGGATATCGAGCTCGCCGGTGGCGCGGGGACGCGGACCGCGCAAGCCGAAGGGCGAGCCGAGGGAACCGCGCCCGGACGATGCGGACCGGTCCGCCGAAAGCGCATTCGAGCGGCCGCGTGAAAGACCGGCCCGGTCGGATAGCCGATCCGACAGCAGAACCGACAGCCGCGGCGCGGCGCCGAGGCGCGACCGCGACGCCGGTGCCAAGCCGGCCGAGGCGACGACGCGCAAGAGCCGTTCGACCAATGTCTGGATGGCGCCCGGCGCACGGCCGCTCAATCCGACGCGCGTGAAGGAAGCCGAAGCGCGCAAGGAGCGTTTCCGCGATGAAAACCGCCGCTCCGACCGCGAAGACCGGCCCTATGGCGACAGGCCGCCGCGCGCCCGCAAGCCGGAAGGCGACGAGCCGAAGCGCAGCTTTGGCGGCCGACCTTATGGCGATCGGCCCCATGGCGATCGGCCCAATGGTGACCGGCCGAGGCGCGACAATGATGCCGCCGAGCGCGGCCCGTCCGCGGGCACGAAACGCGATGGACCCCGTCCGCCGCGTGTCGGCAAGCGCGAACGGGCGGAGCTGAAGGAGCGCGAGGCGCAGGGCAATTACGGCACGCAGGGAGAGCGTTCGCGTTCGGAACGTCCCTATGGCGCCAGCGGCAAGCCATCGCGTGGACCTGCCTCGGGCAAGAGCGAGCGGCCCTTTGGCGGGCCAAAGCCGGCCGGCAGGACCGGCGGCGGGCCTCGTGGTGGAAGCTCGGGCGGCGGAAGCCCCCGTGGCGGAAGCTCTGGCGGCGGAAGCCGTCCGCCACGCAAGCCGAGACCCTGAGGCTGACGACATGCGTATTGTCGGCGGAACCTTCCGTGGGCGCAGTCTGGCCAGCCCCCAGACCAATGCCATTCGTCCGACGACGGATCGGACGCGGGAAAGCCTGTTCAACATCCTGACCCACGCCTATCCCGAAAAGTTCGAGGCGACGCGGGTCCTCGATCTTTTCGCCGGCACGGGTGCGCTGGGGCTGGAGGCTCTTTCGCGCGGCGCCCGCTACGGCGTGTTCATCGAGGAATCGGCGGAAGGGCGCGGCCTGGTGCGGACGAATGTCGAGGAGCTCGGCCTTCTCGGCAATACCAAGATATTCCGGCGCGATGCGACGCGCCTCGGGCCCGCGGGCACGATAGAGCCGTTCGATCTGGTTTTCGCCGATCCGCCCTATGGCCGCGGCCTCGGTGAAACGGCCTTCAGATCGGCGCTCGATGGCGGCTGGCTTAAAACCGACACACTTCTTGTCTTGGAAGAGGAGACCGGGGTGATCATTGATCTGGACCCGCGCTTCGCCGTCGTCGAGGAGCGTGTCTACGCCAATAGTACAATTCGGTTTGTGAAATTGACGTGATAGGCTGGTCCCGGACCACCCGGACCACCCCTACATGCCGCTTCCAGAATGGATCTGATTTGATGCCCACCAGCTTTCTGCGTTCCATCGTTTCGATCAGCCTTGCCGCGCTTCTCTCCACCATTGCACCGGTTGCCATCGGGGCCGCCAATGCCGATACGGCGCCCGCGCCGCAGGCCGTGGCCGAGCCGCCGGCTGCGACCAAGACCGATGCGGACAATAATGAGATAACCTCCTTCACGCTCGGCAATGGGCTGGAGGTCGTGGTGATCCCGGATCATCGCGCCCCGGTCGTCACCCATATGATCTGGTATCATGTGGGTTCCGCCGACGAACTGCCGGGGAAATCCGGCATTGCGCATTTTCTCGAACATCTGATGTTCAAGGCGACGAAGAACTATCCGGCCGGCGAGTTCGGCCGCAAGGTGGCGGAGATCGGCGGGCAGGAAAATGCCTTCACCTCCAATGATTACACCGCCTATTACCAGCAGCTGGCGCCGCAGGCGCTCGAAATGGCGATGACCTACGAGGCCGACCGCATGGAAAACCTCGTGCTGACCGACGAAGTGGTCGCCACGGAACGGCAGGTCATATTGGAGGAGCGCCGCTCGCGCGTCGACAATAGCCCGAGCGGTCTTCTGGCGGAGGAGGTCAACGCCACCCTCTACCAGAACCACCCCTATCGGCTGCCGGTCATCGGCTGGCTGCACGAGATGGAAAAGCTCGGCCTGGACGATGCCTTGGCCTTCTACGAGAAATATTATACGCCGAACAATGCGACGCTCGTCATTTCCGGCGACGTGACGGCGGACCTTGTCAAGACGCTGGCGGAAAAGACCTATGGCAAGGTGCCGCGCCGGGCCGAACCCGGCAAGCGCGAACGGCCGCAGGAGCCGGAACAGAATACCAAGCGTATCGTTTCGCTCGCCGATCCGCGCGTATCGCGGCCAAGTTTCCAGAAGCGCTGGGTCGCGCCTTCCTACGCCAATGCCAGGCCGGGGGAGGCCGAGGCGCTGGATCTTCTGAGCGAGATACTCGGAGGCTCGCCGCGCGGCCGGCTCTACCAGACGCTGGTCGTATCCGAGGGTGTCGCCGCCGCGGCCGGAGCCTTCTTCGATGGCAACGGCCTCGATTCCGGCAGTTTCGCCCTGCATGGCTCGCCGAGGGGCGAGGCCTCGCTCGAAGATGTCGAGCGCGGCGTCGACGCGCAGGTCGAGAACATCATCAAGAACGGCGTGACGCAGGAGGAACTGGACGCGGCGCGGAACCGCTTCCTGAAGAGCATCATCTTCGCCCGCGACAGCCAGACGGGCATGGCCAGGATCTATGGCTCGACGCTATCGGTCGGGCAGACGATCAAGGACATCCAGGAATGGCCGGACCGCATCAAGGCGGTGAAGAAGGAGGACATCCAGGAGGTTGCCCGCCGCTATCTCGTCGATGGCCGGTCCGTCACCGCCTATCTCATGCCCGAGGCGGGCGCACCCGACAAGAAAGCCAAGGACCAGGGCGGCGGTGGCGCCGGACCTTCCGAAGTCCTGCCAGCAGAAGGAACCGTCCAATGATCAGGCCGCTGTTCCAGCGTTCCATCGCCGCATTGCTCATCCTGTTCGCGACGATCGTCGCCAGCCATGCGGTCGAGATCAAGGAAGTCGTTTCGCCCAGGGGCGTTCGCGCCTGGCTCGTACAGGACGATTTCGTCCCGTTGATCTCCATGCGGTTCGCGTTCAAGGGCGGCGCCGCGCAGGACCCGGCCGGCAAGGCCGGTCTCGCAAACCTCATGACCTCGCTGTTCGACGAGGGCGCCGGCGATCTCGATTCGGAAACGTTCCAGGTGAAGCTGGACGAAGCCGGTGGGGAAATGGGGTTCACGGCCGACATGGACAATCTCATGGGCTCGGTCAGGATGTTGGCGGAGAAGCGCGATCAGGTGACCGATCTGGTCGCAATGGCCGTTCAGCGGCCGCGCTTCGACCAGGCGCCGATCGACCGGATGCGCCAGCAGATCGTGGCTGGTATCAAGGGCGCCGAGCGCGATCCCGAAACCATCGCCGAGAGAAAATTCACCGAGGCGCTCTATGGCGCCCATCCCTATGCCCGGCCGGTCTATGGCACGCCGGAAAGTCTCGCCGGCATCTCGAAAGCCGACCTTTCGGGGCTTCACCGCCGCATGTTCGCGCGCGACAATCTCGTCATCGGCGTCGTCGGAGCCATCAGCCCGGAAGAACTATCGGTCCTGCTCGACAAGGTGTTCGGCGACCTGCCGGAAAAAGCCGAACTCGCGCCGGTCGATGCCGCCAGGACTGCGCTCGGCGAGACGACGCGCGTCGATTATCCCCTGCCGCAGACCACCATGTCCCTGGTCTATCCCGGCACCCGCCGCGATGCGCCGGATTTCTTCGCCTCCTATATCATGAACCACATATTGGGCGGCGGCACCTTCACCTCGCGCCTGACCAATGAGGTGCGCGAAAAACGCGGCCTCGCCTATTCGGTCAGTTCGGGCCTGCAGTCCAGCGACCATGCGGCAGCATTGATCATCTCGACTGCTACACGCAGCGATCGAGCCGAAGAGACGCTGCAACTGATCAAGGATGAGGTTGCCCGCATGGCGAAGGACGGGCCGACGGCGGAGGAACTGGCCGAGGCCAAGAAATACCTCGCCGGCTCCTTCGCGGTGACGAACCTCGATTCGTCGTCGGCGGTCGCCAATACGCTGGTCATGATGCAGGACGAGAAACTCGGCATCGACTATATCGACAAGCGCGCCGGATTGATCGATGCGGTGACGCTCGACGAGGTCAAGGCGGTGGCGGGCAAGCTGCTCACGACCGATCCTGCCATTCTCATCGTCGGCCAGCCGCAAACCTGATCCTGGTGCAACTTTGAATTTGCCATTCGCTATGGTGGCTGATGTCGACCGGGATGCGAATGTCAGATTCGTTCCGCCAGGGTCCAATCATCGGGGGCCTGATCGTCAGCGCCTGATCATTCGGCTGGCTCCGACGCCGGTTCGGCGGCGGCGCCTTCGGCGAGATCGATGCGTTTCGATTCCCGCAGCGGCTTGATCAAGGGCTCGGGCGTGACCGGACGCGTCAGCAGCAGGTCATTGCCGGCGGCAAGCCCTTGCGATGCCTGTATGTGCAGGCGGTCCTCGTCACGGCGGCGGATGTCCTCCATGATCTCATGGGCGAGCTCTTCCCGCACGCCCAGTTCTTCCAGCGCACGCCTGCCGAAGACAAGGCCGGACTCGAAGGTTTCGCGCAGTTCATAATGCACGCCGCGGCTGCGCAGCTTCAAGGTGTGGACACGATCATACGAGCGCACGAAGAGCTTGATATCGGGATATTCGGCCTGGATGAGCTCGACGATCCTGTCGGTCGTCTCCTTCCTGTGGGTGCAGACGGCGACGATCTTCGCCTGCCTTATGCCCGCCGCCTCCAGCACTTCCTTGCGCGTGCCATCGCCGAAATAGATGCGGAAGCCGAATTTCTCGGCAGAGCGGATGCGGTCGGCGGAGGCGTCGATGACGGTGACGGCCGATCCGCCTGCCAGCAGGATCTGCGCCGCTATCTGGCCGTAGCGCGAGAAGCCGATCATCATCACATCGGCGCCGGCGCCGTCGAAATTCTCTTCGATCTCGTCGCCGCTGTCCCTGTTGACGAGGAACCTGTTGCCCAGCGCTACCGATAGCGGCATCACGGCCATGGAAAGCGTGGTGATGGCGACGAGTTCGGATGCGAGATCCTCGCCCATCAGCCCGGCCGCGGCGGCGGCGGAAAACAGCACGAAACCAAATTCACCGCCCTGCGGCAGGAAGAACGCCACGCGGATCGCGTCATTGTGATTGCTGCCGAAGAGGCGGGCGAGGACATAGACCAGCAGCGCCTTGACCGCCATGAAGATCGGCACGGCGAGAAAGATGCTCAGCCAATTGTTCAGGATCACGCCGAGATCGAGCGAGAGGCCGACGGCCATGAAGAACAGGCCGAGGAAGACGCCGCGAAACGGCTCGATATCGGCTTCGAGTTCGTGCCGGTAGGAGGATTCGGCAAGCAGCACGCCGGCGATGAATGCACCCATGGCCATCGAGAGGCCGGCAAACTGCATCAGCGTCGCGGCGCCGAGCACGACGAAGAGCGCGGCCGCGATCATCACTTCGCGGGCGCCGGTATTGGCGATGAAGCGGAACAGCGGATTGAGCAGGTAGCGGCCGACGGCGATGATCGCGCCGATGCAGATCACCGCGATGAGAAAATTGCCGAGCGGGTCCGCCTGCTGCGTCGCCGAGCCGGGTGCGAGGACCGGGACCATGGCCAGCAGCGGCACGATCGCCAGATCCTGGAACAGCAGGATGGCGAACGACACCTGGCCGTGGGGCATGGTGGTTTCGCCGCGCTCCTCCAGGATCTGCATGGCGAAGGCGGTGGAAGACAGGGCGAGGCCGAAGCCGGTGATCACCGCCGCCTGCCAGCTCATCAGCGCCAGCGCGACGATCAGTCCGGTCAATGCCGCGCCGGTGACGAGAACCTGCGCCGCGCCAAGGCCGAAGATCGCGTGGCGCAGGGTCCACAGCCGCGACGGCTTGAGTTCTAGCCCGATGACGAACAGCAGGAAGACGACGCCGAGCTCGGAGAAATGCAGGACCTGTTCACCATCGGTGATCAGATTGGCGACCGGCCCGATCAGCAGCCCGGCAGCCAGGTAGCCCAGCACGGTTCCGAGGCCGAGCCGCTTGAAAAGCGGCGCCGCAATGATCGCGCCGGCCAGAAGGGCCAGGGCCTGGAAATAGAGATTGCCGCTTTCTGAAAGCATCCGATATGAATCCGGTATCTGACAAGTTCTGGCGCTCGTTGGGCTCGTTTGCCTTGATAGACCCCGATTTGCACCATATAGGGGGAGGAAGTGGTCTGATCTTCGTCAGATAAGTCCTCGTATCCTATCATGCAATCAACCATAGGGATGATAATGGTCGAGCCGGTCAATTCGCGCGAATTCATAGACAATGCCACAGCGTTGGTCGAAGCTGCAAGGCGCGCCGGCGCCGATGCCGCCGATGCGGTGGTGGTGCGTTCGCGCTCGACGAGCGTCAGCGTCCGGCTCGGCAAGGTCGAATCGACCGACGCATCCGAAAGCGACGAATTTGCGCTGCGCGTCTTCGTCGGCCGCCGCATCGCCAGCATTTCCGCCAATGGCGGCGCCGACCCCGAAACATTGGCCGCGCGCGCCGTCGCCATGGCGAAAGTCGCCCCGGAAGATGCTTTCGAGGGCCTCGCGGCGGCGGAGGAGCTGGCGCGGCAATATCGCGATCTCGAGCTTTATGATCCGGCCACGGTCGATGCGGCGCAATTGACGCAGGCCGCGCTCGCGGCCGAAGAGGCAGCGCTCGCGGTGGAAGGCGTTACCAATTCGGGCGGCAGTTCCGCCTCGGCCGGCATGGGCGGCCTCGTCCTCGTCACCTCCGGCGGCTTTTCCGGCCATTATATGGGCTCGCGTTTCTCGCGTTCCGTCAGCGCCATCGCCGGCAGCGGCACGGGCATGGAGCGCGACTACGACTTCTCCTCGCGCCTCTATTTCGGCGAACTCGAAGACCCCGCCGCCATAGGCCGTTCCGCCGGCGAGCGGGCCGTGAGGAGGCTGAACGCCCGCCAGGCCGCCACGGGCAGGGTGACGGTCGTCTACGATCCGCGCGTCGCCCGCGGCATTGCCAGCCATATCGCCAGCGCCATCAATGGCAGCTCGGTCGCGCGCAAGACCAGCTTCCTGAAAGACCGCATGGGCACGCAGATATTGAGCAGTTCCATCCATGTCACGGACGATCCGCTGCGGGTCCGGGGGCCGAACTCCCGGCCCTTCGATGGCGAAGGCGTCGAAGGCGTCCCGCTGGCGATGGTCGAGGACGGTGTGCTCCGGCACTGGCTGCTTTCGGGCTCCACGGCGCGCGAACTCGGCCTGCAGGGCAATGGCCGCGGCGTCCGTTCCGGCTCTTCCGTCGTACCGTCCGCAACGAATTTCGCCATCGAGCCCGGGGAGAAATCTCCCGGGGAATTGATCAGGGACGTGGGCACCGGCTTCTATTGCACCGAGCTTTTCGGCCAGGGCGTCGATATGGTGACCGGCGAATATAGCCGCGGCGCCTCCGGGTACTGGATCGAGAACGGCGAAATCACCCATCCGGTGAGCGAGGTCACCATCGCCTCCAATCTCAAGGACATGTTCCTCAACCTCGTCGCCGCCAACGATATCGACCGCAATTTCGGTATCGCCAGCCCGACACTCGTCATCGAAGGCATGACACTTGCCGGAAAGTGAACAAAACAGACTGGATCTCGAACTGATCCGCGAAGCGGCGATGGGCGCCGGCCGCATCGCCATGTCGTTCTTCCAGCAGTCGCCGCAGACCTGGCTGAAATCCGGCAACTCGCCGGTCACCGAGGCCGATCTGGCGGTAGACCGCTACCTGAAGGACATGCTTCTGGCGGCGCGCCCCGATTATGGCTGGATTTCCGAGGAGACGGTGGACGAGCGCTCTTCCTCGCCCTGGCAGCGCCTGTTCGTCGTCGATCCCATCGATGGAACGCGGGATTTCATCGGCGGCGGCAATGTCTGGTGCATCAGTATCGCGGTGATCGAAAATGGCCGCCCCGTCGCCGGCGTGCTCGACTGCCCGGCGCGGGAGGAAGTCATGACGGCGCTGCCGGGGAAAGGCGCATGCCTCAATGGCGGCATCATCCGTTCGCGGCCGCAGACGCGTCCGTTTCGCGTGGCGGCGCCGGGCCAGTACCTGAAGAAGCTGCCGCGCGAGTTCCAGGACGCCATCGAGCATGCGCCTCATATCGCGTCGCTGGCCTATCGTCTGGCCATGGTGGCGCGGGGCGATCTGGCGGGCACTTTCGTGCGGCCCAACTCGCATGACTGGGATCTGGCGGCGGCCGATCTCATACTTTCGGAGGCGGGCGGGCGCGTCTTGACAGCGGCGGGAGAAGCACTCACCTACGGGCGGCACGATGCGGAGCGTGGCGATTATCGGCACGGGGCGCTGGTCGCTTCCGGCGCCTCGTTCATGGACGACATGTTGAAAGTTGCCGCCGCGACGACCTTCGGCTAGAAAGTGCACTGAATTCACCAACTATTTGGATAGGTAAAAATGAGTGATACATCGGCTCCCAAGCAGCTGCTCCATCTGGTTTTCGGCGGCGAGTTGAAGAAACTCGGAGAGGTGGAGTTCCGCGACCTCGACGATCTCGACATCGTCGGCATTTATCCCAATTTCGACAGCGCCCACCGCGCCTGGAAGGCCAAGGCCCAGCAGACCGTGGACAATGCCCATATGCGCTATTTCATCGTCCACATGCACAGGCTGCTCGACCCGGAAACGGGCAAGCCGAGCTGACGCGTGAAACCCGAAAGCCATATGATCGACAACGACGCGGTCGTGACCAGCAAGCGGCGCAAGAAGCCGGGACTGCTCAAGCGGTTCTGGCGGTCCATACGCGGCCCGCTTGCCAACTCGCCGCTGGTGCGCACCATGATCGTGTGGCTGATCACCCAGTTCTTCCGGCTGGTGAACGCAACCAATCCGCGATTGCCGGGATCTTCACAACTCGATGACATGAAGCGCGGCGGCGAGCCCTTCATCGCCGTCGCCTGGCACGGCCAGCACCTGATGGCGCCCTTCCTCATGCCGGACGGCGTGCGCTTCGCCGCCATGTTCTCGCGTAGCAAGGATGCGGAACTGAATGCACGCGTTGCCGAACGGTTCGGCGTGGACATCATCCGTGGATCGGGCGGCAGGGACAGGAGCAGCGGGACGAAGAAGGGTGGCGCGCGGGCGCTGCTTGCCTTGAAAAACGCCCTCAAGGAGGGCAAGACAGCAGCGATGATCGCCGATATTCCCCATGGGACGCCGCGCGATTCCGGTATCGGCGTCGTGTTGCTGGCTAAATTGTCCGGCCGACCGATCATTCCTATCTGCTATCTGACGTCACGGCGAAAAGTTCTGGAAAAGAGCTGGGACAAGACGACAATTCCATTGCCGTTCGGCAAGTCAGGCCTGATCGTGGGCGATCCGATCTTCGTACCCCAGGATGCCGATGACGCCGTGCTTGAAGCAAAAAGGATCGAATTGACCAATAGTTTGAATGCCAATACGGCCAGAGTCCATGAGCTGGTGGATGGTGCGCATGAGTGAGAGATGGGCACGTATCGCGCTGGGCACATATCGTTGGGCCGGTGCGCTCGCATTTCCCGTGGTCGGTCCCTACATCGCCTTCCGCGCGAGCAAGGGCAAGGAGGAGCGCGGACGGCAAGGCGAACGCTATGGCGTCGCCAGCGTGGCGCGTCCGCAGGGTCCGCTTGTCTGGGTGCATGCGGCCAGCGTCGGCGAGACGTCGGCGGTCACGCCGCTGGTCGAAACCATCGCCGACATGGGCATCCATGTCGTCCTGACGACGGCGACGGTAACCTCGGCGAAAATGGTGCAGGAGCGGCTGGGCGACCGCGTCATCCATCAATATGTGCCGCTCGACCTGAAACCGGCGGTGGACCGCTTCCTCAGCCATTGGCAGCCGGATCTCGCGGTCATCTGCGAATCCGAAATCTGGCCGATGACGATCCTCGAACTCGGCAAGCGCCGTGTTCCGCAGGTGCTGGTCAATGGCCGCCTGTCGGACAAGTCCTTTGCGGCGTGGCACAAGCGCGCCTCGATCGCCGAAGCGCTGTTCGAGAACCTGGCGCATGTCGTTGCCCAGTCGGATGTGGATGGCGAGCGTTTCCGCGCGCTCGGGGCACGGCCCGTCACAGTTTCGGGCAATCTCAAGGTCGACACGGCCATTCCGCCGGTCAACGAAGCCGAACTCGAAGCGCTGCGGGACATGATCGGGCCACGCAAGACCTGGGCCGCCATCTCCACCCATCAGGGCGAGGAGGAGATCGTGGCGCAGGTGCACCAGATGCTGAAGGCGCGCCACCGCGACCTGTTGACGATACTGGTGCCGCGCCATCCGGACCGCGCGCCCGAGATCGTCGCCGAAATCGAGAAACTCGGGCTGAACATCGCCTTGCGCAGCCGGGGAGATGCCATTCGGCCGGATACGGACATCTATCTCGGCGATACGATCGGCGACATGGGTCTTTACCTTCGGCTGGCCGAGATTTCGTTCGTCGGCCGCTCCCTCACGGCGCAGGGCGGGCAGAACCCGCTGGAGCCGGCCATGCTGCAATCGGCGATCCTTTCGGGCCGGAACGTGCAGAATTTCCGCGAGTCCTACCAGCGCCTCATCAAGAACGGTGCGGCGAAGCTGGTGCGCGACCGCGACATGCTGGCCGGGGCGGTCAACTACCTCTTCAACAATCCCGACGAGCGCCGCGTCATGATCGAGGCCGGCGTCAAGACCGTCGAGGATATGCGCGGCGCCCTGGCGCGGACGATGACCGCGCTTGAGCCCTTCATCCAGCCGCTGGTGCTGCAGGCCCGGCTCGGCAATCGCGAAGGCGCCTGGAAATGATGGAGGCGGGGCGCCATGGTCAGTGAAGCGCCGCCGTTCTGGTGGGAAAAGCCGGACTGGCGCGCTCTTGCCCTCAGCCCCCTTGCCAGCATTTACGGTGCGGTTGCCGGACGCCGTATCCGGCGGGCGCATCCGCCAGCGATTTCGGCGCCGGTCCTGTGCATCGGCAATTTCACCGTCGGCGGCGCGGGCAAGACCCCCACTGCGATAGCCTTCGCCAAGGCCGCAGCCGCATCCGGCCTGCGCCCGGGCATCGTCTCGCGCGGCTATGGCGGCGCCTATTCGGGCGCGCACCGGGTCGATCCCGATCATGATTCAGCCCATCTGGTGGGCGATGAGCCATTGCTCCTCGCCAGGCATGCGCCCGTTGTCGTTTCGGCCGACCGTTTCGCCGGCGCGCAGCAATTGCAGGCGGCGCAGTGCGATTTCATCATCATGGATGACGGCTTCCAGAGTGCCCGCCTGCATTTCGACTATGCGCTGATGGTCGTCGATGCAGGGCGCGGCATAGGCAATGGCCATGTCCTCCCCGCCGGGCCGTTGCGGGCGCCGCTCGTCGATCAGTTGGTGCGCACCGATGCGGTTCTGAAGATCGGCCGCGGCGAGGGCGGCGACATGGTGGTGCGCCGCGCCGCGCGGGCGGCAAAGCCCATCCACGAGGCCATCCTGCAGCCGGTGGCGCTGTCGGGAGTGAAAGGGCCGCTCCTTGCCTTCGCCGGCATCGGCGACCCCGGCAAGTTCTATGCGACGCTCAGCGACAGCGGCGCGGCGGTTGCCGCCACCCGGTCATTCCCCGATCACCACCCTTATACGGAAGACGATGTCGCCGAACTGACGCGGGAGGCGGCGGAGAAGGGCTTGCAATTGGTCACCACGGCCAAGGATCATGTGCGGCTGCTCGGCGGCGGGGCGGCCGCGAAGAAGCTGGCAGATGAGATATTGGTGCTGGAGGTGGAGCTTTCGTTCGGCCAGCCGCAGATGCCGCTGAACATCATCCGCGAAACGTGCGCGCGTGCAAAGACGCGGGCCTACAATCCGCCGCGATAGCTGCGGTAGCGCAAGGGGCTCTCGCGCATGGGAATATCGAGCCGGCTTGCCGATGTCTGGCTGTACTGCCGGTCATTGGTGAAGTGTACCCGGCCGCCATCGCGGATTTCGGCATAGACCGCTACCCGGCCCGAACCGGCCGGAACGGCGATTTCATAGGGCACGGGAAAATGCCCGCTGACGCCCTTGCGAAAGCTCGTCCTGGCGATCACCCGATCGGCAAGGCCGCCGGCCACGTCATAGGCCGTGATAAAGATCACCGAGCTTGCCGACAGTCTGGAATAGGGCGGGCCGACGAGATCGCCGCTGATGGTTTTCGCGGGGCCGCTGAACGAAGGCGGCTCGGCCGGTCCCGTCGATGTACAGGCGGCGGCGACGATGCCCACCAATGCCAGCATGGCGCCGCGGCGTATCATCCTTTCGACCTCTGGCGCAGCGATGGATTGGTCTCCAGCTCGCGCTCAAAGGAGATGCGGGCGTCGGCATAGGCTTCCTGCCGCGCAACGCTCCAATATTTCAGCTCGTCGAGCGGGATCTTCTCCGCGGTGATGGAGCAAAGCACATAGGCACCCGGCGACAGCACCTGGAAATCGCCGTCGAGGTAGCGGATCTTGGCTTCGCGCGAGCCGGGGCCTTCAAATCGGTTCATCGAATTCGTTCCAGTTCAAGTTCCAGTTATTTATGGCCTGTGCCGGGGGACGGTCAAGTCCGGGCCGCCGGCCCCGCTTCATCGCCGGCCGAAGAGACGCTCTATGTCGGTCAGTTTCAGCTCGATATAGGTCGGGCGGCCGTGATTGCAGGTACCGGAACCGGGCGTCTGTTCCATCTGCCGCAGCAGCGCGTTCATTTCCTCCGGCTTCAATCGCCGGCCGGCGCGCACCGATCCATGGCAGGCCATCGTCGCCGCCACATGGTCGAGAATGGCCTTGAGCCCGTCGGACGTATCATGTTCGGCGATCTCGTCGGCGAGGTCGCGGATCAGGCGCTGGACATCGACTTCCCCGAGCATCGACGGCGTCTCGCGCACCGCCACCGCGCCGGGGCCGAAGGCCTCGATGCCGAGACCGAACCGCGCCAGCGCTTCGGCATGGGTGACGAGCCTCCCGGCATCCTCCTCGGGCAGGTCCACGATCTCCGGGATGAGCAGCATCTGCGCCGGCAGCGGCCGCGAATGCAGCGCATTCTTCAGCGCCTCGTAGACGAGCCGCTCATGCGCTGCGTGCTGATCGACGATGACCAGGCTGTCGTCCGTCTGGGATACGATATAATTGGCATGCACCTGCGCCCGCGCAGCACCGAGCGGCATCGTCGTCAATTCGGGCGGAGCCTCGCCGGCACCGGCGCGCATATCCGCTGCCAGCGCCTCGGACGGCCGATAGAGGAATTCCGCTGCGCTTTCGGCAAGGCCGAATGTCTCCGGCGCCGCTGCGCTCTCCGCCATGGGCCGATAGGGGGAGGTTTCGAGCGAGTAGTTCGCATTCCGCGCAGCGCTGCCACCCTGCCGGAATTGTTGCGGCTGGGGTGCAGGCGACGATCCGCCAAGCTTGAACGATTGCAGCATGGCCGAGGCGCCGCTGGTGGCGGCGCGGATGCCCGACTGGGCGAGCGCATCGCGGATGGCGCCGATGATCAGGCCGCGCACGAGGCCGGGATCGCGGAAGCGCACATCGGCCTTGGCCGGATGCACGTTCACGTCGACCAGTTCCGGTTCGATATTGATGAACAGCACCACGACGGGGTGGCGGTCGCGCGACATGACATCCGAATAGGCGGCGCGGATCGCACCCCAGACCTGCTTGTCGCGGATCGGCCGCCCGTTGACATAGGCGAACTGATGCAGGCTGTTGGCGCGGTTGAAAGACGGGATGCCGACGAAGCCGGACAGCCGCACATCTTCGCGCATCGCATCGATCGCGAGGGCATTGTCGCGAAATTCCCGTCCCAGAATCTGCGATATGCGGGTCATGACGCCCTCGGCGCCGCTGCCGGCCGCCGCTAGCTCGAGCGGCGTGCGGTCGCTGCCGGCGATGGAAAAGCGGATATGCGGGAAGGCGATGGCGATCCGCTTGACGACATCGCTGATCGCCGCCGCTTCGGCGCGGTCGGTCTTCATGAATTTGAGCCGCGCCGGCGTCGCGAAGAACAGGTCGCGGACCTCGGCGATGGTGCCGCCATTCATGGCCGTCGGGCGCGGCCCCGCCATGCGGCCGCCATCGACCATGATCTCGAAGCCCGTATCGGCATCCGGCGTGCGGGATTTCAGCGACAGGCGCGAAATCGAACCGATGGATGGCAGTGCCTCGCCGCGAAATCCCAACGCCCTGATGTCGTGGACATTGTCGGTCAGCTTGGACGTGCAATGGCGCGAAACCGCCAGCGCCAGCTCGTCCGGAACGATGCCCGACCCGTCATCGGTGATGCGGATGAGGTTCTTGCCGCCGCCGGCGGTGGCGATGTCGATGCGCGTCGCACCGGCGTCGATGGCGTTTTCGACGAGTTCCTTGACGACGCTGGCCGGCCGCTCGATGACTTCACCGGCGGCGATCTGGTTGATGATGGTCTCTTTGAGCTGTCTGATGGCCATTGCCGATCTATAGCGGATTCGCTCCCGCGCCGGAATCGGTTGCATCCATACATCCCAACAATATTGCCATGCTCATGATCTGGCCATCGCGGGCGGTTTGATGATAGTTCTCCCTGACTGATTGAGGAGAAGATACATGTCGAGTTCGAAGCCTTCCTTTGTGTGGACCGATCCCTTCCTTCTGGAAGATCAACTGACCGAAGACGAGCGGATGATCCGCGACAGCGCGCGGTCGTTTGCACAAGGGGAGCTGCTGCCGCGCATCGAGGAAGCCTATCTGGAGGAGAAGACCGATCCGGAACTGTTCCGCCTCATGGGCGAGGCCGGGCTCCTCGGCGTGACGCTGCCGGAGGAATATGGCACTGCCGGCGCATCCTATGTGGCCTACGGGCTGGTGGCGCGCGAGGTCGAGCGCGTCGACAGCGGCTATCGCTCCATGATGAGCGTGCAATCCTCGCTGGTGATGTATCCGATCTATGCCTATGGCTCGGAGGAGCAGCGCAGGAAATACCTGCCCAAGCTCGCAAGCGGCGAGTGGATCGGCTGTTTCGGGCTCACCGAACCCGATGCCGGCTCCGATCCTGCCGGCATGAAGACGCGAGCGGAAAAGGTCGCCGACGGCTACCGGCTTTCCGGTTCGAAAATGTGGATTTCCAATTCGCCCATCGCCGACGTATTCGTCGTCTGGGCGAAATCCGATGCCCATGACGGCCAGATTCGCGGCTTCGTCCTCGAAAAGGGCATGGCCGGGCTTTCGGCGCCGAAGATCGGCGGGAAACTGTCGCTGCGGGCATCCATCACCGGTGAAATCGTGCTCGACGGCGTGGTCGTCGGCGAAGAACAGCTATTGCCCAACGTATCGGGCCTCAAGGGACCTTTCGGCTGCCTCAACCGGGCGCGCTACGGCATCTCCTGGGGCGTGATGGGCGCCGCCGAGGATTGCTGGCAGCGAACGGTGCAGTACGGGCTCGATCGCAAGCAGTTCGGCCGTCCCCTCGCGGCCACGCAGCTGTTCCAGAAGAAATTCGCCGACATGCAGACGGAAATCGCGCTCGGGCTGCAGGCATCGCTGCGCGTCGGCCGGCTGATGGACGAGGACCGGATGGCGCCGGAGATGATCAGCCTCGTCAAGCGCAACAATTGCGGCAAGGCGCTGGATATTGCCCGCGTGGCGCGGGACATGCATGGCGGCAACGGCATCCAGATCGGCTATCACGTCATGCGCCACGCCCAGAATCTCGAGACCGTGAATACCTATGAAGGCACGCATGACGTGCACGCCCTGATCCTCGGCCGCGCCCAGACCGGTATCCAGGCATTCTTCTAGAATGGCGGAACGGCTCGTTCTCCTTGGCACGAAGGGCGGGCCGGCGATACGCCCCGGCGGTCCTTCGCCCACGTCGTCACTGCTCGAATGCTGCGGCAGGCGGATCGTCGTCGATTGCGGCCTCGGGGTGACGCGCGGGCTGGTGGATGCGGGGATGTCGCTGAAGGATCTCGACACGATCCTCGTGACGCACCTCCATTCCGACCATGTCCTGGAGCTCGGGCCGCTTCTGCACACCGCCTGGACCGCCGGTCTTTCGCAGCGCGTGACTGTGCTTGGCCCGGTGGGAACCGACGCTTATTGGGCCGGCTTCCTGCAATCCATGCGCTATGACATCGACCTGCGCATCGAGGACGAAGGCCGGCCCGACCTGCGCCGGCTGGTCGACATCCGGACCTATGCGGAAGGGACCATATTTGAGGACGGGCCGATCAGGATAAGCGCGCTGCGTGTCGATCATCCGCCCGTCGCCGAGGCTTTCGCGCTCAAAATCGAAACCGGGTCCCGAACCATCGTCTTTTCCGGCGATACGGCCTATTTTCCGCCGCTCGCCGCCTTCGCCCGCAATGCCTCGATCCTCGTGCATGAGGCAATGCTGGCGCAGGGTATCGACAGGCTCGTCGCCCGCACCGGCAATGGCGCACGGTTGCGGCAGCATCTTGTCGCCAGCCATACGATGGCGGGCGATGCCGGGCGCATCGCGACGGCCGCCAATATCGGCCATCTCGTCCTGCATCATCTGATTCCTTCGGATGACGCAGCGATAGGCCTCGAGGACTGGACGGAAGCTCTGAGGCACGAATGGAACGGCCGTCTCACCATAGGGCGGGACGGCCTGGTAATTCCGCTCGACTGACCTTTACATCAGGCCGGGCGCTATCGCTCAGCCCTTCTGCTGCTGGACGATGCCGTAAATATTGGTCGAGCGTGCACCGGAGCGGCAATAGGCGAGCACCGGGCCGCTGGTCTCCTCAAGCGCGGCAGCCATGGCATCGACGTCGTCCTGCGTCAGCTGGCCGGATACGACCGGGACATAGTGGATCGGTATGCCCGCCTTTTCGGCAACCCGCGCGATCTCGGCGAAATCGGGCTGGTCGGCGGATTCGCCATCGGGTCTGTTGCAGATGATGGCCTGGTAGCCGGCGGCAGCGATGTCGCGAACGTCGTCGGGCGTGATCTGGCCGGTCACGGCATAATTGTCGTCGATCTGACGGATATCCATTTTTTGTCCTTGGAATGTGATTGTTGAAGGCAACATACTACATATTGCTTCGCTTTCCAGTTTAAAGGCATGCTGACTAGCCGGCGCAAGGAGCGGCGGCGCAGAGGGTGGACAATGATCGACAAGCTGGAGTTCTTCATCGCTCTTGCGCACCACAAGCATTTCGGCCGCGCTGCCGAGGAATGCGGTGTCACCCAGCCGACCCTTTCGGCCGCCATCCGCCAATTGGAAAACACGCTCGGCGCCGTCCTGGTGCAGCGCGGTTCCCGCTTCAACGGGCTGACCTCCGAGGGCCAGCGCGTGCTGGAATGGGCGCGGCGGATCGTCGGCGATGCGCGCACGATGCGCGAGGAGATCCGCGCCGCGCATTCCGGGCTTGCCGGGCATTTGCGCATTGCCGCCATCCCGACCGCGCTGGCGATGGTGTCCCGCCTGACGACGCCCTTTCGCGAGAAACATCCGGATGTCACCTTCTCGATCATCTCGCGCACCTCGCTCGAAGTCCTGACCCTTCTCAGCAATTTCGAGATCGATGTCGGCATCAGCTATCTCGACAATGAGCCGCTCGGCCGCGTGACCTCGGTGCCGCTCTACAGCGAGCGCTATCAGCTGATCACGGCGGTGGGGAATGCCTATTCGGACAGGAAATCCGTGACCTGGGCGGAAGTCGGCAGCCTGCCGCTCTGCCTTTTGACCAAGGACATGCAGAACCGGCGCCTGATCAACAAGCATCTGCTGGAGGTCGGCGTCGACGTGCAGCCGACGCTCGAATCCAATTCCATGATCGTGCTCTTCTCCCATATCCGCACCGGCAAATGGGTGAGCATCATGCCGTTGAACCTCGCCGAAAGCCTCGGTTTCGCCGAGCCTATCCGCGCCATCCCCATCGTTGCGCCCGATGCGCGGCACCTCGTCGGCCTCGTCGCCGCCGACCGCGAGCCCCATACGCCGCTCGTATCCGCCCTGTTGCACGAGGCCCGGGCGCTCGCTTCCACCATGGATATGAGTTGATAGAAAATTTCTATCGATCGACGGTACTGCGATATTGATCTGCCGGTTCTTTTTTGATCTGTTCTAAGGAGTGGGAGAGACAATTAGGGAGGGCGCTGCAAAAATGCAAAGCGCAGGTACCGAAATCGCTGCAAGGGCGATAGGTATAATCGATCAATTCAAGAATTTGGAAGGTCCGCTTTTGCCCATCCTGCATGGTTTGCAGGAGGAATTCGGCTATGTGCCTCCCGAGTCGTTGCCTATCGTTGCCCAGGCGCTGAATATTTCGCGTGCCGAAGTGCATGGCGTTTTCACCTTCTACCACGATTATCGCGATCATCCGGCGGGACGGCATGTGCTGAAGCTCTGCCGCGCGGAAGCCTGCCAGTCCATGGGCGGCGATGCGCTTGCGGCTCTTGCCAAACAGCAACTCGGCATCGACTGGCACCAGACCACTTCCGACGAGGCGGTCACGCTCGAGCCCGTCTATTGTCTCGGCCTGTGCGCATGCGCCCCCGCGGCGATGCTCGACGGCGAGGTGATCGGCCGTCTCGATGCCGAGAAGCTCGAAGAGATAGTGGCCGAGGTGCGCCTATGACCGTGACGATTTTCATTCCACGGGATTCGGGCGCGCTGGCGCTTGGCGCCGACAAGGTCGCGCAGAAGGTCGAAGCGATCATTCGCGAGCGCGGTCTCGATGCGCGGATCGTGCGCAATGGTTCGCGCGGCATGTATTGGCTGGAGCCGCTCGTCGAGGTGGAAACGCCGCGGGGCAGGGTCGCCTATGGTCCGGTCAAGCCGTCCGACGTTGCCGCCCTGTTCGATTCCGGCCTGCTCGAGGGCGGCGTCCATGCGCTCTCCCTTGGCCTGACTGAAGAATTGCCATTCCTGGCGCGCCAGACGCGGCTGACCTTTGCGCGCTGCGGCATAACCGATCCGGTCTCGCTGGAGGATTACCGCAGGCTCGGCGGCCTCGCGGGGCTTGAGGCGGCGCTTGCCATGAACCCCGCCGACATCGTGGCGCAGGTCACGGAGTCGGGTCTGCGCGGTCGCGGCGGCGCTGGCTTTCCCACCGGCATCAAATGGAAGACCGTGCTCGATACGGCTTCGCCGCAGAAATACATCGTCTGCAATGCGGATGAAGGCGACAGCGGCACTTTTGCCGACCGGATGATCATGGAAGGCGATCCCTTCGTCCTGATCGAAGGCATGGTCATCGCCGGCATCGCGGTCGAGGCGACCAAAGGCTACGTCTATATCAGGTCGGAATATCCGCACGCGATCGCCGTGATGAACGAGGCGATCGCCGTCGCCCGCGCGGCAGGCGTTCTCGGCGCCGCCGTGCTCGGCTCGAACCGGGCCTTCGACATGGAAGTGCGGGTTGGAGCCGGCGCCTATGTCTGCGGCGAGGAAACGGCCTTGCTGGAGAGCCTGGAAGGGCGCCGGGGCATCGTCCGCGCCAAGCCGCCGCTTCCGGCGCATAAGGGCCTGTTCGGCCGTCCAACCGTCATCAACAACGTCATATCGCTGGCTTCCGTGCCGATCATCCTCGACAAGGGCGCGGCGTTCTACAAGAATTTCGGCATGGGCCGTTCGCGCGGCACCATACCGTTGCAGATCGCCGGCAATGTGAAGCATGGCGGTCTTTTCGAAGCGGCGTTCGGGCTGACGCTCGGCGAGATCGTCGAGGATATCGGTGGCGGCACGGCCAGTGGCCGCCCGGTGAAGGCGGTGCAGGTCGGTGGCCCGCTTGGCGCCTATTTCCCCGTCTCGCTGTTCGATACGCCCTTCGACTACGAAGCCTTCGCCGCCCGCGACGGCCTGATCGGCCATGCCGGTCTCGTGGTCTTCGACGATAGTGTCGATATGCTGAAGCAGGCACGCTTCGCCATGGAGTTCTGTGCCGTCGAATCCTGCGGCAAATGCACGCCGTGCCGTATCGGGTCGACGCGCGGCGTCGAGGTGGTCGACCGCCTTGCCGCCAATGTGGAGCCGGAAAAGCAGATCGAGGTGCTGACCGACCTCTGCAACACGATGAAGTTCGGATCATTGTGCGCGCTCGGCGGTTTCACGCCCTATCCGGTCATGAGCGCATTGACGCATTTTCCAGATGATTTTCGCCCGGCGCCGCTCGCCGTCGCTGCGGAGTAGGAGTTAACGATGTCCCTTGTTCACGAAGTAGACTATGGAACGCCCGCCTCCCGCTCGGAGAAGATGGTAAGCCTGACGATCGACGGCGTGGAAGTCACCGTGCCCGAAGGAACGTCGATCATGCGCGCCTCGATGGAGGCCGGCATCAGCGTTCCGAAATTATGCGCCACGGACATGGTGGATGCCTTCGGTTCATGCCGCCTCTGCCTCGTCGAGATCGAAGGCCGCAACGGCACGCCGGCCTCCTGCACGACGCCGGCCATGGACGGGCTGGTGGTGCATACGCAGACCTCGCGGCTGAAAGACATCCGCAAGGGCGTGATGGAACTCTACATTTCTGACCATCCGCTCGACTGCCTCACCTGCGCCGCCAATGGCGATTGCGAATTGCAGGACATGGCCGGGGCGGTGGGCCTGCGCGACGTGCGCTACGGCTATGAGGGCGACAATCACGTCTTCGCCAAGGCCGATGGCGTCGCCAATGATCGCTGGCTGCCGAAGGACGAATCCAACCCCTATTTCACCTATGACCCGGCGAAATGTATCGTCTGCTCGCGCTGCGTGCGCGCCTGCGAGGAAGTGCAGGGCACATTCGCCCTGACCATCGAAGGCCGAGGCTTCGGCAGCCGTGTCGCCAGCGGCGCGCATGAAAGCTTCATCGAGAGCGAATGCGTCTCCTGCGGCGCCTGCGTGCAGGCCTGCCCGACGGCGACCCTCACCGAAAAGTCGGTCATCGCCATCGGCCAGCCGGAACATTCGAAGGTCACGACCTGCGCCTATTGCGGCGTCGGTTGCTCGTTCAAGGCTGAAATGCGCGGCGAGGAACTGGTGCGCATGGTGCCGTACAAGGATGGCAAGGCAAATCGCGGTCATTCCTGCGTGAAGGGCCGGTTCGCCTATGGCTATTCGACCCACAAGGACCGCATCCTCAACCCGATGATCCGCGAAAAGGTCACCGATCCGTGGCGCGAAGTGACCTGGGACGAGGCCTACAAGCATGTGGCGAGCGAGTTCCGCCGCCTGCAATATCAGTATGGCCGGAATTCCGTCGGCGGCATCACTTCCTCCCGCTGCACCAATGAGGAAACGTTCCTCGTGCAGAAACTGGTCCGGGCCGGATTCGGCAACAACAATGTCGATACCTGCGCACGCGTCTGCCATTCACCGACGGGCTACGGCCTGAAGCAGACGTTCGGCACTTCGGCCGGGACGCAGGATTTCGACAGTGTCGAGCATACGGACGTCGTCGTCGTCATCGGCGCCAATCCGACCGACGGCCACCCCGTATTCGCCTCGCGCTTGAAGAAGCGCCTGCGCAAGGGCGCGAAGCTCATCGTCATCGACCCGCGCCGCATCGATCTCGTGCGGACGCCGCATGTGCAGGCTTCGCACCATCTTGCGCTGCGTCCCGGCACCAATGTCGCCGTGTTGACCTCGCTTGCCCATGTCGTCGTCACCGAAGGCCTGTTCGACGAGGCCTTCATCCGCGAACGTTGCGATTGGGACGAGTTCCAGGATTGGGCGAGCTTCGTCTCCAGCCCCGAGCACAGCCCCGAGGCGACCGAGGAGCTTTCCGGCGTTCCCGCCGAGGAACTGCGCAAGGCCGCGCGCCTTTTCGCCACCGGCGGCAATGGCGCGATCTATTACGGCCTCGGCGTGACCGAGCACAGCCAGGGCTCCACGACGGTGATGGCGATTGCCAACCTCGCAATGGCCACCGGCAATATCGGCCGCAAGGGCGTCGGCGTTAATCCGCTCCGGGGCCAGAACAATGTGCAGGGCTCGTGCGATATGGGCTCGTTCCCGCACGAACTGCCGGGATACCGCCATATCGCCGATGATTCCACCCGCGAGATATTCGACCGGCTCTGGGGCGTGAAGCTGCAGGACGAGCCCGGCCTGCGCATCCCCAACATGCTGGATGCCGCCGTCGACGGCACCTTCAAGGGCATCTACATCCAGGGCGAGGACATTCTGCAGTCCGACCCGGACACAAGGCATGTGGCGGCAGGTCTCGCCGCGATGGAATGCGTGGTCGTGCACGATCTCTTCCTGAACGAGACGGCCAATTACGCCCATGTGTTCCTTCCCGGCTCGACCTTCCTCGAGAAGGACGGCACCTTCACCAATGCCGAGCGCCGTATCAACCGCGTCCGCAAGGTGATGTCGCCGCTGAACGGCGCCGCCGACTGGGAGGTCACGCAGAACCTTGCCAAGGCAATGGGGCTGAACTGGAACTACACCCATCCTTCCGAGATCATGGCTGAGATCGCGCTGACGACGCCAAGCTTCGCCGGCGTCACCTACGATCTCCTCGACAAGGAAGGCTCCGTGCAGTGGCCCTGCAATGAAAAGGCGCCGCTGGGCACGCCGATCATGCATATCGACGGATTTGCGCGCGGCAAGGGCAAGTTCATCCGCACGGAATATGTGGCGACCGACGAGCGCACCGGTCCACGCTTCCCGCTGCTGTTGACGACGGGGCGAATATTGTCCCAGTACAATGTGGGCGCGCAGACCCGCCGGACCGACAATGTGGTCTGGCATGAGGAAGATCGGCTGGAAATCCATCCGCATGACGCGGAAAACCGTGGCATCAAGACCGGCGATTGGGTCCGCGTCACGAGCCGCGCCGGCGAAACGACGCTGAGGGCGTTGATCACCGATCGCGTATCGCCCGGCGTCGTCTATACGACCTTCCACCACCCATCGACGCAAGCCAACGTCATCACCACGGATTTCTCCGATTGGGCCACCAATTGCCCGGAATACAAGGTCACCGCCGTCCAGGTCGGCGCGTCCAACGGGCCGAGCGACTGGCAGGTGCAATATGACGAACAGGCGCGGCTGAGCCGGCGCATCGCCGTGCTGGACGCGGCCGAATAGCGATGGCATCGCGCCCCACACGGGTCCCGGTGAAGCGCGTGACGCGCCGAGACGCGGCGGGCGGCGGCTTTGCCGGCAATCAGCGCCTGGTGCCGGAGGAAACGCCGGTCGCCTTCAGCTATGGCGGCACCACCCACGCCGTCATGATGGCGACGCCGGCCGATCTCGAGGATTTCGCCGTTGGTTTCAGCCTTTCGGAAGGCATCATCCGTGGGCCGGACGAAATCGAGACCATAGAGGTCGAGGACCATGCGGAAGGCATCGACGTGCAGATACGTCTTGCCGGGGAGGCGGGGCAGGATTTCACCGACCGCCGCCGTCGCATGGCAGGTCCGGTCGGCTGCGGCCTTTGCGGCATCGAGTCGATAGAGCAGGCGCTCAAGCCGGTGGCAACCGTCGCGGCAACCGATCTGCACCTGACGGCAGCCAATATCGCCGAGGCCACGCGCCTCCTGGCCGATTTTCAACCCCTCCACAAGGATACCGGCGCCGCCCATGCCGCCGGCTTCTACATTCCCGACAAGGGCATCGTCATGGCCCGCGAGGATGTCGGGCGGCACAATGCCCTCGACAAGCTTGCGGGCGGGCTCTGCCGCGGAAGGATCGACGGACGGGCAGGGGCCGTCGTCATAACCAGCCGCGTTTCAGTGGAAATGGTGCAGAAGACGGCGATCATCGGCGCTTCGGTCCTCATCGCGGTCTCGGCGCCGACCGCCCTTGCGATACGGACGGCAGAGCAGGCCGGAATGACGCTGGTGGCGCTTGTGCGCGCCAGCGAGTTCGACGTGTTCACGCGGCCCGACCGCCTTGGCCTCGCGCCCGACGGCAGGCCGATCCGCCCCGACGACCACGACCAGCTCGGCGGCAATCACAAGCACAATCCTGATCCGGCGGCCTCGACGCTGGTGCAAAGTCCAACGGTAAAACTGGTGCAATATGGCTAGTGACGCACACAAGACCACAGGCGAAAAGCTGGTTTACATGGCAAACCAGATCGCAACCTTCTTTCACTCGCAGCCGCAGGAACATGCGGCAGACTCCGTTGCCGACCACATAAACCAGTTCTGGGAGCCGCGCATGCGGCAGCAATTGTTCGCGATCCTGGAGCAGGAAGATAACGGCCTCGATCCGCTCGTGATCCAGGCCGCCCATCATATTCGAAGACCAGGGCCGGTTCCGGCCTGAACCCATCGCACATTTCAGTTCTGCCAACCTTGGGAGGGGCGTTGCATGTCTGCAATTGATCAAACGGCTGGCTCGTTGGCCAATCCGGGTATTCTCGACAGGGAAAGAATAATCGCCAAGCCGGGGTTCAACCGATGGTTGGTGCCGCCGGCCGCGCTTGCAATCCACCTTTGCATCGGCATGGCCTATGGTTTCAGCGTGTTCTGGCTTCCCCTGTCGCGGGCGATCGGCGTGGAACAATCGGTTGCCTGCGCCGACCTCAATCTGGTGACCGCCCTGTTCACCACCAGTTGCGACTGGCGGGTCAGCGACCTCGGATGGATTTATACGCTGTTCTTCGTTCTCCTCGGCTGTTCCGCCGCGATCTGGGGCGGCTGGCTCGAACGGGCCGGGCCGCGCAAGGCCGGCGTCGTCTCGGCGCTGTGCTGGTGCGGCGGCATGCTGCTTGCGGCGATAGGCATCGTCACGCACCAGCTCTGGCTCATGTGGCTCGGCGCCGGCGTCATTGGCGGCATAGGCCTCGGGCTCGGCTATATATCGCCCGTGTCGACGCTGATCAAATGGTTTCCCGACCGGCGCGGCATGGCCACGGGCATGGCGATCATGGGTTTCGGCGGCGGCGCGATGATCGGTGCGCCTCTCGCCAATCTTCTGATGAATTATTTCAGGACGCCGGATTCCGTCGGCGTATGGCAGACGCTGGTCGTCATGGCCGCGGGCTATTTCATCTTCATGATGAGCGGAGCCTTCGGCTATCGCATTCCCCCTGCCAATTGGCGCCCGGATGGCTGGACGCCTCCGGAGAGCAAGAAGGCGATGATCACCACGCGTCACGTGCATCTGCGCGACGCCCACAAGACCAGGCAGTTCTGGCTGATCTGGGCCGTGCTCTGCCTCAACGTCTCGGCGGGCATCGGCGTGATCGGCATGGCGTCGCCGATGTTGCAGGAGATCTTCGGCGGACGGCTGATCGGCGCGCCCGATGTCGGCTTCACCCAGCTCGACGCCTCGCAGAAGACCGCCGTCGCTGCCATCGCCGCCGGCTTCACCGGCCTGCTTTCGCTCTTCAATATCGGCGGGCGCTTCTTCTGGGCCTCGCTTTCGGACAGGATCGGCCGCAAGGCGACCTATTATACATTCTTCGTCCTCGGCATCGCGCTCTATGCCCTGGCGCCGACAGCGGCCCATATCGGCAGCCAGGCGCTTTTCGTCGCCATCTTCTGCATCATCCTGTCGATGTATGGCGGCGGTTTCTCGACCATACCGGCCTATCTGGCCGATATATTCGGCACGCAGTTCGTCGGCGCCATTCACGGCCGCCTGCTCACCGCCTGGGCAACCGCCGGCATCGTCGGCCCCGTGGTGGTCAACTATATCCGCGAATTCCAGATCAGCGCCGGGGTGCCGCGCGACCAGGTCTACGACCGCACCATGTATATCCTGGCGGGGATGCTGGCGCTCGGCCTCATCGCCAACCTGCTGGTGCGGCCGCTCGCTGACAAGTGGTTCATGTCGGATGCCGAGGTCGCTGCCCTGCAGGCAAAGACCAAGTCGGCGGAGGCCGGCGCGTCGGGTTCGTTCGGCATCGGCCATGGCGGTCTCGACGCCAAGGCCGCGCTGGCCTGGGCGGCGGTGGGCATACCGATCCTGTGGGGCGTCTGGGTAACGCTGCAACAGGCCGTCATCCTCTTCCGATAGTGCTTGCGAAAGGCCCCGAAAGGGGCCTTTTTCCCAGCCATCGGATGAGGTCGGTTGACAATCATGGCCGAAGTTTAAAGAGTGCCCTCCATCAGGTCAGATGCGGTGGGAGGACGACATGTCCATGCGGTCAGCTATACGGTTCGCTGCGGTTATTCTCGGTTATCTTGCATTGTCCGGCCCGATCGGCGCCGCCGAGATAAACAGGGATATCGTAACCACGAAAGACGGCGATTATTTCGGCTTCGATCTTAGAACCGAAGAGGATCTGACGCTCGACCAGTGCGAGACGGTCTGCCTGGCCGACCAGCAATGCAAGGCCTTCACCTACAATCCCAAGGCCAAATGGTGTTTCCTGAAATCGGATTTCAGCCAGCTGCGCCAGACGCCCGGTTCCTTCGCCGGCAAGGTGGTCGAGACCACGGTGGGCGAGCCGGATATCGGCGCACCGCCGCAACTCGCTTTCGTCTCCGATGCGATGCTCCGCGATGCGCGGCAGGTAAAGGCGAACCTCGCCGTGACCAGGGAGCAGGAGGCGATCGGCTTGGCCGGCCTGCTGGCCGCCGCCCGGCGCGAGTTCAACGTGGACAATCCGCAACCGGCGCTGCAAGCCATGATCGGCGCGCTGGCGATCGCTCCCGACAATGCCGACCTCTGGCTTGAAATGGCGCAGATGGGCAACCGCGCCGGCAAGAACAGCTATATGGCCGGGCAGGCGGCGCTCGCCGCCATCAATGCCTATCAATTGACCCGCACCGCCGAAGCCCGCGCCGGCGCATTGGCGGTCATGGCGGAAGCGCTGGAAAACTCGGCCAATTACCGCGCCGCGCTGAACGCCTACAAGGCGAGCCTTGCGCTCGTCGATTCCGGCCCCGTCAAGGTCGCCTATGAGGATTTGAAGGGGCGGCAGGGCTTTCGGGTCACCAATCATACGATCGATGCCGATAGCGCCAATCCGCGCGCCTGCGTCCAGTTCTCCGAGCCCCTCGTCAAGATGGGAACCGATTACGCGCCCTTCGTGACCGTGAATGGTGCCGCGCCGCGGGCCATGGAAGCCAAGGGCAATGAAATATGCGTGGAAGGATTGCAACATGGCGAGCGTTACAAGCTGGCATTGCGGGCAGGGCTGCCTTCCTCGGTGGGCGAGGCGCTTGAGGGGCAGGTCGATCTCGAAATCTACGTGAAGGATCGCTCGTCGATGGTGCGCTTCACTGGCGACAGCTTCGTGCTGCCGAGCACGGCGCGGCGTGGCATCCCCATCGTCTCCGTGAATACGCAGAGCGCCGATCTCAAGCTTTACCGGATCGGCGATCGCGGTATCGCGCCTTTGCTGACGAGTTCGCAATTCCTGACGCAGGTCGATGGCTACAGCGCGCAGCGATTGCAGGACGAAGCGGGCGAACTCGTCTGGCAGGGCAAGATCGACATCCAGTCCGAACTGAACAAGGACGTGGTCACGAGCTTCCCGGTCGACGAAGCGCTGCCCCAGCGCAAGCCCGGCGTCTATGTGCTGACGGCATCCGCGCCGGAGGCAAAGACCGAAGAGTGGGATGCGAAGGCGACGCAATGGTTCGTCGTCTCCGACATCGGCCTTTCGACCTATACCGGCACCGACGGGCTGAATGTCTTCGCACGCTCGCTCGCCTCCGCCCAGCCGCTGATCGGCGTGGAATTGCAACTGCTCGCCAAGAACAACGAGATACTTGGAACCGCCATAACGGATACCGAGGGCAGGGCCACCTTCAATGCCGGACTGCTGCGCGGCTCCGCGGCCATGGTTCCCGCCGCCATCACGGCCAAGAATGGCGATGCCGATTACGTTTTCCTCGACATGACGAGAGCCGGTTTCGACCTGTCGGATCGGGGTGTGACGGGACGTGCCGCGCCCGGCGCGATCGACATATTGGCATGGACCGAGCGCGGCATCTACCGCGCAGGCGAAACGGTCCACGCTTCGGCGCTGGCGCGCGACAATGCGGCAAACGCCATCGAAAAACTGCCGCTGACCTTCGTGTTCAAGCGGCCGGACGGCGTCGAGGACCGGCGCATGGTCAGCGATGGCGCGAACCTTGGCGGGCATGCGCTTGCTCTCGCCTTGCAGCCCAATGCCATGCGCGGCACCTGGACGATGCAGATCTTCACCGATCCCAAAGGCACGGCGATCGCGGAAAAGCAGTTCCTCGTCGAGGATTTCGTGCCTGACCGCGTCGAGTTCGATCTCGCCAGCGAGGCGAAGGCGGTGGAGGTGGGGCAGGCGACGCCGGTCACCGTGACCGGCCGCTATCTCTACGGCGCACCCGCCGCCGGTCTGGCGCTGGAAGGCGAGATCGCGCTGAAGCCGACGCGCGAGAATCCGGCCTTCAAAGGCTATTTCTTCGGCCTTGCCGACGAAGAGGCCAGCGAAGACACGCGTATTCCGCTCGATACGCTGCAGGATCTCGACGAACAGGGCCGGAGCACGTTCGACGTGTCGCTTGCCGAGGTTCCATCGACGACGCAGTTCCTCGATGCCAATGTCGTCATTCGCATGCAGGAGGCTGGCGGCCGTGCCGTGGAACGCACGCTCACCCTGCCGGTGAAGCCCGAAACGTCGATGATCGGCATCAGGCCGGAATTTTCCGGGGATCTGAGCGAGAACTCGGTGGCGAAGTTCAATGTCATCGGCATCGACGCCGCCGGGGCGAAGCAGGAGATGAAAGGGCTTTCCTGGAAGCTGATCAGCCTCGAGCGCCGGTATCAATGGTATCGCGATGGCAGTTCGTGGAAATATGAGCCGGTCGTTTCGACGAAGCAGGTCGCCAATGGCAGCATCGACGTTTCGGCCGATGGCGCGGAAATCTCCGTTCCCGTCGGCTGGGGCCGTTTCAGGCTCGAAGTCGAGACATCGCAAGCGGATGGACCCGCGTCCAGCGTCGAGTTCGATGCGGGCTATTATGTCGCCGCTACCTCTACCGAAACTCCTGACGGGCTCGAAATCGCGCTCGACAAGGAGGTTTACGCGCCGGGCGACACGGCGAAACTGAAGGTCTCGTCGCGCTTCGCCGGCGAACTCCTCGTTACGGTGGGCGCCGAGACGCTGTTGGCGACGACGCGCGCGACCATCGGCGCGGAGGGCGGCGAAGTGGAACTGCCCGTATCCGGCGATTGGGGTGCGGGCGCCTATGTCACTGCGACGCTGTTCCGGCCGGGCGACGCCCAGGAATCGCGCATGCCCATGCGCGCCATCGGCATCAAATGGCTGTCGATCAATGCCGGCGACCGCAAGCTTAATGTTGCGCTCGATGCTCCGCAGAAGACCGAGCCGCGCAAGCCGCTCGATGTCGCCTTGCAGGTGACCGGGGCTGGCGCGGGCGAGGATGCCTATGTCACCCTCGCGGCCGTCGATGTCGGCATTCTCAACCTGACGCGCTACGAGGCGCCCGATCCTGATGGCTGGTACTTCGGCCAGAGGCAGCTCGGCATGGAGATCCGGGATCTCTACGGGCGGCTGATCGATGGTTCGCAAGGCGCGACCGGCAAGCTTCGAACCGGCGGTGACGGCGCCCAGATGCCCATGCAGGGCAATCCGCCGACGGAGAAGCTGATCGCCTTTTTCTCCGGACCGGTGAAGCTCGATGCGGAAGGCAAGGCGCGGGTAAGCTTCGACGTACCGCAATTCAACGGCACCGCCCGGCTGATGGCCGTTGCCTGGTCGAAGACCGGTGTCGGTCATGCGGTCAAGGACGTCGTCGTCCGCGATCCGATCGTCGTCACCGCCAGCGTTCCGAAGTTCCTGGCGCCGAAGGACCAGGCATCGGTGCGCTTCGACATAGCCAATACCGATGCTCCGGCGGGCGATTACCAGTTGCAGATCGCCGGCAATGCCGCAGTGTCCGTCGATCAGGCCAGTTCGTCCCGGACGGTCAATCTCCCCGTCGGCGGCAAGGCCGATGTCGTCCTGCCGATCAGCGGCAATATCCCCGGCGACGGCGTGGTCTCGGTGAAGCTCACCAATGCCAGCGGCCTGTCGCTGGAGCAGACATTGAACATCCCCGTCCGCCCGGCGACCTTGCCGATGGCGGAGCGCAAGCTGATCACCATTGCGCCCAACACCGCGCTGAAGCTCGATGGCGAGCTTCTGGCGGGCAGCATCCTGCAAGGGGCGTCGGTCAGCCTCAACGTCACGCGGTCGGTGGCCTTTGATATTCCCGGCCTGCTGATGACGCTGGACCGCTATCCCTATGGGTGCGCGGAACAGATGACGAGCCGCGCCTTGCCGCTGCTCTATATGAGCGAACTCGCGAAGAAATCCGGCATTGCAGAGGATGGGGAGGTGCAAAAGCGCGTCCAGGAAGCGATCTACCGGGTGCTCGCCTACCAGTCCTCGTCGGGGAGCTTCGGGCTGTGGCGGCCGGGCACCGGAGATTTGTGGCTGGACGCCTATGTCACCGATTTCCTCACCCGCGCCCGGGAGCAGAAATATGACGTGCCCGAAGCCTCGCTCGTCCAGGCACTGGAGAATCTGCAGAACGCCCTCGGCTATGACGTGAACATAAAGGATCAGGGCAACGAGATCGCCTATGCGCTCTACGTGCTTGCCCGCAACCGCAAGGCGGCGATCAGCGACCTGCGCTACTATACGGACACGAAGCTGGCGGAGTTTCCAACCCCGCTTGCCCGCGCCCATCTGGCGGCGGCCCTGTCGCTTTATGGCGATGTCCAGCGCGCCCAGAGCATCTTCACCGATGCGCTGCAGCAATCGAGCCTTGTGCAGAATGTCAGCCTCGTGCGCTCGGATTATGGTTCTTCCCTGCGCGACGATGCAGCGGTGCTGGCGCTGGCGGCGGAAAGCCGCCCCGTCCCGCCGATCATTCCGCAGCTCTCCAGGATCGTCGCGGAGAAATGGCAGGCCAAGCGCTATACGAGCACGCAGGAACAGACATGGATGCTGCTTGCCGCCCGCGCGATCCAGGAGGGCGACGACACGATCCGGCTCGATGTGAACGGCACCGCGCATAGCGGCGGCTACGTCTCGCGCGTATCGGGAGACGAACTGCTGGCATCGCCCGTCACCGTCACCAATACGACGGCGGAACCGCTGTCGGCGATCGTCACCAGCGTTGCATCGCCGGTGCAGCCGCTGCCCGCCGGCGGCGACGGCTTCACCATACAGCGGACCTATTACACGCTCGACGGCCAGGAAGCGAACGTGACGGAGGCCCGGCAGAACGAGCGCTATGTGGTCGTGATCAAGGTGACGGAGAACAATCAATGGCCGTCGCGGGTACTGGTGAGCGATCTGCTGCCTGCCGGTTTCGAGATCGACAATCCCGGCCTCGTCAACAGCGCCAACCTTTCCAATTTCGACTGGATCGGCGAAGTGCAGGCCGCCCATACGGAATTCCGCAACGACCGGTTCGTGGCCGCGTTCGACCGGGTGGCGAAAGACAATGACGACATCACCCTAGCCTATGTCGTCCGCGCGGTGACGCCGGGCCGGTACAGCCATCCCGCCGCCAGCGTCGAAGACATGTATCGCCCGCAATTCTCGGCAAGGACGGCAACCGGCTTCATGGAGGTCACGGCGGCACGATAATGTGGTCCATGCGCAAAATCTGCCTCTGTGTTTCGGCCAATCTCGTGCTGGCCGCGACGCTCGCCTTTGGCCTTGATGCCGCGGACCGGGCCTTTCCGCCGCCGCTGCAAAAGGCCGGCGACGTATCGACCGAAGTGAAGGATGCGGATGGCCGCCTGTTGCGCGCCTTCGCGGCGTCCGATGGCCGCTGGCGGCTAGCGACGACCGCGGCGGCAGTGGATCCGAGGTTCATCGACATGCTTGTCGCCTATGAGGACAGGCGCTTCTGGAAGCATGGCGGCATCGACCCGCTGGCGCTGGCGCGGGCCGCGTTTCAGCTGGCGAGCCATGGCCGCATCGTCTCCGGCGGGTCCACGCTGTCGATGCAGGTGGCGCGGCTGATCGAACCGCGCGAAGGCCGCTCCATCGGCGCCAAGCTTCGCCAGATGGTTCGCGCGTTGCAGATCGAGCGGCGACTGTCCAAGTCGCAGATCATCGACGCCTATCTGACGCTTGCGCCCTATGGCGGCAATCTCGAAGGTGTCCGCGCCGCGAGCCTTGCCTATCTTGGCAAGGAGCCGCGCCGGCTGAGTGCAGCCGATGCCGCGCTTCTCGTTGCTTTGCCACAGCTTCCGGAAAGGCGGCGGCCGGACCGCAACCGCGAAAATGCGCAGGCTGCCCGCGACCGCGTGCTCGGCCGGCTTGCGGCAACGCGCGTGATAGAGGCTGACGAGGCCGACCGGGCACGGCGCGTCGCCATCGCGTCGGTTCGCCGGCAGTTGCCCGCCCTTGCCGCCCATCTTGCCGAAGCTGCGGTGAAGCGCGCGCCGGCCAGCCGCGTGCATGGCACCACCATCCGCCTGGACATCCAGCAAGGACTGGAACAGGTTGCACGCGAAGCAGCGATGCACCTCGATCCCAAGGTGTCCGTCGCAATGGTCATGGCGGATATCCGCACCGGCGAGATCGTCGGGGAAGTCGGCTCGGCCGATTATTTCGATGCGGGCCGGTCCGGCTGGATCGACATGACACGCATCAACCGTTCACCCGGCTCGACATTGAAACCGTTCATCTATGGCCTAGCCTTCGAGGATGGCATGGTGAGCCAGGAGACGATCATCGAGGACCGGCCATCGGATTTCTTCGGTTATCGGCCACGGAATTTCGACATGAGCTACCAGGGCGATGTCAGCGTCCGCCAGGCGCTGCAATTGTCGTTGAACGTGCCGGCGGTCCGGTTGCTCGACACGGTGGGCCCGGCCCGGCTGATGATGCGTTTCCGGCGCGCGGAAGTCCGCCCGGTCCTGCCGCGCGACGAGGCGCCGGGGCTTGCCATCGGCCTTGGCGGCGTCGGCATGACGCTGAAGGACCTGGTGCAGCTCTATGCCGGCCTTGCCAACAGGGGCAGGGCGGTGGAACTCGGCGATGGCGTGAGGGATCAGCCGCGCATCGTCGAAGGCCAGCCGCTGCTGGATGAAGTGGCGGCCTGGCATGTCTCCGACATTCTCGCTGGCGTGATGCCGCCGCTTGGCGCGAGCCGCCGCATGCTGGCCTACAAGACGGGCACGAGCTATGGCTATCGCGATGCCTGGTCCGTCGGCTTCGACGGCTCCCATGTTCTGGGCGTCTGGGTCGGGCGTGCCGACAATGGCGCCGTCCCGGGCATAACCGGGTTTGGCACGGCCGCCCCCATCCTGTTCGAGGCTTTCGCCAAGTCAGGCGTGGCGGCAACGCCGCTGCCATCGGCGCCGGCCGGTGCGGTGCGCCTGTCGCAGGCGCAGTTGCCGATCAGCCAGCGGCGCTTTTCCACCAGCCCGAACGGGCTGCCGGTCGCCATTGCCCGGGAGCCAGCGCCGCAAATCGTCTATCCGCCGGAAGGTGCCCGTGTCGAACTTGGCGCGGCAAGCGGCGAAGCTGCGAGCCCGCTGATGCTGAAATTGCAGGGCGGCAGGGCGCCGTTCCGCTGGCTCGCAAATGGCAGGCCGCTGCCGCAGGCCTCGCGCCGCCGCACCAATCAATGGGTGCCGGACGGCAGTGGCTTTTCGACCATCACCGTCATCGATGCCGCGGGCCGTGCGGCGAGCGTGCGCGTATTCATCGACCAGGGGCTCTGATCAGGGCTTTGAAAATTCAAGGCGGCGGCCGCTCGGGCCACCGCCTTTTTCATACGATTGTCCGGCAGTTCTCAGCGCGCCTGGACCAAAGCGGAGATCAGGCCCGACGTAATGCCGATGAGAACGTAATCATTGTCGGCGCGAACCCACTGGTAACCCCGTGGCGGTGCCTTCAGGTGATGGCGATGATAGTCGCGCACGACGTTGCGGCGGTAGTGCGACGGGAGCTTGTGCCCGCGCGACCAGCGCGTCTTCTTGACTACGACCTTCTTGGTCACGATCCGCTTCTTGACTACGCGTTCCTGCTGATGGCCATAATGCCGTCCGCTGTCGTGCCGTTGCTGGGCGAAGGCGACGGGCGTCGCGGCCAGTGAAAGGGCGATCGCCACAAGAGCAATTTTCTTCATTTTCGTTTCCTCGTTGGTGGCATGGCCGGGGAGGAAGGCCATGGTGCAAAGCACGCCTAAGTTGTAGGCCCTGGGAAATGAACGAAAACTGAATGAAAACCTAAACAATTTGTAATGAATCCGGCAAGTTAGCGGCTGCCGGGGACAGCCGCCAAACGCCGTTACATATAGCGGGCGATGCTCAGCGCCGAGGGATCGACATCGGGCGATTTGCCGGAGACGAGGTCCGACAGGACGCGGGCCGAGCCGCAGGACATGGTCCAGCCGAGCGTCCCATGTCCCGTATTGAGGTAGAGGTTGGAATATCTGGTGCCGCCACCGATGATGGGCGGGCCGTCCGGCGTCATCGGGCGAAGACCGGTCCAGAAACTCGCCTTGGACAGGTCGCCGCCATTGGGGAACAGATCGCCGACCGAATGGACGAGCGTGCCGCGCCGTGCCTCGCGCAAGGTCAGGTCGAAGCCCGATATCTCGGCCGTGCCGCCCGCGCGGATGCGATCGCCGAGCCGGGTGATCGCTACCTTGTAGGTCTCGTCCATGACGGTGGAGACGGGCGCGCCTTCCGGATCGCTGATCGGCACGGTGATGGAATAGCCCTTCACCGGATAGACAGGGATGTAGACGCCGATCCGGCGCAGCAGGAACGGCGAATAGCTGCCGAAAGCCATGACATAGGCATCCGCGGTGAGTTCTTCATTGTCGGTCGATACGCTGGCAATGCGGCTGCCGCTGGTGTTGATGGAGTTGATCGTCGTATTGAACAGGAACTTGACGCCGGCTTCGGCGCAACGCGCTGCCAGCTTCTCCGTGAATATCTGGCAATCGCCGGTTTCGTCGCCCGGAAGGCGCAGTCCGCCGACGAACTTGCCCTTCACATTGGCCAATGCCGGTTCGGCCGTGATGCAGCCGTCCGCATCGAGAAGCTCATAGGGCACGCCGAACTGCTTGAGGACGTTGATGTCGCCGGCGGTGCCTTCATACTGTTTCTGGTCGCGGAAGAGCTGAAGCGTGCCGAGCGCCCGTTCGTCATAGGCAATGCCCGTTTCGGCGCGCAGGGCCTTCAGCGTATCGCGGCTATATTCGGCGATCGGCACCATGCGGGCCTTGTTGCGCGCATAGCGTGCATTGGTGCAGTTGCGCAGCATCTTGACGAGCCACAGCGCCATGTAGGGATCGAGCTTCGGCCGCACCACCAGGGGACCGAAATGCATCAACATCCACTTGATGGCCTTTAGCGGAATGCCCGGTCCGGCCCAGGGTGAGGAATAGCCGGGCGAAATCTCCCCCGCATTGGCAAAGCTCGTCTCCCGTGCGGGTCCTGGCTGACGATCGACGACGGTGACCTCATGGCCGGCCTGCGTCAAATACCATGCGGATGTAACGCCAACGACGCCACTACCCAGAACCAGAACCTTCATCGGGGGAGACTCCTTCAAAGAAAACGGCCTTTGCCATCGGCGCCGTCGGGGAGCATCTTGGAGTGGCGCGCGGCTTCTTTCCAGAGCAATCTTGCCACTGCGCGCAAATGACCGACAGCCGATAAAACAAAAGGCCGGGAAAACCCGACCTTCCTTTCATTCTCGGCAGTGCCAGTACATCCGTGGTCAAAGCCGGAACGAGAACTTCAGCATGATGCTGTGTTGAACCTGATATGGGGTGCGTCTTGCGCTTTTCAAGCCGGGGAAGCGATTATCTGCGCTCGCCGCGCCCGGGCTTCCAGCCGCGGGCAAAGCCATAGGACATGGCGAGGGAGGCATATTCGATCTCCCGCAGCAGATAATCCCGCTCTGCCAAAAGGGCTGCGACCGTGGCTCTGGCATCGCCCTGATGATAGGCAAGGGCTTCATCTATCTCGTCTTCGGGCTGTCTCGATATGGCGTTCATCAGGACTCTCCTTTCGGGATAAGAGTGCCATAGCGCGCGAAGCTTGAAAAGAGTTTTGTTCTACTTTTGTTCTAGTTTGATGATGGCGGCTGAAAGCGGCAGGCCGGCATGGGCAACGGCTCATTGCCGCCCTGCCAGCTGCCGCGGCCTATGGGTTCAGCATGAACAGAAGCGTCAGAAACACGGCGAAGATGGCCAGGTTCATCCAGAAATTCGTCGTTCTCGAATACATTTTCGGCCTCCTGTTGTGCGCCAGCAAGGTCTCGAACATCGGGCCAGTCTATGGCCGAAACATTAAGACTTCCTGCCGAAGCGGCTCATCTCAACGCGGGAGAGGTCGATGGGTTCCGCAGCATCCTGCCGGGGAGTAGGGCGTCCGAAAGTGGCGCCGACGAGCCAGACGATGATGAGAAAGACAATCACGAAGACCGCAAGGACAAACAGATGCACCCATTTATTGGGCTGGGGATCGTCATGATACATCTGGTTCGTCTCAAAATTGTTCGGTCCGTGTAATACAACTTATACGTGAATTATCAATCGGAACATCTGTTGGCGGGAGTGCAGGAATGTGCAGACTGAATGCGGCCGCTCGGATATCGTTCCGTGGGGACGAGCCTTGATGATTGGCGCCGGAACGCTTAGGGGTTGGGCTTGAACATGGGGTCATGATGGCACAAACCGTCCTCGTCACCGGCGCAGCCGGCTTTGTCGGAACAGAACTGCTCGAGCATCTGCGCGCCGCGGGCTACGAGCCGATCGCGGCCGTGCGCCATCCGGCGATGCTGGCCGCCGGCAATGTGCCAGCGCGGCAGCTGCCCGCACCCGATGCGGCGCCCGGGGCGTTCCCGGCCTTGTTGCAGGATGTCGATCATGTCGTCCATCTGGCGGCGATCGCCCATACGAGCCTCCCCGGCGCCGAGGCGGCGGCCGCCTATCACGCCGCCAATTACCGGCTGACGGCGGAACTGGCGCGCGCCAGCGCGACGATCCCGGGCAAATTCGTCTTTCTCTCATCCGTCCGGGCGCAGGCCGCGAGCGCGCGCGACGGCATCTTGCGCGAATCGGACGAGCCGAGGCCGACGGATGATTACGGCAGGAGCAAGCTCCAGGCGGAAATGGAGGTCAGGACCCTCCTGCCCCGGAAGCACACCATTCTGCGCCCCGTTGTCGTCTATGGCTCGGGGGCCAAGGGCAATATCGCGGCTCTGGCGCGGCTGGCGCGGCTCCCCGTTCCGCTGCCCTTCGCGTCCATCAAGGGCCGTCGCTCGCTATTGGATCGTTCCGCCCTCTGCCGCGCCATATTGCATTGCCTTGGCGAAGGTCGCACCGATGGCGGGACTTTCCTGGTTTCGGACCGCAATCCTGTCACCGTCGCCGACATATTGACAGCGATGCGCGAAGGCCAGGGCAGGGCCCCGGCGCTTTTCCGGCTTCCGCCCGCGCTGTTCGACGTCCTGGCGCGGGCAACGGGACATAGCAGGCAGTGGCAGACGATGAACGGTGATCTCGTCGCGAGCCCGGCGCGCCTCGAGGCCACGGGCTGGGCGGCCACGACGGACACGCTCGCCCGCATCCGGGAGATCGCGCCCGATCTCATCTGACCCGGCGACTCCCGGCAGGTCAATTTGATCGCTTGGATATTCGTCAATCCATGTTACATTAAGGACAACGTTAATTGAGAAAGCGCCTTGCTTGCGTCCTGGATGGTTCGCGCGGCGCCGAAGGAAGAAGTTGTGAAAGACCCCAGGCCCGGCGCGAATTCCGCGCCACATGATGGGGCGTCCGGCAATAGCAGCGTGCCAAACGGCGCGATCGGCCTTGCCGACAAGGATTTGGAGCGGTCGGCCCGTGGCATGGAGCCAGCAAAGGCGAGCGCAACCGAATCCGGAGCAGGACGCTTCGAGGAAAATCGCAAGAAGCGAGCGCGCAGGCGCAAGCGTGGCAAGTCGAAACAGGCTTCCGGCGCTGGCATGTGCGTGCCTGAACAGGCCATTGCCGTCGCCGCCGAAACCACCAATCCAGCGCCGGCAGCAGCGAAGAAGCGCCGCAGCAATCGTTCGCGCCGCCGTGGCCGCAATGCGGCCGGACATGCGCAGCCGGCGGCACAGCCTGCCGAGCAGCAGGCGCTCACGCAGAGGCTCGATCATGAGCGCCGCCGAAGCGATGACCGCCCGGCGCGCGCGCCGCTCTATGCGGCGCTCGATCTTGGCACCAATAATTGCCGCCTGCTCGTCGCCTCTCCGACAAGACCCGGCCAGTTCCGCGTCATCGACGCATTCTCCCGCATCGTGAGGCTCGGCGAGGGTCTCGGCGCCACCGGCCGGCTCAACGAGAACGCGATGAACCGCGCCATAGAGGCGCTGAAGATATGCCGCGACAAGTTGCACAATCACGATGTGCGCAGGGCCCGCTTGATCGCCACCGAGGCCTGCCGCCAGGCTTCCAATGGTGCGGAGTTCCTCGACCGGGTGAAGCGGGAAACGGGGCTCGACCTCGAGATCATCAACCGGCAGACCGAGGCGCGCCTCGCTGTTTCCGGCTGCGGCACGCTGGTCGAGCGCGAGACGGAAGCGGTCGTCCTCTTCGATATCGGCGGCGGTTCGTCCGAGATCGCGCTGATCGATGTTTCGGAGCGCCGTTCGCCACGATTGGCGGAGCATATCATCGCCTGGACATCGCTGCCGGTCGGTGTCGTCACGCTTGCCGAGCGTTTCGGCGGGCGCGACGTGACCTCCGACAATTTCGCGGTGATGGTGGCGCATGTGTCCGAACTCATCAGCGCATTCAGCGAGCGCAACAAGCTCGGCGACCTGGTGAAGAGCCGCAATTTCCACCTCCTCGGCACTTCCGGAACAGTGACGACGCTTGCCGGCATCCATCTTGGCCTCGAGCGCTATGATCGGCGCAGGATCGACGGCATCTGGATGGAGAATGACGACGTGACCGAGATGACGAGCAGGCTGCTGTCCTGGAGCTTTGACGAGCGGGTGGCAAATCCCTGCATCGGCGCCGACAGGGCGGATCTTGTTCTTGCGGGCTGCGCCATACTCGATGCCATACGCAATGTCTGGCCGAGCCAGAAGCTGCGCGTGGCCGATCGCGGCCTGCGTGAAGGCATATTGACCGAATTGATGTCGCGTGACGGCGCCTGGCGCAATCGCTGGTTCCGCCCCAATGGCGGAGAAAACAGGGGCACCCATGGCTAAAACCACCACCACCGGCGGACGCGGCGGCGCGGGCACGCGCGGCCTTCACACCAAGGTCAAGAAAAAGGCCGGCACGATCAAGGAATCGTCGCGTCGCTGGCTCGAACGCCATATCAACGATCCCTATGTGCAGCGTTCGAAGGCCGATGGCTATCGCTCGCGGGCCGCCTACAAGCTGATCGAGATCAATGACCGCTACAAGCTCCTGAAGAAAGGGCAGCGCATCATCGATCTTGGCGCGGCGCCGGGCGGCTGGAGCCAGATTGCGGCTTCCATCGTCGGATCGCCGCTGGACGAGCCCACCGTCGTCGGCATCGACTATCTGCCGATCGACCCTCTGCCGGGCGTGACCCTGCTCGAGATGGATTTTCTCGATGACGCCGCCCCCGGCAAACTCATCGAAGCGCTGGGCGGCCAGCCCGATCTCGTCATTTCCGACATGGCGGCGCCGACCACCGGCCATCGCCGCACGGATCATATAAGGACGTCGCATCTCTGCGAGGTCGCCGCCGATTTCGCGGTTTCGGTGCTGCGCCCGGGCGGACACTTCCTGACGAAGACCTTCCAGGGCGGCACGGAAAACGAGGTGCTGACGCTGCTCAAGAAGCATTTCAAGTCTGTCCACCACGTCAAGCCGCCGGCCTCGCGGGCCGAATCGGTGGAACTCTACCTGCTGGCGCGCGACTTCAAGGGCTGAGCAGCGCTTTCATTCGGCTGCTGCCGTTGCTGCCGGGCGGGTCCGGTGGCCGGAGACTTCCGACCCTGCATCGGGACTAAGGCCCCAGAATGAAATGCAGGCAAGGCTCGATATCGCGGCGACGATGAAGAATGCGACGTGGAAATCCGCCAATTGCAGCGGGCCTCCGTGCATATTGGTCGAGATTTCCAATATTCCGCCGGCGACGGCGACACCGAGCGCAATGGAAATCTGCTGCGCGACGGAGCTGATGGGCGTTGCCTGGCTGGTCTGTTCATTGGGTATTTCCGCATAGGCAAGGGCATTGGTGCCGGTGAAGAACAGCGACCGGAAGAACCCGCCGGCGAGCAGAAGCACGATCATGAGCCAGTACGGCGTGGACGGCGTAAAGAGGCCGTTTACGGCGATGAAGCCCGCGGCGACGACCGAACCATAGACCAGGGAATTGCGGAAGCCGGTCTTGCGGTAGAACCATTTCGTGACGAGCTTCATGCTCATGGCGCCCGCCGCCGAGACGAATGTGATCAGGCCTGACTGGAACGGCGAAAGGCCAAAGCCGATCTGGAACATCAGCGGCAGCAGGAACGGCACGGCGCCGACGCCGATGCGAAACAGGCTGCCGCCGATGATGGAGGCGCGGAACACCTGGTTTCTGAACAGGTCGAGCGCGAGCAGGGGCTCTGCGGTCCTGCGGGCATGCAGCAGGTATAGCACCGTGGAGACGAGGCCGACGGCAAGCGTGGTGAAGCCGACCCAGCTTGGCAGCGCGGGAAGGCTGACGACGGACAGGCCGAAGACCACGCCCGATGCGGCAATGCCGCTGAGAAAGAAGCCGACAATATCGAGCGGGCGCCGAACAAGGGTTTCGATCGAAGGCAGATAGCGCGTGGCGCACCAGATGCCGATGACGCCGATGGGGACATTGATCAGGAAGATCCAGTGCCAGCTGAAATATGTGGTCAGGAAGCCGCCCACGGGCGGGCCGAGCAGTGGCCCGACCAGCGCCGGCATGGTCAGCCACGCCATGGCGCCGACGAGTTCGCTGCGCGGCGTGGAGCGCACCAGGACAAGGCGCCCGACCGGTGTCATCATGGCGCCGCCGACGCCCTGCAGGAAGCGCGAGACGACGAAGGCGAGCAGCGAGCCAGAAGCCGCGCAGGCGACCGAGCCGGCGACGAAAACGACGATGGCGGCGCGAAAGACGTTCTTCGCCCCGAACCGGTCGGCCATCCAGCCGCTTACCGGGATGAAGACCGCGAGCGAGACCAGATAGGCGGTGAGCGCGAGCTTGAGGGCGATCGGACTGCTGCCGATATCGGCCGCGATCGCCGGAAGCGACGTCGAAATGACGGTCGAATCCATCTGCTCCATGAAGAGGGCAACGGCAAGGACGAGGGGAACGACACGGTTCACGCTGAAATTCCATTTCGCGGTGTATGATCGGGCCGGGCGGCACCGCATCACCATTCAGGATGCGATGCGATTATCACTCGCGCCCTTTCTACTCAAGCGCCGATCAAACAGATGTGATGTACCTGTGCTTGTCTTGGCCCGTGCGGAGTAAGAGACTGCGCCCGGCAAACGAATGAACGCGGCGCTGCAAGCCCAAGGAGACGACACCATGGACAGATTGGAGATTTCCCGGCGCAACCTTTTCATCGCCTCGAGCGCCATGGCAGGCACTTTTGCGGTACAGTCGGCCATGACCGGCCAGGCCGAAGCCGCCGCGCCGAAATCAGAGGTGAAGTCGCCAGGGTTCAAGCGGTTCAAACTCGGCGAATTCGAGTTCACCGTTCTGCTGGACGGCCTGCGGCCAGGCGATGGTCCATATCCGACCTTCGGCGCGAACCAGAGCCAGGAAGCGGTGGCGGAACTGATGCGCGCCAATTTCCTGCCCGAGACCAAATTCGTCAACGGCTTCAACCCGGTGCTGATCAATACCGGATCGGAAGTCATTCTTGTCGATACGGGGTTCGGCGAGGGCGGCAAGGCAAATGGCCTCGGACAACTTTCGGCCAATCTCGAAGCGGCCGGCTATTCGGCGGACCAGGTGACGATCGTCCTCATTACCCACATGCATGGCGACCACATCGGCGGATTGATGAATGGTGACAAGCCGGCCTTCGCCAATGCACGCTATGTCGGCGGCAAGGTCGAATACGAATTCTGGACCGACCCGGCCAGAGCCGGAACGCCGGCGGAAAACAATGCCAAGGCAGTGGCCGGGAAGGTCAAGCCGCTGGCGGAGAAATTCACCTTCATCGAAGCGGGCGACGAGGTCGTCCCGGGCATCACCAGCGAAGCAGCCTATGGCCACACGCCCGGCCACATGATCTTCAACGTCGAATCGGGCGGGCAAAAGCTGGTGCTGACGGCGGATACCGCGAATCATTACGTCGCCTCGCTGCAACGGCCGGATTGGGAAGTCACTTTCGATACCGACAAGGGCATGGCTGCCGAGACGCGCAAACGCGTTTTCGACAGGATTGCCGCCGATCGGGTGCCTTTCATCGGCTATCACATGCCGTTCCCGGGCGTCGGCTATGTGGAAAAGCTGGAGGAAGGCTATCGCTTCGTTCCGGCGACCTATCAGTTCGACGTCTGAGGCGGAGAGGGCAACGGTCTATTTCTCGGTCTGGAAGGCCTGTTCGAGCGATGCTTCCGCACGCTTGCGGCGGATAGCGTCCGCGACGAAGACACGCGAAAGCGCGTGGTAGAGCGGTTCGTGCGAAATCATCCTTGCGCTGCCATAACCCAGCATGGAGGCGCACATCAGTGCGATCACGCTATTATTGCTGCCCGTCATTTCGAGGATGATGACGAAAGCTGTCATCGGCGCTTGAACCACACCGGCAAAATACCCGGCCATTCCGAGCAAGGCCGCAAGCGCGAGGTTGCTGCCGAGAAGTTGGCCGACGGCGCTGCCGAAACTCGCCCCGACGGAGAGCGACGGCGCGAATATTCCTCCCGGTATGCCGGAAGCCATCGAAAGAAAACCGGCGGCATATTTCTCTATGAAATAGTATGGGGGCAGGGCGTTGCCTTCGACCGCGCTCCGCGCCTGTTCATATCCGGTGCCGAACGTGGCGCCACCTGAGAGGATGCCGATGATCGCGACCGCCAGGCCACAGGAGCCGGCGAGCAGCAGCATTCGTTTCATGGGGCGGGGCGAGGCCCAGCGGCGGATGCGGCGCGAAGCCTTGAGGGCGCCGGCGCTGAACAGGGCGCCAAGTATTCCTCCGCCGACACCGCATGCCACGATGAGCGCGGCATCGGAATAGCCGTTCGAAGTCACGTCTGATTCGCCGAAATAGGTATAATTGCCGACGAGCCCTATGGCCGCGAGCCCGGAAAGGATGACCGCCGTCAATACCAGGCCATTGGCGCGCGACTCGTACGACTTGCCCATCTCCTCGATGGCGAAAACGATGCCCGCGAGCGGCGTGTTGAAGGCGGCCGCAACGCCCGCCGCCGAGCCCGCGAGGATGAGGCCGCGGGCATGCGCCATTCCACCCCAGCGCGCCGCCTGCAGCATGAGCGAAGCGCCGACTTGCACCGTCGGGCCCTCGCGCCCTATCGAGGCTCCGCAAAACAGCCCGACGACAGTCAGCAGGATCTTGCCGAAAACCATCCGGAGCGAAAGGAGTTGCACCCGGTCCGTATCATCCTTCAGGTGCCTGGCGGCGATCGCCTGCGGAATACCGCTTCCTTGAGCATTCGGAAAGAATCGCATCGCCAGATAGGCGCAAAGGACGAAACCGGCGGGCGTGACGATGAGCGGGAGGTAGGCCGAGGCTCCGCCGGTGCCGATCATGGCATGAAATTGCTGCTGGGCGAGGTCAGCCATCCTTGCGAATGCAACGCTCACAATGCCGATCGCCACCGCGCCTGCCCAGAAGATCAGACGCGGGCGCCAGACTCGCTTGCTCCACCACAACGCCCGTGAACGGCGCAGCATCGAGCTTTTTCGGTAAATCGGATGCACGGAAGACCTGTTTGTGCCTGTTATGTCGAGATCACTACAGGAGCAACGCCGCGATGGCCAGACAGTGGCGGCATTTTGTCGGCTCCTGCCCGCCCGACCACAATATTCTGCGTCTCGGCGCGCCAATTGGGCCAGTAGTTGCGTTTACGGCTTTTCAAGTCGACATATACGTGTTACCAGCCCGTGCCAATTCACCTGAAGAGAACGTCATCGGCGCCCCACCCCATGTGGTGCGCCCTTTGGACGTATTAGTTCGTTTTGCAAGGAATTGGTCATGGCAAAAATCGTTGAATCCGCTACAGGCGCACTCGCACTGACATTTGACGATGTCTTGCTGCAACCCGGACATTCCGAAGTCATGCCGGGCCAGACAGATATTCGCACGCGCATTGCACCGGATATCGAGCTGAACCTGCCGCTGCTTTCGGCGGCGATGGACACCGTGACCGAATCACGCCTCGCCATCGCCATGGCGCAGGCCGGCGGCATGGGTGTCATCCACCGCAATCTCTCGCCGGAGTTGCAGGCAGAGGAAGTGCGCCAGGTCAAGAAATTCGAATCCGGCATGGTCGTCAATCCGGTGACCATTGGTCCTGACGCGACGCTTGCCGATGCGCAGGCGCTGATGCGGGCCCATGGCATTTCCGGCATTCCCGTCGTCGAGAATGCCGGCGAGGGCAGCCGCAAGCCGGGCCGCCTCGTCGGCATATTGACCAATCGCGACGTGCGCTTCGCCTCGGATCCGGCCCAGAAGATCTACGAACTCATGACCCGCGAAAACCTGATCACGGTGCGCGAAAATGTGGAGCAGGACGAAGCCAAGCGCCTGCTGCACCAGCACCGGATCGAAAAGCTGCTGGTCGTGGACAACAAGGGCTATTGCGTCGGCCTGATCACCGTCAAGGACATCGAGAAGTCGCAGCTCAACCCCAATGCCGCCAAGGATGCGCAGGGCCGCCTGCGCGTTGCGGCCGCCTCCAGCGTCGGCGAAGACGGTTTCGAGCGCGCCGAACGGCTGATCGCCGCCGGTGTCGACGTTCTCGTCATCGATACGGCGCATGGCCATTCGCAACGCGTGCTCGACGCGGTGACCCGCGCCAAGAAGCTTTCCAACGCCGTGCGCATCATTGCCGGCAATGTGGCGACGGCGGCAGGCACTCAGGCTTTGATCGATGCTGGCGCCGACGCGGTGAAGGTCGGCATCGGCCCGGGCTCCATATGCACGACCCGCATCGTCGCCGGCGTCGGCGTGCCGCAGCTTTCCGCCATCATGTCGGCCGTCGAAGCGGCGCATAAGTCCAACATTCCGGTCATCGCCGATGGCGGCATCAAATATTCGGGCGATTTCGCCAAGGCGCTTGCCGCCGGCGCTTCGGCGGCCATGGCGGGTTCGGCCCTGGCGGGAACCGAGGAAAGCCCCGGCGAGGTCTATCTCTACCAGGGCCGTTCGTTCAAGGCCTATCGCGGCATGGGCTCGGTTGGCGCCATGGCGAGGGGTTCGGCGGATCGTTATTTCCAGGCCGAGGTGCGCGACGAACTGAAGCTCGTGCCGGAAGGGATTGAAGGGCAGGTGGCCTATAAGGGCCCGGTTTCCGGCGTGCTGCATCAGCTTGCCGGCGGACTTCGGGCCTCGATGGGCTATGTCGGGGCGAAAAACCTGGAAGAATTCCGCGAAAGAGCTACATTCGTGCGCATTACCAATGCAGGTTTGCGCGAAAGTCACACCCATGACGTCACGATCACCCGCGAAAGCCCGAATTATCCCGGCGGCAACTGATCGAGCCGGAGCGTGCGATGCCTGAAACATTGCGCGCTCATTTCTCGGCGATGGCGCGCAACAGCGCCTGGTCCAACGATCGCCTGCTGGGTGCCTGTCTCCAGCTGACCGACGAGGAATTCGCGCGCGAGAGGACGAGTTTCTTCCCCTCGCTGCAGGAGACGCTCAACCATATCCTGATCGTCGATCATATCTACATGGCCGACATGATGGGCATCGGTCGCAGGAACATCGCGCTTCAGGGCGATATTCCCTTTCCGCGGGCGGCCGATCTGAAACAGGCGCAGGACGAGTTCGACCGCAAGCTGATCCTGTTCTGCGACGACCTGAGCGATGCGGATCTGGAGCGCCGGGTGCTGATCCACTGGCGCACTGGCGAAAGCTCCAGCGAGCGCATCGATCGCCTGCTCTCGCACCTCTTCGTGCATCAGATCCATCATCGCGGCCAGGCCCATGCCATGCTGGCGGGAACCGACGTGCCGCCGCCGCAGCTCGACGAATACTTCCTCGACTACGATATTCCCCGCCGCCGGGGCGAACCCTATGCCTGACCGGGAATGATCTTCTGCCGGCGCATTTCATCGAAGACGCGGATGAACATGGCCTCCGAATCGATGAATTCATGGAAACCCGCGCGGCGCAGCTTGCTGCCATCGGCGAAGAAGTCGTAGTTCCAGCTGAACACCGCATCGCCGAACCGCCAGGACGAGACGTCGGCATAGGAACTGGGCGCGAGGGCGTGCCTTTCCACCATTCGCTCCCATAGCGGCCCTTTGTCGCTCATCACGGTTTCAAGCGACATGGGAAGCGGCGGCGCCACGTCGAGCCCGAAATAATCGGCGATCTTCGGCCACATCTCGTTCCAGCGGAACAGGTCGCCATTATTGATGTTGAAGGCCTGGTTTGCGCATTGCGGGTTGGTGGCGATGAAGACGGTGGCGCGCGCCAGCATGTCGGCATCGGTCATTTCGATCAGCGAATCATAGGCGCCGGGCTTGCCCGGGAAACGCAGGGGGATTCCGAGCTCCTTCGACATCGATGCGTAGACACCGATGACCGAGGCGAGGTTCATGGGGTTGCCAAGCGCGACGCCGACGACGACTGACGGACGCAGCGCCGACCAGTTCCAGGCCTTTCCCTTCTGCAGTGCCTCGAGGAAGTCCTGCTGGTCGATGTTGAATTCCGGCGGCATGTGATTGGCATCGGTCTCCCTGGCCGGAGTCTTGAAGGGGCCGAGATGAGCGCCATAGACCTTATAGCCCTGCATCAGGCTGATATGCTGCAGCCCTGCGGCGACCGGGACGATCGCATTGACCACATTGGTGAGCATTGCAAGATTGGGTGCAACCAGCTCCGCCCAGCTCGGCCGGTCCTGGTATGCGGCATAGAAGATATGGGTCGCATCGGTCAGATGCGCGAGCCGCGCCCGGCTCTCATCCGCATCGAGAAGATCGACCGCGATATGAGTGATCCTCGGTGAATTCTCGCCGCCACGTCGCGACAGGCCGGTGATCTGCCAATCGCCGAGCGCTTCAAGATGCCGGATGAGGTTGCGGCCGATAATGCCGTTGGCTCCAACCACCACGGCGTGTTTTTGATTGTTGTCCATGTGCCATCTCCTTTGGCCCTGAACATCATTCATTCAGCATGCTTTGCACAGGCGGCAAAATTCAATAGCATATATAAGTAATACTTTGAGGAGCGATATGGACAAGCTTGCTGTCATGGCTACCTTCATGCGCGTCGCCGAACGGGGAACGTTTTCGGCTGCGGCGCGGGAGCTTGGGTTGAGCCAACCGGCTGTGAGCCAGCAGATCGCGGCGCTCGAACGCCATCTCGGCGCGCGGTTGTTTCACCGTTCGACCCGGCGCCTGACGCTCAGCGACAGTGGTGCTGCCTATTATCGGCAGGCGCAGCAGATCGTGCAGGCGCTGGAAGAGGCGGAAGACGCGGTAAGGGCGCAGACAAGCGAACTGCATGGCGTGCTCAGGGTGAGCGGGCCGGTCGGCCTCGGGCAGACTGACCTGGCGGATGCGCTGATCGCGTTTCGGCGGGACTATCCCGGCCTTGTCGTCGAACTGCTGCTCGACGATCGATATTCCGACCTGATCGCAGAGGGGATCGATGTGGCGATCCGGCTCGGCTCCATGCCGTCCTCCGGTCTGGTGGCGCGAAAGCTCGGCAGTTTCGATCGCATATTGGTGGCATCCGCCGGCTATATTGCGGCGAACGGCTCACCCGGGACGCCGGCAGAACTGGACCAGCATCCGCATGTCGGCTTCATCTGGTCGCCACGGGGCGACAGCATACCGCTGCTCGGCCCTGAGGGGCCGGTGGACGTGCCGGTGCGGCCGGTATTTCTTGCCAATAATGCCTTCGTGCTCAACAAGGCACTGCTCTCTGGCCTCGGCATTGGCGGGGCGCAATTGCCGCTCGTCCAGTCCGATCTCGATGATGGCCGGCTGGTGCGGATATTGCCGGCCTATTCATATGCGCCGCTCGAGATTCATGCCGTCTACCCAAGCGGCCGCTTCGTGCCGCGCAAGACCCGCCTGTTCGTGGAGTTTCTCGCACTGGCGCTGTCCCGCATACCGGGTATAAAGGCTGGCCGCAGCGCATAGAACCAATTGGGGGAACAATGGCACAAACAGCGATATTCTGGCCGATGATTGCGCTCACCGCATTGATCTACGCCGTCTATGGCCTGCTGCTCGTCCGCCGCGCCATCGCTGTGCGGGCAGGGCAGGCCAAGCCGAGCGATTTCAGGATTCCGCTTGCCGATCCGCAAGCCAGCGCGACGACGATCCGCAATCTCGTCAATCTGTTCGAACTGCCGGTGCTCTTCTATGTGGTCTGCCTCGCGCTCTATATGACGCGTGGAGCGGATATGGCCGCAGTCATCGTCGCCTGGCTGTTCGTCGGCACCCGTTTCGCCCATACGCTTGTCCACACGACGACCAACCGCCTGCGTTATCGCCAGGTGCTGTTTGCGCTGGGTTTCATTCTGAACGGCCTGCTATGGCTGTTGCTTGCGCTGCAGCTGCTGCTGCCGCCGGCGGCGTGAGATGTCAGGCGGCCAATTGGCCGAGCTCCGACTCTGACAGGATAAGCTGCTTGCTGCAACTGGCTATCGCCTTCGCCAGCGCTTCGAAATCATCCTTTCGCGCGCTCTGCTTGCGCCAGACCAGGCCGATCTCTCGTGCCGGTTCAGGCGCGGCGAAGGACGCGATCCGCACGTCGGACCGCGTTGCTTCCGTGCGAACGGCGATCTCGGGAATGAGCGTCAGCCCCATGCCGTGGCTCACCATCTGCAGCAGCGTGGCGAGGCTCGTCGCACCGTAATTGACCAATTGGCGCTGCTTGACGTTGCCGCATACTGCCAGCGCCTGATCGCGCAGGCAGTGCCCCTCTTCCAGCAGCAGCAGTCGTTCCAGCGCAACGCTTTCCTGCGTCAGCGGTGAGGCGAGTATGTCGCGGTCATTGCTCGAGGTCGCAATGAGGAAGCGATCGCGAAAGAGCGGCTCGGTGTGCAGGCCCTCATGATCGATCGGCAGCGCAACAAGAAGAACGTCGAGTTCGCCGAGGCGCAGATCCTCCACGAGCTTCGATGTCACCGCCTCGCGCAGTTCCATGGAAAGATCCGGATAGGAGGCGCGCAGATCCGGTATCAGCACCGGCAGGAGATAGGGCGCAATCGTCGGAATGATCCCGAGCCGCAATTCGCCGCGCAATATGCCACGCTTCTCCGAGGCGAAATCGTCCAGCGCCCGGATCTCGTCGAGAATATTGCGGATTTTCGGCAGCAGCCGTCGTCCGGTCTCCGTCAGCACCACGTTCCTGCGTGTGCGCTCGAAGAGCGGCATGCCGAGCCTCGTCTCCATCTCCGCGATCTGCGCCGAGAGCGCGGGCTGCGAAATCCGCGCCGCTTCGGCTGCCTTGCGGAAATGCAGCGTCGTCGCGAGGACATCGAAATAGCGCATCTGGCGGACGGAAAACATGATAGGTTTATCCTATCAATAATAATTCTAAATACAATTGGAAACTATGATTAGAACTGTTCTATGGTTGGCGAGAGGAGCCCATGCGGCGCCTATCCATTTATCACGAACGTAAATCAGGGGAGAGCTTCATGGCCGACCGTCCAACATTGACGACGACCGCCGGTGCGCCGGTTTCCGATAACCAGAATTCCAAGACTGCTGGTGAGCGCGGTCCCGTACTGCTCGACGATTATCAGCTGCTCGAAAAGCTTGCCCACCAGAACCGCGAGCGTATTCCGGAGCGCGTCGTTCACGCCAAGGGCTGGGGTGCCTATGGCACATTGAAGATCACCGGGGACATTTCCCGCTACACGAAGGCCAAGGCGCTTCAGCCCGGCGCCGAGACGCCGCTGCTGCTGCGTTTCTCGACCGTGGCCGGTGAGCTTGGTGCAGCCGATGCCGAGCGCGATGTGCGCGGCTTTGCCATCAAGTTCTATACGAGCGAAGGCAATTGGGACCTTGTCGGCAACAATACGCCGGTTTTCTTCGTCCGCGATCCACTGAAATTCCCGGATTTCATCCACACGCAGAAGCGTCACCCCCGCACCAACCTGCGTTCGGCTACCGCCATGTGGGACTTCTGGTCGCTTTCGCCGGAAAGCCTGCATCAGGTAACGATCCTGATGTCGGACCGCGGCCTGCCGGTCGCGCCGATGTACATGAACGGCTATGGCTCGCACACCTATTCCTTCTGGAACGATGCGGGCGAGCGCTTCTGGGTCAAGTTCCACTTCAAGACCCAGCAGGGGCACCGCTTCTATACCAATGCGGAAGCGGAAGAACTGATCGGCAAGTCGCGCGAAACCTACCAGGAAGAACTCTTCGGCGGCATCGAGCGCGGCGAATATCCGAAATGGACCGTTCAGGTGCAGGTCATGACCGAGGCCGAAGCGGAACGTACGAGCTACAATCCGTTCGATCTCACCAAGGTTTGGCCGCATGGCGAATTCCCGCCGATCGAGATCGGCGTGCTCGAACTCAACCGCAACGCCGATAATTATTTCGCCGAGATCGAACAGGCTGCCTTCTCGCCGTCCAATATCGTTCCCGGCATCGGCCATTCGCCGGACAAGATGCTGCAGGCCCGGGTATTCTCCTATGCCGATGCGCATCGCTATCGCCTCGGTACGCATTACGAAGCCCTGCCGGTCAACGCGCCGAAATGCCCGGTCCATCACTACCACAAGGACGGCTCGATGAATTTCTTCGGCCAGAAGACCGGCAATGTCGACGCCTATTACGAGCCCAACAGCTTCTCGGGCGCTGCCGAGCAGCCGGCCGCGAAGGAGCCGCCGCTGCGCCTGTCAGGTGATGCGGACCGCTACAACCACCGCGTCGGCAATGATGATTACGGCCAGGTCACGGCTCTGTTCAACCTCTTCGACGAGGCACAGCGCGCGCGCCTGTTCTCCAACATCGCCGCTGCGATGGGCGGCGTTCCGGGCAATATCATCGAGCGTCAGCTCGTCCATTTCGGCCGCGTCCATCCCGATTATGAAGCAGGTGTCCGCGCTGCGCTGAAAGAGGCGCATGGCTACGAGGCCAATGCCATTTCGAACGACGAGAAGAACGTCGCCGCCGAGTAGGAACGCGCACCGTTTCCACTGCGACAGATTGAACGCGAAAGCCGGGGTCTCGTGCCCCGGCTTTCTTTTATGCTCATTGCCATGTATGCGACGGGCAAGGATTAGCAAAAGGAACGTATATGCGACTTGGTGGACGCCTGCAGGCCGCGATCGAAGTGCTGGAAGATATCGAGACCCGCAAGCGGCCGGCTTCCGACGCGTTAAAGGATTGGGGTCTCTCGCATCGTTTCGCCGGCGCCGGCGATCGGGCGGTGATCGGCAATATCGTTTATGATGCGCTGCGCCGCAGGCAATCGCTCGCCTGGCGCATGGATAGCGATTCGGCGCGCCACATCGCCTATGGCGTCCTGCTTTCCGATGCGGAACTGAGCAATGAAGCCATCGAGGAGATGCTGGCGGGCGACAAGTTCGCGCCGGCGCCCATCGAGGCCGTTCAGCTCGAAAACTGGCAGACCCGGCAGCTGTCGCAGGCGCCGGATTTCGTCCGCGCGGACGTGCCGGAATGGTGCGTGCCGCATTTCGAGGCTGTATTCGGCGACGACTGGATTGCCGAGGCTGCCGCCCTCGGCGACAGGCCGCCCGTCGATCTGCGCGTCAACACATTGAAGGCCAACCGCGACAAGGTGCTGAAGGAACTCGCCCGGGCCGGCGCCGTCGCCGCGCCGCTGCTTGGATCGGCCATGCGCATAGCGCCGCTGCGCGCCATGGGCCGCCATCCGAATGTGCAGGCCGAGCCTGCCTTCCAGCGCGGCCTTTTCGAAGTACAGGACCTCGGCTCGCAGCTGGCCGCGAAGCTGGCGAATGTGCAGCCCGGCCAGCAGGTGCTCGACTATTGCGCCGGTGCCGGCGGCAAGACGCTGGCCATGGCCGCGGATATGGGCAACAAGGGCCAGATCCATGCCTTCGACGCGGAGCGCGCACGCCTCGCGCCGATCTTCGACCGCCTGAAACGCGCCGGCGTGCGCAACACGCAGCCGCATGCGAGCATCGGCGATCTTGCCCAGTTCGAAAGGCAGATGGACCTCGTTCTCGTCGACGCGCCCTGTACGGGGTCCGGCACATGGCGGCGGCGGCCCGATGCGAAATGGCGCCTCAGCGAGCAGCAACTGGAGCGGCGCATGGTCGAACAGCGCGATGTACTTGAGGCAGCAAAGGCCTATGTGAAGCCCTCCGGCCGCCTCGTCTACATCACCTGCTCGCTGTTCGCAGCCGAGAATGCACGGCAGGTGAGCGTTTTCCTTGAGAACAATGCCGATTTCACGCCGGTGGATACGCAGCCGCGATGGGACGAGGTGGTGGAAGCCGACCCCTCGCTGCGGCCGCTGTTCCGCGACGGCGCCGCAATCCTGTCGCCGCTGGCCACCTCTACCGACGGCTTTTTCATTTCGGTTCTCAGGCGCGGCAAATAAGGCTACAACAGCCGCCAGTGTAGACGAGGTCTCAACATGTCCCGTTCCGTGGCGTTCCTGCTGTTTCTCGTTCTCGTCGTCGGCGGCGGCCTGGCGATTGGTTACATCACGCTTCCCGGCGAATGGTATGCGGGCCTGGCCAAGCCGCCGTTCAACCCGCCAAACTGGCTATTCGCGCCCGTCTGGACCGTGCTTTACGTTCTCATTGCCATTGCCGGCTGGCGGGTCTGGGATCGCGGCCTGGCGCGGCCGCAGCAGCTCTGGTGGGCGCAACTGGTGCTGAACTTCCTCTGGTCGCCGGCCTTTTTCGGTTTCCAGGGCATGGCGACGGCGCTTGCCGTCATAATCCTGCTCCTCGTCGCCATAGTGGCCTTCATCAAGGCCAGCTGGAACGCCGAACGTACCGCAGCCGCGCTTTTCCTGCCCTATCTGCTCTGGGTCGCCTTCGCGACGCTGCTCAACGCCTCCCTCCTTTACCTCAATGGCAGTGCCTGACATGCTTGAAGACATAGTGATGATCGCGGGCAGGCGGGTGCTGTTCGTCATGGCGGTCGATGCGGAATACGGTCCCCATCTGCAGCGGCTGTTCAAGCCGCTGATCACCGGCGTCGGGCCGGTGGAATCGGCCGTCAGCATCGCTGCGACCCTCGCCAGCCTCGCCGCCAATGCGTCGCTGCCGCATCTGGTCGTCTCCCTCGGTTCGGCGGGTTCGCGCAGCCTCGAGCAGACGGAAATCTACCAGGCGACGAGCGTGTCCTACCGGGACATGGATGCCTCGCCACTCGGTTTCGTCAAGGGTGCGACGCCCTTCCTCGACCTTCCGGTCAAGGTGCCGCTGCCGCATCGCATTCCCGGCATCAAGGAGGCCTCGCTCTCGTCCGGCGCCAATATCGTGTCCGGCCCGGCCTATGACCTTGTCGATGCCGACATGGTGGAAATGGAGACGTTCTCGATCCTGCGGGCCTGCCAGCGCTTCGGGATTCCGCTGATCGGCCTGCGCGGCATCTCGGATGGTGCGAGGGAACTCCAGCACCTCAACGACTGGACGGAATATCTGCACGTCATCGACGAGAAATTGGCACAGGCCGTGGAATTGATGGCAAGCGCAATCGAGGACGGGACTACCTCTATTTAAATTCGCAATCTTGTATATTGATACTAGAATATGATACTATTATATGAATTTGAGCAAAAGACACGCCGAGACGCTTGCAGGGATTTTCGCTGATCCGGTTCGTGCGACAATCGCCTGGCGGGACATCGAAGCCCTGTTCATCGCCTGTGGCGCCGAGATCAGCGAAGGAAGCGGATCCCGCGTTCGAGTGGCGTTGAAGAATGTTCGGGCGGTGTTCCATCGTCCTCATCCGCAGAAGGAAACGGACAAGGGCGCGGTTAAATCGGTGCGGCGGTTCTTACAGGAAGCAGAGATACGGCCATGACGACGATGCATTACAAGGGCTATGAAGCCATCATTGAGTTCGACGAGGATGCCGGGCTTTTTCACGGCGAAGTCATCAATCTTCGCGATGTGATTACGTTTCAGGGAGAATCGGCGTCGGGCCTGAAGCAGGCCTTTGCCGATTCGATCGAAGACTATCTACGATTTTGTGAAGAGCGGGGCGAAGAGCCCGAGAAGCCGTTCTCCGGGCAGTTCGTGATCCGCACCGAGCCGGTCCTGCACAAGGCAGTTTCGACTGCCGCGCGGCGTGCCGGCGTAAGTTTGAACAAATGGGTGGTTGCCGCTCTCGAGCGTTCCATCCGCTGAATTTTCCGGGCCGGCCTGTCGCGTTTTATCAGGAACTGGATGACTTGGTCGCAGGGCTCGACTATCCATTGCACCTGTCTTCGATTTGCTTTAAAGGCCCGCCATGAGCACTCCTCCCGACACCGTTCTTATCATCGATTTTGGCAGCCAGGTAACGCAGCTGATCGCGCGGCGCGTCCGCGAGGCTGGCGTTTACTCCGAAATCGTTCCGTTTCAGTCCGCCGAAGCAGCATTCCGGCAGTTGAAGCCCAAGGCCGTCATCCTTTCCGGTAGCCCGCATTCGACTATCGACATCGGGTCCCCGCGTGCACCGCAGGCGATATTCGAGGCCGATATTCCGGTGCTCGGCATCTGCTATGGCGAACAGACCATGTGCGCCCAGCTCGGCGGCAAGGTCGAGGGCGGCCATCACCGCGAGTTCGGCCGTGCATTTCTCGACATCCAGGCCGAATGCGCGCTGTTCGAGGGCGTATGGGCCAAGGGCACCCGCCATCAGGTGTGGATGAGCCATGGCGACCGCGTCGTGTCGATACCCGAAGGCTTCAAGGTCGTCGGTACGTCGACCGGCGCGCCGTTTGCCGCCATCGCCAATGAGGAGCGGCGCTATTACGCCGTGCAGTTCCACCCGGAGGTGGTGCATACGCCGGACGGTTCCAAGCTGCTGCAGAATTTCGTGCATCGCATCGCCGGCATCGAGGGCGATTGGTCGATGTCCGCCTATCGCGAGAAGGCTGTCGAACTCATCCGCAAGCAGGTGGGCGACAAGAAGGTCATCTGCGCGCTCTCCGGCGGCGTCGATTCCTCCGTTGCGGCGCTGCTCATCCATGAGGCCGTTGGCGACCAGCTGACCTGTATCCTCGTCGACCATGGCCTCATGCGCAAGAATGAAGCCGCCGACGTCGTGGAGATGTTCCGCGAACATTACAATCTGCCGCTGGTGCTGGTGAACGCGCAAGATCGTTTCATCGATGCGCTGGAAGGCGAGGCGGACCCGGAGAAGAAGCGCAAGACGATCGGCCGGCTGTTCATCGAAGTGTTCGAAGAGGAAGCAAAGAAGCTCGGCGGTGCCGATTTCCTCGCCCAGGGCACGCTCTATCCCGACGTTATCGAGAGCGTTTCCTTCACCGGCGGACCCTCGGTGACGATCAAGTCGCATCACAATGTCGGCGGCCTGCCGGAGCGCATGAACATGCAGCTCGTCGAGCCGCTGCGCGAGCTCTTCAAGGATGAAGTGCGCGTCCTTGGCAAGGAACTCGGGCTGCCCGATCATTTCATCGGCCGTCATCCTTTCCCGGGTCCTGGCCTCGCCATCCGCTGCCCCGGCGGCGTGACGCGCGAGAAGCTGGAAATCCTGCGCGAAGCCGATGCAGTCTATCTCGACGAGATCCGCAAGGCCGGGCTTTATGACGTGATCTGGCAGGCCTTTGCCGTGCTCCTGCCCGTGCAGACGGTCGGCGTGATGGGCGATGGCCGGACCTATGAATTCGTCTGCGCGCTACGGGCCGTGACCTCGGTCGACGGCATGACCGCCGATTTCTATCACTATGATATGAGCTTCCTCGGCCAGGCGGCAACGCGCATCATCAACGAGGTGAAGGGCATCAACCGTGTCGTCTACGACGTTACCTCCAAGCCCCCCGGCACGATCGAGTGGGAATGATTCAGGCCCATCCGAACGCCGCTGAATTTACGCTGCGGTACGACATAACGCACTGAAACAATATAATTTTCTTGACGGTGCCTATCGACACCTATCGGTGGGCACAGATCACACGTACCGTCACGGTTGACGACCCTTGCTCATATTGCCGATTTCGAAAGTACCGTCATGAGAAATGAGGCTCGCGACGGTACTTTTTTGAACTGACCCGTTGCAATCACGCCCATTATTCCCGCAGTGGAACCTGGCGCCAAAGAGTGGGACTTTCCCATGCCCGGCTGCGCGGCTACGCGGGAAACCGTCATTGCCGAGAAATTCCAGGCGAGCACAAGCATGCCAGCTTAGATTATGCGCGAGTCGACGCAAAGGATCCAACCGCCCGTTCATTTTGTCACCCCGACTTTGCCGGGGACGCGCGCATGGAGCTTACAGTCAGAACTCCTTTGACGCCAATCCAGTCGTCATGCTTTATCATCGGAAAACATGAAACCGGATCCTTCGAAATGCTTGTGAATGTTGGAGAAGCTCGTCGCATCGGTGTTGATTTTCAACTTGGAAATACGCTCGCTGCGGTTGCAGGCGCATTGAATGCAGCCGCGTTCCATGCGGTAGGCTTCTTTTCAGCCAACATGACAGGTAATGTGTCCTTGGTATCCGACCATCTGGCCACAGGAGACTTTTCACTGGGGCTTTTCGCAGGTCTTATTGTCGTCTCGTTTGTTTGTGGGGCGGCTCTCTCTACCCTGCTGGTCAATGCCGGACGGAGACGGAAGATAGCGGGCATATACGCTTATAGTATTTTGCTCGAAGCGTCTTTGCTGGTTGGCCTTGGGTTCGTCGATATTTTTGCCAACGCCAGCGTTCGGACGTCCATTCTGGTCTTTGGATTGAGTTTCCTCATGGGTCTCCAGAATGCGATTGTCACTCGAATCTCAAATGCCCGGATACGGACTACCCATGTCTCTGGCATGGCAACCGACATTGGCATTGGGATCGGTATGCTATGCGATATCGCATTAGGACACGAACGGAAGATCGACTCGGGGGAAACTGCCAGCAAGCTGCTGCTGCATTTGAATATTGTCGCATCGTTCTTGTTGGGCGGTCTTATCGGCGTTGCGATCTATCGCGAATTCGAAGCCGCTCTGCTGTTCATCGCTGCTGGAATTTTGTACGTCCTCGCAGTTCCTGGTGTTTTGAAGACGCGCAGTCAACGCGTGAGAACAGAATAATCAAGCAATAGCTTGTTCGAAGGTGGAGCTTCGCTGGCCGAGGGGCAAGCGGCTGCGCGGCTTTACCCGCACGGCCGCTGGCGCACGCTCACCTTCCTCGGCGCCTTGCGCTGCGACCGGCCGACCGCGCCGTGCGTCTTCGATGGCCCCTCAAGCCTGGCGCACAACGGTTGACGGAAATCAACCTGACAATGCCGTCACCCGATGGTCGCGCTGATAGAGGTTGCGCGGCAAGCACCAGGCGATCAACACGCCGGAGATGCCACATACTGCCGCGATGCCGTAAAGGGCCATATCCGCACTGCCCGTGGCGTCTTTCACCAGACCGACGGCGTAGGGGCCGATGATGCCGCCAATCTGGCCGATGGAATTGATGAGCGCTATGCCTGCCGCTGCGGCCATGCCGCTGAGCACCCGCGCCGGCAGCATCCAGAACAGGCCGAAAGAGCCAATGATGCCGGTGGCCGCCACGGAGAGGCCGATCAGCAACGCGAACAGACTGTTGCCGAACGCTCCGCACATCACATAGCCCACCATTCCCGCTACCGCACAGCCCACGAGATGCCAGCGGCGCTCGCCCATACGATCAGAACTGCGGGCGATCAACGGAATCAAAGCCAACGCCACCACATAGGGAATCATGGTGATGAGCCCGATGACGAAGGTGTCGGTGGTGCCCGCAGTTTTCACAAGCTGCGGCATCCAGAAGATGATGCCGTAAATGCCCATGGCAAGACCGAGATAGATCAGCGAAAAGACGTAGGTGGACGGCTCCTTGAGCGCGGCGCTGAAGGAATGGTTATCGCTGACCTTCGGATCCTGGGCAAGACGGGCCTTCAGCAGCTCCTTTTCGTGGGCGGTTAGCCACTTGGCGTCGTCGACGCGGTCGTCGAGCAGGATCAGGACCAGCAGGCCGAGAAGGACCGAGGGAATGCCCTCAAGCAGGAACAGCCACTGCCAGCCCGCCAAGCCGCCAATCTCATTCATGTATTTCATGATGGCGCCGGAGATTGGACCGCCGATGAGGCCGCAGAGCGCGATGGACATGAAGAACCAGGAATTGATACGGCCGCGCAGGCTGGCCGGGAACCAGTGCATGAAGCAAAATACCACGCCTGGGACGAAGCCCGCTTCCAGAACGCCCAGCAGAAAGCGCAATAGGTAGAACACCGTTTCGGAGCGTACGAACATCATGGCAGCCGAAGCGATGCCCCAGCTGATCATGATGCGAGCGATCCAGCGCCGTGATCCCACTCTGGCGAGGATGATGTTGCTCGGGACCTCGAACAAAAGATATCCGACAAAAAAGATGCTGGCGCCCAAGCCATACGCGGCTTCGGAGAGCCCCAATTCGCTCTGCATTTGCAGCTTGGCGAAACTGACATTCACGCGATCGAGATAGGACATTACGAAACAGGCGACGAAGAGCGGCACAATGCGCCACGTGGCCTTGCGAAGCACGGCCGCCGCGGCCTCTGAGACAATCGGCTGTGCTGCGGAATTTCCCGGTATCATCAACTATTCCTCCTATTATGTTTTTTTGTTGTATGCGCGAAGATGTGCTTCCGTCGCGCCGGCCGGTCGGTACAACGGTGACCCAGATCGTCCTGCGAGGCTTGGCGCGGACTGGTGTTGGATGTCGATTTCGGGCGTCCTGGCTATGCCCGTCACATGAGCAAGGCGCTCGATCTTCTGCTCCTGCACAGCCGAGGCGCCATCATTGTTGAATGCAGCGGGCAAAAGAACGTCGTTTCGACTGGGCGGCGTGGCATCAAAAACGGTGACGACCGTTTGCGGCGAAAGCTGTTCAAGAGCCGGGTCAGGGATGTCTGCCTTGTGCACGCCCGCATCGGCTACGATCAAGGGCCGGCGCATGCCGAGAATATCGCACTTCCCCTTTAGCAGAGCCAAGGATCCAAAGCCAAATTGGATCCGTGTCAGATAATTGAGAAGCACCATTCAGAACAATCCCTGTACTGCTTCGTCTCTTCGCATCTAGAGCGCGAATGATGTTGCAGCGCATTCGAAAGGAGTGCTGCCTTTCAAAGGCATAAGAGACAGTTCGTTCGTTGACTACTGAGAAGAATGGATACAGCTATAGCTTGGAGGAATAAAAAGATCGCGTTGTCGTCTTTGAAGCCCCCACGGTGAGGGCATCGTAAACTTTACTTTGAGGTAATTTTGCTTGACGAATGCTGCGGCATACCGCGCCAACTCAGCTGGTATGGTCTCGTCCGCAGCGAGAACATTTCTTGTTTGGCCATGGGTGGGTGATCCACAAGAACGAAGTCTCGCTTCTGAACAGGGAAAACCCGCAGTTCGGGCAGACGAAGAAGAATAACATGACGAGGCCGTGACCGGCCCAGAACACCATTGCAGGATATGTCCCGCTCGTTCCAAAGACGGTCTGGAAGAGTGGCAGCCAGCTATCGAAAGTCAGGAGCAGAAGAACTGCCCAAGCCATGAACAGCCATGATTTTGTATAAAGGGACATTGACCTTACCGGGACTCGCAGATGGATGATTCTAGTACATCGTCTGCTTGTAGTCCTCCTCCAAACCCGCATCGATCTTTCGCATTTCGTCTTCTCCCGGTGCTCCGGTCGTTTCATCAAGTATCATCTTGATCAGCGACGGCATCTGTTTGCGATCCTGATGGTAGGCTGTATCCCAGATATGCGAGCGCCTGAGGGCCTTTGCGCAATGCAGAAAGACTTCGCGGACATGCACCACTATCGCGAGGGTGGGAACACGGTTTTTGACAGACATGGTTCCGAGAAGAGTCGGGTCAGTGACGATGCGTGCTACTCCATTGACGCGCAGGGTGTCGTCGAAGCCTGGGATCATGAACAAGAGTCCCACAGCGGGATTTGCTATGATGTTGGTAAGGCTGTCCAACCGATTGTTGCCTGGACGGTCAGGGATCGCCAATGTCCTGTCGTCCAGAATACTCACGAAACCGGGCGGGTCGCCACGTGGGCTCACATCTGCCCGGCCGTTTAGATCCTGCGTGCCCAGACAAAGGAACGGCGAACGTCGGATAAATGCTTGCGCATGTACCCCAAGGCTTTCTTGAAACTTCTGTATGGCGAGGTCATGCGTGGCTGCGTAAAGGTCGCGCAACGCTTCTTCGCTGTCGATGACGAATTTAGGGTCCATACCTCTCCTCCCAAGGGGCATTCATGAATGCCTCAAGATGAGGTGCGTACATCAATCTTGTCAAGCGCTGACGCGGATGGAACCATTTTCCGTTTCGCAGACCCTATTGAAGTGCATCCTCGTGTGCCTCCAGGAATTTAAGGTCGAGTAACTCATCACGGCCAGGTGGACGACCGGGTTGGTTGGTGCCGCAAATCAACCGGCTGCGCCTTGCAAAGCGCGTTCGGCGCAGACTTCAGGTTTGCGTCGATAGCCGTCATGAGCGAGGTGTACTCATTTCATCGATTTGAACGTCTCAAAAATCAACGCCCTCAGCCAACGATGAACTGGGTCCGCATCCATACGCGGGTGCCACGCCTGTACGATGTCGAAACTCGGAACGGCGACCGGCAGCTCGAACGTCCTGATCTGGCTGGTGGCGGCGGATTTATGATACGACTTCGGAATCGCGCCGATCAAATCGGATGCCGCCGCGACGGCGATCACCGCTGGAAAGCTTGGCACTATCAGCCTGACATCGCGGTAAACGCCGAGTTCAGCGAGCGCCCTGTCAACCGGACCGGCAAAATCCGCCTGCGGTGAAAAGACCACGTGCCCCCAGGCGGCATAGCTTCCGACCGTGATCTGCTTGGCATCGAAAATCGGGTGACCTGTCTTTGCGAGACCGACGTAGCGGTCTTCGAAAAGGGTCTGGCAACGCAGTTCTCCACTCTCCGACGGGAGGACGCCGATGTCCAGATCCACTGCGGCGTCTCGCAGGGATTGAACATCCTTGTCCGACCTCGGCGCAAACCGAAGCTTTATTCCTGGGGCCGCGTCGGCCACAGCGGCGCTCAGGTCGGCGGCGAAGATAAGCACGAATGCCTCATTGGCACGGATGGTGAAATGGCGCCGCACGTCCCGGATATCGACGGTCGATGCTGGACTGAGCACGGTTTGCACGGCGGCCCTCAACGAATGCACGTCGGCGGCAATCGCCAAGGCATGCTGGGTCGCAACCATGCCACGCCCGGCCGGTACCAGGATCGGATCGCCTAGCCTCGCCCTCAACCGCGACAGCGTCCGGCTCATGGCGGACGTACTGAGGCCAAGCCGGCGCGCGGCGGCAGTCACGCTTTTTTCCTGCAGCAACGCATCCAGCGCCACCAAAAGGTTGAGGTCGAGATCGGACATATTGCTCATTTACTCAAGTATGGCGTTGTACGCAACTGTCAGTTGACTTCTTTGCGTCTGGCGCCATCACCCGATTGGCGCTAATTAGTCGGCCATCCGGCAACGACTGGGAGTTTCTCAATGTCCATCACCTCCACTGCGCCGCTTTCAAATGACGGCCTGGCATCGCCTCGACGGTACCTGGCCACAATATTCATACTTTTAGCGGCCGTCCTCGTCGTCCTGGACGGAGCCATTGCCAACGTCGCCTTGCCGTCTATCGCGCTCTCGCTGCACGCGCAGGCGGAAAGCACCGTATGGGTGGTCTCGGCCTATCAGTTGGCCGTGCTGGTGGCCCTTCTTCCGTGTGGCGCGCTGGGCGAAATCTACGGCCCGCGGCGGGTCTTCTTGATTGGCGTCGCATTGTTCACTGCAGCTTCCGCGGCCTGCGCCTTCGCGGGCGACCTTCCCGTCCTAATCCTGGCTCGTTTCGTGCAGGGTCTTGGCGCGGGCGCGATCATGGCGCTCGCCATGATGAACCTGCGTTCGGTGTTGCCGCAGCACATGCTTGGTCCGATCATAGGCGTCAACGCCATGGTTATTGCCATTTCTTCCGCGGCAGGCCCCGGAATTGCTGGCGCCGTCCTTTCCGTCACGACCTGGCCCTGGTTGTTTGCGGTCAATATACCTCTTGGCGCCATCGTTCTCATCGGCGGCGGCTTGCTGGCGCAAGTCGAGGGCAAAAAGCGGAAGTTGAACGCGAAGGCATTGCTGGCCAACACACTGATGTTCATCCTGTTCTTCTGCGGTGCCGACCAGATAGCGACCGCGCCGGTCAGCGGTGCGGTCCTCGTCGCCGCCTCGGTCGCTTGCCTTCTTATCCTGCTGCGCCTGGAACGCAGTAGCGAGGCGCCGATCATTCCGACGGATCTGCTGGCGGCACCGGCATTCCGAGTGGCGGTCATCGCCTCGATATCCTGCTTCTGCGGCCAGATGTTGAGTTACATCGCGCTCCCCTTCTATCTTCAGCACACAATGCACATGACACCAGTTTCGGCCGGGCTCTACATGATGCCCTGGCCCATTGCGACCGCGATCATCGCACCGGTTTCGGGGCGTCTGGCAAACCGTGTCAAGACCGCATGGCTTTGCGCCACAGGCGGGATGCTGATGAGCGTCGGCCTCCTTGTTGCCGCTTTCAGCCCGGCCGATCCGAAAGGTATCGCATTTCTGGCCGGCACGGTGATTGCCGGCCTCGGATTCGGACTGTTCCAGACGCCGAACAACCGGGTTCTGCTTCTCTCCGCACCGAAAGCGAGAAACGGCGCGGCCGGCGCTATGCAGGGCACCGCGCGGCTTCTCGGCCAGACCTTGGGTGGAATCTCGATGTCAATCATCTTCGCAACGCTGCCGCTCTCCGCAGCACTGGAATCTGCGGTGGCCATTTCTGCCGGCTGCGCGGCGACTGCCGGCCTGGTCAGCCTAAGCCGGGCCCGTTACGAACTGGCGGGACACCTGGGAGACATCTACGCTTCCACGAAGCAACGGAAGGGTGGTGGGTTCAAGTGACTTTAGACGCATCTCGCAATTCAGGCCGACGCCGCTGAAGAGGTTCGACATGACTACAAGGGCCAAGTTTTCAAAGGCGATGGGGAAATGTGAGCTACGTTCCCTTCAAGGAGCGTTCTTTTGACACTTGTCGCAGGCGCTGCGATATCTCCTCTCGCGCGTATTTCACCAATGATTTTACCAGTCGTTGTTGAGGACGCGAATTGGAGCTGACAGCGGCGAGGGTGATCTGGACGCGCGGTCGAAATGGCAGGGTGCGCATTGCAGTGTGAGGCCGGCAGGACGCGGTCAATTCATCGATGATGGCGACGCCGACGCCCTGCTCGACGCAGTAACCGGCCACGTTCATGAAGCGGACGTCGACGCTGGGGTTGAAAGCCACGCGGCTTTTCTGAAAGGCCTCCTCGATCAGTTTGTTGATGCGGCTGCCTGAGCCGGCCTTCAGCATCGGCATCTGGTCGATATCGACGGGCGTGACGAACTGCAGCCTGCCCAGTTCGCTCTTTGCGGAGAACGCACAGACCATGTCGAGCGTGGCGAGCGGGGTCTGGTCCAGGGTCGGTCGTGGATAGGGCTCCATGGCGAAGCCGATATCCGATACGCCTGTCTCTACATAGTTGAGGACCGTGTCCAAGCGGTGCGTCTCGAGCGAGACATCGACACCGAGGTGATTCTGCAGAAACCGCGATATCAACTGGGGCATGAGCGATTCCGAAAGTTCGGCGGTCGCCGCCACCCGGATGCTCCCCTTGCGCCCCGCCTTCAGGTAACTGGCTGTCTGCATCACTGCATCGCGCATCAGGAAGAGATGTTCTGCATCGGCGAGCAGAACCTGCGCCTCGGGCGTCGGTATGAGGCGATTATTGACCCTCTCGAACAGAAGGAACCCGAGCGAGGCTTCGGCGCTCTTGATGGAATTGGAGACGGCCGGCTGGGACATTCCGAGATCCTGCGCCGCCGCGATGGTCGAGTGGGTCCGCACCACAGCCGCCAGAATTTCCAATTGACGTAAGTTCATCGCAACGCGATCCTCGAAAAAGGCAGCTATTTCAATGAAATATATTCAACGAGAATATGAATTCAATGAATAATATAATTGACGTCGATATTGTCATGTATGAATTCGCGCTCCTATAATTGCCTCATTCGGCGGCACCGCTTGCCTCTGAGTAAAAAATAGTCAGAGCTAGAAGGCGTGCGTGTGTCGATGACTCTCTTGAGCGGCGTTAAGATCCTCAGCTTCAATCACTTCCTGGCAGGTCCGCTCGCTGCCCAGACGCTTGCCGATCTGGGGGCGGATGTCATCGCCGTGGAGCCTATCGAGGGCGCTTTCCAGCGCAATTGGGCTGTTGCCAACCGTTTCGTCGAAGGAGACAGCGTCAATCATCTGGCGACTGGCCGCAACAAGCGCAGCATTGCAGTCGACCTGAAGAACCCGCAAGGGCTCGCGGCCGTGAAGAAGCTGGTTGCGACGGCCGACGTGGTGATGGAGAATTTTCGGCCCGGCACGATGGAAAAGCTCGGTCTCGGTTACGAAGTGCTGAAAGCCATCAATCCCGGCATCATATATGCGGTCGCGACGGGTTTCGGCGGCGACGGTCCTTATCGCGACCGGCCGGGCCAGGACCTGCTCCTGCAGGCGATGTCCGGTCTAGCTGCTCGTACCGGCCGGGCAGATGGAGCGCCGACGCCCGTGGGGGCCGTGATCGTCGACCAGCACGCAGCCTCGCTCTATGCGATGGCGATCCTGGCCGCTCTGTTTGCCAAGGCGAAGACAGGAGCTGGCCGACTTGTCGAGGTGAATCTCTACCTCGCGGCAATCGACTTGCAGGTCGAGCCGCTGACGGCCTGGCTGAATGGTGCCGCGTCACCCACTTCGCGCGGTCCTTCCGGCATAGCGTCGTGGTTTTCCCCCGGTCCCTATGGCATCCACGCGACAGCCGACGGTCATCTCGCCCTGTCGATGGCGGCGCCCAGGGCGCTTGCTGCGGCGCTCGGCATAAAGGCGCTCGAAGCTTTCACGGATGCCGACAGTTTCGCCCGTCGCGAGGAGATTACCCGTCTCGTCGCTGACACGCTCAAGGAAAAGGCGACTTCAGACTGGCTGCCCGGGCTCGAGGCCGGCAAGATCTGGCATGCGCCGGTTCAGGACTATGAAGACCTGCGGGCCGACCCGCAGCTTGAGCACATGCAAGCCTTCAAGACCGTCGAAGGCGCTTACGGCCAGAACGTGACGATGGTCATGCACCCGGCCCGCTATGACGGCAAGTCTCCCGAAATCAAGCTTGTGCCGCAGCGCCTCGGCGCCCAGACCCGCGAGGTCCTTGGCGAGGCAGGCTACAGCGACGCCGAGATCGAGGCGCTTTTCGCGGCATCCGCCGTCGGAGTGCAATGATGGCGGGGTCGATGAAGATCGGGATGAAGGTCATCAGTTTCTGCCACTATCTGCAGGGACCGGCCTGCTGCCAGTACCTTGCCGATATGGGGGCCGATGTCATCAAGGTCGAGCCGCTCAAAGGCGCCTTCGAGCGGCACTGGTCCGGAGGCAATTCCTGGGTTACCGATGTCAGTGCCTTTTCACTGGCGGTAAACCGCAACAAGCGGTCGATCGCCATCGACCTGAAATCCGAAGAAGGCCTGGCGATCGCACGCGCATTGATCGCGGACGCCGACGTGCTGGTGGAGAACTACCGGCCCGGGGTGCTCGATAGGTTGGGTCTTGGCTACGAGGCGGTGCGCGCCTTCAATCCGACGATCATCTATGCGTCTGCCTCCGGGCTTGGGGCAACCGGGCCGGCAGCCAGGCGGCCGGGCCAGGATCTGCTGATGCAGGCGCGTTCGGGACTGGTAGCGGCAACCGGCGGCGGGGAGGAAGGTCCCTCGGTCGTTGGCGCTGCCGTAATCGACCAGCATGGCGGCTCGCTGCTCGCCATGGGCGTGCTCGGCGCCTATGTGCGCCGGCTGCAGACAGGCGAGGGAGCCAGAGTGGAATCGAGCCTGTTTGCGGCTGCGATCGACCTTCAGGTGGAAGCGCTGACCAAATATTATGCAGCGCCTGATCGGGCGAGCAAGCTCAAGCGCGGTCGCAATTGCGGCAGCTGGTATCATGATGCGCCTTACGGGCTCTACACGCTTTCCGATGCGCGCATCGTGCTGTCGATGAACGATGCCACGAAGCTTGCCGATGCGCTTGACAGCGACATATTGCGGCAGTTGCGCTCGATCGACCGCTATGCCGAGCGGGACCGTTATGCGGCGGTCCTGGCCGAGATCCTTGCACCGCTCTGTTTTGCCGATGTCGAGAGCCTGTTCAATAGCCACGGTGTCTGGTTTGAGCGCGTGCAGTCCTACGAGGATCTGTTGGACGATCCGCAGGCAAGGCATATGGGCGTTTTCGGCGAGATCGAGGTCAACGGCAAGACGGCGACACTGATCAACCATCCCCTGCGCTATGACGGGGGGGCGGCGCCAGCGATGCGGCGCATGCCGCTTTATGCCGGAACGGACAGTCGGGAGATCATGACGGAACTGGGCATGTCGGCCGAGAGGCAGGACAGGCTGATCGAAATGGGTGTGATCGGACAGGCCGAAACGGGTCGATCACATCAGGGATAACGCCTTCGGGCCGATTGGAAGACAAGATGATAAACTTTTCGCTGACGGACGATAGCCGGCTGCTGGTCGATACTGTCCGCAAATTCGTTGAGACCGAGGTTCAGCCGCTTGAGGAAGCGACGGAACACGACGCCCGCATTCCGCCCGAGAAGCTGGCACGCGTCAAAGCCAAGGCGCAGCAGCTCGGCCTTTATGCGATGAACATGCCGGAAGATGTCGGTGGCGGCGGCCTTTCCTGCATCGATCATTGCCTGGTCGAAGAAGAGTTCGGCAAGACCTCGGATGCCTTGATCCGCCGCGTGTTCGGGCAGGTATATCCGATGTTGCTGGCCTGCGAGGGCGATCAGCGCGAGAAATATCTTCTGCCGACCGTGCGGGGCGACAAGATTTGCGCCATGGCGATCACCGAGCCGGGCGCGGGGTCGGATGCGGCCTCGATCAGCACGACGGCGGAGCTCGATGGCGATGAATGGGTGCTCAATGGCACCAAGCATTTCATCAGCGATGGCGATATTGCCGACTATGTGATCGTCATGGCGCTGACGGACAAGGAAAAGCGGGCTCGCGGCGGCATCACGCTTTTCCTGGTCGACAAGGGCTCGGCCGGCTTCAAGGTCGCCCGCACCCAGCCGATGATGGGGCATAGGGGCTACGGTCATGCGGAACTCGCTTTCGAGAACTGCCGCATTCCAGCATCCGCCGTGCTCGGCGAGGTCGGAAACGGCTTTAGACTGATCATGAAGAGCGTCCTCGAAATTCGACTTGCGCATATCGGCGCCCGCGCTGTCGGTATGGCGACCCGTGCGCTCGAAATGATGCGTACCTATGCCAGCGAGCGCAGGCAGTTCGGCCAGGCGATAGGCGATTTCCAGATGGTGCAGAAGCTGATTGCAGACAGCGCCATCGAGATATTTGGCGTCAAGATGATGGTGCTCAACGCCGCATGGGAAATCGATCAGGGCATGGAGCCACGCGACAAGGTGTCGATGATCAAGGTTGCGGCATCCGAAATGCAGGGCCGTGTCGTCGACCGCGCCATCCAGGTGTTCGGCGGGATGGGCTTTACCAAGGAACTGCCCCTGGAGCGGATGTATCGCGATGCACGCGTCACGCGCATCTATGACGGAACGTCCGAAATTCATCGCATGCTGATTGCCCGCAGCACGATCAAGAACGGCCTCAATCTCTAAGGAAGACTTCTGATGACGACGCAATCTCCCCTGACGGTCGGTGCGACCTTCTCCTTCCGAAAGACGATGACGGTCGCCGAACAGGCAATGTTCACCGGTATCAGCGGCAATCTCGGCCCGCTTTATGTCGATGCGCGCGCTGCAGAAAAGGCGGGCGCCATGGGCATGGTATCCTTCGAGCTTGCCGTCAGCGCTCTTGCAACCACCTGCCTCAACCGTCTCGGTGGCCCCGATCGTCGCATTGGCTCCATTGAACTGTCTTTCCTCGCTCCCGTCATCATCGGCCAGTCCGTGCAGGCAAGTGCTGAGATTGCCGCGATCGAGGGCGACGACGCCATCTGCAAGGTCTCCTGTATCAACAGCGGAACCGGTGAGGAAATCATCTCCGGCGCTGCACGCCTCGTTCCCTTCGCGGCCAGGGGTTGAGCCGATGTACGATTTCAAATCCTTCGACGACCTGAATGTCGGAGACAGGACAGCGATATCCAAGACGATCACCGAGGCCGATGGTGCGCTCTATATCGCGGCGACCGGTGATTTCGGTCCCGTTCATGTCGACGAGGTCTATGCGGGCGCAACCCGCTTCGGCAAACGCCTGGCGCCCGGCATCATGGTCGCGGGCCTCTGCACCAGCATATTGACGAGCGAACTTGTCGGCGTGGTCGGTATCTCCATCGAAGATCGCTTCTGGTTTACGGGGCCCGTGGTCTATGGCGACACCATCACCTTCGAGGTCTGGATCGCCGAGAAACGGGAGGAGAACCGCACGATCATCTGGCAGGCGAGTGCCCGCAACACCGAGGGGCTGGAAGTGCTGAAAGCCGAAGCAACGCTGAAATTCCCCCGCAAGAAAACGGGGGCCTGAGAAGCAGCATGAGGACGATGATGAAGATACCGGATCTGAAAGGCCTGACTGTCGCGACGCTTCTGCCCTATCGCGAAGATTTTTCGATCGATTGGGACGATTATTCATACGTGCTCGACTATTGCGTGGCGCCGGACGGGGTGACCGCCGCACTCGTCAATGGCCACGCTGGCGAAGGCGGCCTGCTGACCGTTGCCGAGCGCCGTGAGGTGGTGGAGCGCACCCGTGCACATATTCCGCATAAGCCGCTCCTGGCCGGTATCATTGCGACCTCCACCGCCGAAGCGATCGCAGAGGCGAAGATGGCCGAGGACGCCGGGGCAGATTGTGCCGTCCTGTTCCCGCCGGGTCCGCTCGGCGGCGGCGCTTCAGCCACTTCGCGGGCACCGGTTGCCTATGTACGCGCGGTTTCCGAAGCGATCGGCATACCGGTCTCGCTGTTTCAGTATCCCGTTGCTTCCGGCTACGGCTATTCGACCGAAACGCTGTGTGAACTGGCGGCGATCGAGGGCGTGATCGCCATCAAGGAAGGCAGCGACACGATGCTTGCCTATGACGAGAACTGGCGGGCCGTGAAAAAGGCAAGCCCGGATGTGTCGGTCCTTGCATCGAACTATAACTGGTTCCTGCCGCAGATGGCTGTCGGCGCCGACGGGATTCTCTCGGGCCTCGGCAGCCTCGCGCCGCACCTTTTCGCTGAATTGTGGCAGGCAAGCGCTGCCGGCGACCTTGCCTCGATGCGGGCAGTCAACGAACGGCTCTACCCGATCGTTCGCGCCATCTACGGACCGTCGCCGTTGATCGACATGCATACCCGCATGAAGGCCGGTCTCAAAGCACTGGGGGTGATCCAGAATGCCGCGCCGAGGCCGCCGATGATGCCGACCGAGGTGGATATCGCTGCAAATATCGCAACTGTCGTGGAAGCCGCCCGCAGGGCCGGCGACATACGCGTGTGCTGACGAGATGACGATGACGGACGAGGAGGCTTTCACCCATATCGTGCGGGTCGATATCGATCCTGAACACGAGGTTGCATTCAACAACTGGTATGTCGAGACGCATTTCCCGGATTTGCTCGCCTGTCCCGGCTGGCTATCCGCCAAGCGCTATATATCCGTCGGGGACGGGCCTCGTTACGCTGCAGTCTACCAAGTGGCAGGCCGGTGGGCCTTCGAGACCCCCGAATTTCTCAGGGTCAAGGGCTTCGGTCCCTTTGAGCCTCATGTCAGGAACTTTACCCGCATCCAGCTTCGTTCGATCGACTGAGCGGCGGGTGCCACGTGCTTAGGCCGTTGCCACTTGGGGAGAGTGGCCACGGAACAAGGAATAAAAACAAGAAAAGACCTGAATTCAAGGTTTCACAACTCCGGAGATAGAACATGATGAAATCCCTAATGCTGGCAAGTGCCTTCGCCGCCCTGTTACTTTCACCAGTCGCCGCCAACGCAGCCTGTACTGCGCCGGTCATCAGCGATGAAAACCTTGTCGAAAAAGGCAAGCTGCAGCTATCGATCAACCCGACCAATCCGCCGCAGCAGTTCGTCGACAAGGATGGCAAGCTGCAGGGCCTTAATGTCGAGATGGCGGCCGAGCTGTCGAAACGCCTCTGCATGCCGGTCGAACTCGTCCGGATGGACTTCCCGGCGATGATCCCGGGCATGGCCGCCGGCCGCATCGACGGGATGAACACCGGCATGTTCTGGACCGAGGAACGTTCCAAGCTGATGTATCTGGTTCCGAATGGTCGCCAGTCGGTCTCCGTGGTCGTCGCACCGGATAGCGCCACCACCTATTCCAGCCCCGAGGAACTGCTTGGCAAGTCCTCGGCAGTCGAAGTCAGCACCTACCAGATGAACTGGCTCAAGAAGTTCAGCGACGAAAGTGTCGCCAAGGGCACGACGGCGGTTGAAATGCGCACGTTCCCGACCGCCACCAATGTTGTCAGCGCCCTGCTTGCGGGGCAGACGGACAATGCGCTGTTGGTGGACAGTGTGGCGCGCGATCTGGTGAGCAAGGGAAGGGTGAAGGAAGTGTTGTCCGGCCTCGGTGCGGCCCGCACGGCAATGTCCTTCCGCAACAAGGCCGTGGCCGAAGCTGTCGTCAAGGCCACGACCGAAATGCGGGCCGACGGCAGCTACAAGGCGCTTTTCGACAAGTTCGGATTGACGCCGCTCAACGACGACGAGCCGGTCGAGATCGCCGGCCCCGGTCCGACTTGATCGCAATCCGCTCCCGCGCGTCCCGGTAATCAACCACCGCGAGACGCGCGGATTTGAGGCCTTCAACGGCATCGAACTTTCGTGCCGCGTGCCCTACAGGAGCTGTACATGCGCTATTTTGATCCGGCGGCATTTGTCGACTACCTCTTCAACTATTTCCTATTGGGTGGCGTCCGCGTCACCATCGGACTGGCCCTGGCCGGTGTCGTCGGCGGCCTGATATTGGGCATGATTATCGCACTGATGCGAATGTCGCCGAACTTGTTGCTCTACGGCTTTGCGCGTTTCTACATCTGGTTCTTCCGGGGCACACCGCTTCTGATCCAGCTGGTCGTCATCTACACCGGTCTGCCGCAGCTTGGCATCAAGCTCGGCGTCACCGGCTCGGCTCTGGTGGGGCTTATCCTGCACGAGGCGTCGTATCTCGCTGAAATCATTCGCAGCGGCTTCATGTCGGTGCCGCAGGGACAGCGTGAGGCTGCCTGGGCACTCAGCGTTCCGCGGCGCACGATCTTCTGGCGCGTGATGCTGCCTCAGGCGTTTCGACTGATGATTCCGCCGTTCGGCAATTCGGTCAATTCACTGCTGAAAGCAACATCGCTGGCTTCCGTCATCTCGGTCGAGGAGATCATGCGGCGTAGCGATATGCTGATGCAGGAGAATTTCCAGATCCTCGAAGTCTATGCCGCGGCTGCCGTCTACTACCTGCTCCTGGTTTCTATTTGGGATCTGGTGCAGCAGCGCCTGGAACATCATTTCGGACGGTCGCTCGACCGTAATGCCAAATCCACTCCCGCCAAACGGCGCTGACTTTCAGAAAGGCAGGTTTGCGATGAACTCCGTTACTCGACCCGAAAGCCCGGTGATAACCGACCGCTACGCCTTGCGCATGGAAGCCGTCTACAAGCGCTATGGTGATTTTACCGCGCTGACGGAAGTGGACCTGACGGTGGAAAAGGGCGAGCGTATCGTCATATGCGGACCCTCCGGCTCCGGAAAATCCACGCTGATCCGCTGTATCAATCACATCGAGAAGCATGATGACGGCCTGATTTTCGTCAATGGTATCGAACTGCAGCATGACGCCCGTTCGATTGATCGGGTGCGGCGCGAGACAGGAATGGTCTTCCAAAGCTTCAATCTGTTTCCGCACATGACCATTCTGGAAAACTGCGTTCTTGCGCCGATGTCGGCGCATGGTCTGTCTCGCAAGGATGCCGAGCTTCGTGCACACGCGCTGCTCGAGCGCGTTCACATCGCGGACCAGGCCGGCAAGTTTCCCGCACAGCTCTCCGGTGGCCAGCAGCAGCGCGTGGCTATCGCCCGCGCCCTGTGCATGCAGCCGAAGGTCATGCTGTTCGACGAGCCCACCTCGGCCCTCGATCCTGAAATGGTCAAGGAAGTGCTGGAAACGATGAAGGCCCTTGTGGGTGACGGCATGACGATGATCTGTGTGACGCATGAAATGGGCTTTGCCCGCGAGGTCGCCGACCGTGTCGTGTTCATGGACAAGGGACGCATCATCGAACAGGCGCCGCCGGAACAGTTCTTCACCGCGCCGCAGAGCGAACGGGCCCGTCATTTCCTTGATCAGATCATCCACTAATGGCGGGCTGCGTCCGCATTCTTGCAATGAAGCATTTGACGGGGAAAAGCAGATGAGTGTAGCGCTCGGCATGGCCGCCTGCGTGTTTCGAAGCGTTGAGATCCTGGCGGTTGCCCGCGAGGCGGGCTTCGATTTCCTGGTCGCCGACATGGAACATGGCGCCATGTCTCTCGGCGAGGTGGCGACCCTTTGCGTTACGGGCCGCATGTCTGGTTTTCCCGTTCATGTGCGGGTGCCGAAGGGATCTTCCGACCACCTCACGCGGGCCGCAGATTGCGGCGCCCAGGCCATCATCGTCCCGCATGTCGATAGTCTGGCCGAGGCGCGAGCGATCGTCGACAGGCTGAGGTTTCCGCCGAAAGGCAACCGGTCGCTGCCGAGCCCGGTGATCGCAGCGTCTTTCCGGCCGATACCGGCAACGGATCTGATCGAGGCTTGCGAGCGCGAGTTCAGGATTTACGCAATGATCGAAAGCGCGCAGGCGCTGGCGGACGTCGAGGACATTGGCGCAATCGATGGCCTGGACGGACTGATCATTGGTTCGCAGGATCTTGCCCAGTCCCTCGGCCATACCGCCGATCTCACGCACCCGGAGGTCATCGGCGCTTTTGCGCGGGTGGCTGCGGCCGCCTCAAGGGGAGGCAAGGAGTTCGGGGTCATGGGCGTGCCGGCCGCGTTGCTGTCCTCGCATGCCATCTCGCTCGGCGCCGGATTGATCGTCGCAACCAACGAAATCAACCTGCTGACCGACGCAGCGACCGACTGCGCCAGAGCGACCCGACATCTGTTGGAACAAGGAAGAATATCTTGACCGAATTGAAGATCACCATTGCCGGAGAGGTGTTTCCCGCCCGGCTGGAAATGGAAAAGGCGCCCGCCACTTGCGGGAGTTTCCTGTCCCGATTGCCGTTTGCCGAACGCGTCATTCATGTGCGCTGGAGCGGGCAGGGGGTCTGGATGCCGCTGGGCGACATGAATTTCGATGTTCCCTTCGAGAACGCCACGAGCTATCCGTCGCCCGGTGAAATCATTCTTTATCCCGGCGGCGTCAGTGAAACGGAAATTCTGCTGGCCTATGGCCGGGTCAATTTCGCCAGCATGGCGGGGCAGCTCGCCGGCAACCACTTTCTGACGATCATTGAAGGGCAGGAACGCCTGATCAACATCGGAACCAAGGTTTTGTGGGAAGGCGCCCAATCGATTGCCTTCGAACGCATCTGAGTAAACTGGATAGACAACGGGGAGTGTGCCATGAGCGAATTGGATCTTGCGATCCGCGGCGGGACGATCGTCACTGCGAGCGACATGTACAGGGGCGACGTCGGTATTGCCGATGGCCGGATCGTCGCCATCTCGAACGAGATCACCGGTGCGCGGCAGGAGATCGATGCCGAAGGCCTCTGGGTCATGCCCGGGGGCATCGACAGTCACGTGCATATCGCCCAGGATTCCGGGCCCGATATCGTTATGGCGGATGACTTCGCTTCCGCGACCGCCTCGGCGGCGGCAGGGGGCAATTCCACCGTCATGTCCTTCGCGCTGCAGAAGCGCGGCCAGTCGCTGCGGCAATCTGTCGAGGACTACCGCAAGCTGGCGGAGAACCAGTGTTTCGTCGATACGAGTTTTCATCTCATCATTTCCGATCCGACGCCAGCGGTGCTCGGCCAGGAACTGCCGGCACTGGTCAAAGATGGATATACCTCGTTCAAGGTCTTCATGACCTATGACGACCTCGTGCTCAACGATCGCGAACTGCTGGCCGTCTTCGACGTTGCGCGACGCGAGAAAGCACTCGTCATGGTCCATTGCGAGGGCTACGATACCATCCGCTTCCTGGCCGAACGCCTGGAACAGGAGGGCAAGGTTGCGCCGTTCTACCATGCCGTCTCGCGCCCTGAAGTCGTCGAGCGCGAAGCTGCGCATCGCGCGATCAGCCATGCACAACTGGTCGATGTCCCGATCATGATCGTCCATGTCTCGGGCGCCGAGGCCATGGAACAGGTTCGTTGGGCACAGCAGCGGGGTCTCAAGGTCTATGCCGAGACCTGCCCGCAATACATTACGCTTACCGCGGAAGACCTCGATGGGCTCGATATGGAGGGCGCCAAATATGTGTGCTCGCCGCCACCTCGCGATGTGATGAGCCAGAAGGCGATCTGGGAAGGCCTGTCGCAGGGCGTGTTCCAGACATTTTCATCGGATCATTGCCCCTTTCGATACGATTCACCGCAAGGCAAGCTCAATCCCAAGGCCCGGTCCTCGTTCCGCTGGGTGCCGAATGGCATACCCGGTGTAGAGACGCGGCTGCCCATCCTGTTTTCGGAAGGCATATCGAAAGGGCGGATCACGCCACAGGCTTTCGTTGCTCTGTCGGCGACCAACCATGCACGCATGTATGGGCTCTATCCGCGCAAGGGCTCGATCGGCATTGGTTTTGACGCCGACATTTGCCTTTGGGATCCGAACCGCAAGGAGACGCTGCGACAGGAGATCCTGCATCACGGCGCAGACTACACCCCGTGGGAAGGTTTCGAGGTCAAGGGCTGGCCGGTTGCTACCTTTGTCCGTGGCAAACTCGTCTACCGCGATGGACAGGTGCTTGGAGAACCGGGCCATGGTCAGATTATCTCGCGCGGTGTCAGCGAATATGTGGGCAACTGACATGCCGGACATCCAATGCCAGGAAAGTACAGGAAGCGCCATGGTGCAGACAGCGGAACGAAGCCACGCGTTCGGTGGCGTGTTTGCCTCGACCATATGCCCGATGATCGGCGACGGTGAGATTGACACGGACCAACTCGCAGCGCACCTGGCGTTCGTATCCGGCACGGATGGGATGCGAGGTCTGCTCGTCAATGGCCATGCCGGCGAAAATCTGGCGCTCGACCGGGCCGAGAGTGTGCTCGTCATCGAAACGGCGAAGGCGGTGTGCGGCGACAGCCTGGTCGTTGCCGGGATCAATTGCGAGCGCACCGACATCGCTGCTGCAATGGCTGCGGATGCCGCCCGCGCCGGGGCCGACGCGGTGATGGTGTTTCCACCATTTTCATGGGCGCTTGGCGCCGACGAGCGTCTGGTGGTGGAGCATCATCGCGCGGTTGCGCAGGCAAGTGGTCTGCCGCTGTTCCTGTTCCAGGGTTCGGTCAGTGCCGGCAAGACGGCGTTCTCCGAGAGGGTTTTGGCGCGACTGCTGGAAATCGAGAGCGTCGTGGGAATAAAGGAAGGAAGCTGGGAAACCGCCGCCTATGACGCCACACGAAGGCTTTCCCGGCAGTTGCGGCCGGATGTCGCTGTCATGGCATCGGGCGACGAGCACCTCTTTCCCTGCTTTGCGATCGGAAGCGAAGGGAGCCTTGTCAGCCTTGCAGCGGTGGTTCCCGAGATGATCGTTGAACTCGATCGAGCCGTCATCCGGGGAGATCTTTCGACCGGCCGCCAGATTCACGACCGGCTTTACCGTCTCGGGCGTACGATCTACGGTGCGCCGGGTCATCTCGCGGCTCTGAGGATCAAGACTTGCCTTCAGATTCTCGGCCGGCTCCAGTCTGTCACGTCGAGAATACCCATAGCGGTGCTCGATCCCGCCGAGAGGGCCGCGCTTGCTGACGCACTTGACGCTGCAGGCGTTCTAAACGGATGAATTGAGCCGGCCTCAATGTAGCGGCTTCTCATCCGGCACGATGGAGTTCCGTATTTGTCCCGTCGCCGGTAGACAGGATGCGATCCAGCGCAGCGGTCAGACGGTCTACCTCCTCGAGGGTGTTATAGTGCACCATCGAAACGCGCAGCACGCCGCCCCGATCTGTAATATCCAGGTATTCGGCGAGACGGCGGGAGTGGAAATCGCCGAACCGAACGGCGATCTTCTCTTCATCGATCGCTTTGCAGATTTCAGCTGCATCACGCCCGTCGAAGCGGAACGAAATGGTTGCCACGCGCTGGCTATCGCGGTTGAACGGCTGCCCAATTATCCGACAGTCGTTGCGTGATCGCAGATAGGAGAGCAGCCTTTCTGTGAGCGCATCTTCCTGCCGCGTGATCGCTTCGAAGGCGCCTTCGATCTTCTCGCGAGTGCCGCCAGTTTTCCCGAGGCGGGAGCCGAGCTCGCACAGATAATCGACAATACCGCAGGTCGAATAGGCCAGTTCGTAGTTCGGGTTTCCGGGTTCGAGCTTGCCGGGCACTTTATCCTTGCCGTAGAAGTAGTGATAGAGAGTGTCGAGCTGCAGCAGCAAGTCGTATCTGCCATACATTACAGCGTAGTGCGGGCCGAACGTCTTGTAGAGGCTGAAGACATAGTAGTCAGCGTCAAAAGCCTGGACGTCAATTGCCCTGTGCGGCGCATAGGCCACGGCATCGACGCACAGTTTGATGCCGCGCGCGTGGACAAAGTCGGCGATCTTACGGATCGGATTGATCGAGCCAAGAATGTTCGACGCATGGGTGATGCAGACCATTTTGGTCCGCTCGCTGAGCAGGGGCTCAAGATCGGCGATATCCAGTGCCAGCGTCTGCACATTTAACGGCCAGATCTTGAGAATTACGCCCGCAGCCTGCAGCCTATCCCATGGCCCGATGTTGGATTCGTGATCGCTGACCGTCACGACGATTTCGTCCCCCGGTGCCAGTTGGCTTGCCATTGCACGCGCGAGATTCTGTAGAAGTGCCGTCGTGGAGTTGCCGAACACGATTTCTTCCGGCCGGTGCGCGTTGACGAGATACATGGCCGCCATACGCGCCTCATGAAGCGCCTTGGCCGCATCCTGGGAAACGGCGTAGGAACCGCCGATCTGCACGTTCTTCCCTATCAAGAACGTGTTTATGCGCTCCAATGCCCCTTTGAGGATCTGCGATCCGCCGGCGTTGTCGAAGAAGGTCCAGCCGCGATCAAGACCGGGAAACTGGCTGCGCACAAAGTCGAGGTCCAATTGTGCATTGGTCATGATGATATCCTTTGATCTGCCTGTTTTTCAATGATTGAGAACGGCGCGCAAAAAGCCGCGTGTCCGTTCTTGCCGGGGCGTGTCGAAAATCTGTGCGGGCGGTCCCTCTTCGACGATACGCCCACCGTCCATGAAGATAACCCGGTCAGCAACTTGCCGGGCAAAGCCCATTTCGTGGGTCACTACCACCATGGTCACACCGCTACCCGCCAGCGTGCGCATGACATCGACCATCTCCGGGTCGAGCGCAGATGTCGGTTCGTCGAACAGGAGCACTTTCGGCTCCATGGCCAGGGCGCGGGCGATTGCAACGCGCTGCTGCTGGCCGCCGGACAATTGAGCCGGGAACTTCTCCGCCTGCTCGGAAATGCCAACACGCGCGAGCAGGTCACGTGCTTTTTGCTCCGCGGCTGCCGGCATCGTTCCACGTACGCGCATTGGCGCCAGCATCACGTTGCTCAGCACCGTCATATGCGGGAAGAGATTGAACGACTGAAACACCATGCCAACCTCGGCCCGGACTTTGGCAAGGGCGACACCCTGCTCGACCTTGATGCCGTCCACCGTGATGGTGCTATCTGGATCAAAGGGTTCAAGGCGGTTGATACAGCGAATTAGCGTCGATTTGCCGGAACCGGATGGCCCGATGACGCAAACTACCTCTCCTTCTGCGATATCGAGATCGATGCCGTGCAGTACGGTATAGTCACCGAAGGCCTTCTTAAGCCCGCGAATGGAAATCAGGGCGGCCATCATCGTTTCCCCCGGCTGAAATGCTTCTCGAGTTTCGCGACAATTGTGACCATGGGCCAGAGCAGCATCACGTATAAGATCGCAGCCCCAATGAGCGGGGTGGGATTGGCTGCCAGCGCCTGGGCCTGCGTTGCCTGTTTAAGGAGGTCCGGCATAGCGACGACGGAGGCGAGGGCGGTGTCCTTGAGCACGTTAATGCAATTGTTGGTGAGCGGTGGGATAACGATGCGGATTGCCTGCGGCAGAATGACATCGACCATCGTATGTCGGTTGGAGAGGCCAAGCGCGGCAGATGCCTCAAACTGCCCGTGCGGAATTGCCTCGATGCCGGCGCGGAATATCTCTGCGGTGTAGGCGGCCGAAACCAGGCTGAGGGCGGTCACCGCCGACAGAAACGGTGACAGGCGTATGCCCACGAAGGGCAGCGCATAATAGACGATAATCAGCAGAACCAGCAGTGGTATCGACCGGAAGATGTCGACATAGATGCGAATGAGAACCTGGCCGAGAGCCGGCACATAGAGCCGCGCAACGGCGAGAAACAGGCCGGCGGCGAGGCCGCATAGAATGCTGGTGATGCCAATCTGGAGAGTTACGACCAGCCCCCATAGCAGTTGGGGCAGGCTGTCGAGCAGGACCCCGACATTGAAGAAGGTGTTAATCAGATTCATGCCGATCCGGCTCCGGGTGACCCGGCGAGGCAGTCGCGCCCCGCCTGAGCGTGACGTTACTTGGCGACGGGCATATCCAGCACGACGACGGAGGACGTGGTGTCTTCTGCCTTGGCGCCGAACCAGGTCTCGTGCAGCTTTGCGATGAAGCCCTCACCCTTCAGGGTCGTGATGACATCGTTGACCTCTTTGGCGAGAGGGTCACCCTTGTTGAACATCATCGAATATTTTTCACCGGTTGGAATACGCTCAACCACCTTCAGGTCAGGCTTGTCCTTGACGTAGTACAGCAGCGCCGGAATATCGCTGATATAGCCGTCCACCCGCCCCGCAACCAGATCGAGCATGGAGAGAGACCCTCGAAGCGGCGAATCTCGCCAAGCTTGAGGCTGTCCTTCTGACTCTCCACCCACATGTCGCCCGTCGAGCCGGTATCGACGCCAACGGTCTTGCCCTCCATGCCCTTGAGCCCGGCTATGCCCGAAGCCGCCGTGACCGTGAGCGACTGATCGCTGTCATAGTACGGCTGCGCAAATGTCACCGATTGCAGGCGTTTGTCGGTAATGGTGATCGAAGAGATCGCGATATTGATGCGGCCTGACTGGACGGCTGAAAACAGGCCATTGAACGGCGTGTTGACAAATTCTACCGTCTTGCCAAGACGCTTTGCGACCTCGTTCACCAGATCGACCTCGAAGCCGACGACCTTCCCGCCTGCATCCTGAAATTCCCACGGGACATTGCCGATATTGGCGCCGACGGTGAGGTCGGCAGCCTCCGCAGTCATCGCGCCGACGACGGCGAAAATAGCCGAAAGAAATGTTGTCTTGAATGTGGATTCGCGTGCCATGAGTTCCCCTTGATTTTTCAACGCGACTTCATTAATTCTGGTTTCCGGTCGAACCGGTCGGACCAGTTTAGCCAGAACAACACGACTCCTTCGGATTTGCAAGAGTCGCCTTGAAAAAATAGATTGGGCCTATTGCTGGCCGACGGGGGATAAAAGTGCGCATGCTGAACAAGACGCTTGTCCCACAATCGGTGGCGCGTGAAATCCAGACGATGATCAACAGCGGAGCCCTGAAAACAGGGGAAAAGATTCCGTCGCAACGGGAATTTTCGCAAAAATTTGGCATTAGTCGGGCCTCGCTTCGGGAAGCATTGCTCACTTTGGAAACGCTAGGCCTCCTCAAGACCGAGCCCGGCCGCGGCACGTTCGTCGTGGGTCATCCCGACGGCGCTTCCGGCGACATTGCACCCTGGCGTTATTCCGACAGTTATCCCGTCTTCGACGTGTTTCAGACCCGTATCCTGCTGGAAGGGGAAATCGCGCGGCTCTCGGCTGGCCGGCTCACCCAACGCCAGCTGGAAAAACTGGAGGAGGCGACGCGAACCATGGAAGATTGCTGGGCCCGACAGGATCTTCTGACCAATGTTGACGCGGATCTCGAGTTCCACGGCATTATCGTCTCGGCCTGTGCGAACGCGATGCTGCGGGCGCTCTATGAGACGGTGCGCGACCAGGTGACAGAAACGCAACGTCAGCCGATTCCCATGACAGATCAGGAACGCATGAAGGCATCGATCGCCGAGCACCGACGCATCATTGCGGCGCTGGCGACGAATAATGGCGCGAAAGCCAAATTCGAGATGGAGACCCACATACGGAACACCGCCCAATGCGCAGGGCTGCAACCGTAAGCGGGCGTAGATCCCCAAGTCAGGGTGGACCAGCGCCTATCCTGAAGGAGCAGGGGCTATCCGGCGCCCAGAAACGATGGGAACCGCGGTTCGATCTTATCAAGGCGCTGAAGCCGCTCACGCTTTTGCATGCTATCTCTGCGGTTTGTAGGCAATCACGTCCATTTCCACCTTGACGTCGACCATCATCGGAGACTGGACGGTGGAACGCGCCGGTGGGTGATCGATGAAGTATTTCTGGAACACGGCGTTAAAGCTAGAGAAATCGCGCGCGTCGTCGAGCCAGACATTGACCTTGACGACGTCGGCCAATGTGCAATCGGCAAGCGCCAGCACGTCTATGAGATTTGCGATAACCTGTTCCGTTTGCGCAACGATATTGCCGACGATGACTTCGCCGTCAACCGTGGGGACCTGGCCAGAAACATAGACGAAATCGCCAGCGCGGACGGCTTTGGCGAAAGGGCGCCTTTGCCCGCCCGCCTGGGCATCGGCGACGGCATAGCGGATCAGTTCTCTATCGGTCATGTCAATGTTCCTTTCGCTATCACAATGGACTTCGCTCTTCCGATCTGGTCGGCAACGCACATCGGATTTTACCCTCAGCACTGAAAAAATCGGATGACAACGTTACCATCAGATGTTACCAGCAATGTCAATGACAACGATACCATCGGAATCAATGCAGCCCAATTCGCCCATTCGGCAGGCATCCGGCGATAGACCGGAATGTGGTGCCCAAACCAATGCCATCGGCGCCAATCCTGCGGATGGTTCGCTTCTACTGCCGCTCTTGACTGTCGATCTGGCGACTTATCGCAGCAATCGCGACCATTTTCTGAGGCTTGCATCTGCCTATGGGGCAAAGGTGGCGCCGCATGCAAAGACCCCGATGTGTCCGGAGATTGCGATCGATCTTGTCGGCGCCGGAGCATGGGGCGCAACTGTCGCCGACCTCTTCCAGGCGGAGGTGCTGCTTGGAGCAGGCGTGACGAACGTCCTCATCGCCAACCAGATCGGTGGCGTGGCATCCGCTCGGCGTTTGCGTGTGCTCGCCGACGCATTTCCGCACGCCGAAATCGCCTGCTGCGTCGATTCCGAACAGGCGGCGGCCAATCTCGTGCAGGCTTTCGCGGGTCGCGCGGGCGATCCGTTCAAGGTCTTCGTTGAAGTTGGCGCCGGCCGAACCGGTGCCCGCACGAAGGATGTTGCCGCCGAGATCGTCGAGACCCTTTCGACGGGGGCGGAAATCATGCTGGCCGGCGTATCGACCTATGAAGGCTCGGTTGTCGGAGCAACGTCTGACGTACTCGATGCGAATATGGGCGCTCTGTTCGATCTTGTTGCCGAGACTTTCGCCATCATCCGGCGGAAGCATCCCGAGCGCGCGCTGGTCATTTCGGCCGGTGGCTCTATCCATTTCGATCGCGTCATCGCAGCCCTTGCCCCCGTATGCGATGCCGATGGCAATGCCACGCTGCTGCTTCGGAGCGGGGCGATATTCTTCGCCGACCACGGCGTCTATAAGCGCGGATTCGAATCCATTGACGCTCGCAGGCTGCTGATGCCAGATGGTTTTGCCTTCATCGCCTCCAAGGCTTTCAAGCCTGCCATGCGTATCTGGGCAGAGGTAATTTCCGTTCCGGAATCAGGGCTGGCGATCGTCGGCATGGGGATGCGGGACGTGTCATTCGACCAGGATCTGCCCGTGGCGCTCAGCCTTTACCGGGATGGCCGAATGATCGAGGCTGACCTCGCCTCATCCATCAAGGTCAGCAAGCTCAATGATCAGCACGCATTCGTGACCTTCGGGAACGACGCCGAGCTGGCGATCGGGGATGTCATGGAGTTCGGCATTTCGCATCCCTGCACCTGCTTTGACCGCTGGCGCGTCTTCTACGGAATCGATGCGTCGGGCCGGATCGAGCGATCCTATCGAACCTTCTTTCACTAGGACCGGCCGATGCCTAATTTCAATTTTCGCCCGCTCTGGCGCTACTCGGACCAATTCATCGATGGCGTTCTGACGACGCTGTTGCTGACGGTCTCTGCGACGATGATCGGGCTCATCATGGGGATTATCGGTGCGATCGTGCTGCGCGGCGGGCCGAAACCCGCCCGCATCGCCGTACGCACCTATATCGAGATCATCCGCAACACGCCGGCATTGCTGCAGATATTCATCATCTTTTTCGTCCCCCCGACCATCGGCCTGAAGTTCTCGCCGATCCAGGCTTCGATCGTGGCCTTGTCCATCTATTTCGGCGCCTATGCCAGCGAGATCCTGCGATCCGGACTGAATTCCATTCCGGCCAGCCAGATCGAGGCGGGTCTGTGCCTCGGCCTTACCCGCTGGCAGGTTCTGTCGCGGATCGTACTGCCTCCGGCAATCCGCAACATCTATCCGTCGATCACGTCGCAATTCGTGCTGTTGTTGCTTGGCACCTCGATCGCCTCGCAGGTTTCTGCCGATGAGTTGTTCCATGCGGCAGGCTTTATCGACAGTCGCACCTATCGCAGCTTTGAAGTCTATGCGCTGACTTGCGGCATCTATTTCACTCTCGTTGTTCTCTCCAAGATTGCCTTCGCGCTTGTCGGGCGGGCAGCCTTCCGCTGGCCAACGCGCCGATAGGTCCAGACCATGCGTCAGTTCTCCTTCTCCGACCTGCTTTTTCTCGCAACCGCGCTCGAATGGACTTTCCTCATGGCAGCGATCGCGCTTGCCTTTGGAGTGCCCGTGGGGCTCGCACTTGCTCTGGCGCGGACCAGCGGATCCGCGGTTTTGCGCACTGTCGCCACGGCGTTGATCGAACTCATCCAGGGCATCCCGCTCCTGGGCCTGCTGATGTTCTTCTATTTCGGCATTCCGGTGCTTGTCGGCAAAGATGTGCCAACCGTCGTTGCGGTCGGTGCCGCGTATACGATCTATACCGCGGTCTTTCTCGGCGACATCTGGCGCGGTGGCATTCAGGCCGTGCGTCAGGCGCAGTGGGAGGCGGGCGCCTGCCTCGGCCTTTCCTGGCTACAGCAATTCGTCCATATCATTGCTCCGCAGGCGTTTCGTATCGCGCTGCCGGCGACGGTCGGGTTCCTGGTTCAGCTTATCAAGAACACCTCGCTCGCTTCCGTCGTCGGCCTGGTCGAACTGGCCCGTGCCGGGCAGATGATCAGCGCCGGGACCTTTCAGCCGCTTCTCGTCTACACGCTGGTGGCGGCAATCTACTTCACCATCTGTTTCCCACTGACCACCTGGTCCCGGACCCTGGAGGCGCGGCTCAATGGCGCTCGTTGAAATCAAGAATGTTCGTAAGAACTACGGAACGCTGGAAGTTCTCAAGGGCGTTTCGCTCGATGTCGAGAAAGGTGAGATCGTCACCATTATCGGGCGCAGCGGATCGGGAAAGAGCACGCTTCTGAGATGTATCAATGCGCTCGAAACGATCAATTCGGGTGAGATACTGCTCGAAGGGCAATCGGTTTCCGCTAAAATGGACGGCCTCAGACAGATGCGACAGAAGGTTGGCATCGTTTTCCAGGCCTTCAATCTCTTCCCCCATATGACGATCGAAAAGAACGTCACGCTTGCACCGATCCTGACCGGAAAGACCGACAAGCAGGGGGCACGGAAACTGGCCCTGTCGGTTCTCGAGCGCGTCGGCCTTGCCGACAAGCTGAAGGCATATCCGGAGCAGCTTTCGGGCGGGCAGCAGCAGCGGGTCGCCATTGCCCGCTGCCTGGCAATGTCGCCTCATCTGATGCTGTTCGACGAAGTAACCTCGGCACTCGATCCGGAACTGGTCGGTGAAGTGCTCAAGGTGATGGAGGAAATGGCAGCTCAGGGCATGACCATGGTTCTCGTCACCCACGAGATGAACTTTGCCCGCAATGTCGCGACGAAGCTGGTCTTCATGCACCAGGGTCGCGTCTGGGAGCAGGGCGACCCCAAGACGCTTTTCGCCAATCCGCAAACGCCGGAACTCAAGAGTTTCATCGGTCACCACGCACGGTAACCGGTGGAGAAAATCCAATCGCAACAAAAGGGGAATGACATGAAACTGTTCAAGCGCATCATTGCCGCGGCCACCATCGCCGCGGCGCTTGCTACGCCCGCTCTGGCTGACACGCTGGCCGACATCACATCAAATGGCAAGCTCCGCGTCGGCGTCCTGCTCGATGCCGCACCTTGGGGCTACAAGGATGCGGAAGGCAACGACACCGGGCTCGATGTCGAGCTGGCGCGCATGATGGCCAAGGATCTCAATGCGGAGCTTGAGATGGTCCCGCTGACCGGCGCAAGCCGTGTTCCAAGCCTGCTCGCCGACAAGGTCGACGTTCTCATCGCTGCTGCCGGTGCGACGCCGGAGCGCGCCCAGCAGGTCATGTTCTCCCAGCCTTACGCTGCCGTCAGCCTTGGCGTTTTCGGCGGCAAGGGAGAGAAGATAGAAGATGTCTCGGGCCTCGCGGGCAAGCAGATTGCCGTTGCCAAGGGGTCGACCCTCGATACGTGGCTGACGGACAATGCGCCAGAGGCAGAACTCGTTCGTTTTGAAGACACCCCATCCGCCATCGCCGCATTCCTGGCCGGACAGGCGGAGTATTTTGCCGAAAACAGCGCGATTGCAGTCAAGGTGGCAGACGACAATCCCGGAAAGAACGTTGCCATTGCCTATCGCATCCGCTTGTCGCCGGCCCATATCGGCGTGAAGCAGGGCGAACAAAATTTCCTGAACTGGATCAATACTTTCTTGTTCTTCCATAACATGAATGGCGATCTCGCCAAGCTGCAGATGACGTTCTTCAAGGAAGAGCAGACCCTTCCGCATATGTGATACGAATGCGTCCGGGACCCGCCGGCCAGCGGGTCCCATCCAGATTGAGATTGATACGCGCCCGACAAAACCGACGCGACCATAAGGTGTTTCATGCATACCGGACTATTCCATTCGATCGACTTCAACGCCGAGGGCAAGCAGTTCGGCTGGCTATCGGCGCCGTTCTCCGTCGATCGTTCCCCATATTTTCACGTCCGGACCCCCATCTGCACGATCCGGAACGGTGATGGCCCCTCGGTGTTGCTGATGGCTGGAAACCACGGCGACGAATATGAGGGAGAGATAAACCTCAAGCGCCTTATTCACAGCGTCCAACCAGCCGATATCAAGGGCAGGTTGACGATCATCCCATTCGCAAACATGCCGGCAGTGATGTCCGCACGCCGCTGCTCGCCGCTGGACGGCGGCAATCTCAATCGTGCCTTTCCGGGCAGCATGGAGGGCAACCCGACGAGCCGCATGGCGAATTTTCTCGAGCGTGAACTCTTCCCCGGTTATGATATCGTTTTCGATATGCATTCGGGCGGAACCTCGATGGCGCATCTGCCGACGGGCCTCATCGAGGAGTGCGAGGACGAAGCGCGCCACGCCAAGGCGGTGTCGCTGCTCAACGCACTCGGCATGCCCTATGCCTTCATCGCCAGGAATGGCATCGATGCGCCGACATCGATGGCGGCGGCGGCCAGGGCCGGTGCGATCGGGATCAGCGGCGAGTTCGGCGGTGGCGGCAGTGTGACGCCCGATACCATGTCGATCACGGCACTTGCGATCAACAACCTCCTCCATGCCTCGGGTTTGACATCGAAGCCTCTTCTGCCCAGCAGTTCCCGGTCGCAGAAGACCCGGTTGCTCGGTCTCAATTCCCATGACCAGGCGATCTATGCCACACGGACCGGATGGTTCGAACCGGCGGTGGATGTCGGCAGCGAAGTCGACGCCGGCGATGTCGCGGGCTGGTACCACAATTTCGAACAGCTTTCGGAAGTTGAAGAAGAGCTGCGGTTTGCAGTTTCCGGCATAGTGATTTCCAGACGCCTGCACACGCAGAGCCAGAACGGCGATTGCCTGATTCAGGTGGGCAGACTAATCAACGATTGATGGTGCAATGCACGATGGGGCAAGACAGGGCGCATATGGCCAACGGGGCAGCTAACGAAACCGGCAGCTTCATCTATGACGAGGTGGTGCGTATTCCGGCCGGGCCGCAAAAGGCGGCCCCTGGCCTTGCCGAGGACGGTGCCTCGCTCGAAACTGCCAGCATCGGCGATGTTGCCCGTCTTGCCGGCGTTGCGCCCATCACGGTGTCCAGGGCACTGCGCAACCCGGACAAGGTGAGCGCTGAAAAACGCTCCCGGATTCAGGCAGCGGTGGAACGTACCGGATACAGGGTCAATCCTTTCGCCAGCGCCTTGAGAAGCGGTCGTTCCAATGTGGTGATGGCCTTCGCATCCAATATGTTCAGCGAGCAGTTCGCGCTCGCTCTTCATGCTTGCGCGAATGTGCTCGAGGAGGCCGGTTATCTTTTCCTGGTCGGCCAGACGTCCTATTCCTACGACCGGGAGACGGCGGCGATCCGGTCGCTGCAGGCCCTCAAGCCTGCGGCTGTCATGTTCACCGGCGTCATCGAACTTGAGCAGAACCGTGAAACGCTTCGGAATCTCGGTATTCCGATCATGGAGACATGGGCGCTCCCGCGGGACCCGATCGACATGCTCGTCGGCTTTTCCAATACGGAGGCCGGACGCCTGGCGGCAGAGGCTCTGGCCGAGGGTGGATATAAAAAGGTCGGTTTTATCGGCCGCAGGGGAGGGCGTGGTGCCCTCCGCCTCAAGGGTTTTCGTGATGGCTGCAGGGATCTCGGGCTCGAATTCGTCGGGGAATTCCTCAGTGATGAGGTCGTCGGCCCCTCGGACGGGCGCCGCTGCCTGTCCGCACTCCTGGAAAGCGGAGCGAGCGTGGACGCGGTCTTCTGCGCGAATGATCTGCTCGCATTGGGGACGCTGATGGAAGCGCGGCGCAGGAAGCGTTCCATCCCCGAGGATTTCGGTGTGATCGGTTTCGGCGAGAGCGATATTGCCGCTGAAATACCGCCGGGCCTGACGACTGTCGGGATAGATAGCGCCCAATTGGGAAGGATCGCCGGCGAAATGCTGTTGGATCGTCTGTCGAAGGGCGAAGTCGCGGCCCCGATCAGGCGCCTGGATTTATTGGTCACGCACCGCGGCAGCATCTAGACCCATTTATCGTTTGAATATTTAGGCAGGGTCCCTCGCTCGATTCTGATCGAGAGCCTTGCCGGGCCGCTATTCCGTTGCTGGCGGCAGTTTTTTGATGCAGCTCAGAATGTCCGTATCGCAAACGGGCACTTCGGACCGTGTTGCCGGCTCATCGAGCCAGCGATGATATGCGCTGCGAATTTCCACGTCCTTGTAATTGTAGATTTTCGCGTTCTTGTCGATGCGGCTCGCTTCCAGCGCTTTCGGGGTGACGGCCATATGAGAGGCCAGTTCGTTGAACTGCCAGACCTTCCAGTTCTTTTGCCGTTCAATGACGCGCACATGATAATAGGGGTCATCCGGACGCTCCGGCCGAACCTTGTAGACATCGGCCCACCGGACCAACTTAGGTGAGACGGACAGGATCATGCTTTCCTGTTGCTCCTGGGCCGAAGCCGAACCGGCCGCGAGAACGCCAGGAAATGTCAGCAACGCAACGAATCTCAAAGCTTTCGGCATTCATTTCCTTTGCATCAATCGTCGCCTCCCTTGGCAGGCCTGTTTTCAGGAGACGGCGTAACCACCGTCGACCGGGATGACCGTGCCGGTGATGAACGCAGCGTGCGGACTTGCGAGGAAGAGCGCAAGGCCCTGCAGATCTTCCGGCATGCCCCAGCGTGCCATCGGCGTTCGCGCCAGGATCGGCCCGGCCCGTGCGGGATCGTCCTGTAGCGCCTTGGTCAGCGGCGTTGCTATCCACCCCGGTGCGATGGCGTTCACCCGCACGCCCCTTGGGGCATAGGCGATCGCCAGGGACTTGGTGAGCTGGGCGATGCCGCCCTTGGAGGCGGAATAGCCGGGTACCAGCCCGCCACCGAAGAAGCTCAGCATGGAGGCGACATTGATGATGCAACCGCTATTTGCCGCCAGCCGGTCGAGCGATGCCTCGCTGACGCGCATCGTGCCGTTCAGGTTGATGTCGACGACCGTGTCGAAGACTTCCGGATCACGCTCCTGTCCCCGGCGGATGATGCCGGCGCAATTGACGACGACGTCGAGGTCGTCGAGTGTCGCGATGAAGGCCCGGGTGGCATCATTGGACCGTACATCCAGAACGCCGTAGCGTATCGCGCCGGAGGGATCGTTGCTTCGTGCCTCGGCGCATTCGGCGTCCGTGACGCCGGTGGCGTGAACGATTGCCCCGGCGTCACGAAAGCATTCGGCGATGGCCCCGCCGATGCCGCCGGTGCCTCCGGTCACGAGGACCGAGCGACCTTCCATCCAGCCGCGTGCCCACGCGGCGGTGTCAGCGGATGAACTGATCGACATAGTCCGCCCCCAGTCCGACCTCTTCATAATGTGCGCGACACATGTCGATCTTGGTGAAGACGTCTTCGTAGCCTATCTGCTTGTTGTCCTTGTCGAGATAAACCATGCAGCCCGAAATATTGAAGAAGGTGATCATCTCGGCGCAATCTTCGGGGACATTCAGCGTGTGGATCTCGCCGGGCGGCTCGAACACGAACGAACCTTCCTCCGCCATCCAGTCATGCTCGAAATAGTGCCATTTGCCCTTCATCACCATGCCGAAGACCGGCGCTGGGTGCACATGCCGGGACAGGATACCCGAGCGCGTCACCTTCAGCAGGTTGCACCATTGCCCGGTCAGCGTGTTGAGAAACATTGGCCGGAAGAAGACGTCCGGCGCCTGAGGTACCCACACGCGCGGATCGTCCGGTATGGCCTTGATGGCGATTTCAGTCGAGGCGAGCTCGTGAGTCGAGCCCTTCATGAACTTGTACATGTTCGTAACCTTTCTTCAGGCTGTCCCAGTCACTTACCGCCGCTGCAAAAGGGGTAGCGGCTTCATGCGAGATTTTCCAGCGATCGCATGGCCAAGGCGTGGTCCTCCACATCCGGCAGGCCGCTGATGGCGACGGTGCCGACGATCCCCACATTTCGAATGCGAACGGGAACCCCGCCACCGCTGGCTGCGAAGTCCGCGGCAGGAAGACGATAGCGGGCGTGGAAGTCCGTGCCATTGCGTTCGCAGAGCAGGCGCATGTAGAGCGAGCTGCGGTTGAACCGTTCGACCACCGCCCGCTTCCGACGCACCCAAGCCAGGTTGTCGGGAGAGGCTCCGGGCAGCAGCGCGGAAAAGATGGCGGTGCCGTGGTGGCTGATCTCAATGGCGATCGGCAAGCTCCCTGCCGCGGCCGTCTCACGAATGGCGCAGCCGAGACGCCATGCCAGTTCATAGTCGAAGCCGGCAAGCTGGTGGGCGTCCTCTTCGGCTATCAGCTCTTCGATTGTCGGTGCCGTTGCCATGGTGATGTCGTTTCCTTGCACATGTGTTGGTCAGTCGGCCGGCTGGGCATTGCGCCAGGCGACATACTCATCCTGTACCCCTTCCGTGAGCGGGTAGTATTTGCGCAGATCGCCGCCCTGCGACAGGCGGAACCGGGCGAACTCCTCCCATTCGGCATGCTCACTAGACCGCGCAATCACTTCGGCTGCAAGCGCGACCGGTACGACGATCACCCCGTCATCATCGGCGACGATGATGTCGCCGGGCATGACGAGAACCCCGCCGCACGCCACCGGCACGTTGACCGCGAAGGGGATCAGCCCTGTCTGCGCATGGTAGTTGGGTGTCACTCCTCGCACCCAGATGCCGAGATCGAGTTCCTTGGCCTTGGCGGAATCGCGGATGCAGCCGTCGACGACGATGCCCGCGCCGCCGCGGCCGGCCAGGAAAGTCAGCATCATCTCGCCGAAGATACCGCTCGCCATGTCGCCGCGGGCGTCGACGACCACCATGTCGCCGGTCTGGGCCGGATAGAGGACGTGGCGATGCAGCTGCAGTTCGGGGTTGTCGTATTCGTTGGAGCCGTAGAGGTCCTCCCGCTTCGGCATACATTGCAGCGTCAGCGCAGGGCCCGCGACCGAGCGGCCATGTTTCAGGGGGAGCGGACCGCGGATCTGCGGATCGCGGATTCCCATGAGGCTCAGTTCGCTGCTGGCGGTGGCGGTGCCGATGACAGCCAGAGCGTCGCACAGCTCGCGGGCCGGACGGGTGATGTCGTTGATATCTGCGGGAGACTGCATGTTATGTACCTCGATGTAGGGATTTGGCGGCGTTCAAACCCAGCCGCCGTCGATGATATAGTTCTGGCTGGTGATCACCCGGGCGTCGTCGGATGCCAGGAAGAGAGCGAGCTTGGCGACATCTGCCGGCATCAGCCGTTGCTTGAGAGCCTGGCGCTCCTGCCGCATGGCGTCAGCCTCCGGTGTCAGCCAGAGATCCAGCTGCCGCTGCGTCATGATCCAGCCCGGCGAGATGGCGTTGACCCGGATGTTGAACGGGCCAAAATCCCGGGCGAGCGACCGGATGAGGCCGATTACCGCGGATTTGGAGGCGGTATAGAGCGCCATGCCACCAAATCCTGCCATCCAGGAGATCGAGCTCATGCAGATGATCGCGCCGCCGCCTGCCGCCTTCATGTCGGGCAGAACGGCCTGCGACGCGAAGAACTGGTGTTTGAAGTTGGTGGCGATGCGGTCGTCGAAATAGGCCTCGGTCACCTCTTCCGTCGCATGGCGCTCGTCATGTGCGGCGTTGTTGACGAGTACGGTGATGGGGCCCAGCTCAGCCCTGACAGTTTCGATGCCGGCGCGCAGCTTTTCCGTATCGCGCAGGTCGAGGGGCACGAAGCGAGCCTGACGACCTTGCGCCGTCAGTGTATCGGCCAGAGCTGTGCCAGCCGCCTCGTCCCGATCCAGAAAGCCGACCTTGGCTCCCTGCTCGGCGAAAGCTTCGACCAGCGCTGCGCCGATACCGCTTGCGCCCCCGGTGATCAGTACCGTCTTTCCCTTCAGGTCCGGATAGATAGCCATCGCTACGCCGCCTCCCGGAAGTCGATGCGCTGCCCGCTCTTGCCGTCGAAAAGCTGGATACGCTCGGGGATGAGGGAGACATGCAATGTCTCGCCGGGCTTGTGCAGGATGCGGTCGCGGAAGACACCGACGATTTCGTGGCCGGCAAGCCGCAGGAGAACCTGTGTCTCCGCGCCGGTCGGCTCGACCGTGATGATCTCGGCGGCATGCCCCTTCGCATCGAGCAGGAGATGTTCGGGCCGAATGCCGAGTGTAACATTCCTTTCCTCGAAGTCCGTCGCCGCAAAGGGCAGGGCAATGCGGGTGCCGTCTTCGCCGACGAAGCCGCCGCCGCGGATCTTGCCGCCGATGACGTTCATCGCCGGGGAGCCGATGAAGCCCGCGACAAAGAGGTTCGCCGGGTTGTCGTAGAGATCGAGGGGGGAGCCGACCTGCTCGACGATCCCGCCATGCATCACGACGATCTTGTCAGCCATGGTCATGGCCTCGATCTGGTCGTGGGTGACGTAGACGGTCGTCGTCTTCAGCCGATGGTGGTTCTGCTTGATCTCCGACCGCATCTGCACCCGCAGCTTCGCATCAAGATTGGACAGGGGTTCGTCGAAGAGGAAGACCTCCGGATTGCGCACCATGGCGCGCCCCATGGCAACACGCTGCCGCTGGCCGCCGGACAACTGACGCGGATAGCGGTCGAGATAGTCGCTGAGGTTGAGCATGGCCGCAACCTTGGCGACCCGATCGCGGGTCTCCTCCTTGGGTGCGCGGGCAAGCTTCAGCGAAAAGCCCATGTTCTTCTCGACCGTCATATGCGGATAGAGTGCGTAGCTCTGGAAAACCATCGCAATGTCGCGCTCCTTCGGCTGAAGGCCATTGACGACGCGGTCGCCGATGGCGATCTCGCCTCCCGAGATGTCCTCGAGCCCGGCCAGCATGCGCAGCAAGGTCGATTTTCCGCAGCCGGACGGACCGACGAGAACCACGAACTCGCCGTCGGCTATGTCGATGGACACGCCGTGCAGAACCTCCAGTTCGCCATAGGATTTTCGAACGTTGTTGATCGTTACCGATGCCAATTGCGATCTCCTGTCAGCGCGCCTCAATCATCCCAGCGGGGTGATTTGGCCGGATTGATGTGCCGCGCCGAGCGGTCCAGCGTGCGGATCCGCGTAATCTCGTCGGCGGTGAGCTTCACGTCTTTCGACGCGAAGTTGTTCTTCAGGTTTTGCGGGCTGGAGGACGCCGGGATAACCGCATGGCCCTCCGCCATGAGAAAGGCCAGCGCAACGGCAGCGGCGGTAACGCCGTGCGTCTCGGCGATGGCCTTCAGCAGCGGGTCGTCGTTGACGGCTCCCTTGTAGAGGGGCTGGTAGGCAGTCAGCGCCAGCCCCTTGCCGCGGCAGTGGTTCACGAGCCGTGGAGCCTGCAGGTAGGGGTGGATCTCGACCTGATCGGTGGCGATCATATCGTCGCCCAGAAGAGCAAAGGCCTTGTCGAGCAGGGCGATCGGAAAGTTGGACACGCCGATATGGCGAGCCCATCCGAGTTGCCGTGCTTCGGCCAGCGCCAGCATGTAGTCATCGAACGGCACCTCGTCATTCTGCGAAGGCCAGTGGATGAGCAGCAGGTCCACCTGGTCGGTGCCGATCGTTTCGAGGCTCTTCTCGACGCTCGGCAGGAAATCGGCCTTCGACAGATTGGTGTCTGCAACCTTGGTAGTGACGAAGAAGTCGGATCGCGGCAGTCCGGAACGGCGAATGGCTTCGCCGACGCTGCTTTCGGTATCATAGCTCTGGGCCGTGTCGATGTGGCGATAGCCGACCTCGATGGCCGAGAGGATCGCCTGGATCCCGGCGTCGCCCGTGCGTCCGAATGTACCGAGGCCAAGTTGGGGGATTGGGGACGTATAGGTCATTGCATTCCTTTCTCAGCCCTTCGTTGCGCCGGCGGTCAGGCCACCGACAAAGAGCCGCTGCATGGATAGAAACAGGATGGCGATCGGCAAGGTCATCACGACGGAGGCTGCCATGACGGCACCCCAGTCGGTGTTGAACTCCGTCGAAAACTCCGCGAGGCCGATCGGCAGCGTCTTCACCGAGGAATCGGTGGCAAAGCAGAGCGCGAAGATGAACTCGTTCCAGGTCGTGACGAAGGCGTAGACCATGACGGAGGCGAGACCCGGCAAGGAGAGGGGAAGCGTGATGCGGAACAGGCATTCAAGACAGCTGGCGCCATCGATGATCGCTGCTTCTTCCAGTTCGACGGGAATGTTCTTGAAGTAGCTGGTAAGCATCCACACCGACAGCGGCAGCGTGATGATCATGTAGACGAGGATCAGGCCCCAGTAGGTATTGACCAGGTTCAGCACCCGAAGCGTGACGAACAGGGGCACGATGATGGCGGCCGTCGGCAGCAGCTGGCCCACCAGCACGAAGGACTGGAGCAGCGGCTTTCCCTTGAAGTTGAAGCGGGCAAACCCGTAGGAAGCAAAGATCGCGAGGATGAGCGCCAGTCCAGTCGATCCGACCGAGATGATGATGCTGTTGAGGAAGTAGCGCGGGATGTTCGAATCGAACAGGACCGTCCGATAGTTCTCCCATGTGGGCGCTGCGGGCCACCAGATCGGCGGAACCGTGTAGAGCTCGCGCAGCGTCTTCACCGAAGACAGCACCATCCACCAGAAAGGAAACAGGCAGACCAGGACCAGCAGAACCGAACCGGAGAGGATCAGCCAGCCCGGCAGGCCCGGGCGCTTGAGTGTCGGTAGCTTGTTCAACGTGTTTCCTCCGGGTTGGAGGCCAGCGTGCGGATGTAGATGAACACCACCACGATCGCGACCGCAAAGAACATGACGGAAAGAGCCGCCGCCTGTCCGAACTGGACGCTCTCGAAGGCTGTCCTGAAGATCTGGATCGGTGTGATCAGGGTTCGGTTCGCCGGTCCTCCGCGGGTGATGGCATAGATGATGGTGATGTGGTTCAACGCCCAGATGACCAGGAGAAGCGTGACCGCGACGATCACCGTCCGAACCTGCGGCAGCATGACGTAGAGGACCTCCTCCCAGAAGCTCGCCCCATCGATGCGGGCCGCTTCGTAGAGATCGTCGGAAATGGCCTGCAGTCCGGCCAGGACCATGATGGCGACGAAGGGAAACATCTTCCAGATGTTGATCGCGATCATCACCGGCATCACGGTGCGGCCATTCGTCAGCCAGCCGACCGGTTCGTCGATCAGTTCCGGGGCCGTGAGCATGTAGTTGATGATGCCGAATTCGGTGTGGAGCATCCATGCCCAGGTGGTCGCGGCAACGATGCCCGGCACCACCCAGGGGACCAGCGTCACGGAGCGCACGATGGCCCTGCCGCGAAAGTTCTGGTTCAGCAGGATCGCCGTCAGGACGCCGAGAACGACCTGAAGGACGATCGACCCGAACACCCACCAGAGAGTGTTCCAGAACGCCGTCGGCGTGGCGCGCGCGGACAGGACGCGCCGGAAGTTGTCGAGTCCGACATAGTTGCCGGCATTGTCCGTGACGCTCAGCAACCCGGTATAGGCAACCGGATAAGCGATCAGCATGCCCAGCACCATCAGCGCGGGTAGAACGAACAGATAGCCAGTGGATTGTTTCTGCATCCGATTTCATTCCTGGTTACAGGAGTACCGGAAGACGTCGACGGGATGTCGAGCGCCTTCCGGACGGGAGGGACCTAGAGAAGCCCTTCGATTTCTTCGGCGACGCCGTCCATGGCGGTCTTGACGTCCTCGTCACCGAGAAGGATCCGCTGGATCCCGTCGAAATAGGCCTGGGATATCTGGACCCAGTTCGGATGGGCCGGCACTGGCCGCCCGAACGGGAGCATTTCCTTGAACACCTGCAGGATCGGATCCTTGAAGCGTTCGGCCTCCATGGCAGAGACGCGGGCGGGGAAGGTGTCGGTCAGGGCGGCCTGGTTCTCCGCCTCGGCAAGGAAGCCCAGGAGCTTCTTGGCGTCGTCGGGATTTTTCGCCTTGCTCGGAATGACGAAACTCCATCCTCCGAGGATCGCTGCCGTCTTGCCGCCATCGGGATGGGGGACCGGAATCACGCCGATGTCGATATTGGGGTTTTCCTTGCGGATGGATTGGATATCGAACTGGCCGGACTGATACATCGACACCGTCTCGGCGATGAAGAGCCGGCGATTGGCGGTGCCGTCATTCTCCAGTGTCGATGCCGGCGACATGCCTTCCTTCAGGAAGTCGGTGTAAAAGGTCACGGCTTCGATGGTTTCCGGACTATTGACCAGAACCTTCTTGCCATCATCCGAGATGATGCCGCCACCCACCATCCACATGAAGGGCAAGGACCGGAAGATGGTGTTGCCGACTTCTCCGCCGCCCGTGATCGCAAAGCCGGACTTCCCGTTGGTGGTCAGCTTCTTGGCGGCGTCCTTGAAGGCGGCCCATGTGGTCGGCGGGTTTGCCGGGTCGAGTCCGGCCGCCTTGTAGTCACCCTTGTTGATGATCACGGCATGGGTTTCGATGCGGTAGGGAATGCCCCAGAGCTTGCCGTCCCAGGTGTCGTATTCCAGCGAGGCGGGAATGTAGTCCTCGCGATCGGTCAATACCTCGTCGACCGGCAGGACGAGGTTGTTCTGGGCATAGCCATTCACCCAGCCATGTTGCACGTCGATGACGTCCGGCGCGGCTCCCGATTGCAGGGCCGTCAGGATGCGCTGCGGCAGACCGTCCGTGGTGGTGATTTCAAGCTTCACCGACACGTCCGGGTTGGCAGCCTGAAATTTCTCCACGAGATCCCGGGCACGGGCCTCGTTGAAGTTCGGCGTCCACCAGACCACTTCGCCAGCCCAGGCACCGGCAGACATTGCCAGAAAGGACGCCGTTGCGCCCATCGCCAGTTTCATAATCAACGTTTTCATGTTCACCTCCCGACTGAACCTGTTGTTTGTTTTTCAGCCATGTGGCTGACATGATCTATTCCGCTGCCGCCGCGGGTTCCTCTGCCCGATGGTCGGCGGATACGGAAGAGCTTCTGGTCAAGGCATCCGCGTGGGCGACAAGCGCCTTCATGTAGCCAATCGTATAGGCATGCCCGGCGTGCCATGGGGCAGGGCAATCGAGTTCCGGAACGTGGTCTGGAACCAGGATGCCGTCATAGCCTTCTTCGTGCAGCACCCGGACGATCCGCGCCATGTCGACATCGCCATCGTCCACGAAGGTCTCCACGTAGCTCGGCACCTTGCCGCGGACATTGCGGAAGTGGACATAGGCAATGGCGTTTCGGCGGGCGAAGCGGCGCGTCGTTTCATAGATGTCGCCACCGGGCATTTCCGCCAATGAGCCGATGCAGAATTCCAGTGCGTTGGCCCGGCTCTGCACGAGCGAAAGAAGCCGGTCGTACTTGGCGTGGCTGTTGACCAGCCGCGCGGTGCCGCGCAGGCGTTCGACCGGCGGATCGTCCGGATGGGCGGCCAACCGGACGCCAGCCTCTTCCGCTACCGGTACGAGCTTCTCCAGAAACCATTGAAGCCGCGACCACAACGTGGCCTCGTCGACCGTCTGGGGCTTTGCCCCGGGGACGGCCAGGCGGTAGCGCATGTTGCCGACCATGCCGTCGGGGACAGGGCTTTCCGCGTCGAATTCGTCGATGGCGAAGACGGCGGTCACCGCATTGCCGCGCGCCACCGGCTTGCGGCGCCATCCCCACACGCCGGCGATGGAGAAATTATATCCGAGAACCGGTATGCCAAGACGCCCCATGTTCCTGACGAGATACTGAAGGTCCTGCATCTGCGCATCCTTCTTCGGACCGTCGAGCAGAATGTCCGACCAGAAATTGGGCGATATGTTCTCCAGGGCGGCAACCCTCAGATTATATCGCGACAGCATGGCAATGAGATCCGCCAGGCGATCATGGGACCACAGCGGCGCATCGATGCAATCGCCATTGATCGGGCCGACGACGTCACCCGCGGCATAGGCGTTCGCGTCCGCATTGCGCCCATAATCCGTGAGGTGGACCACGACGTCCTCCACCCCGAGCTGGCTCGCGAAGCGGGCGCCCGCCTCGCTCAGAAGCGGCCCATACAATGAGATTCCGACCTTCAAGCAGCTCTCCTCCCGTTGCTGCTTAAGTGAGTTCATATATGAACTGCACCTATTCTAAATATAACTATGTGGCGAAGGGGAGCTGGTGTCAACTCCCTTTGCCGTGACTTCTATCTGCTTTCGTCCGCCGCAAATGTGCGGGCGCCTGTCGCCACGCCGGTGGTGTTCATCGATCCGTCGAAAAGCGGAACATTGGTGGGCTGATAGGGGAAGCGCTCGCAGGCTTCCTCGATCAGTTCCACACCGAGGCCCGGCGCCGTCGGCGCAAGAATCGCCCCGTTGTCGAACTGCAGCGTTTCCCGAACGAGTTCCTTGCGCCAGGGAACATCCATCGAGACGGTCTCGAAGACCGAGAAGTTCGGCATGGCGACCGAGGCGTGCAGCGTCATGGCGTTCATTACCGGTCCGACCGGGTTGTGGGGTGCGACAGGAATGAGATGCGTGTGCGCCAGATGCGCGACGCGTTTTGTTTCTCCCATTCCGCCGGCGTGCGAGACGTCGGGCTGCAGGACGTCGACAGCCTTCTTGGACAGGGCTTCGAGAAATTTGCCCGGTTCGTACCAGCGTTCGCCGGCAGCGATCGGAACCGGGCTGGCGGCGCGCACTTCTGCCAGCGCATCGATGTTCTCCGGCGGCGTCGGCTCCTCGATCCATGTGAGGTCGAAGGGCGCCAGCGCCCGGCACATGGCAATCGCCGTCGGGACATTGAGGCGGCCATGGACGTCGAGCATCAGGTTGACATCAGGCCCGACCGCGTCACGAACGGCCTCGACGATTTCGATCGTCTGGCGTCGCTGCCGGCGGTCCATTTCAAGATCGGCCGTATCGAAGGGGTCCCATTTCAGGGCGCGATAGCCCATTGCAACGGCCTTGCGTGCGTTGGCTGCATATTCCTCGGGCGTCGTCGCACCGAAGAACCAGTGATTTGCGTAGCATTCGACACGATCGCGGAACTTGCCGCCGAGCAGTTCGAAAACAGGAACACCGAGCGCCTTGCCCTTGATGTCGAGAAGCGCCGCCTCGATGCCGCCGAGCGCCGTGCGGAAGACGGCGCCCGTTCGCCAGTAGCTGTCCCTGTGGAGCTGTTCGATGATCGCATCGACGGCGAAGGGATCGCGACCGACGAGAACCCGCTCCAGCTCTTCCAGAGCCGCGACGACAGTTTTCGTCTTCCATTCCAGCGTTGCCTCGCCAACACCTTCGATTCCGTCGTCGGTGTAGAGCTTGACGAAGACGAAATTCGTCCTCTGGGCATTCGCGACAAATACTTTCTGGGCCGTGATCTTCATGGGCGGCTCCCGCCGGATTGGGCCAGGGCTTCCTGCAATATGGCGCGATGATCCTCCGCCGACGGAGGCAGGGCATTGGTCGCGTCGCCAATCGCCGTCAGGTAGCTAATGCCGGGCATGATCAGTTTCCCCGCAGGCGGGCGATTGCCTTCGCCTGCATCCCATCGGCCGCCATTTCCATCAGCTCGATGCGATGGCCGTCCGGATCGACAATCCAGGTCTGCCAGTTGCCGTCGGCGCCCTGGACCTTGGGGCGGTAGAGCGGGATCCCCGCGGCTTCGAGCTCACGCACGGTCTGGTCTATGCTGGGAACGGCCAGGCACATGTGATTGTACCCCACGGCGTCAGCCCCCGGCGCGTCCTCGCCCTCGCCCTCCGGAAAGACCTCAAGATACTGGTCGTCGGTGATGCGCAGATAGACCAGCCAGAGACGCCCGTCGCGGTCGAGGCGCAGAAGCTCCGAAAAGCCCAGCTTGTTGATGTAGAAATCGAGGGCGCGGTCGATATCCTTCACCCTGATGGCGACATGGGTTATCGCGGAAACAGTCAGCATTCTGAGCCCCTGTGTTTGGCCAAATGAAGGAGGTGCTGGTAGTTTCGATTTCGCTGCCGGGTGTATCGCCGCCGTGCGGGCGGGCTTGCGTCGTATGTCAGCGTGAAACCGAATTTGGACCGCCGCCTCCTCCGGCTATCCAAATATGAACTTTGACAGTTCATATATGTATGCTAATGACGGGCTGAGTTTTGTCAACAGGGCAGGTGCCGATGAGCGAAGCCGCAGAAGATGGGGCAAGCAAGCACACGATCCCGGTCATAGACCGGATGATGGATGTGCTGTGCGAAATCGAACGCAAGGGCAGGGGGCTTTCGATCAGCGAGTTGACGGAGGCACTCAGGCTTCCCCGAACGACCATCTACCGGATACTCAACTCGCTTCAGCAGCATGAGATCGTCTACCGTGACGATACGGGCAGCTATCACCTCGGGCGCCGTCTGCTGTCGCTTGCAGCGCATGTCGGGGTGCGGGCGACGGAGTTCGATCTTGCCGCCGTCTGCCAGCCGTTTCTCGATAAACTGGCTGCGGAACTGGGTGAAGGGGTCAAGCTGAGCATCCTCGATCAGGAGGGCATTCTGGTTCTGGCGGTCGCGCAGGGCAAGCGGGAGTATGCCCTGACGGTGGCGCCGGGGCAGCGCATGCCCATCCATGCCGGCGCGGCAAGCAAGCTGCTGCTTGCCTATCTGCCGCCCGATGATCTCGACTACTGGCTCGCGCGTCCGCTCGTCGCCTTCACCGCGAAGACCATCACGGATCCCAAACGTCTGCGTAGCGAATTCGCCCGCATCAGGCGTCTCGGATGGGCGCAGGACAAGGGGGAGAACGCGCCCAGCATCCAGGCCTTCGCGACACCGGTGTTCACGCGCAGCGGCAGGATGCTGGCGGCGGTCAGCGTGCCGTTCCTGGCCGGCACCCAGCCGAGCCGCATGGAGGAGATCCGCATGGCTGCGATCGAGACCGCCAGGGCCATCAGCGCCGTCATTCCAGTCTGAATCGCATCTTTGGGGGGCTCCCGCATGAAAATCGTCGACATCAAATGCGCCGTCATCGGCAAGAGCCCGATCGTCCGCATCATTTCTGACGAAGGCATATCGGGCTTTGCCCAGGCGGAAACCTGGAAGCCCTACCTGAAGCCCCATATCCTGGCCTTTCGCGATGCGCTGATCGGCGAAGATCCGACCCTGGTGGAAAGGGTGATGCTGAAGATACGCCAGAGAGGCGGCTTCAAACCATGGGGGAGTGCCGTCAGCGTCATCGAAATGGCGCTCTGGGACCTTGCCGGAAAGGCGGCGGGCCTGCCCGTCCACAAGCTGCTTGGCGGCAAGGTGCGTGACAGGGTGCGCGTCTACAACGGCTCGATGCGATTTCCCTTCACCGGTCATGAGCCGCAGGATTATGCCGAGGACATCGCGAAGATGATGGCGCTTTCGGAGGGCTTCACCATCATCAAGCAGCCGATCGGCTTCCATTCGCCGATGAAGCGCGAAGTGCCGAACTTCTACTATGGCGAGCCGAGCGCCAGCCCGTTTCATGGCGCCCTCGATCGGGGTCCTGTCACCGAACGGGGCCTAAGGCATTTCGTCGACTGCGTCGCTGCCATGAAGGAGGTGGCTGGCGACAAGGTGGGACTGGCGCTGGACTGCGGACCGGGGTGGATGCTGGCCGACGCGATCCGTCTGGCGCGGATGCTCGAACCCTTCAATCTCCTGTGGCTCGAGGATCTTCTGTCGGGGGACTACACGCCCTGGGTCAATGCCGGCGTCTACCGGGAACTTACCCGATGCTCGACGACGCCTATCCACACGGGCGAGCAGATCTATCTGCGCCAGAACTTCAAGGACCTGATCGAATCCCACGCCGTTCATGTGATCGGACCCGATCCTGCCGACGTTGGAGGGATCGCCGAACTGAAGTGGATCGCGGAATATGCGGATCTGCATGGTATCACCGTGGCTCCCCACGGCACCGCCAACGGGCTGCTCGGGCTGGCAGCCCTGATCCAGGTTTCCGCAACCCTGCCCGCCAACTTCATTGCCTTCGAATACACGACGGCCGATCCCGAATGGTGGACGGATCTGGTCGAGGGGTTCCCCGCGCCGATCGTCACCGACGGCATGATCGAGGTTCCGGACCGGCCGGGCATGGGCGTGGAGATCATCGCCGACCGCGCAAAGCGCTATCTTTCGCCGGAAGACCACGACTTTTTCGATTGAGGAGCAGGCAGATGCACAATATCGGCATTCTGGGCGCGGCGGGCATCGCGCCGCGATCCATCATTCAGCCCGCGCGTCGTCGCGATGACTGTACCGTCCATGCCGTCGCATCGCGGCGTCGCGCGGCGGCCGAGGATTATGCGCGGCTGCACGGGATCGCGAAGGTCTGTTCAAGCTATGACGAACTCCTGTCCGATCCGGACATCACCATCGTCTACAATGCCTTGCCGCCGGCGGCGCACGCCGAATGGTCGATCAAGGCGCTGAGGGCCGGCAAGCATGTGCTCTGCGAAAAGCCCCTGGCGATGACCGCCGACGAGGCGCAGGCCATGGTCAAGGCCGCCGAGACTGCCGGCAAGGTGCTGGCCGAAGCGTTCCACGACCGTTATCATCCCGTCTTTCTGCATCTTCTGGCGCGCAAGACATCGGGGTCGTTCGGCGAAATCCGCGCGTTGCGGGCGGAATTCCATGTCGATATCCCGTTTGATCCACACAATATCCGGCACGATCCGGCGCAGGGCGGCGGAGCCATGATGGACCTCGGTTGCTATCCGCTGCACTGGCTGCGCAGCTTCATGGGCGAGGAGCCCGAGATACTCTCCGCACATGCCGAGCTTACGCCGCTGAATGTCGATCAGCGGATGGAGGTGGCGATGCGCTTTGCGGGCGGGGTAGAGGCGCAACTGATTGCAGACATCGCCAGCCCGCCGTTTCGGGGGTTGCTCAGGGTCGAGGGCGAAAAGGGCGTGGTCGAGCTCGACAACCCCTGCCTTCCGCACAAGGGACACTCCATCCGGGAATGGTTCGGCGACAGCTACCGCGAATTCACGCTGGCTGCGGGCACCACCTACGACTACCAGCTGGCCGCATTTGTGGACGCGGTCGAGAACGGAACGTCATTGCCGACGGGCGGCCAGGATGCCATCGGCAACATGAAGGCGCTGGACGAAATATACGAGAGATCGGGCGTGCGGCAATAACCTCGGCAGACGCTGACTTGCGGACCCGGCCTTGACGAGACCGGGGCGGCTCCGGCGCCCGGCAGGGTGGCGAAGCGCAGTTCTTGTCACATGCGCTTCACACACCGGCGTCTAAACTCAGGGCAATCCTTATCCTTCAGGACTGAACCATCACAAATTCAGGAAGGCTTGCCGCATGTCGAAAGTAATCGCCCCCACCAACCGTTCGAACCTGGCCACCGTCGATCCCGACACGGCCAAGGCATGGGATGAGGCCCAGAAAGCCGCCAAGGATGCAGGCATAATCTGGGAGCGGCCGAAGAACGACAACCGATCCGCCGAGGACATCATCAATGATACGCAGCTCCTGCGTGATCTCGGCAACCAGAGCGGTGTCAAGGACATGCTGAAGGATCGCGTCGGTGATTTTGAGAAGGATGCCAATGCCGCCTTCCGGGCGGCGCAGATTCTCGAACATGTCGAGCGGTTCGACGAAAGCGGCAAGAAAGTTGCCGGCAAGGACGTCGATAATGGCCGCATCGACGGCTTCACGAACAGCGGTGAGGCAAGGCACGGCACCGAAGCCGGGCGTCTGCAGGACTTCGGCAAATACGGTTTCTCCAATCTCAAGGGGAAACTCAACGAGGTGTCGACCGCCGGTGACGACAAGGAAGCCCGCGAGCAGGCCGCGAAACTCGGCATAAAATGGGTGTTGCCGGATGATGACAAACGCTCGGCACAGGACATTATCGACGATTCCGACTTGCTGAAAAACCTGGGCAACCAGAGCGGCGTCAAGGACATGCTGAAGGATCGCGTCGGTGATTTCGAAAAGGACGCCGATGCCGCATACCGGGCGGCGCAATTGCTCGAGCATGTCGAACGGCTCGACGAAAGCGGCAAGCGGATTGCAGGCAATGATGTCGATAATGGCAGCATAGACGGCTTCACGAACAGTGGCGAAGCAAGGCACGGCACCGAAGCCGGGCGCCTGCAGGACTTCGGCAAATATGGCTTCTCCAATCTCAAGGGCAAGCTTACCGACGTGTCGACCGCCGGTGACGACAAGGAAGCCCGCGAACAGGCCGAGAAGGTCGGCATCAAATGGGAGTTGCCGGATGATGACAAACGTTCGGCGCAGGACATCATCGACGATTCACCCTTGCTGAAAAATCTGGGCAACCAGAGCGGCGTCAAGGACATGCTGAAGGAGCGGGTGGGCGATTTCGAAAAGGATGCCGATGCCGCATACAGGGCGAGCCAGGTCCTCGATCGCATCACGATGTATGACGAGAAGGGAAATTCCCTGTCCGGCAGCGACGTTTCCAACACCAGCATCGATGGTTTCACCAAGAGCGGCGAAGCCTACAACGGGACCGAGGCGGGCCGCCTTCAGGATTTTGGCAAGTATGGTTTTGAAGTCTTGAAAGACGTGAAGAAACCTGAGGATATCAGCAGCTACAAGGACTTCCTGAAGGCCAATCCGGACGCCGACGATACTTCGAAGACGCTTGCCAAATATGCCGCGATCATCGGTGAGAACTACGATGCGATCAAAGGCAAGACCGGTGTGGACGGCGATCTGACAGCCGACGCCCTGAAAAAATATCGCGACGAGAATCCGCAGATCAGCGACGATTTCAAGGAAGCGCTCAATTTCTGGGCGCAGCCCGGCGCATTCGAAAAGCTCGAAACGGCGCATAAGCCCCTCGAGGGCGGACCTGACGGCGGTGCCAGCAAGGATGATCTGAAGAGCTGGATGGATACGCAGGCGCCGAAGGACTCCGGATCGGCAATCGCCTTCATCTCCAGTGTCGCCAATGCGAACATCACCGCGGACGTGGACACGAGCAAGCTCGGCGCGGACGTCTTCGAGAATCCCGGCAAATATTCCGCCAAGGAGAAGGCCGCCGTCCTCCAGGATCTTTTGACGGCGCAGAGCCTGATCACCCAGGGGGCTTCCGCCGGCATGTGGCGGGATGATTACGGCAAGGTTTCCATCGCCAACGATGTACGCAGCCATCCGGATCCGCAGAAACTGCTCGAGGACGTCAACGACCACATAGCAATCCTCGAAGGCGATAAGGCGGTCGTCGACTTCCTGAACGAGAACAGCAGCAAGCAGTTCGACGCGCTGTTCAAAAGCAATGAAGGTCTCAAGACGGCTGTCGAGGCGAGCTACGACGACATCAAGTCCGGCAAGGCTCTCGACAGCCTGTGGGACGCGAAGACCAAGGATGGCAAGACCGACCAGCAGGCAGCCCTTGCCGAGTTCTACGGATCGGCGAAGATGTACCAGCAGGCGCTCGGTATCGACAAGCCGGGCGAGATCCAGGATGCCGTCAACAGTTCCAAGCACAAGGGCGATTTCCAGGATTTCTACGAGAAGTCATTGGTATCCGGTGACCGGTTCAACGAACTTCTGAAGGACAATACTTTCGAGGAAGCAGCCAGCGCGTTCAGTACCGAGGTTGCGCTCTACAATGCCGCGCTCGATCCCGACTTCACCGGGAAGTTCGACAGCAAGCTGAACGAGAACTTCTCCAACATCGTGGAAAAGAATGCCTTCAAGGATGCCACTTTCGACGATCTGAAGACGGCGTTCGGCGTCGATGGCGGCGACAAGCTGGACGAGGAGAAGGTAAAGTCCTACATCGACCAGATTGCCAAGGACAATCCCGAACTGCTGGTCAATCAGGATGGAACCGTCGCCAAGTCGGACCAGATACTGGCCGGTTTCCGCGGCAGCTGGGACGTGCTGCGTCAGGGAACCAAGTCGCTTGCCGAACTTAATTCGGAATGGCTGAACCCATCGGCCAAGGCGGCTGCCGACAAGGGTGTCCTGCACGGCGTCAGCGGCCTGTTCATGGCCGGCGTCACGATCTCCAAGGGGGTTCAGAGCGGCGGAAACCCGACCGAGAGGCAGAAGGTCGACATTACCACCGGGTCGATCCAGACCGCGACGCTGCTGACCGAGGGTGGCATCAAGGCCTGGAAGCAATATCTGAAGGATGTGGCCGACAAGCATCCGGATACTGCCATCGGCAAAAAAATCGGCAAGATGTCCGACGAGAATTTCAAGAGCCTGACGGATAATTGGAACCGGGCGGAAAATGCCGCCAAGGGCATTGGCGGTCTCGCCGGCGTTGTTGCCGGGGCCTATGGCATATTCGACGGCGTTCAATCGATCCGCAAGGGCGACAAGGTTGGCGGCGGCATCAGCATCACGGCCGGCTCCCTCGGCGCGCTTGCCGGCCTGGCTTCTGCCGTGGAGGGTGGCCTGGGAGTGTTCGCTCCGAGCGTCCTCCGAACAATTCCGATCGCCGGTGCGGCAGGGGTTCTTGGACTGGCGGCCGCGGGCGTGGGTGTCATCGCCATGCTGCTGCCCGGCCTGATCGAAGAGGGCAAGCACCAGGCGCGGCAGGACAAGTTCGGATCGTTGCTCAGCGACTACCTGACGCAATACGAGATCGACGGTGTACCGTATGGCGACATCTCCGACATCCCCGACGAGGATTGGCCCGGCTATGAGGATGGCCCGACGATCGGCTCCTGACCGGCAAGTCGGTAGCCGCCAGACCGAGGGTTGCGGGGGCAGTATCACCTGCCATCTCAACGCCGATGGGTGGCGGCTGCCTCGGATCCAGCCTTGTCGAAGAGCGATCTGATCACCTCGCGCAACCAGCGCTGCGCGGGGTGAACATCGTTGCGCCTGTGCCAGGCCATGTCGAATTTCGCCGTGCCGAGTTCCATCGGTGGCTTCAGGACCTGAAGCCTTTCACGATACCCGGAGGCGTCAACGACACCCTGCATCAGGGTTGCGGCCAGGTCAGACGATGCGACGAGCGGAGGCGCGGCATACATTTGCGGCAGGGTGAGCGCAAGCCGTCGGCGCAAGCCCAACTTGGCGAGCGCGGCGTCGACCATCCCGAACCGCTCGTTCTCCGGGGAAACTAGCAAGTGCGACATTTGCAGGAAGGACTCCAGCGTCAGCTCTGCATCGGCTTGCGGATGGTCCTTGCGAAGGACGCAGACGAAACGCTCCTCGAACAGGCGCTCGCTCAGGATGCGCCCGGCCGGCGTGTGTGGAACGCCAACCGTCAGATCCGCCTCGCCAGAGTCGAGCAGGGAGATGACCTCGTCGCGGTGGTCGAAGTTGCGGACCCGCAGGACTATCCCCGGTGCCTCGATTCCCAGGACGGCAAGCAGTTTTGGCAGGACGACAAACGCCGCGTGCTCCGACAATCCGAGTGAGAGTGAGACGCTCGACTTCGAGGGGTCGAAGACCTGCGTGAATTCCAGGGTTCGCTGGATCTCGGCAAGTGCGCGACCGAGCGGCTCGGCAAGATCGAGTGCGCGAGGGGTCGGCTGCAACCCGTTCGGGCCGCGAATGAATAATTCGTCCTGCAAGACAGAACGGAGGCGAGACAGCGCTGCGCTCATCGCCGGCTGTGTGCGGCCTATCCTGACGCCTGCACGCGTCACGCTCCGCTCGGCCATCAGTGCGTCGAAGGCCACAAGCAGGTTCAGATCGATCCCATGTAAATCCATTTGGTGGATGTTATTGCATATCCAATATCGATTTCAACGATGAAATCAGGAGGCGTACTGCTGCTCCTCGTCAACGAGGAGTGTGCCATGAGCAACGAACATCCATCCTACGGTGGAATAAGCGATACCGATCTTCAGACGCTTCGTACTTTCTACAAGGCGTTCGAAGGAACCCCCGATCTTCTCGACGAAAGCGTCGTTCCGGATTGGCAGGACATCCCGCTCGCGCCGGGGCAGGCGGCGGGACGCGATGGATTCAAACCCATGATCGCCGCCTTCTCGAAGGCTTTCGCGGACATCAGGATCGAGATCGTTGATGTGATCGGCGGGACCGACAAGGCTGCGGTCCGCGCTGTGATTACCGGCCGTCACGTCGGAGACTGGTTCGGGGTCGCCGCAAGCGGCCGCACATTTTCCCTTCCCATCCATGAGTTCCATGCCTTCGAGAACGGCCGGATCACCCGCACCTGGCACATGGAGGACTGGATGGGCTGGTTCGCCCAGATGGGCGCCTGGCCGGTCACGAACTGAGGGCAGTGAGATGCGACAGATCATTCTCTCAGGCTACGAGCAAAACCCCGTCCTGCACGACGTCGCGATACCGGAGCCGACCGGCAGCGAGGTGCTCGTCCGCATTGCGGCCGCTGCGCTCAATCCGCTCGACGTAAAGCTGCAACGCGGTCAGGTCCACGCCTACTTCCCGCTTGAATTTCCCTCGCCCATGGGCACGGACGTCGCCGGCACCGTCGAGAAGGTCGGCTCGCCGACCATGCGCTGGCGCGTGGGAGATCGGGTCATGGCACGGCTCGATCCGACCGGGGGTGGCGCTTTTGCGGAATACGCCATCGTTTCGGAAGATCAGCTGGTGCTCGTTCCGGACGGCCTGGACTTCAACAGCGCTGCCGGATTGCCAACCGCCGCGGCGACAGCCTGGCAGGCACTCGTGGAAACCGCAGACCTCCAGCCCGGCCAAACCGTGCTGGTCCATGCCGGTGCCGGAGGCGTCGGCAGCTTCGCCATCCAGTTCGCGAGGGGGCTTGGCGCGCGCGTCATCGCCACTGCATCAGGGGATGGTGTGGAGATTGCCCGGGAATTGGGTGCCGATCAGGTGATCGACTATCGATCCGAGGATTTCGCCCGCATGGTTTCGGACATCGATGTCGTGCTGGACACGATCGGCGGGGAGGTACAGCAACGCTCCTTCGGCGTGTTGCGCGGCGGCGGCAAGCTGCTTTCGACCGTCTCTCCGCCCGACCAGGCACTGGCGGCAGCCCATAAGGTGGATGGCGCGTTCGTCTTCCACGCGTCGAGCGCCCGACGACTGTCGGATGTAGTCAAGGCGATGAGCGGGCAGGGACACTCGGTCCTGATCGACCGCGTCTTGCCCATGACATCGTTTGCCGAGGCTTTCGAACGCCAGGCCTCCGGCAGGGCGCGCGGCAAGATCATCCTGAGCGTCTAGCCTCTCGCCGCGATGCGAGCGGACAATTGCGGTCCGCTCGACATGGTCCTCGAAGGGAGCGGCTGAAGTTGCCGCTCCTTCATCGGCGCATGCACGAGATCAGCACTGCCGACAGGGCGGCCAGGATTGCGATCCCGGTGGCGACGTAGCCGATGCTCGCAAGCCCCCAATAGGGAATCACCAGGCCACCGATGATCGCGCCCAGTCCCGTACCGGCATTGGCCGCCGACACGTTCAGCGTGCCTGCCAAAGCCTGTGCATGGGAAGCGGACTTCATCACCCGTACCTGGCAGATCGGGAACAGGGCCGTATAGGCAATGCCCCAGAACGCAAGCGCCGCGCCCAGCATGGGGAGCGAACCGGACAGCGGAACGCTGGCGGCCATGCCGACACCCAGCAACACGGAAAATACCGCGGTGGAGCCTAGCGGGCTGCGATCCACCAGATGCCCGCCCAGCCAGTTGCCGACGAGGCCGATGGCACCAAACCCCATCAGCCACCAGCCGACATATGCCGGAGCCACCCCGGCGATCCGCTCCAGCATGTCAGCCAAATAGGTGTAGGCGGTAAACATCGCGGTAAACACCACCACCGACAATGCGACATTGCCGACGAAGTAAGGGTTTCTGAGGATGCTGGCCTGTTCTGCCAGGCGCAGTCGCCGCGGCATGGCCACGGTCGGCATGAAGATCGTCAGGGCCAGCGCCATCGCAAGCGACAGGGCGGCCAGCACCCAGAAGGTGCCACGCCAGCCGATGGCGTCCGATGCCAGCGTGCCGAGCGGGATGCCGAACAGCAGGGCGGCGGAGATGCCGAGATATACCTGGGAAACAGCGCGACCGGCCCGCTGCTCCCCGACGATCTGACCGGCCGTCTCGCTGGCCGTGCCCCAGAACACCGGCAGCGCCAGCGCCGGAATGAACCGGGCGACGGCGAGCACCCAGATGTTGGGGGCGATGGCGGCGAGGACGTTCGAGGCGGCAAAGACGAGAAGTATGGCGATGAACAGGCGTTTGCGTTCGAGATGCGACAGCAGTGCGGTCAGCGCCGGGCCGAACAACATGACTGTGAAGGCAAACAGGGTGACGAGCTGGCCCGCAGCCGAGATCGAAATTTCGAGGTCGCGCGCCAGAGCCGGCAGCAGTCCGACCATGAGGTATTCCGTGGTGACGATAACGAAGGCCGCCACCGCGAGAATGGCGATTGAAAGGCCGTCATGGCGGGCCGAAGTGGCCGCGCCCGGCGCTGCAATGGAAGACATTGATGAGGCTCCTGTGGGATTTCACGATTGCCATCAGTCTATTCAAGAAGTAGATTCTTATCTCGGATATGTTTTCGTTCAATTACAGAATTGAAATCCGCAATAGGTGAGGAAGCATGTTTCCATCGGAACGACTGAAGGGTATCGAAAATTTCGTGGCGACGGCTGATGCGGGCAGCTTCACCGCGGCGGCGGAGCGGCTGAACCTGACCAGTTCCGCGGTCGGCAAGAGTGTGGCGCGCCTCGAGGACCGGCTCCGCACCCGGCTCTTCGAGCGCACGACGCGGCGCCTTGCCCTGACGGATGCGGGAGTGGCGTTCTATCGCATTTGCGTGCGTGTGCTGGCGGAACTGGAAGAGGCCGAAGCGGTGCTCGCGGCGCAGCGCAGCGAGCCGATAGGCCGCCTGCGGATGGATGCGCCGGCGACGTTCGGCCGAATGCGCGTCTGGCCGTTGATGTTGCGATTCGGGCAGCAGCATCCGCACTTGCGGCCACATGTTTCCTTCACGGATCGCTTCGTCGACCTGCTCGACGAGGGTATCGACATCGCGGTTCGCATCGGCGGACCGGAGCATTGGACCGGCTCCGTGGGCCATCGCTATCTCGGCAGCGAACGCCTGATCTTCTGTGCCTCCCCGGATTACCTGGCTAGGCGGGGGGCCAAGCGGGGGGTACCGGCATCGCCGGACGAACTGGCCCAGTACGATGCCGTGCTCTATGGCAGGGCCGATGGCACGACCAGCCCCTGGTTGATCACCCATGGACCCGGCATGATCGAGCGGCGCACAATGGAAGGCCGCATCACCGTCGGCAATGGTGAAGCTCAGGTCGCGGCGGTCAAGGCCGGATACGGCATCGCGCAACTGGCGACATGGTTGGTCTGCGACGAAATCGCACGCGGCGAGCTGGTACAGGTCTTGCCGGAACTTGCGACCGAAGGCCTGCCGCTAAACCTGGTTTGGCCGATAGGGCGACAATTGCTGCCCAAGGTGGACGCCATGCTGGAATTGCTTGCTGCCGAGCTGCAGATCGGCTGAGCAATAGGTTGAAAATCAGTTTCTAGTGCAATCTTTCGTAGAAATTAATGTCCGATCGTGTTTTAACGCGCCATATATCAAATCAATCCTGAGGGAGGTAGGGATTGATGGACCGAGACGAGACATGACCTGCCATCCCGAACTGCGCCATACCTTCCTCAATTCAATTTGCATCAGCAGTCTCATATTCATGACGGCCGCTCCGGCCCATGCTGATGACACCGCCCGGCTGAACCAGTCGAGCTAATTCCACCCTGAAAACAAACGAAAAGGACACGCGCACGCTTTGCCGTGGGCGCTGAATTATCATGATGCTCAATATGAAGTCGCTTTTGGCCGGACTGCTGCTTGTCGGCGGAATCTGTCTGGCAGGCTGCAACGACCAGAAGAAGGCCGAATCGGCCGCGCCGGCTGAACAGCTTTCAGCCGAACAGCAGCAGATCGCAAAGTACAACACCTATATTGACGCTGCAAACGGCAGCTCTTCTTTTGGAGCCGGCCTCGCCGATCATCTGAAATATTATCAGGAGGCACTGCAGAAGGGGCAGGAACTGAAGCATTATTCCGTCGAGAACCCCTATAACATAAAGCGCATGCGCGAAACGCTCGATACGGCATTGGCGATGCCAACGGAACTTCCGGAAATCGACAAGGCTGCAAAAGCTCTCACGGCGGCACTCAAAGAGGTCGAGCCCCTGAATACGGAGCTTAGCAATTACGCACAGTCAAATGGCCATCTTGCCGACGAGGGCAAGAAAGCCAGGGAAAAGGACCCGCAATATGTTGCTGCGATGAAGAAAGTCGCAGAACTGGAAGTGGAGTTCTACAACGGCATCCGCCAGCGCGACGAGGTCAATACGCGGACCGCGTTCGAACAGGCACCCAAGGATAGCGCCGAATATTTTCGCGCCGGCATGATCCTCTATGCAAAGCAGGCCGCGGGCCTCGCCGATGATTTCTTCCAGAAGGCCGGCGAAAAGCAGGCGGCACAGGCCTTTGCCGACAGTCTTAACAAGGTCAACGAAATGGCCGAAGGATGGAACAAGAAAGTCCGCGAAAGCCGGCCTGAAGGCTGTACGAGCATGATGCTTTCAGTGAACAGCGTCCTTGCCCGGGGCCGGAATGCCATCCAGCACGCGGCAAAGGGCCAGTACAAGCCACAGGAATTCAGCGTCACCGATCCGGTCGCGACGGACGCACGCAGCTTTGACCAGGAATTCAACAACATGATCAACGATTTCAATCGTAATCGATGCTGAGCCATGGAGCGCTGAAGTGAACTTTCTTTCGAATTTCGGCGCGGCAATGCTGTTGTCGCAGTTTGCCGGCCGTCAGCTTGAGGGTCTGCATGGATTGATCGACTGGAAACGGATACCGGTCGAAAAGTCGGACGACTTTTACAAACAGACGATCGCTCTTGAGCGGGTCGCGGGCACGGGCGGTTTTGAGCGTCGTTTCAAAGCCTATTCCCTTGTCAGGAAGAGCATGGTCGGGCTCGCGACCGTCGTCATCGTTCCGGCGCTCGCGCTTTTTGTATTGTCGAAAATACCTTCGTTCGAAGCACGGATCACCGAATTGATGTCCTGGCTGATGTCGGATTTCATGCGGTTCATCTATGTTGCAGGCGGTGGGAGCGGCGTCCTGCTTCTGTTGTTGATAGGAGCGCACTTTTATACGCGCTCCCAGCTGATCCGCCTGCTTGGGCCGGAACTCGGCCGGTTATGGCTGTCGCTCATCGAGCGCTATGCACCCGAACTGCAGCAGCGAGCAGTTCAGGCGCATGCCGACCCGGATGAAATCGCCCGGCTGATCGTCGACCAGCGGCGAGACCAGTAGCGTCCCGCTCAACGCTTGCGGAGGAATTCGGTGCGCAGCACCAGGCCCTTGATGGCATCGTGCCGGCAGTCGACCTCTTCGGGGTTGCCGGTGAGGCGGATCGAGCGGATGACCGTGCCCTGCTTGAGGGTCTGGCCTGCGCCCTTGACTTTCAGGTCCTTGATCAGGACGACGGAATCGCCATCCGCCAGAACATTGCCGGAAGCATCGCGCACCTCGGCGGCCTTGGCTTGCTCGGCGGCGATTTCCGACGCCGGGCGCCATTCACCGGTTACTTCGTCATAGACATAATCGTCGTCGCTCGGGGTGCTCATCCTGCTGTTCCTTTTCGCAAATATTCGTTCATCGGTCGTGATGTCAGATGCGCGTCTATCGTGGAAAGGCTCCGGGAGCAAATCCGGCGGGCCATAAGTTCGGGCAATTCCTGTCGCCGGGCGGTGCGTGGAGACCATTTCGAGCCGAAAGCGCCCGCTCAGGCTTCCATCAGCTTCGTCGACAGGAATTCGATGAAGCGTTGGGTCTTCGCCGGGATGAGCCGCGTTTCGGTGACGGCATAGATGCTGACCGCCGGTCCCTGCCAATCGGGCAGGATGCGCCGGAGCCGCCCGGCTGCGAGGTCCTGGGCGACGATCTTCTCGGGCAGCAGGGCGATCCCCTGATGGTTGACCGCAAGCGCGCCGATCATCCCGACGCTGTTGAGGGTGAAGCGGCCGCTCACGTCGATTTCGACGGTCTCTGTACCCCGGTGCAGGGTCCAGCGCAGGTTGCGCCGCATGCAGATACATTCGCGCTCGCGGAGATCTGCCGGTTCCGTCGGCGCGCCCGATGCCTCGATATAGCCGGGGGAGGCGTAGAGGTAGAGCGAATGCCGTCCGATCAGCCGGGCGATCAGGCCGGAATCCTCCAGCTTGCCGATGCGGATCGCCACGTCGAACGGCTCCGTCACCAGATCGACGCGGCGCGGCGTCAGGTCGAATTCGAAGGTGATGCCCGGATAGAGCCGGGCGAAATCGGCAATGATCGGCGTCAGGTAGAGCGTGGCGAGATCGACCGGCAGCGACACGCGGATCACGCCGCTCGGCTGTTCGAGCATGGCGCCGAGCTGCTCATGCGCCAGCCGCGCCTCGTCGACGATACGCTTGCTCCGCTCGTAATAGATCTGGCCGGCCTCGGTCAGCTCGATCTTGCGGGTCGTCCGGTGCAGCAGCCTCAGGCCGATGGCCTTCTCCAATTCGCTGATGCGGCGCGACAGGGTGGAATTGGGCATGCCGAGCGCCTCCGCCGCCTTGCGGAAGCTCCTTACCCTCGCCACCTTGACGAATAGCGCCATGTCGTTCAGATGGCTCACGCGATTGCTCCATATATGGAAAACTGATTTCGATTGTACCGGATTTATCCCACATGAGGAATAGTGGACAAAGGCGTTCCCAACAGATGGAGAACCAGGATGGGCCAATTGTTCACGCCGGCCAAAGTCGGCCGCTACACGCTTCCCAACCGCCTCGTCATGGCGCCCATGACGCGCAGCCGCGCCGGCTTCGACGGTACGCCCGGCGAACTCGCCGCCGAATATTACGCCCAGCGCGCCGCGCTCGGCCTGATCGTCACCGAAGGCACGCAACCCTCCGATGACGGCCAGGGGTACATGACGACGCCGGGCATCCATACGCCCGCCCATGTCGCCGGCTGGCGCAGGATAATCTCGGCCGTGCACGGCAAGGGTGGCCATATCTTCATCCAGCTGATGCACGCGGGGCGCATGTCGCATCCCGACAACACGCCGCATCATCGCCAGGCGGTCGCACCCTCGGCGATCGCGCCGGGCTCCGGCATGTTCACGCCGACGGGGATGCAGGACATACCGGTGCCGCGGGCGCTCGGCACGGAGGAAGTGCGCCGGACCGTCGAGGATTTCCGCCATGCCGCCCGCTCGGCGGTCGAGGCCGGCGCCGACGGCGTCGAGATTCATGGCGCGAATACCTATCTCGTCCACCAGTTCATCGCGCCGAGCGCCAATAGGCGCACGGACGAATATGGTGGCTCGATCGAGAACCGTGCCCGCTTTGCCATCGAGGTCGCGGCGGCCATTGCCGGGGAGATCGGCGCCGACCGCACCGCGATCCGCCTTTCCCCCGGCCTGAACATGTGGGGGATCGACGAGGGTCCGGAGGGGCCGGACCTCTACCGCCATCTGATCGCCGAACTCGACAAGCTCGGCCTCGCCTATGTGCACATCATGCACCAGGGCGATGAAGCGCTGCTCGCCGACATCCGCAATCTCTGGCACCAGTCGCTGATCCTCAACCGTCCGGGCCGCCCGCGCGACGAGATCGGCGCGGATATCGCCGCGGGATTGGCCGATCTCGAGGCCTATGGCCAGATGGTGCTGGCCAATCCGGATTTCGTCACCCGCATCAGGGCCAATGCAGCGCTCAATACGGCCGACCAGAACACCTATTTCGGCGGCAGTGCGCAGGGCTACACCGATTATCCCGCGTTGAGCGCCTGACAGGCAGCAACGAGGCATCCATGCCCGGCGGGGAATAGTCTCCGCCGGACATTTCCGCTCGTGCGTTTCTGGCCCGAAGAGAGCGTGCTTGACAAATTTTTCAGTAGGTGAAATTATTTTCAACAACCGATAAAAATATCAGTGCTCTCAGGGTAGGATTTATGGCTTTGGCGAATGGAGGCTCTCTGCGGGAAGAAGAGTCGAGCATGGCGGCGCGCGCTGCCTGGCTGCATTACGCCGGAGGCCTGACCCAATCCGAAGTCGCCAAGCGGCTCGGCCTTACCTCGCTCAAGGCGCATCGGCTGATCACGAAGGCCAACCAGGAAGGCCTGGTCAAGGTCTATATCGACGGCGAAGTTTCCGAATGTCTCGAACTCGAGCAGATCCTGTCGCAGCGCTACGGGCTCGAATATTGCGAGGTGGTGCCGGATTTCGATCCGGACGACCTGCCATTGAAGGCGCTGGGCATCGCCGGCGCGCAGTTCCTGAAGCGCGAGATCGAGCGCGAGGGCGAGGTGCTGATCGGCGTCGGCCACGGGCGCACGCTTGCAGCCTGCGTCGATTACCTGCCGCGCATCGCCAATGGCAGGGCGCGTTTCGTCTCGCTGCTCGGCGGGCTGACGCGCAAATTCGCGGCAAGTCCCCATGACGTCATCCACCGCCTGGCGGAGCGGGTCGGCGCCGATGCCTATGTCATGCCGGTTCCCTTCTTCGCCAATACGGTCGAGGACCGCGACGTGCTTTTCAGCCAGCGCGGCGTGCGCGAGATATTCGACCTTGCCGGCAGCGCCAATCTGCTTTTCGTCGGCATCGGCACGGTGGAACTCGAAGCGTCGCTGGTATCGACCGGCATGATCGAGAAGGGCGAGATCGAGGACATCAAGGCCGCGGGCGGCGTCGCCGAATTGCTCGGCCATTTCTTCAACGCTGCGGGCGAGCCTATAGAGACGACGCTTTCCGAGCGCACGTTCACGCTTGGCCGCGAGACCCTGAAGAACCGGCGCATCGTCGCCGTGGTCGGCGGCAAGGTGAAGGTGCATGCCACCCACGCCATTCTGGAGAGCCGCTACCTGAGCGGCCTCATCACCGATGAACGGACGGCGCGGCTGCTGGTGAGGGACGGCCCATGATCCGATGAGAATTGACCGGGCGCTGCGGGCAGGGAGTCGCCGCGGCGACCGGCAAGATGATGCCGGCGGGTATCCGGTTCAGTTCAACTGTTGGCAATACCCATAAAAGGAGGAGAAAAACCAATGCACGATAGAGAAAAAGACCTCATCAGCGCCTTCTTGCGCGGATCGGTCGACAGGCGCGGCCTGCTGAAGGGGCTTGGCGCCGCCGGCATGACCGCCGCGACCGCCGGCACGCTGTTCAACATGATGTCGACCAATGCGCTGGCAGCCGATTTCGACTGGAAGGCACATTCCGGCAAGTCGCTCAAGCTGCTCCTGAACAAGCATCCCTATGCCGACGCCATGATCGCCAACCTGCAGAACTTCAAGGACCTGACCGGCATCGAAGTCACCTATGACGTCTTCCCCGAGGACGTTTATTTCGACAAGGTCACGGCGGCGCTGTCTTCTGGTTCCAGCGAATATGACGTGTTCATGACCGGCGCCTACATGACATGGACCTATGGTCCGGCGGGCTGGATCACCGATCTGAAGGAATGGATCAACGATCCGGAGAAGACCAATCCGAACTATGCCTGGGACGATTTCCTGCCGGGCGTGAAGAATTCCTGCGCCTGGAACGGCACGCCGGGCGGGTCGCTCGGCTCGGAAGATGCCAAGCAATGGTGCATTCCCTGGGCGTTCGAGCAGAACAACATCACCTATAACCGCGAAATGTTCGAAAAGGCCGGCGTCGGCGTTCCGAAGAACATCGACGACATGATCGCCGTTTCGGCCAAGCTGCAGAAGGATGTCGGCGGCATCTACGGCATCGGCGTCCGCGGCTCGCGCTCCTGGGCGACGATCCATCCGGGCTTCCTGTCGGGCTATGCCAACTTCAACCAGAAGGACCTGAACGTCTCGGCCGACGGCAAGCTTTCGGCCGCGATGAACACGCCGGAATCCAAGGCCTATCACTCGAAATGGGTGCAGATGATCCAGGAGAGCGGCCCGAAGGACTGGTCCACCTATACCTGGTACCAGGTGGGCGCCGATCTCGGTGCCGGCGCTTCGGCGATGATCTTCGATGCCGACTGCCTCGGCTACTTCATGAATGGCGGCGACAACAAGATGGCCGGCAAGCTTTCCTATGCCGCCTTCACCGCCAATCCGGAAGCCAAGGCCTCGACGCCCAATATCTGGATCTGGTCGCTCGCCATGTCGAACTACGCCAAGGACAAGGATGCGGCCTGGTATTTCATGCAGTGGGCCTCGGGTCCCGAGCACGCCCTGTTCGGCGCGACCAAGATGGATTTCGTCGATCCGGTCCGCCAGGCGATCTGGAAGGACGAGGTGTTCCGCGAGAAGCTGAACAGCAAATATCCGGGCTATGTGGAAATGTTCGACGCATCGGCCGCCGGCGCGAGCATCAAGTTCACGCCGCAGCCGCTGTTCTTCGACGTCACCACCGAATGGGCGGCGACGCTGCAGAAGATGGTGGCCAAGGAGGTTCCGATCGACGAAGGGCTCGATCAGCTGGCGCAGAGCATCGATCGCCAGCTGCAGGAAGCCGGCCTCGGCTGATATCGCTGCCGGCAACCGGTTCCGCCGGTTGCCGGGCAACCTTCCACGGCATTCCGGCAGCCTGGACCGGCCCCGCCGGTCCGGCGCCCTACAAACGAGAAACGGAGCTTCCACGTGGCTTCAACGACCCTATCGCGCAAGCCGGCCTCCCGGTTCAGGATCAGCCGCAAGGTCCTGCCTTACGTCCTGAGCCTGCCTGCGCTGCTCGTCTGCATCGGCATTCTCATCCCGTTCGTCACGGCAGTCGTCTATTCGCTCCAGCGCTACCGGCTCAGCCAGCCATGGGGGCGCAAGTTCAACTGGGGCGAGAACTACTGGAACTTCCTGTTCAACGATCCCGGCTTCTGGAACACGCTGAAGATCTCGCTGCTCTATGCCGGCATCACCGTGACGCTGGAACTGCTGCTCGGCCTCGGCATAGCGCTGCTGCTGCAGCGGCGCTCGCGCATCAACAATTTCATCTCCATCATGCTGCTGCTGCCGCTGATGATCGCGCCAGCCCTCGCGGCGCTGATGTGGAAGCTGATGACCAATCCCGGCTTCGGCATTCTGAGCTATCTCGCCGGTCTCGTCGGCCTCGAGAATTTCCGCTGGGCCTCTTCGCCCGATACCGCGCTGCTGACCGTCGTGCTCGTCGATATCTGGGTCTATACGCCCTTCATCATGATCCTGCTGCTCGCCGGCCTGCGCTCGCTGCCGACGCAGCCATTCGAGGCTGCGGCGCTCGACGGCGTGCCGCGCACATTCGTCTTCTTCCGGATCACCCTGCCGATGCTGACGCCCTACATATTGACGGCGACGCTGTTCCGGCTGCTGGATTCGATCCAGCAATTCGACATCATCTACGCCATGACCCAGGGCGGGCCCGGCAATGCGCTGACCGTGTTCCAGGTCGAGGCCTATCTCAACTTCTTCCAGTCCACCAACATAGGCCGCTCGGCGGCGCTGATGGTGATCCTGTGGGCCATCACGTACCTGCTCTCCAACACGTTCATCAAGAACTGGCTGCGGCTGCGCGAACGCGCCCGCGGCGAGGCATGAGGAGAAAGCCATGGAAACCACGTCTCCGCTCGAAAGAATTTTCCGCTTCGTCGCGCTTTCGCTCGTCGTCCTGTTCTTCATGTTCCCGATCGTCTGGATCTTCCTCATGTCGTTCCAGACCAACGAGACAATCCTGACCATCCCGCCGACGATCGTCTTCAGCCCGACGCTGTCCAATTATGCGGCGCTGATCACCGGCAAGCTGACGACATCGGCCGGAACGCTCGACATCGCCTTCATGCGCAATCTGATGAATTCGGTGTTCCTCTCGGTCACGTCGGTGGCGCTGTCGCTCGTGCTCGGCGTGCCGGCCGCCTACGCCTTTGCCCGGCACAAGTTCCGCGGTTCGGAGGATATCGCCTTCACGCTGCTGTCGTTTCGTTTCGCGCCGCCGCTGCTGGTCCTCCTGCCGCTGACGCAGTATTTCCAGTGGCTCGGCCTGTCCGATACCTATGTCGGGCTGATCTGGGTCTACCAGCTGATCTGCCTGCCGCTCATCCTGTGGATCGTGCGCGGCTATTTCGAGGATATCTCGGCCGATGTCGAATATGCCTATCGCATCGCCGGACATTCCTGGTTCGCGACGTTCCGCAAGATCGCGCTGCCGCTGGCCGGGCCAGGCATCGCGGCGGCTGGCCTGCTGGCATTCATCTTCGCCTGGAACAATTTCGTCTTCGCGCTCGTGCTGGCATCGGCCGACAAGCAGCCCGTCACCGTCGGCGCGCTGGCCTTCGTCACCTCGTCCGGCATCCAGTACGGGCAGATCGCCGCCGCCATCGTCCTTTCCGTGACGCCCACACTGGCACTGGCTCTCTACGCGCAGCGCTACCTTGTCGAAGGCCTGTCGCTCGGCGCGGTGAAGGGATAATCCATGACCACATTGCAACTGCAGAACATCGTCAAGCGCTACAAGACCAATACGGTGCTCGACAATCTGTCGCTCGACGTCGCCGATGGCGAAACCCTCGTCCTGTTCGGCCCCTCCGGTGCGGGCAAGACGGTGCTGCTGCGCCTCGTCGCCGGCGTCATCGACCCGGATGAGGGCCGCGTCCTCATCGGCGGCGAGGACATGACCGATGTCGAGGCCGAGCATCGCGGCATCGGCATGGCCTTCCAGAACTTCGCGCTTTTTCCCCATATGAGCGCCGAGGACAATATTGCGAGCCCGCTGACCGCAACGCGTTCGTCGGCCGATGCGATCAAGGCCTCCGTTGGAAAGGTGGCGAAGCTCCTGAAGATCGATCACGTGCTGTCGCACCATCCGAAGGCGCTGTCGAACGGGCAGAAGCAGCGGACGGCGCTGGCGCGGGCGCTGGTCGGATCGCCGCCGCTGCTGCTGCTGGACGATCCGCTGCGCAATGTCGATGCCAAGCTGCGCTTCGAGATGCGTCTCGAACTGCCGCGCCTGCTCGCGGCGCAGGGCGCGACGGTGGTCTATGTCACCCAGGACTACAAGGAAGCCATGGCGCTTGGCGATCGCATCGCCGTGATGGCCAATGGCAGCATCAGGCAGATCGGCACGCCGGAGGAAATCTACAATGCCCCGGCCGATATCGAGATCGCGCGGCTGTTCGGCGATCCGACGATCAACCTTCTCGACGTGACGCCGAAGAAGGGCCCGCACGGCATCCATGTCGAGCTTTCGAATGTCGAGGTGCCATTGCCGGGCGCGCCGGAGGAGGTGGTCGGCAGGGATTGCGTCATCGGCATAAGGCCGGAATCCATCAGCTTCACCACCGCCGCCGGCGCGGTGCCGGTGGATGTGGAGGCGGAGACGCCGCTCAATGAAAAGACCGTGACGCTGGTGCTTACGGCGCGCAAGCGCGAGATATTGGTATCGCGTCCCGCCGGAACGCCCGGGCCCGCACAGGGCGCGGCCGCCATCGCCATCGATGGCAGCACGGCGTTCCTCTTCGACAAGGCTACGGGAGCGCTGGTCCGCAAGACGGCAACGGCACATGGCAGGAATGGGGAAGCGGCATGAGCGATACCGCCCTTTTGATCAAGAATGTCGACAAGTTCTATGGGCCAATCGACCATGGCGTCCATGCGGTCCGCAATATTTCGATGGATATAAGGAAGGGAGAGATCATCGCCCTTCTCGGCTCCTCGGGCTGCGGCAAGACCTCCACGCTGCGCATGGTGGCAGGCTTCGAGGCCGTCTCGCGCGGCACGATTTCCCTCAAGGGGCGCGAGGTCCACACCCTGCCGCCCGTGCGCCGCAACGTGGCGATGGCCTTCGAGGGCTATTCGCTCTACCCGCCGCTGACGGTGAAGGAGAACATCGCCTTTGCGCTCAAATCCTCCCGCCTGTCGCAATCGGTCGTCGAGGAGAAGGTGGCCTATATCGCCCGGCTGCTCGAGATCGAGGACATCCTCCACCGCTACCCGTCGTCGATCTCCGGCGGCCAGCAGCAGCGCGCATCGCTCGGCCGCGCCCTGATCCGCGATGCGGACCTGCATCTGCTCGACGAGCCCATGGGCCAGCTCGAGCCGCAATTGCGCGCCGTGCTGCGCGGCCGCATCAAGCACTACATCAAGGAGCGCGGGTTGACCGCGATCCTCGTCACCCATGACCAGACGGAGGCCAATGCGCTGGCCGACCGTATCGCGGTCATGGAAGGCGGGGAGCTGCAGCAGTACGATACGCCGCAGAAGATCAAGGAGCGGCCCGCCAATCTCTTCACCGGCACCTTCGTCGGCGAGCCGCCGATGAATGTCTTCGAAGCCGAGATCAGCGGCGACGACGACCGCATGGTCTTCGCGCTGAACGGCGATGTGCGGCTCGAATACCGGACGGCCGATTTCCAGCCGGACGTGCGCAAGGCGCTTCTGCAGCGCCGGCGGGTGGTCGTCGGCATCCGGCCCTATTCGGTCCGCCGCGTCGCCAATGGCGTTCCGGCCCGGGTCGCCGTCAATCAATGGCTCGGCGACCAGACCCACATCGCCGCCGATTTCGCCGGCGGCACCATGGTGCTGGTCGAGCATGACCGCGCCGATCTCGCCTTGGGCGAGACGATCGGCATCCGGCTCGATCCCGACAGTCTCCATGTCTTCGATGCGGCCAGCGGCGCTGCCGTCAGCCATGGGCGGGAGCTGGCATGATGCGCGACATCATCATCGGGATCGATGCCGGCACCTCGATCATCAAATCGGTCGCCTTCGATCTCAAGGGCAACCAGATCGCCTTTGCCGCGACGCCGAACAATTATGAGAGCGCCGGCAATGGCGGCGTGGTGCAGGAACTCGGGCGCACCTGGACCGATACGGTGCTGACGCTCGAAATGCTGGCCGGCAAGGTCGACAATCTCGCCGACCGCACCGTGGCGGTGGCGGTGACCGGGCAGGGCGACGGCACATGGATGATCGACCGCGATGGCGAGCCCGTCGGCAAGGGCTGGCTCTGGCTCGATGCGCGCGCCGGCGCTACGGTCGAGGCATTGCGCGCCGACAGCGGCGACCTGCACCGCTTCGCCCATACCGGCAGCGGCCTTGCCGCCTGCCAGCAGGGCACGCAGCTGCGCTGGATGATGGACCATGCGCCGGCGCTCTATTCGGGTGCCACCACCGCCTTCCATTGCAAGGACTGGCTCTATTTCAAGCTGACCGGCAGGCGCGCCACCGATCCGTCGGAAGCGGTGTTCACCTTCGGCGATTTTCGCAGCCGCAGCTATTCGGACAGCGTCATCGAGTTCCTAGGGCTCGAAAAGCTGAGCTACCTGCTGCCCGAGATCGTCGATGGCGCGACCACGTCGCATGCGCTCGATGCGGCGGCCGCCAGCCAGACCGGGCTGCGCGAGGGAACGCCGATCGTGCTCGGCTATGTCGATGTCGCCTGCACCGCGCTTGGCGCGGGCCTCTACGAGCCCGGCACCGATACCGGCTGCTCGATCGTCGGATCGACCGGCATGCACATGCGCCTTGCCACCAATCCGGAGGATGTGCGCCTCAATCGCGATCTTACCGGCTATACGATGTGCATGCCCGTTCCCGGCTATTATGCGCAGATGCAGTCGAACCTTTCGGCGACGCTGAACATCGACTGGCTGCTGTCGCTGGCCGAAAGCCTGTTCAGGAGCGCCGGCATCGAAAAGACCAAGCAGGAACTGCTCGGCTATGTCGAGATCTGGCTTGCGGGATCGCAGCCCGCGTCGCTGATATATCATCCCTATATCGCCGATGCCGGCGAACGCGGCCCCTTCGTCGATGCGGCGGCGCGGGCTTCCTTCGTCGGCCTCTCCACCCGGCATGGCTTCAGCGATCTCGCCCGGGCGGTCTTCGACGGGCTCGCCCTTGCCGCGCGCGACTGCTACGCCGCCATGGGTCCCTTGCCGCGGCAGGTGCGCCTGACGGGCGGCGCGGCGCGCAGTGCCTCGCTGCGCAAGATCCTCGGCGGTGCGCTTGGCGCCAATATCCAGACCAGCGAGCGCGAGGAAGCCGGTGCAGCGGGCGCGGCGATGATCGCGGCGGTCTCGCTTGGCATATACGGCTCGATGGAGGCCTGCGTGAAGGAGTGGGTATCGCCGTTCCAGCGCCGGCCGGAACCGGCCGATGCGCAGCTCGCGCAGCGATATGAAGATATTTTCCCCGCCTACCAGCAGTCGAGACTGGCGCTGCAACCCGTCTGGCACACGCTTGCGGCGAGGCAGAATGGCATGACCGAGAACTAGGAAGACCCATGACGAAGAAAATTGCGATAATCGGCGATCGTTTCATGCTGGCGGATGTGTTCCGCGACAAGATCGTGGAGGCCTGCGGCGACGGCCATGATATCCGCACGCTGGAACTGCCCTGGCCGGATGTGCCGATGGAGCATGGCTATGCGGTTTCCGGCATGGACGGGCTCAAGGAATATCTCGGCGATCCCGACGAAGTGGTTGACTTCGTTGGCGATGCGGAACTGCTGATCACCCAGCTCGCGCCGCTCTCCGCCGGCATGCTGGAGCGCATGCCCAAGCTGAAATTCGTTGCGGTTTCGCGCGGCGGCCCGGTCAATATCGACATGCAGGCGGCGCGCAATGCCGGCGTGCTCGTGGTCAATACGCCGGGGCGCAATGCCAGCGCCGTGGCCGAATTCACCATCGGCGCCATCCTGGCCGAGACGCGGCTGATCCGCTCCGGCCATGAATCGCTGCGCAAGGGCGAGTGGCGGGGCGAGCTCTACCGCGCCGACAAGACCGGGCGCGAGCTTTCGGAAATGACCGTCGGCGTCATCGGCTACGGCAATATCGGCACCAGGGTCGTACGGCTGCTGCGCGCCTTCGGTTCGCGCATATTGGTGCACGATCCCTATGTCCAGCTCTCAGCCGACGATCGCAATGCCGGGGTGGAGCATGTGGGCCTCGACGAGCTCCTGTCGCGGTCGGACGTGGTGACGCTGCATCCGCGCGTGACCGGGGAGACCAAGGGCATGATGAATGCAGCCGCCTTCGCCAAAATGAAGCCCGGCGCGATCTTCGTGAACACCGCGCGCGGCCCGCTTGTCGATTACGAGGCGCTGGAGGTGGCCCTGACCGAAGGCCCCCTCGCCAGCGCGATGCTCGAGACATTCGCGGTGGAGCCGGTCCCGGTCGATTGGTCCCTGCTGCAATTGTCCAACGTCACGCTGACGCCCCATATCGCCGGCGCCTCGGTGCGCACCGTCACCTATGCCGCCGAGATGGCGGCCGAGGAAGTGCGCCGCTACCTCGCCGGCCTGCCGCCCGTCAATCCTTGCTGAGAAGAGCCTTGAAATGAGCGAACCTGCAATTCGACAGTCGATCATCGACCAGTGCCGGGCGATGAATGCCTCGGGCCTCAACCAGGGCACCTCGGGCAATATCAGCGTGCGCCATGGCGACCGCATGCTGATCACGCCATCGGCCGTTCCCTATGATGAAATGACCCCCGACATGATCGCCGCCATGCCGCTCGAAGGCGAATATGGCAGCTGGGAGGGGCCGAGGAAGCCCTCCACCGAGTGGCGGTTCCATCTCGACATCCTGCGCAGCAAGCCGGAGGCGAATGCGGTCGTCCATACCCATTCGACCTATGCGACCATCCTTTCCATCGCCCACAAGCCCATTCCGGCCTGCCACTACATGATCGCGGCCTTCGGCGGCGACGATGTGCGGGTCTGCGACTATGCGCGCTATGGCACGAAGGAACTCTCGGACAATGTCCTCGCCGCGCTCGAAGGCCGCACCGCCTGCCTCATGGCCAATCATGGCATGCTGGCGACGGGCAGCAGCCTTGAAAAGGCGATGTGGGCCGCCGTCGAGCTTGAAACAATCTCCCGGCAATATTACCACGCGCTCCTGATCGGCGGCCCGGTGGTGCTTCCGGCGGAAGAGATCGACGGCGTGCGGAAGGGTTTCGCCTCCTATGGCCTGCAGGACGAGCGCCCGGCTACGGCCCGGCGCTGATGATGGAGCCAAAGCTGAGTATGGAAATGAACGTGAGTTCGCAAACCGGAACATATGACCTGTTCGTCATCGGCGGCGGCGTGAATGGCGCCGGCATCGCGCGCGATGCTGCCGGGCGCGGTCTTTCGGTGCTTCTCTGCGAGAAGGACGATCTGGCGCAGGGCACGAGTTCGCGCTCCGGCAAGCTGGTGCATGGCGGCCTGCGCTATCTCGAATATTACGAGTTCCGCCTGGTGCGCGAGGCGCTGATCGAACGCGAAGTGCTGCTCGAATCGGCGCCGCATATCATCTGGCCCATGCGTTTCGTGCTGCCGCACAATCCGGCCGACCGCCCGGCATGGCTGGTGCGGCTCGGCCTGTTTCTCTACGATCATCTCGGCGGCCGCAAGCGCCTGCCGGGTACCCGCGCGCTCGACCTGCGCACCGCGCCGGAGGGCGCCGCGCTCAAGAACGATTATCGCAAGGCGTTCGAATATTCCGATTGCTGGGTCGACGATGCGCGTCTCGTCCTGCTCAACGCGCTCGACGCGGCGCGGCTCGGCGCCGAGATCCACACGCGCACGGCCTGCACCTCGATCAGGCGCAGCGATGGCATCTGGACCGTGGAGATGACCGATGCCCGCACCGGCGCGAAGCGCACCGTCCGGGCGCGCTGCGTCGTCAATACGGCGGGGCCATGGGTCAATGACGTGATCGGAAGGGTAGGCGGCCTCAATTCCAACCGCAACGTGCGGCTGGTCAAGGGCAGCCATATCATCGTGCCGAAATTCTGGGAGGGACGGCAGGCCTATCTCGTCCAGAACCCGGACAAGCGCGTCATCTTCATCAATCCCTACGAGAACGATCTGGCGCTGATCGGCACCACCGACATTCCCTATGAAGGGCGTCCCGAGGACGTCGCCGCCGACGAAGACGAGATCGGCTACCTGCTCAGATCGGTCAACCGCTACTTCAAGCAGCAATTGCTGCGCGAGGATATCGTTCACAGTTTCTCCGGCGTGCGGCCGCTCTACGACGACAATGCCGAGAATCCGAGCGCCGTTACCCGCGACTATATTTTCGAGGTCGATGCCGCCGGCGGCAATGCGCCGCTGCTCTCCGTCTTCGGCGGCAAGATCACCACCTTCCGCAAGCTCTCCGAACATGCGCTGGAGAAGCTGAAGCCGTTCTTCCCCGCCATGCGCGAGGCGTGGACCGCAAAGGCCACGCTGCCGGGCGGCGACATGCCGGGCGCGGATTTCGAGCAGTTCCTCGGCGATGTCCATCTGCGCTATCCCTGGCTGCCGAGCGCGCTCGCCAAGCATTATTCGCGGCTCTACGGCACGCGGCTGCACGAATTGATAGGGCCGGCGCAATCGCTCGACGATCTTGGCCGCGCTTTCGGCCGGCTCTGCTACGAGCGCGAGGTGGAGTTCCTCATCGCCACGGAATGGGCCGACGATCCCGACGACATATTGACCCGCCGCACCAAGCACGGCCTGCATATGTCGGGCGGGGAAGTGGCGGCATTCAACGCCTGGTGGCAGGCGCGAGGCGAGAAGCGTCCGGTGGCGGGAGCAAAGCGATGAACAGTGAATTCGAAGCGCTTCTCGACCTTTCCGCCCGCGTCGGCGCCGATCCGGCGCTTGTCCAGGGCGCGGGCGGCAATACGTCGATCAAGCAGGACGGCGTGCTCTGGATCAAGGCTTCCGGGCTGTGGCTGAGGGATGCGCGCAGCCGCGACATCATGGTGCCGGTGGCGCTGCAACCGCTTCTGGATGCGGTGGCGGGCGACGATCCCTCGGCCGAAAAGGCCCAGCAATATGTGCTGGACGATCGCAATCCCTCCGGCCTGCGGCCCTCCATCGAGACCACCGTGCATGCGCTGATGCCGCAGAAAGTGGTCGTGCATGTCCATTGCACCGCGACCATCGCCCATGCGGTGCAGGAGAACGCCGAAGAGCTGGTCGCTTCGCGGCTCGCCGGCATCCCCCATGCCTTCGTGCCCTATGCGCGGCCGGGCCTGCCGCTCGCCCGGGCGATCGCGGCGCGCATCAGGCCGGGGACGAGCGTGCTCGTGCTTGGCAATCACGGCCTTGCGGTGGCGGCCGAAACGGTCGGCGCGGCCGAGGCTCTGCTTGCCGACATGTCGCGGCGCCTGGCCTTGCCCGCGCGCCCGCCGCGCCCCGCCGATCTCGCCGCGCTGCAGCGTCTCGCGGCGGGCAGCGGGTATCGCCTGCCGGACGATGAGGCCATCCACCACGTCGCGACCGACGAGACCAGCTGCGCCTTCGCCGCCGGTGGCAGCCTCTATCCCGATCATGTGATCTTTCTCGGCAAGGGATCGTTGCTGGCCGGGGAGGCGGTGCATTCGCTCGAGGATGAGGCGAAGCGCAACGGCCCGGCGCTGCCGCCGGCGCTGCTCTTTCCCGGCAAGGGTGTCCTCGTCGCCGCCGATGCCAGTGCCGGTGCGCTCGCCCTCGCGCGCTGCCTGTCCGACGTGACGGCCCGCATCCCGCAAGGGGCGCGGCTGCGCTATCTGACGGATGCCGAGAATGCCGAGCTCCTCGGCTGGGACGCGGAAAAATACCGGCAGACGCTGAACCTTGCCGCGGGTGCGGCGCGATGAACGAACCGCTGGTCATCGGCATAGACGTCGGAACCTCGGGCGCACGGGCCGTCGCCATGACACCCGGCTTCGAGATCAGCGCCGTTGCGGCGGCAAAGCTCGCCGATTTCTCCTCGGACCACCGCGATCCGGAAGGCTGGCGCGCCGCCGTGGAGTTTGCGCTGAAGGCCCTGCTGGCCAAGCTCGACCGCGCGCGGGTCCGCGCCATCGCCATCGACGGCACCTCGGGCACCGTGCTTGCGGTGGATGCGCGCGGCATGCCGCTGGCCGAACCGCTGATGTATAACGACCCGGTGACGGACGAGGCCATACTGGCGCGCATCGCCGAACATGCGCCCGCCGACAGCGCGGCCCATGGCGCGACGTCGGGTCTTGCCAAGGCGCTGCGCTTCAAGGGCATAGACGGCCTTGCGCATATCGTGCACCAGGCTGACTGGCTGATGGGCAACCTCACCGGCAGCTACGATACATCGGACGAGAACAATGCGCTGAAGACCGGCTATGATCCCGTTGCCCGCCAATGGCCCGAATGGCTGGCGCGGACGGGCATGGACCGGGCGCTGCTGCCGCGGATCGTCCCCGCCGGGGCCCCGGTCGCGCCGATATCGCCCAAGGCCGCCGCCGGTTTCGGCCTCGGCGCGGATGTCGTGATCGTCGCCGGCACCACGGATGGCTGCGCCTCGTTCCTTGCCACCGGCGCCGACCGTCCGGGCGATGGCGTTACCGCGCTCGGCACCACGCTGACCATCAAGATGCTGTCCGGACAGCCGCTGTTCGCGCCGGAATTCGGGCTCTACAGCCATCGCATCGGCGATATGTGGCTCGCCGGCGGCGCTTCCAACAGCGGCGGCGCGGTACTGGCGCGCTATTTCGACAATGCGGCGATCGAGCGCCTGTCGGCGGAAATCGACCCCTCCGCCGAGACCGGTCTCGACTATTATCCGCTGCCGGGGCAGGGCGAGCGCTTTCCCTTCAACGACCCGCTGATGCGCCCGCGCATGACGCCGCGGGCCACCGGCGATGCCGCGTTCCTGCAGGCGATCTTCGAGGGCATCGCCTCGATCGAGCAGCTCGCCTATGGCCGGTTGGCCGAACTCGGCGCGCCGCTGCTGCAATCGGTCCGCAGCGTCGGCGGCGGCGCGAAGAACACCGTCTGGGCGGCGATCAGGGCAAGGCGGCTCGGCGTGCCCATGCCGCCGGTCCTGTCCGAGGAAGCGGCCGCCGGCACCGCAAGGCTGGCGCTGCTCGGTGCGCGCGAGGCGGGCAAGCTATGACCGATCCGCAGCATGTGCGCGGCCTGCGCGAGCTGGCGCCGGGCTTCGACGCCTTTCTCATCGACCAGTTCGGCGTGCTCCGGGACGGGCGCGGCGCCTATCCGGAAGCCGCCGCGACGCTGGCCCGGCTGAAGCGCAGCGGCGCGAAGATCATCATCCTTTCCAATTCGGGCAAGCGTTCCGCCGGCAATGGCAAGCGGCTCGCCGCGCTCGGCTTCGACCGCGACAGCTGGGACATGTTCCTGACCTCCGGCGAAGTGGCCTGGCATATTCTCGCCCGCGAAAGCGCCGGGCGGGCGTCCAGCCGCTGCCTGCTGATCAGCCGCGACGGCGACACCTCGCCGATCGACGGGCTGGACATCGTGCGCACCGAAAGCGGCGAGGATGCCGATACGATCCTCATCGCCGCGAGCGAGGGCGACATCCATGATCTCGGCCATTACGAGCGCCTGCTCGCCCCGGCGGCGCGGCGCGGCGTGCCCTGCCTCTGCACCAACCCCGACAAGATCATGCTGACCCGCGACGGCACCTCGTTCGGCGCCGGCCGCATCGCCGAACTCTATGGCGAACTCGGCGGCACCGTGCGCTGGATCGGCAAGCCCTTCCCCGATATCTATGATTGGGCGCTGGAGTTTCTCGGCCATCCGCAGCGCATCTGCTGCATCGGCGACAGCATCGAGCATGACATAGCGGGCGCGGCGCGGGCAGGGCTGAGCTCGATGCTGGTCAAGACCGGCATCCTTGCCGATGCGGACGAGGCCGAACTCGACCGGTTGTTCCGGCGCCATGATGCCAGGCCGGATTACGTCGCCGAACGTTTCAGCTGGTAGAACAGGATCTGACTTCATGGGTTTCAAACTTTCGCTCAACACCAATCCGCTGGTAAACCGCTTCGCCGAGGCGGACGACCTGATCGACACGATTGCCGGCAGGATCAGGATCGGCAACGTGCAGCTTACCCATGAGTTCATCAACCCGTCATGGCCGGCCGCGACCATCGCCCGCCATGTGCGCCTGTTCCGGCGGGCGCTGGCGCGTACCGGCGTCAGGATCACCTCGGGCATGACCGGGCCCTATGGCAGGCTCAACCATTTCGGCCATCCCGACGCCGATGTGCGGCGCTACTATGTCGATTGGTTCAAGACCTTCGCCGATATTTCGGCCGAGCTCGGCGCACCGGCCATCGGCACGCAGTTCGCCATCTTCACCCACAGGGATTATGACGACCCGGCGCGGCGCGAGGCGATGATGAAGATCGCCATCGATTGCTGGCGCGAGGTGGCCGAGCATGGGCGCGAGGCGGGCCTGTCCTATCTGTTCTGGGAGCCGATGTCGGTCGGCCGCGAATTCGGCCATACGATCGCCGCCTGCCGCGAGCTGCATGACCGGCTGCAGGCCTCCGATCTCGCCATTCCGCTGCTGATGATGGTCGATATCGACCATGGCGACGTCACCTCCAGCAATCCCGCCGACATCGATCCCTATGCCTGGGCGGCGGCCTTTCCGAAGGAATCGCCCATCATCCACATCAAGCAGTCGTCGATGAACAAGGGCGGCCACTGGCCGTTCACCGCCACCCATAATGCCGATGGCCGCATCACGCCGGAGAAGTTCCTCGCCACCGTCAGGCAGGGTGGCGGCACCGATAACGAGATATGCCTGGAACTGTCGTTCCGCGAAAGGGAGCCGACGGATCATCTTGTCGTCGACATGATCCGGGAATCGGTTGAATTCTGGGAGCCTTACATCGATACCGGCTTCAACCGCTGATTCTGACGATACGGGAAAGAGAAATGAGCATGTTTTGGGTAGGCACCAGCTTCAAGATGAACAAGACGCTGCCGGAGGCTGCGGCCTTCGCGGTCGATCTCGCCAAAGCCGATGGCGGGCGGGACGGGCGGGTGCAGCGCTTCGTCATTCCGCCATTCACGGCGGTGCGGCAGGTGAAGGAGATATTGAAGGACACCAGCGTCAAGGTCGGGGCGCAGAACATGCATTGGGACGATTCGGGCGCCTGGACGGGCGAGATTTCGCCGCTGATGCTGAAGGATTGCAATCTCGACCTGGTGGAACTCGGCCATTCGGAGCGCCGCGAACATTTCGGCGAGACCGACCGGACCGTCGGCCTGAAGGTCGCGGCGGCGCTGCGCCACGGGCTCGTTCCGCTGATCTGCATCGGCGAGACGCTGGCCGAGCGCGAGGCGGGGGAGGCAGACGCCGTGTTGAAGCGGCAGGTGGAGGGCGCGCTTGCCCTTGCCGGCGAGGCGCCGCGCGACGTGCCGATCCTCTTTGCCTATGAGCCGGTCTGGGCCATCGGCGTCAACGGCATTCCGGCAACGTCCGCCTATGCGGACGAAAGGCAGGCGCGCATCGCCGATATCGCCGGCGCGATACTTGGCAAGGCGCCGCCCGTTCTTTATGGCGGCAGCGTCAATCCGGACAATTGCGCCGAGCTCATCGCCTGCCCACATATTGACGGGCTTTTCATCGGCCGTTCCGCCTGGGCCTCGCAGGGTTATCTGGGCATATTGCAGAAAGTGTCGGCGGCGATCTGACCGGCGCTACCGGGAAAAGGCTGAATTGAAGAAAGGAACTAGCATGAAAGTAGCAATTGGAGCCGACAGCGCCGGCAAGCCGCTTCTGGAAGTCATCGCCGCCCATCTGGCCGGCAAGGCCGAACTGGTGGTGACGGATATGAGCCAGCCGGGCTTCTACGCCGATATTTCGCGCGACCTTGCCCAAACCATTATCGATGGCAGCAACGAGCGCGGCATTCTCATCTGCGGCACCGGCATCGGCGTCTGCATCTCGGCCAACAAGGTGCCGGGCATCCGCGCCGCGCTGACCCATGACACCTATTCGGCCGAGCGCGCGGCGAAATCCAACAATGCGCAGATCATCACCATGGGCGCGCGCGTCATCGGCCCGGAGCTGGCAAAGGCCATCGTCGATACCTGGCTGAAATCGGAATTCGATCCCGCAGGCCCCTCCGCCGGCAATGTCGATGCCATCGACCGCCTCGACGCCGGGAAGTAGCGGGAGTTCTGTGGGGGTTCAAACCTTGGCCCCCACCGTCTTGCAAATGAACCTACCTCCCTCATTCTGAGGGGGTTGGGTGTTTGGCCGGGTGGTAGTTCTGCGAGGTTTCAAATTTCAGCGCCCTCCCTTTTTGCAATCAATCCAATTTCCCTCATCCTGAGCTTGTCGAAGGGCGCAGCAACGTTTGTGCAGTCTCTTTAGAGCTGCATCAAGATAGTGCGTGCTTCGACAAGCTCAGCATGAGGGAGGTGGGGTGCAATCCCTTTTCGAGATGCTGAAAAGCAAAATCCGCACCACGCCCGCGAAAATCGCGTCTGGTCATTGAAATGGGGGGAGACGGGCGGTCTTCAGCGCGTCAGTAGGTATCAGGGTCGAGGTCCGAAGACCGCCCGCGACGTCTTTGCCTGCTGTTGCTGCGTTTGTCAGACGCAACAACCCGGAAACCGAAGCGCTACCTCCGTTTCCTTCTGCAGTTTGCTGGTTGATCGGGGTTGTCACTTCCGACCATCCGGCAACGCCACCCTTTCCCAGCTTGCGAACAGCTCCGGAAGCTGCTCCCCCACTGGAAAGGACCTGCACAGAATAATCGGGTTTCTGAGAGGTGGGATAAGTTTCCATTTATCCCACCGCATTTTGGCGGACCGTTCCGCGCTGACCGCAAGCGAAAACAAGGGCTTGCAGGGCGTCGGGCCTCAGAAATATTTTTCCGAGGCCCCAAATTCATCCCCAAACAGCCGGTTAATCCGAAAAAGGGGGATAAGTGTTGCCGGGTCCGATCTCCGAAGGGCCGCCCCCTACACATCCTCGCTCTGGGTTGCCAGATAGTGCTGGTCGATTTCCGGCAGCGGCTCGTCATGGATGACCGCCTCGAAGGCGCGGAGGCGCTTGTAGATCGACATCAGCTCGACGATGGTCGTCCACGACGTCACCAGGTACTGGAACGAATTCGTCACCTGCCCGAACGCCGTGGCGATCTGCTGCCACAGGCCCATGGTGATCTTGCCGGCGACGACGGTCGGCACCAGGATGAGGTTGAGGAAGATGGCGTCGGCCTGCCCGTAGAGGCTGCGCACCACGTTGAAATATGTGTAGTGGAAATAGAGCCGGAAATAGTTGCGGCGGACATTGCCGAAGAGTTCGGCGACCGTCGGCGGCTGCGCCCGCGCGGCGTCGTCCTCGCCGAGGACGAGCTCCTTGCGGTAGGCGGCCTCAACGCGCTGGTTGCGGAATTGCAGGCCGGGCAGCTTGATGCCGACCAGCGCCAGTATGCCGGTGCCGAACAATGACCATACGATGGCGAGGACCACCAGCGAATAGGGGATCTGCCCGATCAGCGGCAGTTCGGTGATGTGGTGCGAAAGCTGCGCCAGCAGCGGCAGGAAGGCGATCAGCGTCATCAGCGCCTGGATCAGGCTGACGCCCAGGCCCTCGACCGTCGAGGAGAAGCGCATCGTATCTTCCTGCACGCGCTGCGAGGCGCCCTCGATGTGCCGCAGCTGCTGCCAGTGCGCCATGTAATATTCGTTCATGGCCGTGCGCCAGCGGAAGACGTAATGGCTGATGAAGAAGCTGGTGCCGACGAAGAGGATGATGTTGACGAAACCGATCCCGGCAAACAGCCATTGCAGATAATAGAGCTCGGAGGGCTGGACGGAGTTCGGCGTGGTAATCGCCTTCTGGAACAGGTCGAAGAACGGGCCGCGCCAGGTGTTGAGGGCAATGTTGAGCTGGACGTCGAAATAGGTGCTGAACAGGATGAAGGCCGATCCCCAGACGGACCATGCCTGCCATTTATGCGGCGCATACCACATCCAGAACCCGGCGAAGAGCGCGACGCAGAAGGCGAAATAGATATAGAGCCAGAGATAGGGCGGGGTGACGAAGATGCCGATGCCGACGACCGGCGGAGCGGCGGGGTCTGCCGGCGGCAGGCCGAACACCGCGCCGAGCTGTTCTCCGGCGAACATCCAGAACAGGACGGCCGCCAATGACCATAGCGCTGCGGAAATGAAGAAAGCCGTCGGCTTGGGGAAAAATGAAACGAACACGTCGATCTGCCCTTTCTGGCTCCTGCTGCTTTAGTCGCAAGACCTGATGCCAGCTTATCAGCGAGAATTGGGCGAAGTGCAAAGGGCAAGTATTAAATTAATGTTAGGATCGGGCTTCCGGCTCGGCCGAATAGGCAAAATAGGCGCCGATGACGAGGCCGGCGGCGGCGAGCAGCGTGGCGGAGGTGAAGCTGCCGCTGACATCCGCAAGGTAGCCGCCGATGAGCGGGCCGACGATCTGGCCGATGCCGAAAGCCGCCGTGGTGATGGCCATCATGCGCCGCGGCGCCAGCGGCACGAGTTCGCGCCCGGCCTGGAACGCGAAGGCGGTGATGACCATGATGGTGAAGCCGAGCAGCAGCCCGCCGATGAGCGGGCCGATGGGCGAGGGAACGATGACGCTGGCCGAGACGCCCGCCGCGAGCGCGATCAGGCTGAGCGCCAGCGAGCGGAACGGCCCGACGCGGCGCAGGACCGGGTTCCATGCCCAGACGGAGACGATGCCGGCAAGGCCGGTGCACAGCCAGACCAGCGCTTCCGTGAACGGCCCGCCATTGCTGTCGCGCACGATGGCGATGATGAAGGTGGCGGTGATGACATAGCCGATGCCGAACAGCGCATAGGCGATGTTCAGCTTGACGAAGGCTGCGGTCCAGCGGATCGCCGGTTCCTTGCTGCCGGAGCCGTCGCGCACGGGGCCGTCGCGGATGAGCAGGGCGACCGCCAGCAGGCCGGCGAAGGAAACCAGCCCGGCGGCCATCCAGTCGGCGCGCCAGCCATAGCCGGCGCTGGTGCCGGCGGCCACCAGCAGTGCCGATAGCGCGATGCCGGTGCCGACGCCGCCGAAATGCACCGCCTGCAGGTCGAGACGCCGGGCGGCGCCGAGATGGCTGAAGACGATGGTGGCGGCGAAAACCAGCATGAGGGCGCTGGCGACGCCGGCAAGGAACCTGATCAGCGACAGCAGCAAGACGTCGCTGCTGATGCCCATCGCCAGGCAGAGGGCGGCGCTCAGCCCGAGCGATGCCAGCATCACGCCGCGCTCGCGGCCCGCGGCCCAGCCATAGCCGGCGACGACGGCGCCGACGAGATAGCCGAGGAAATTGGCGGAGGCGATGATGCCCGCATCGCTGGGGCTGAGCCCGAGATCGCTCATCATGCCCGGCAGGATCGGCGTATAGATGAAGCGGCCGATGCCCATGCCGACCGCCATGGCGACGAGACCGCCGAGCGAATAGCGCAGGGGAGTGGCGGAGCTTTGATTCATGGCCGGGACATTACCCCCGCCCAACCGGCGGACAAGCCAATAAAATTGATGGCTGGTGCAGTCCCGGTTATGAATCCCGCCTTGGTGCCAATTGGGGCCAGTCGGGGAATGCCCGTTGGAGAAATGCAGGCGGCTCATCCAGAGAAAGGTGGGATTGACCTCGTTCCCGCCATGGATATATTCATCCGCGTAGTTCTCAGGGCGGGGCGAAATTCCCCACCGGCGGTAGCGGATGCCCGGGTGCAAGCCCGGACACTGAAGCCCGCGAGCGCTTCCGGCGTGCCGGAAGGTCAGCAGATCCGGTCGAATTCCGGAGCCGACGGTCATAGTCCGGATGAAAGAGGACAAGCGGATAGGAGCTTTCGACGAGAGCCGCCGATTCGCGCGTTCGCCCAAGGGATCATTGAAAAATGGCAAAACCCTTGAAAGGCCAGATAAATGACTGCAATTTCCCATCCCCAGACCAGAATAGCCCTCATCCGTGCCCGCTGGCACGCCGATATCGTCGATCAATGCGTCAATTCCTTCGTGACGCAATGGACCGCGCTCGGCGGCGAGGCTTCCGACGTCGAGATCTTCGACGTTCCGGGCGCACTCGAAATCCCGCTCCATGCCCAGACGCTTGCCGCCACGGGCCGCTTTTCGGCGATCCTCGGAACGGCCTTCGTCGTCGATGGCGGCATCTACCGGCATGATTTCGTCGCGGGCACGGTGCTCGATGCGATGATGCGCGTCCAGCTCGACCAGAACATTCCGGTGCTCTCGGCGGTGCTGACGCCGCATAATTTCCAGGAATCGCCAGCCCATATCGCCTTCTTCAAGGAACATTTCGTCGTCAAGGGTGTGGAAGCGGCCAATGCCTGCTCGCAGATATTGCAGGCCCGCGCTAGTGTGGCGGTATCGGAATACGCCTGACTACGGCGGCAGGGGCCGGAGCCTTTCGAATCTGAAGTTCACTACATTGTTGCAGCAGCGTCAGACGAACTTCAGATTCGGGTCACCAGGCTGGCGCTTGCCACGGCGTAGGCAGGCAGCAACAGGCGGGGAGGAAAATCCGTGAAGACGAAGAAGATCATCAATGACGGCGCCAATGCCGTGGACGAGATGCTCGAAGGGGTGCTCGCCGCCCATTCGCACAAGGTTTTCGCCATCGACGGCTCTCCCCGCTCCATCGTTTCGCGCCATGGCCCGCGCCCCGGCAAGGTCGGGCTGGTCATTGGCGGCGGCTCGGGCCATGAACCCTCCTTCCTCGGCTTTGTCGGCAAGGGCCTCGCCGACGCGGCGGCCATCGGCAATGTCTTCGCCTCGCCGCCGCCGGACCCGATCGTCGAATGCACCAGGGCGGTCAGCAATGGCGCCGGCGTCCTTTATCTCTATGGCAATTACGCCGGCGACGTCATGAATTTCGACATGGCCGCGGAGATGGCGGCGATGGAGGATATCGAGGTACGCACGGTCCTCACCACCGACGACGTCGCCTCCGCGCCGCGGGACCAGCGCGACAAGCGCCGCGGCGTCGCCGGCAATGTCTTCGTGTTCAAGGCGGCGGGTGCGGCCGCCGACAAGGGCCTCGATATCGACGAATGCGAGCGTATCGCGCGCAAGGCCAATGACCGCACCTTCACCATGGGCGTCGCGCTTTCGCCCTGTTCGCTGCCGCAGACGCTGAAGCCGAACTTCACGCTCGGCGAAACGGAAATGGAAGTCGGCATGGGCATCCACGGCGAGCCCGGCATAGCGCGCAGCGAGCTCCAGCCCGCCGATGCCATCGCCGATGCGCTGATGGACCGGATACTCGCCGAGATGGGCGCCGATAGCGGCGACCGGGTGGCCGTGCTGGTCAATTCGCTGGGTTCGACGCCGCTGATGGAGCTCTACATCCTGATGCGCCAGGTGCGGAAGCGGCTCGACGCGGCCGGCCTCGCGCTGCACACCAGCCTCGTCGGCAATTATTGCACCTCGCTGGAAATGGCGGGCGCTTCCATCACGCTCATGCACCTCGATGACGAGTTGCAGGAGTTGATCGACCATCCCTGCGATTGCATCATGTTCCGCGCCGGATAGGAGGCTGCAATGAGCGAGATCACACCTGCGATCCTTGCGCAAATGTTCCGCGACATTGCCGCTGCGATGGCCGCCGCCAAGGGCGAACTCTGCGAACTCGACGGCGTCATCGGCGATGCCGATCACGGTATTGCCATGGATCTCGGCTTTGCCGCCGTCGCCAGGGCGCTGGACGGCATCGACCCGGCGGCGAGCGATCCGTCGGCGATCTTCAATACCGCCGCCAAATCCTTCCTCAACGCCGTCGGCGCATCCTCGGGGCCGCTCTATGCCACGGCGTTCATGCGTGCGGGCGCGGCGGCCAAGGGCAAGCCGGTGCTCGGCGACGACGATGTCTGCGCCTGCTTCATCGCCATGGCCAAAGGCATCCAGGACCGCGGCAAGGCGGAACCGGGCGAGAAGACCATGATCGACGCCTGGGCGCCCGCCGCCCGTGCCATGGAGGAGGCGCGCGCCGCCGGCGCCTCGTTGCCGGATGCGCTGGACCGCGCCGTCGCGGCCGCCGTTGCAGGGGCCGAGGCCACCCGGGCGATGGTGGCGACCAAGGGCCGCTCCGCCCGGCTCGGCGAACGCTCCCTCGGCCACATGGACCCCGGCGCCGCATCCGCCGTAATCATGATCCGCTCGATGGCCCGGGCGCTGGGGTAGGGCAAGCTCGGCGTGAGGGTGGTTGGCTTGCCCGCCACCCGGAAGCCTAGATGCCGCTCCGGCTGTGGTGAGCGGCGGCGGAGGCGATGCCGCCGGTTTCCCGGATATAATCGCTGTAGGTGACGCAGCGCACATCGGGTTTGACGCAGACTTCCTGCGTGAAGCGCTCCAGCGCCCGCCAATAGGCATCGCCGTTCATCAGCGTGAAGTGCAGCCCGATCTGGAAGGGGATGCGCTTGCCGTCATATTGCCGTTCGAACGCGCCCTTGAACGCCGCATATGCGCGGTTCTCGAATTCGCCGAGATGGTCCTTGCGCTCGAAGCCGCCGGAATGGCGCACGAAGAGATTATAGTCCATGGCGATGACGGGCCGGTCCTTCGGCCCTTCGGGGATGGTCGGCAGCCCGAAGCGATAGAGCCCGCCCGACCGTTGCGGCAGGGCCGGCCCCCTCGAAACGCCACTGCCGTCATAGAGATAGTCCTGCGCCTTCAGCGCCGCGATCAGCGCCGGGCTCTCCGACAGATAGGGCGCGCGGAAGCCGCGGATTTCCCCGTCGACGAAGCCTTTCCACCCGGCAGGTTCGGCGCCGTGGCCATATCTGGCCCAGGCATCGCGCAGCACCGACTTGTAGGTGACGAGCTCGGTCTCCCATTGCGCCGTCGACCAGTCCTTGCCGTCGAAATGGCCGCAGGCATGGCTGGCGATCTCATTGCCCTCGTTGCGCGCCCGCCAGATATTGTCCAGCCGCAGGGCGATATCCTCGCGCGAGGCGGCAAAGCCGATATTGGAGCGGCCGGCGCCCATGCTCGGCGGCTGGTAGGATTTGCGGTCCTTGCGGTCGATCAGGAAGACGCAGGACAGGAAATAGGTGAATTTGGCATTGGAGCGCTGGGCGAGCGCCCGGCTGCGGTCCCACAGATCGTTGTTGCCGGCATTGTCGAACGAGATCAGCACATATTGCGGCTGCGTGCCGATGGTGCCGCGCAGCTGCGCCTCTTCCGCCGGGGCCGCCGTGCTGGACGCAAGGATGATGAGTGTGGCGGCAAGGCGGGACGCTGACGGCATGATACTCCAGATATTCCCCGGATGCTCAAATGGGGGTGGACGGATATTGTCGCTAGTTGGCAATTGTGGCGATGATCGGGTCATCGTGGAGGTTGCATGAATATCCATGAGCATGGCGGTTTGATTGCAGGGTCATCCCCACCAGCGCTCTTTTCTTTCACCGGTGAAAGGTTTTAAGATGGTGGCGGGGAGGGCGCCTGCATGTTGTTACTGATCCTTGGCATCATCATATTTCTCGGCATTCATTCGGTCCGGATCGTTGCGCCGCGATGGCGGCTGGCCAAGATGGAGCAATGGGGCGAGGGGCGGTGGAAAGGCTTCTATTCGCTGGTTTCGGTCGTCGGCCTCGTGCTTCTCGTCTGGGGTTTCGGCCAGGCGAGGCTCGTCGCGCCGGTGCTCTACGAGCCGCCCGTCTGGATGAAGCATATCGCGCTGCTGCTGATGCTTCTGGCGTTCATTTCTCTCGGCGTCTTCATCGCGAGGCCGGGCCGGCTGAAGCCGGCGATCAAGCATCCGATGCTCGTCGCCATCAAGATCTGGGCGCTGGCGCATCTCCTCGCCAATGGCGACCTCGCCTCGCTGATCCTGTTCCTGTCGTTTCTCGTCTGGGCCATCTTCGACCGCGTTGCGATCAGGCGCCAGGCGGAGGCCGGCTTCACCACGCCCTATATCGCGCCGGGGCCGGTGGCCAACGACCTCATGGCCATCGGCATCGGCGTGCTGCTCTATGGCCTGTTCCTGTGGAAGCTGCACGCGCTTTTGATCGGCATTTCGCCTATCTGACGCCAATTTTGTGCAAGGCCCTTACATCCGGCGGCGTTTACGACTAAAAGCCCCTGAACTTTGCGCGTTGATGCGCGCGCCATGACAATCGATACGGCCAAGAGGCACCATGACTGACGACGGCTTTTTCCGCGAGGTGAATGAAGAACTGCGCACCGACAAGATGCGGGCGTTCTGGGAGCGCTACGGCACCGTGCTGATCGGCGCCGTGATCGCCGTCGTCATCGGCACCGGCATCTTCGCCTTCTACGAATATTACACCGAAAGGCAGGCTTCCCAATCGGGCGACAAGTTCCTGGCCGCGCTCAATCTCGTGCGCGAGGGCAAGAATGACGAGGCCGTGGCGGCGCTCGCCGAACTCGAAAAGGATGGCTATGGCGCCTATCCGGTGCTGGCGCGGATGCGCTCCGCCGGCGTGCTGGCGCAGAAGGGCGACCTTGCGGGCGCCGTCGCCGCCTTCGACAAGGTGGCCGCCGACGGTTCCATCCCGCAGTCCCTCCGCGACCTGGCGAAGCTGCGCGCTGCCTTCATCCTCATCGACACGGGCTCCTATGACGACGTAGCCAACCGCGTGCAGGCGCTGGCCGCCGACAACAACCCGATGCGGCATTCGGCGCGCGAGGCGCTCGGCCTTGCCGCCTGGAAGGCCGGCCGGGGCGAGGACGCAACCAAGCTGTTCCAGCAGATTTCCGACGATCAGGCCGCGCCGGGCAATGCCCGCCAGTTCGCGGACCAGATGCTCGATCTCCTCAAGAGCACGGGCGCTTCGCCCGCCGCTGCTGCCGGCTGAGATAGGAACGAGAGCCGATGAGCTTCACCCTTGCCATTGTCGGCCGTCCGAACGTCGGAAAATCGACGCTGTTCAATCGCCTCGTTGGCAAGAAGATCGCGCTCGTCGACGATCTGCCGGGCGTTACCCGCGACCGGCGCATCCATGACGCCAAGCTCTACGACCTGACTTTCCAGGTCATCGATACGGCGGGCCTCGAGGAAGTGGCGAGCCAGTCGCTGGAAGGGCGGATGCGGGCGCAGACCGAGCTCGCCATCGACGAGGCGGATCTCGTGCTCTTCGTCGTCGATGCCAAGGCCGGGATCAACCCCGCCGACGTCACCTTTGCCGATCTGGTGCGCCGCTCCGGCAAGAAGGTGATTCTCGTCGCCAACAAGGCGGAGGCGCGCGGCGCCGAATCCGGCATGTATGACAGCTACCAGCTCGGCCTCGGCGAGCCTTGCCCCATTTCGGCCGAGCATGGCCAGGGCTTTCCCGACCTGCGCGACGCCATTGTCGAGGCGCTGGGCGAGGAGACGGTGTTTCCGGACGAACATGCGCCGCAGCAGGAGGGCGATGCCGCCAATGTCACCATACCGGCGGTGCCGCGCCCGCATGACGAGCTGATCGGCGACGATATCGACGATCCGGATGCGGAGGACATTCCCTCCTACGATCCGTCCAAGCCGCTGCGCATCGCCATTGTCGGCCGCCCCAATGCGGGCAAGTCGACGCTCATCAATTCGATGCTTGGCGAGGAACGCCTGCTGACCGGGCCGGAAGCCGGCATCACCCGCGATTCGATCTCGGCCGACTGGGAATGGAACGGCCGCAAGATCCGGCTGTTCGATACGGCCGGCCTGCGCCGCAAGGCGCGCGTGCAGGAGAAGCTCGAGAAGCTTTCGGTCGGCGACGCGCTGCGTGCGATCCGCTTTGCCGAAGTCGTCATCATCGTCCTCGATGCCACCATCCCCTTCGAGAAGCAGGATCTGCAGATCGCCGATCTCATCATCCGCGAGGGACGCGCGCCGGTCATCGCCTTCAACAAATGGGACCTGGTGGAAAACCGCCAGATGGTCCTTGCCGACCTGCGCGAGAAGACCGACAGGCTGCTGCCGCAGGTGCGCGGCATCCGCGCGGTGCCGATCTCCGGCGAGCGCAACCAGGGCATCGACAAGCTGATGGCGGCGGTGGCCGCGACCGATGAAATGTGGAACCGCCGCATCTCGACCGGGCGGCTCAACCGCTGGCTCGAAGGCGTGATCGCCCATCATCCGCCCCCCGCCGTGGCGGGACGCCGGCTCAAGATAAAATATATCACGCAGGTGAAGACGCGCCCGCCTGGCTTCGTCATTTCCTGCTCGCGGCCGGAAGCCTTTCCGACCTCCTATGTCCGCTACCTGACCAACGGCCTGCGCGAGACCTTCGATATTCTCGGCGTGCCGATCCGCGTCGTGCTGCGCACCTCGGACAATCCCTTCGCCAATCGCGCCCGCAAGAAGCGATAGGCCATCGCCGGAGGCGACAACAGCTCCGGCGTTAACTCTCCATCAAGGTTAATGCTTCATTTTCGGCGACAGGATTATTCGGTCGTGAGTGGGGTATCGGCGTGCGTTTCTCGGGGTTCTTGCTGGCGTGCGGCCGGCTTCGCAAGCATCAGGCAGATCGGAATTACGCTCCACTCGTTCTCGGCGCCGTCATCTACCTCCTTTCGCCCACCATGGTCGGCTACCAGGACATGGCCAGCCTGATCTCGGGCAGCGAATCGGGGCGCGGGCGCTGGACCGCCTATCTCGAGAAATCTCCCGCCGGCTCGATCCAGAAGGCCAACATGGCTTTTACCGACGACAAGGCGATCACCGGCTCGCTGCCGGCCAGCGGCATCAACGCGCCGGGCGTCGGCCGCGTCGCCATCAAGGGCGCGCTGAAGGGCGGGAACATCACGCCGGACGAAGAGCGCATCAACCGCAAGGAAAAGCGCGGCCGGGTGGTCTCGATCCAGCGGCAGACGCCGCCCAAGGCCTTCAGCGCCGGTTCGATCCTGCAACGTTCGAGCATGATCATCCGCCCCACGCATGGCGTCGAGGTCGAGATGGCCTTTGCCAGGCCGAAGATCGCCGGCAAGGAAATCCAGATCGCGCGCGCGTTCCACGACAGGGCGCCGGAGAAGCCCGCTTCCAATCTTTCGCCCATGCTGGCGGAGCTCGTCAACAATGACCAGCCCGACGTGCTCGCCCTCGGCTATGCGCCGTCGACGCCGGATTATTACAAGACCTCGCCCTTCGACAACATCCTGACGGAGCCGAAGCAGGGTGGCCGGTTCATTCCGCCGCTCGGCAAGGGCGACCATGAATGGCTGGCAACGCCATTGCCGCCTTCCGTCTTCAGCAAGGCCGAGCAGAAATGCCTGGCCACCGGCATCTATTTCGAAGCCCGCAGCGAGAGCGTCAAGGGCCAGGCGGCGGTGGCACAGGTCATCCTCAACCGTGTCCGCAATCCCGCCTATCCGAAGTCGATCTGCAATGTCGTCTACCAGAACAATGACTGGATCAACCGCTGCCAGTTCTCCTTCGCCTGCGAAGGCCGCAAGCTCAACGTGACTGAGCCGAAATACTGGAAAATGGCGCAGGAAGTGGCAATGGCGGTAACCTCCGGCCGCATATTCCTGCCCGAAGTCGGCTCGGCCACCCATTACCACGCCACCTATGTCCGTCCCAACTGGGCGCGCACGATGAAGCGGGTCGACAAGATCGGCACGCACATCTTCTACCGCACCTATGGTGGCGGCTGGATCTAGGCACGGCAGTTCCACCAGACACGGAAGTTCGGGCCACGCGGCGGGCCGCTGTTGCAAGGCCGGGCCCGGTTCGCTATAGAACCGGTAGTGACAAGGACCCGGTGCAACCCCGGGTGGCTCTTCCGGCCGCCAACCCGCCGGACAATCCCGCAAGACCCGTCGTTCCGACACCGCCACGCCGCGCGGAAGGTCTTGCTGTCCATTCAGGGATATTCATGTCTTTTCCCGCTCAATTGCGCCGCGACTGGCTTTCCAACATTCGCGGCGATGTCCTCGCCGGCATCGTCGTGGCGCTGGCGCTCATTCCCGAGGCGATCGGCTTTTCGATCATTGCCGGCGTCGATCCCAAAATCGGGCTCTATGCCTCGTTTTCCATCGCCGTGATCATCTCCATCACCGGCGGGCGGCCCGGCATGATCTCGGCTGCCACCGCCGCCACGGCCGTGCTCATGGTCTCGCTCGTCCGCGATTACGGGTTGCAATACCTGCTGGCGGCCACAATCCTTGCGGGTATCCTGCAGGTCCTCGCCGGTTTCGCCCGGCTTGGCCGCGTCATGCGCTTCGTCTCGCGCTCGGTGCTGACGGGATTCGTCAATGCGCTGGCGATCCTGATCTTCATGGCGCAATTGCCGGAGCTTGTCGGCGTGCCCGTCGGCACCTACGGCATGATTGCGGCCGGCCTTGTGATCATCTACCTCTTCCCCCGCATCACCACGGCCGTGCCGTCGCCGCTGGTCTGCATCATCGTCCTGACCCTTGCGACGCTGGCGCTGGGATTGGACGTGCGCACCGTCGGCGATCTTGGCGAGCTTCCCTCCAGCCTGCCGCATTTCCTCATCCCCGACGTGCCGTTCAATCTCGAGACATTGTGGATCATCCTGCCCTATTCCATCGGCGTTGCGGCGGTTGGGCTGCTGGAAAGCCTGCTCACCGCATCCATCGTCGACCAGATGACCGATACCAAGAGCGACAAGAACCGCGAATGCGTCGGCCAGGGCATCGCCAATTTCGTCACCGGCTTCCTCGGCGGCATGGCCGGCTGCGCCATGATCGGCCAGTCGGTCATCAATGTGAAATCGGGCGGGCGCGGCCGGCTTTCGACTTTCGTCGCCGGCTCGTTCCTGCTGGTCCTGCTTCTCGTGCTCGATGACTGGGTCCGCATCATCCCGATGCCGGCGCTCGTCGCCATCATGATCATGGTGTCGATCGGCACCTTCTCATGGTCGTCGCTGAACGATCTGCGCACCCATCCGCGCCGCTCCAGCATCGTCATGCTGGCAACGGTGTTCACGGTGGTCGGCACGCATAATCTCGCGCTCGGCGTCGGTGTCGGCGTCTTGCTGTCGGGCATCTTCTTCGCCTGGAAGGTGGCGCAGATATTCCGGGTGGCCTCGGAGCTTTCCGCCGATGGGCGCACCCGCAGCTACACCGTCTACGGGCAATTGTTCTTCGCCACCGCCGACAATTTCCTCGATGCCGTCGATTTCGACGAAAGGCCGGGTCTCGTCCGCATCGATGTTTCGCATGCCCATGTCTGGGATCTCACCGGCGTCGGCGCGATCGACCGTGCCGTGCTAAAATTCCGCAAGCAGGGCATCGAGGCCGAGGTGGTCGGCATGAACGAGGCGAGCGCGACGATCATGGACAAGCTCGCGGTGCACAATGATCCGGCAGCGCTCGAACGCGCATTCGGGCATTAGGGGCTGGCGGCCCGATCCCGGCAGCTCGGTCTCGGCGTCCCTTTGCGTTCGGGCCCGGCCGCCCGGCGCTTCCCGGGATGCCATTTGCCGCCGCGAGAGGCCGCGATCGGCGGCAAAAACGCGCGCGAGAGGTGAGGCATATAGTCATATTCGGCTAACATATTGATATCCTGCCTGAAAATTAGCCTTGGGACTCCTGCCGTTGCGCCTTGACTAGCGCGGAACGTAACAATATGTTGCGCGCGACTTCGAAGCGGGGTGAAACCCGCATTCTGCGCGCAAAGGACATGCCATTGGCCACGGGTAACGATCCCGATAAGTCTGGTCCTGTCGGAGCCGCGAAGGGTGCGGGTGGGGGACCGACTTCGGAAGAGCTGGAGCTGAGGCGCCGGGCGCTGGAATCGAAACTCGGTTCGAGACGCGTCGCGCCGGGCGAAGGTTCGGACGACAAGGGGACGGATACCGCCTCCGGTGTCGCACAGGCCATGAAGTTGTCGAGCGAGTTCATCGCCGGTGTTCTGGTGGGTGCGGGCCTCGGCTGGTTGGCCGACCGGTTTTTGGGCACGTCGCCATGGGGGCTGATCATTCTGCTTCTCCTTGGCTTTTGTGCCGGCACGCTGAACGTTCTGCGCGCGGCGGGCCGTGTGGCGGAAAATCGCGGATTGGAGTCCGGCAAGGACACCGGCCGCGACAAGACGGAATAGGGCTTCAGCCAGTAAAACCGGCTGCAGGAACAAATTAGAGACGAGGTAATAGTGGCCAACGATCCGATTCATCAGTTCCACATTTCGCAATGGATCCCCTTGCATGTGGGCGGCGTTGATCTTTCCTTCACCAATTCCTCGGCCTTCATGGTGGCGACGGTGGCCGTCGCCTCCGCATTCCTCTATCTGACCTCTTCCAATCGCGGCCTGATCCCGACCCGGCTCCAGTCGGTCTCGGAAATGGCCTATGAATTCGTGGCGTCGACCTTGCGCGAATCGGCGGGCAGCGCGGGGATGAAGTTCTTCCCCTTCGTCTTCTCGCTCTTCATGTTCGTGCTCGTCGCCAACATGCTCGGCATGTTCCCCTATTTCTTCACCGTCACCAGCCAGATCATCGTCACCTTCGCGCTGGCGGTGCTGGTCATCGGCACGGTGCTCGTCTACGGCTTTGCCAAGCACGGTTTCAAGTTCCTCGGCGTCTTCGTGCCTTCGGGCGTGCCGGCGCCGCTCCTGCTGCTCGTCGTGCCGATCGAGATCATCTCGTTCCTGTCGCGTCCGATCAGCCTCTCGGTTCGTCTCTTCGCCAACATGCTGGCAGGGCACATCACGCTCAAGGTCTTTGCCGGCTTCGTTGCCTCGCTCAGCGCTTTCGGCGCAGTCGGCATCGGCGGCGCCATCCTGCCGCTGGCCATGACGGTCGCCCTGACGGGCCTCGAATTCCTGGTGGCTTTCCTGCAGGCCTATGTCTTCACGGTGCTGACCTGCATGTATCTCAATGATGCGGTCCATCCGGGCGGCCACTGACACCAAATCGGGGCGGGTCCCGGACTTCGAGGTCCGGTCCGTCCTGGAATACTTCGCCGGCGGGTTCCGCCAAACGCAAATCTATCAATGACCATTCGATCTAAAGGAGTTTAATATGGATCCGGTAGCAGCAAAGTACATCGGCGCAGGTCTGGCTTGTTTTGGTATGGCTGGCACGGCCCTCGGCCTCGGCAATATCTTCGGCAGCTATCTCTCCGGTGCGCTGCGCAATCCTTCGGCAGCTGACGGCCAGTTCGGCCGCCTGGTATTCGGCTTCGCCGTTACCGAAGCTCTGGGCATCTTCTCGCTGCTCATCGCTCTTCTGCTTCTCTTCGCTGTTTAACAGACAGCCTGCCATACTGGCTGCGTCCAGGCGCAGCCAGTAGCATCTATCGAGGCGAATTCAGCGGGGCCGTAGCGGCGTTCTCTGGTACATTCGCAACAATGACGAGGCCGGGCCTGCCCTCACGGGGCGGCGAACGGCTCGAGGATCAACCCAAGGGGACGACGCATGTTTGTGTCATCGGCTCACGCCGCATCCACAACGGAAACAACAGTCGCTCAGGCTGAAACGCCCGGCGCTGACGCCCATGGTACACCCGGCGCTGACGCGCATGGTACACCCGGCGCTGACGCGCATGGAGCCACCACGGCGCATACCGAGACTGGCGCCGGCCATGAGAAGGCCGTGTTCCCGCCCTTCGATTCAACGCATTTCGCATCGCAGCTGCTCTGGCTGGCCCTGACATTCGCCGTCTTCTACCTCTTCCTGTCGCGCGTGGTCCTGCCGCGCATCGGCGGGACGATCGAGACCCGCCGCGATCGTATCGCCACGGATCTCGACCAGGCCGCGCGGATGAAGCAGGAGTCGGACGAGGCGCTCGCTGCCTATGAACAGGAACTTGCCGACGCCAAGGCCAAGGCGAATTCCATTGCGCAGACGGCTCGCGACGAGGCCAAGGCCAAGGCGGAAGCCGAGCAGGCGGAGATTTCCGCCGCGCTGGAAAAGAAGCTGAGCGACGCCGAAGCCAGCATTGCCGCCATCAAGGACAAGGCCATGCAGGAAGTCGGCACCATCGCCGAGGACACCGCGACGGAAGTCGTGCGCAAGATCCTGGGCGGGACGGTCGACAGGCCGAGCATTGCCGCCGCCGTGAAATCGGTACGGGGCTGAGGAGACCATCATGCACTTCGATGCAACATTCTATGCGCTGGTCGGCCTGATCATCTTTCTGGCCCTCATCGTCTACCTGAAAGTGCCGGGCACTGTCGGCAAGTCGCTCGATGCGCGCGCCGACAAGATCCGCGACGAGCTTGAAGAGGCCCGCCGCCTGCGCGAGGAGGCCCAGTCGCTGCTCGCCGAATACCAGCGCAAGCGCAAGGAAGCCGAGAAGGAAGCGGGCGAGATCGTCGCCATCGCCCAGCGCGAGGCTCACGGCCTGCTCGACGAGGCGAAGCAGAAGACCGAGGAATATGTCGCGCGCCGCACCAAGCTTGCCGAGCAGAAGATCGCCCAGGCCGAGCTCGAGGCGGTCAACGAGGTCCGCGCCACGGCCGTCGATGTCGCCATCGCCGCCGCCGGCAAGGTCCTAGCCGACAAGGTCGATGCCAAGACCTCGGCCGAACTGTTCAAATCATCGCTGACGGAAGTGAAATCCCGGCTCAACTGAGCCTCGCGCCACACCGTCATTCGCATCTCATCGAGAGCCGCCGCAGGGCGGCTCTTTGCATTTGGGGTGGGGCCGGGGCTGAGGGGCAATGG
>NZ_JAPMAB010000006.1:0-65960 GCF_026420825.1 Phyllobacterium sp. 0TCS1.6A
TTTGATTGCAGAAAAGCAGGGAGCCCAGGTTGGAAACCTCGCAGAATTATCCCCCTGCCAAACACCCAATTCCCTCACCATGAGAGGCTTAGCGTCGGTCGCGTGCTCAGATCGGCTTGCCGACGGTCATCGCCGTCCTGAATTCTTCGTCACTGTCGAGGAAGGCATCTTCCGGCACGGCGCCCACGGCGTCGAAAAAGCGGCTGACGAAGCTGCGGAACGAGGCGCAGAGGGCAATGTCGCAGATCTGCGTGTCGGAAAAACCCGCATCGCGCAACCGGCCTATGTCGTCGATGGTGATTCTCGACGCGTCGCGCGTGATCTTTTCCGCATAGTCGAGCATTGCCACGTCCCGCTCCGACAGGCCCGCATTGCGGTGATCGCGCTGCACGGCGAGGACGGCTGCCCTCGAACCGAGTTCATCGATAAGCTGCCTGCCATAGACATGCGAACAATAGGTGGAGGGAATGTCCCGGGCGGCGATGAAGGTGATGATGCGCCAGTCGCGCTGGCTGAGCGAAAAATTCCCCCGCGCCTGCATGACGAAATCCATATAGGCGGGGAGGAGATCGGGCCGCGCGGTGAAGCAGCGGATGGCTTCCATGACCATGCCCGATTGGACGCGCTGGGCCGAATAGATCTCGGCCACTCTTCCTTTCGCCTCGTCCTCGGCGATCGTTTGCAGAAACATCGTCATTTCCTCCCACCGCGTGCATTCTAGCAGAGAATCGCCCGATCGGTATCTAGCCGAATGTTGTAGAGGCGGTTGCAGCCGGGCTGAACGGCGAGCTCGCACTCATGCGGCAAGCCGCGAGAAGGCGAGGGCGAACGCGGCGAGCGCCACCATGTTGGCGAGGGTCCGGACATGGTTCCAGGGCAGCCATTGCGCCAGATAGCGGCTCCACATCGCCGCGCCCTCGCTGCTGGCGGGAGCGACGGCGGCAAGCGCGTCATTGAGCGGCACGTTGAAGATGATCGTCACCGCGATCGTGCCGATGAGATAGGCGAGGCTGCCGAGGATCATCCAGGCCGAGCCGGGCATGTCCCAGCGCAGGAAGCCGGCAATGCCGAGGACGAGGCAGACGATTGCCGTGCCGAAGAACGCCAGGCCGAAAGTGGCGTTCAGGATGGTCACATTGATGGAATTCATCGCCGCGATGCCCTGTTCGGGCGGCAGGCGCGAAAATGCCGTCATGATGAAGCTGGAAAAGGCGAAGAACAGCCCGGCCATGATCCCGCTGCCGAGGATCGCCACAAGATTGAGCACCGCAAGCAAGCCATTCATCGCTCAGCCCCCCCAGACGCCCTGCGCCGCACCGTCGCGGGCAAATTGCACGAAATCACGCGGCTCGCGGCCGAGCGCCCGTTGCACGCCATCGCCGAGATATTCGTTGCGCCCGTCGAGCACGACCGTGAACAGCTCGTTGATCAGCTGCACCAGGTCCTCCGGCGTCTGCTCGTGCCGCAAGCCCGCCATGAAATCCTGCGGCGTAATCGTATGATAATCAATGCTGCGGCCGGTGGCGCTGGCGATTTCCGCCGTCGCCTCGCCAAAGGTCAGCAGGCGCGGCCCCGTCACCTCGTATATCTGCCCGATATGTTGCGGATCGGTCAGCGCCGCCGTCACGACATCGGCAATGTCGTCCGCATCGATGAACGGCTCGCGCACCGCCCCTGCCGGCAAGGCCAGGGCGCCGGACAGGATGGGGCCCGCCATCAGGCTTTCGCTGAAATTCTGCATGAACCAGCTCGCGCGGACGATGGTCCAATCCGCCCCGGAAGCCTGCAGGATTGCTTCGGCGTGTTGCGCCTCCGGTTCGCCGCGCCCGGAAAGCAGGACCAGCCGCTTGACGCCCATCTCCAGCGCGAGCCTCGTCAGGCGCTGGATGGCCGCGCCCGAACCCGGCACCGCCAGGTCGGGATAATAGGTGATATAGGCGGCAGAGACGCCATCGAGCGCGGATTGCCAGCCCGCAGGATTGTTCCAGTCGAATGCCGGCGCCGCATTGCGCGAGCCGATCCTCACCGGAATGCCAAGCGCCGCCAGCCGGCTCGCGACGCGCTTGCCGGTCTTTCCCGTGCCGCCGATCACCAGCACCGGCTTGCCCAAATCTCTATCTGTCATGACGTCCTCCAAAATGTGAGTGTTTATCATATTTACAAATGTGATAAATCCTCATATTATGGGTGTCAAGTGAAAATGTGAGGAATACTCATGAACGAGCATGCCAATCCCGAAGCCGCCGTCCGGCGCGAACCCACGCAGCAGCGCAGCCGCGACAGGGTGGAGAGGATTCTTCTCTGCGCGACGCGGCTGATAGAGCAGGGCGGCAGCGACGCCATGCGCATGAGCGACGTCGCCGGGCAGGCGGGCATTTCGATCGGCTCGCTCTATCAATATTTCCCCGACAAGGCCGCGATCATCCGCACGCTCGCCGAGCGCTACAATCAGGCCGGGCAGGCCTGTATTGCCGAGGCCCTGCAGGGCGCGGATGACGAGCCGGCGCTGCTGCGCGCCTTTGGCGAACTGATCGACACCTATTACGCCATGTTCCTGGCCGAGCCGGTCATGCGCGATATCTGGTCCGGCACCCAGGCGGACAAGGCCCTGCGCAATATCGACATCGCCGACAGCCGCGTCACCGGCGGCTTGTTGGCCGATGCGCGCGCGCGCGTTTCGCCGGGCGCGGACAGGCAGGCGCTCGAACAGTCGAGCTTCCTGCTGATGCAGCTTGGCGAGGCGACGATGCGGCTGGCGATATCGGTGGAGCGCGAGGAAGGCGACCGGCTGGTCGGCTGTTTCAAGCATATGGCGCTGCGAGAGCTGGCATCGGCGGCTCGGAAGGGCTTGCCTGACTGAGCGGTTTGCTCTAGCCAGTAGTCAGAAAATCCAGCCCAGGAATGACAGGCAGCATGACTCTCGTTGATATCCGTACACCCGAACCCAAACGCTTCATTTCCGGTGCGACCGGCGATTGGGAAGTTGTAATCGGCATGGAAGTACACGCGCAGGTAACGTCGAACTCCAAACTGTTCTCAGGAGCATCGACGACATTCGGCGCCGGACCCAACGAGAATGTGTCGCTGGTGGATGCGGCCATGCCCGGCATGCTGCCGGTCATCAATGAATGGTGCGTGCGCCAGGCCATCCGGACCGGGCTCGGCCTGAAGGCGCAGATCAACCTGAAATCGGTGTTCGACCGCAAGAACTATTTCTACCCGGATCTGCCGCAGGGCTACCAGATATCGCAGTTCAAGCAGCCGATCGTCGGCGAGGGCACGATGATCATATCCGTCGGGCCGGACAAGCAGGGCCAGTTCGAGGATATCGAGATCGGCATCGAGCGGCTGCATCTGGAACAGGATGCCGGCAAGTCGCTGCACGACCAGAACCCGACCATGTCCTATGTCGATCTCAATCGTTCCGGCGTCGCGCTGATGGAGATCGTGTCCAAGCCGGACATGCGCTCCTCGGACGAGGCGAAGGCCTATTTGACCAAGCTGCGCACCATCGTGCGCTATCTCGGCACCTGCGACGGCAATATGGACGAAGGCTCGATGCGCGCCGACGTCAACGTCTCGGTGCGCAAGCCGGGCGGCGCGTTCGGCACGCGATGCGAGATCAAGAATGTGAATTCCATCCGCTTCGTCGGCCAGGCCATCGAATATGAGGCCCGCCGCCAGATCGGCATCCTCGAAGATGGCGGCGAGATCGACCAGGAGACGCGGCTTTTCGATCCCGTCAAGGGCGAGACGCGCTCCATGCGCTCCAAGGAAGAGGCGCATGATTATCGCTATTTCCCCGATCCCGACCTGCTGCCGCTGGAATTCACGCAGGAATATGTCGACGAGATCCGGTCCGACCTGCCGGAATTGCCCGACGACAAGCGCGCGCGGCTGGTGTCCGATCTCGGTCTCTCGGTCTATGACGCTTCCATTCTCGTCACCGAAAAGGCGATCGCCGATTATTACGAGGCGGTGGCCAGGGGACGCGACGGCAAGGCATCGGCGAACTGGGTGATCAACGACCTGCTCGGCGCCCTCAACAAGGCCGGCAAGGGCATCGACGAGTCGCCGGTTTCGCCCGACCAGCTCGGCGCCATCATCGACCTGATCAAGGAAGGCACGATTTCCGGCAAGATCGCCAAGGACCTTTTCGAGATCGTCTGGAATGAAGGCGGCGACCCGCGCCAGGTGGTCGAGAGCCGCGGCATGAAACAGGTCACCGATACCGGCGCCATCGAAAAGGCTGTCGACGACGTCATCGCCGCCAATCCGGACAAGGTGGAGCAGGCGAGGGCAAAGCCGACCATGGCGGGCTGGTTCGTCGGCCAGGTGATGAAGGCGACCGGCGGCAAGGCCAATCCGCAGGCGGTGAGCGACCTCGTCAAGGCGAAGCTGGGGATCACGGAATAGATGTGGATCCGCAGCGTCACCAGGGAAGACCTGCAGGCGGTCCATGAATTGCTGGTGGCGACGTGGCACGCCACCTATGACGAAGTCTACGGCGCGCAGAAGGTCGATGGGATCACCGGCCGCTGGCACTCCGTCGAGGCGCTGAAGCGCAATCTCGCCAAGCCCTATTCCGAATTCGTCGTCGCCGATGATGGCGCGGATATTCTCGGCGTGGCCTATGCCAGCCAGAAGGATCACAAGCTGTCGCTCCTGCACCAGCTCTACGTGCATCCCGAGCATCAGGGCAAGGGCGTCGGTTCGCTGTTGCTGGCGGAAATGGAAAGCGCCTTTCCCGGCGTCTATACGCTTCAGCTCGAAGTCATCGAAGCCAACGAGAAGGCCTGCCGCTTCTACGAAAGCCGCGGCTTTGCGAGGACCGGCGCGGTCATCGAGAACTGGGGCGAGCCGGATTCGCAAATATCGGTGCTGGTGCTTGAAAAGCCGCTCATCGGCTATGAACTCGCGCCATGAGCAGCGATGATTTCCACATCCGCGAGGCGCGGCCCGAGGATCTGGCGGCGCTGATCGGCCTGTTTGCCGCCGATGCGCTCGGCGGCCATGGCGACACGCTGGACGAGGCCGCGCGCCCGCATTACGAGCGCGCATTCGCCGCGATAATGGCGAGCCCGGGCGATCTGCTGCTGGTGGTCGAACATGCGGGCGAGGTGGTTGCCACGGCACAGCTGACATTCATCCATTCGCTGCCCGGCAGGGGGGCGCTCAAGATGGCGATCGAGGCGGTGCAGACCCGCGCCGACATGCGCAGCAAGGGTATCGGCGCGCGCCTGGTCAATCATTGCCTGGCGCTCGGCCGCGAGCGCGGCGCGGTGCATGCACAACTTACGTCCAACGCGAAACGGGTCGATGCTCACAAGTTCTACGAGCGGCTCGGCTTCGAGAAATCCCATGCCGGTTTCAAGATGAAGCTGGCGCCAGCGTCAACTTGACCCTTGCCATAGTGCGGCGATGCGGCCATAAACCGGACAACGACATGATTTCGTTGCAAGCAGGATTGCCATGAAAACCTTCTTTACTCAGTTTTTCACCTGGTGGAATGGGCAGACGCTCGGCACCCGCTTCTTTACCTGGCGCAAGGGCACCAAGGTCGGCGAAGACCAGTTCGGCAATGTCTATTTCGAAGGAACCTTCGATTCCGAAGGGCGCAAGCGCCGCTGGGTCATCTATAATGGCTATGCGGAAGCATCGGCCATCCCCGCCGGCTGGCATGGCTGGATGCACCATCGCGTCGACACGCCGCCCTCTGCCGAGGATTACAAGCAGATGGAATGGGAAAAGCGCCACCAGCCGAATCTGACCGGCACGCCCGCCGCCTATCGCCCCAAGGGCTCGATAGCGCGCGGCGACAACCGACCGGCCGTCACGGGCGACTACGATGCCTGGACGCCGGGTTCCTGATCGGTTCTTCTTCTGCCATAATTGAACCCTATCGACAGGCAGGCCGCGATTCCACGCACGCTCGAGAAACCGGAAGCGAAATGAAACGTCCGAATATGTGTTCACTGCGAAGCAGCCTCGTCGCACTCCTCGCCGCTGGTATGGTCGCAACGCATGCGGGCGCCGGACTGGCCGCCGACGAGAAGATCAAGAACCCGATCGCGGTATTCTCCGGGCTGGACAAGATCACCGGCCGCATCACGACTTTCGACGTCTATATCGATGAAACGGTGCAATTCGGCGCGCTGCAACTGACGCCGCGCGTATGCTACACGCGCCCGGACACGGAAGCGCCGAAGACCGACACCTTCGTCGAGGTCGACGAGATCACGCTCGACCGCAAGATACGCAAGATATTCTCCGGCTGGATGTTCGCCGACAGCCCCGGGCTGAATGCGGTCGAACATCCGGTCTATGATGTCTGGCTCAAGACCTGCAAGCAGAAGTCGGACGTTCCCGCGCCTGACAATAGCTGACCGGGGCGGGCACGAATGCCCGCACCTGACGACAGATGCCCGGCGGGCACGAATGCCCGCGCCTGACATTAGAGGGAGGCGGGCACGAATGCCCGCGGCGCTCATCGGCTCAGGCTTGCGGCCTTGAGCAATTGATCAGCCAGGGCGTGCCATATCGGTCGGTGAACATCGCAAAGCGCAATGCCCAGGCCGTCTCGCCCAGCTCCATCATGATGCTTTCGGCACCATCGGACAATTCCGCATAGATGCGCTCCGCTTCCGCCGGCGTGTCGACATTCAGCGCCACGGTCATGCCCTGCGCCTTCTGGAAGTAGGGTGCGGGCGCATCGGACGCCATGATGACGTTGCCGCCGACCGTGATCTGCGAATGCATGACGTGCTTGGCCGTTTCCGGCGTGATCTGGTACATGTCGGGCATTTCGTCATAGCGCATGATGTGATCGATCTTGCCGCCGAGTACCTTGACGTAGAAATTGATCGCTTCTTCGCATTGTCCGGAAAAGTTCAGGTATGGATTGATTTGCATCGATGTTCTCCTTTGCATCTTCCCTAGGACGAAACAGCGAGCATAATGCCGACAGGGCGGTGAGAAAAATTATTCCATAGGGCCCCGGCTAGAAATTGGCCGGCTGGGCGAGGGCGGTCTCCAGCATCTTCTGGTATTGACGGCGCGGCACCTCGACGGCGCCGAACCTTTCGAGATGGTCGGTGGTGAACTGCGTATCGAGCAGGGTGAAGTCCTTTTCGATCAGCCTGCCGACGAGATGGACGAGGCAGACCTTGGAGGCATCGCGCTCGCGCGAGAACATGCTCTCGCCGAAGAAGGCCGAGCCGAGGGCGATGCCATAGAGCCCGCCCACCAGCCTGCCGTCGCGCCATGCTTCCACGGTGTGGCAATAGCCGAGTTCGAACAATTGGCCATAGGCCTCGCGGATGGGCTGGTTGATCCAGGTGCGGGCGCGGTCGCCATTGCCGCTGGCGCAGCCGTCGATGACGCCCTGGAAATCCGTATCGTAGCGGATATCGAACAGGCCGCGCCTGACGGTCTTGCGCAGGCTGTGCGAGACATGAAAGGCCTCAAGCGGGATGATGCCGCGCTTTTCGGGCCGGACCCAGAATATTTCCGGGTTGTCGGCCTCCTCGGCCATGGGAAAGACCCCGGTTGCATAGGCGCGCAGCAGCAGCGCGGGGTCGATATGGATATTGCCGTCCGGGTCGCTACCCGTCATGCCTATTCTTCTGCGTTGTCGGGCGCGTCGCCGGCCAGGTATTTTTCGAGCCAGTGAATGTCGTAATCCCCGTTGGCGATGTCCGGATTGTTGATCAGGTCCTGGAACAACGGCAAGGTGGTCTTGATCCCGTCAACCACGAACTCGTCCAGCGCGCGGCGCAGGCGCATCATGCACTCGACGCGGTTGCGACCGTGGACGATCAGCTTGCCGATGAGGCTGTCGTAGTAGGGCGGGATCTTGTAGCCGCTATAGACGCCGCTATCGACACGAATGCCGAGGCCGCCGGGCGTATGATAATGGGTGATGAGACCCGGCGAAGGCGTGAAATTGCGCGGGTCTTCCGCATTGATGCGGCATTCGATGGCATGGCCGGAGAAACGGATATCCTCCTGCCGCACCGAGAGCCCGCCGCCGGAAGCGACGCGGATCTGCTCATGCACCAGATCGATGCCGGTGATGGCCTCCGTCACCGGATGCTCCACCTGCAGGCGCGTATTCATCTCGATGAAGTAGAATTCGCCATTCTCGTAGAGGAATTCGATCGTTCCGGCGCCGCGATAGCCCATGTCGGCCATCGCATTGGCGCAGATCATGCCGATCCGCTCGCGGGCATCGGAATTGAGCGCCGGGGAATTGGCTTCCTCCCAGACCTTCTGGTGGCGGCGCTGCAGCGAGCAGTCGCGCTCGCCGAGATGGACCGCATTGCCGAAACCGTCGCCCATGATCTGGACCTCGATGTGCCGCGGCTTCTGCAGGTATTTCTCGATATAGACGGCGTCGTCGCCAAAGGCCGCGCCGGCTTCCGTGCGCGCCGTGGAGAGCGCGACCGACAGTTCTTCCTCGTTCATCGCCACCTTCATGCCGCGGCCGCCGCCGCCGGCCGAGGCCTTGATGATGACCGGATAGCCGATCTCGGCGCAGATGCGGGCGGCTTCCTTGTCGTCCGTCACGCCGCCATCGGAGCCGGGTACGACCGGGATGCCGAGCCGTTTCGCGGTGCGCTTCGCCTCGATCTTGTCGCCCATCACCCTGATATGGGCAGCGGTGGGGCCGATGAAGGTGATGTTGTGTGCTTCCAGAATCTCCGCGAACTTGGCGTTTTCCGACAGGAAGCCATAGCCCGGATGAATGGCGTCGGCGCCCGTTATCTCGCATGCGGCGACGATCTGGTGAATGTTCAGGTAGCTCTCCCGCGAGGGAGGCGGCCCGATGCAGACACTCTCGTCCGCGAGGCGCACATGCATTGCATCGGCATCGGCCGTGGAATGGACGGCGACGGTCTGGATGCCGAGCTCCTTGCAGGCGCGCAGCACGCGCAATGCAATTTCGCCGCGATTGGCTATGAGAATCTTCTGAAACATCACGTTCTCGATCTGCCTATTCGATCACCACCAGGGACTCGCCATATTCCACGGGCTGGCCGTCGGTGACGAGAATGGAAGTAACCGTGCCGGCGCGCGGCGAAGGTATCTGGTTCATGGTCTTCATCGCTTCGACGATGAGAAGCGTCTGGCCTTCCTTGACCTGGGTGCCGACCTCGATGAAGGCACGGGCGCCGGGAGCCGGGGCGAGATAGACGGTGCCCACCATGGGCGAGGGCACGGCATTCTTCGATATGTCCACCGCGGGCGCTGCCGGGGCGGCCGGCGCGGCGGCTGCGGCGGGAGCGGGCGCCTGTGCCTGCGCATAATATGGCTGGCTGGCGGCAGCCTGGACGGTGACTTGCCGAGATACGCGAATGCGAAGGTCGCCCTGTTCGATCTCGATGTCGGTAAGATCCGTATCGTTCAGGATTTCCGCGAGGTCGCGGATCATGACCTTGTCGATCCCGTTGGTTTTGGTTGCCATGCTTTTTCAAGCCCCTTGTTACTTTGGCAGCGGCGTCATTGCGCCTGTGCCGACTTTACCAGTGCGCGCAAGCCCATCGCGTAGCCTTCGATACCGAAGCCACATATCACCCCTTTGGCCAAAGAGGAAACATAGGAATGGTGCCGGAATGGCTCGCGCGCGTGAATGTTGGAGATGTGAACCTCGACGACGGTGACCGCAGCGGCCCGCAAGGCGTCGTGAAGCGCGATCGATGTATGGGTATAGGCGGCCGGGTTGATCAGGACGAGCGCCTTGCGCCCGCCGGCTTCCTGCACCCATTCCACGAGGTCGCCCTCGTGATTGGACTGGCGAAACTCGATATCCACGCCCAGCACCTCCGCCTCGGCACGGCAGAGCGCCTCGATGTCTTCCAGCGTATCGCCGCCATAGATACCGGGCTCACGCTTGCCGAGCATGTTGAGGTTGGGTCCATTGAGGATAAAGACGAGCTGTTTCATGATGTCCTGTAGGAATGCTGGTCCCATATAGACGCCTTATCGGCAAGCGAAAAGCCTGCAAATATGGCATATCGCTTGTCCACAACGCGTTTTGGCACGTAGCAACAATTATTTGTTGCGAATATGGCTGATTTTCTCCGCCAGGACGTCCGCGCCCATGGCTCCCGGAACCACCTCGCTGCCGATGATGTAGGAGGGCGTGCCGGTGATGTTGAGGCTGCTGGCCAGCTCGAAATTGGTGCGGAAGGCGCCGGCGATTTCCGGCTTCTGCATGATCTCGCGCAATTGCTTTTCGTCGGCGCCGAGCTTCACCGCAACGGCCATCGCCGTCTCCTCGGTGGCGCGGCCCTCGCTGCCAAGCAGGGCGCGGTGGAATTCGAGGTATTTGTCGGGCATTGCCGTCTTGAACGCCTTGGCGACGAGGTGCGCCCGGGTCGAATCCGGACCGAGGATCGGGAATTCCTTCATGACGAAGCGCAGCTTCGGATCGCTCTTCAGCAGGGCGTCCATGTCGGGCAGGGCGCGCTTGCAATAGCCGCAATTGTAATCGAAGAACTCGACGATGGTAACGTCGCCCTGCGGATTGCCGAAGACGGCATCCATCGGCGACTGGAATATCTGGTCCTTGTTCTTGTCGATGATTTCGGTCGAAGCGGCGAGCTGCGCGGCTTCCTGCTTCTCGGTCAGCGCCGTCTGCACCTCGATCATCACTTCCGGATTGTTGATGAGGTAGTTGCGGACGATGCCTTCGATCTCGCTCTTGTCGATGGCCGGCGCCGCCGCCTGCGCCTGTGCGGCCGCCTGTACCGGCGCTGACACCGCTGTCGTGCGGCCGGCCTGGTAACCGGCTCCGAGAGCGGCGATGCCGATAATGCCGGCCGCGGCTCCGATCAGGGCGGTCTTGCTCATGGAACTTTCCTTTTTCGCTCAGGAACGAGTGAGACTCGTTTCATTTCCGCTTGGTATTGATGATGTCTTGCGCCTGTATCCACTCGGGCGAGCCCTTTGGCAAGCCACGTTGCGCGCGCGTGGCGAAGATTTGTGCCTCCTGGATCTTGCCCGAATAATATTTCTCCTCGGCGCTTGCCAGATCCGAATGCGCCATCTCGCCGAGCTGGCCATAGGCCTGCGCCAGATAGCCGTAGCCCGTCGAATATTCACGCTCGCGCGCGATGCTCGCCTTGAGTTCGGCAATGGCGGTCTTGAGGTTGTCCTTCGAACCCGTCAGCATCAGCGTACGGCCGTAATTCATGCGGATGAGGGCGGATTTGCGCGGATCGAGGCTGCCGGCCTTCTGGAATGCCTTCGCCGCATCCGCAACCTTGTTCATCTTCATCAGGATTTCGCCGCGGATCTCGTAGAAATACGGGTTCTTTGGGTCTTCCTTGATCAAGGCGCCGATCTTGGCGAGCGCCGATTGCGACGAGCCGTTGAGATAGGTGGCGATGGCGTCGCCATAGCGTGCGCCGATGTTGCGCGGGTCCTTGCGGAACGACTGGATGACGCTCGCGCCGCCGCCCGTATAGGCGGCGATCTTGCCGCGCATGAGATCGTGCCGCCGCTGCAGGGCCGGGCTGTCGGTCTTGTCGAAATAGGGGCTGGCGCGGGCCAGGTTCTCGAGGTTCGCGATACGCTCGCGCGGCATCGGATGGCTTATCCGGTAGGGGTCGACCCGCGTCCCGGTCAGCGCCAGCGCGTTGGAGAAGCGCTCGAACGTCGTCAGCATGCCCTTCGCCGACTGGCCCGTGCTGGCAAGATAGGTGATCGCCGAGCGATCCGCCGCCATTTCCTCGGTGCGCTGATAGTTCAGCAGATTGCGCATCGCAGCTTCCGGGCCGCCGACGGCGAGGCCGGAACCAGCCTGCGCCAGGCCTCCCTGCTTGCTCGCCGCGCCGGCAACGACCGCACCGATGCCGAGGAGACCGGCGACGATCGCCATCGTCCGCGCCGCCGCCAATTGTTCGCGCAGCTTGAATTGATGGCCGCCGGCAAGGTGCCCGGTCTCATGGGCAAGCACGCCGATGATCTCGTTGGGCGTCTCGGCCTGCAGCAGGGCGCCGGTATTGATGAAGATGCGCCGGCCGTCGACGAAGGCATTGAAGCTGTTGCTGTTGACGAGGACGACCTTGATCGCCCGCCGGCTCAATCCCGCCGCCTTGATGACCGGCGCCGCATAGTCGCTGACGAGCGCCTCGATTTCCGCATCGCGCACGATGGGCACGCTGCGCGACTGCGCCATGGCGGTGTTGACCGGCAGCAGGCCAACGGAAGCGGCGGCCAGTGTGACGATTGCGGCGCGTGCAAACGCTGCCAGGGATCGCGACGTTGCGGCTTTCAGAGGAGTGACCATCGCCTATACCTAACCAAATCGAACCACGAATGAAAGGGAGCAGCAATGACACTCCCTAATTCGTGAAAATCGTATGAATCGGGCAAATTCGCGTTAGGATTCCGGGCGTCCGATAAAGAAAAAACCGGCATCGCTGCCGGTTTCTTCAGGAATCAGCGGTCTGGAAGCTCTCAGAAGAAGCCCTTCTTCTGCCACCAGCCGCGCTTCGGCGCCGGTGCGCCCTCGGCGGCCTTGCTCGTCGATGTCACGACAGGCTTTGCCGGCTCGGCCGGTTCCGCCGGTGTCTCAACTGTCGGAGTCTCGGCTTCCGGCGTTTCTGGCGCCGGGGCGGCGGTTTCCGTCACCTCGGCGGGAGCGCTGGTCGCTTTGGCTTCGCTCGCCTCAGCGGCTGCCTTTTTGGTCGATTTGCGCGGAGCACGCTTTGGCTTCGCCGGTGCTTCCTCCGCCGCGGGAGCTACGCTCTCCTCGGTCACGCTGTCCGCAACCACGGCATCGGCAGCGACGGTATCGGCGGGTTCTGCCGCAGCCTTTGCCCGCGACTTGCGCTTGGCCGGCGCCTTGCGCGCCTTAGGTGCCTCGACCTCAGCTTCGGCCTCGACCAGAGGCGCAGCTGCCTGCGGCCCGGCCTCCTGCGGCCCGGCCTCCTGTGTCTCGGCTTCCTGCGGCGCGACAGGTGCCTCGGCGATCACATCGGTGACGCCGGCCTGTTTCGCCTTGGCGAAATCGGGCAGGGGAATGGTCACGAAGACCGGTTCCGCATCGGGCACTGCCTTTGCCGCGCTCTCGTCGTCGAAGCGCTTGTTCTTGCGGCCGCCGCGCCGACCACGCCGGCGCTTCTTGCGATATTCTTCCTCGCGGGCCGCTGCCGCAGCGGCGTCCTCGCCCGGAGCCTCGCCTTCGCCCTCGGCAATGTCTTCACGCACGGCAGGCTGGCGCTGTTCGGCACCGGCATTCTCCTGCCGGTCGCGGCCGCCGCGCCGCCGCCGCTTGCGCTTGCGCTTGCGGTTGTCGTCGCCATCGATGGTCTTCGGCGCTTCCGCCGAAACGTCGTCGGCCTCGTCGTCGATCTCTTCGACGATCGGATCATTATCGTCGTAATCATCGGAAATGCCGACGGGGAGCGTATCCTGCAGCGGCACGATGGGACCAAGCGCCACCGATCCCTTGTCGATGGCGAAATGCTGTGCGCCGACGCTGTCATCGGCCTCGATGCTGATCGTCAGGCCGAAGCGGGCCTCCAGATCGGCGAGGTTCTGGCGCTTGTGGTTCAGGACGTAAAGCGCCGTCGGCACGGTCGTGCGCACGATGATGTTGTTCTGCGAATGGCGCAGCAGATATTCCTCGATCGACCGCATCACATGCAGCGCGATGGACGAGGCGGAACGGACATGGCCGGTGCCGCCGCAGACGGAGCAGACCTGCGTCGTGCTTTCGAGCACGCTGGCCCGGATGCGCTGGCGCGACATTTCCAGCAGGCCGAAATGCGAGATGCGGCCGACCTGGATGCGGGCGCGATCGTCCTTCAGGCATTCCTTCATCCGCTTCTCGACGGCACGGTTGTTCCTGTTCTCCTCCATGTCGATGAAGTCGATGACGATCAGCCCGGCGAGATCGCGCAGGCGCAGCTGGCGGGCGATTTCCTCCGCCGCTTCGAGATTGGTCTGCAGCGCCGTGTCCTCGATCGAATGTTCGCGGGTCGAGCGGCCGGAATTGACGTCGATGGCAACCAGCGCTTCGGTCTGGTTGATGATGATGTAGCCGCCGGACTTGAGCGTCACCTGCGGTTGCAGCATGCGGTCGAGCTGCGCCTCGATGCCGTTGCGGGCGAAGATCGGCGTCATGTCGCGATAGGGCTGCACCACCTTCGCATGGCTCGGCATGAGCATGCGCATGAAATCCTTGGCCTCGCGATATCCGTTCTCGCCGGCAACCTGGATCTCGGTGATATCCTTGTTGTAGAGGTCGCGGATGGAGCGCTTGATGAGGCTGCCTTCCTCGTAGACGAGGGTCGGCGCGGTCGATGAGAGCGTCAGATTGCGGACGTTCTCCCAAAGGCGCATCAGATATTCATAGTCGCGCTTGACCTCCGGCTTGGTCCGGTTGGCGCCGGCGGTACGCAGGATCACCCCCATGCCTTTCGGCACTTCGAGATCCTTGACGATGTCCTTCAGCCGCTTGCGGTCCTGGACATTGGTGATCTTGCGGGAAATGCCGCCGCCGCGCGCCGTATTGGGCATGAGCACCGAATACCGTCCGGCAAGCGAAAGATAGGTGGTGAGAGCCGCGCCCTTGTTGCCGCGCTCTTCCTTGACCACCTGTACCAGCAATATCTGCCGGCGCTTGATCACGTCCTGGATATTGTAGTGGCGGCGCTGGAAACGCTGATGCGTCGGAACTTCCTCCATCGCATCTTCCGCCCCGACCGATTCGACCTCGTCGAGTTCGTCCTGCGCGTCGTCGTCCTTGTCGTTGGAACGGCTCTTTCTTGCGCGGGAAGGCTTGCGGGCAGGGGCCTTGGCGTCGTCCTCGTCCGTCTCGTCGTCCTGGTCGAGCGAGACTGCCTCGGAAACCACATCGGCATCGATGGCCGCCGCCATGGACTGGCTGCCGCCATTGTCGTCGCCGGACGGATTGTCGTTGTCAGTGTTTTCGCTGCCAATATTTTCGCCGGCAGCATCGGCGCCGGTCGCGGCTTCCTCGCCTTCGACATTGGCTGCGCCTTCCTCGTCGGAGGCTTCGAGCTTCGTCGATTCGTCGCCCTGGCGCGATCCACGCCGTCCGCGGCGCCGGTTGCGCTTGTCGCGGTCGCCGCTGCGCTCGCGCGTTCTCGGCTCGCCGTCCTCGTGGTCCTCTTCCTGGCTGGCCGCTGCGGCTTCCGCCTCGATCAGCGCCTGCCGGTCAGCAACCGGGATCTGGTAGTAATCGGGGTGAATTTCGCTGAACGCCAGAAAGCCATGGCGATTGCCGCCATATTCTACGAAGGCCGCCTGGAGCGACGGCTCGACGCGCGTGACCCGCGCCAGGTAGATATTGCCTTTGATTTGTTTCTTGTGTTCAGATTCGAAATCAAACTCTTCAATTCGATTGCCGCGAACCACGACAACCCGTGTTTCCTCCTGGTGGGAGGCGTCGATTAGCATTTTGTCCGACATTATGATTCTTCTCCCCGGCTGAAATGCGCTCCATGCGGAACAGCCAGGGACCCCGCTGGGGGCCTGGCGCCGCATCTTCACATTTGCCGGATACATTAAAGTTCGCAGAAACAGACAGATACGGCGTCGCGCGAAGCTGCCTTTGGGCAGCCGCGGCTTGCAGGCCGGTAAAAATCCTATCTGTTAAAAACATTCCTGTTCCTGACGAAACGACCTCATCAATGGCACGCTTTCCAGCTGTGCCGACACTGTTAACACCCCAGAGGGGCTGGCTTGATGCGCCTTGTCTGCGCCATCCGCCGTTCGCAAAAAGCGCTATCGACAATCCCTGTCCACCAGCGCCAAATTCTTTTCGGTTACACCGTCGAGGCTGTTCGCCATCGCCGCTCCCATTCGGGCCTTATAGTCGCTCGGTCCTTAGCCGTGACATCAAAGCGCCCGATTCCAAGGGGCAGAGGGTAATCCAACTCTGCTTTTAGGAGGTGTGTCGCCTTCTGACAAGACCTTCTTGATATTCACGTCGATCCTTGGGCCATATGGGTGTTGCGCAAGACAATGTTAACTATGCTTCCTTACCTATTGGTAGTGGATGGCGGATCGTCTTTGCCGTGCAAGCGCGCCGATGATCTGGTACACAGGGATACGCTGAGGGGAAACTGGTCCGCTAGGGCCGCACCGGCAAAGTGATGGACGCAATCTACCGCATTATCTTCGCTCTCTGTCTGGGCATCGTCGCTTCCGTGCATACCGCCACGCCGGCGCTTGCCGAAAAGGGCCTTGCCGCGCTGACCTACCAGGCGGCCGGCGACGAGCTGCGCACGCGCGTCGTCATCAATTTCGACCGGGAGCCGGATGTCTCGACGATGCTGCTGCAGAATCCGCACCGGCTGGTGGTGGACATGCAGAAGGCCGTTTTCGCCTTCTCCAGGGAATCGGTCGAGCCGCGCGGCCTCATCACCGACCTGCGCTATGGCCTGATCGACGAGACGCGGGCCCGGCTCATCTTCAGCATGAAGGGCCCGTTCGCGGTCGAGCGGCTGGAGGTGGTGAAGAACGAAACCAGCCCCGGCTACCGGATGGTTGCCGATATCGTCGCATCGTCCGACCGGAAATTCGCCGAGGACCTCAAGAACCAGAACGCCACGACCGCCTCGACCGAAGCGACGCCGAAGGGCGATCGTGTCGCCGCGCCTGCGCCCAAGGATGTCAGCGCGGCGCCGAAACCGTTCACCATCGTCGTCGATCCGGGACATGGCGGCATCGATAGCGGGGCGGAAAGCCCGAGCGGCGTGCGCGAGAAGGATGTGACGCTGCTCTTCGCCCAGCAATTGCAGGCCGAGCTTGCCAGGATTCCGGGCGCCCGGGTCGAGATGACCCGCAGCGATGACAGTTTCCTGCGGCTGAGCGAGCGCGTGCGCATCGCCCGGCAATATGAGGCCGACCTGTTCATCTCGCTCCATGCCGATACGATCCGCCGCGGCGATATCCGGGGCGCCACCGTCTATACGGTGTCCGACCGGGCGTCCGATGCGGAATCGCGCGCCAAGGCGGATCGCGAGAACCGCGCCGATGCCGTCGCCGGAATCAGCTTCGATACGGAAGCGCCGGAGATTGCCGATATCCTCATGGATCTCACGCGGCGCGAGACGCACACTTTTTCGCTCAGCTTCGCCAAGTCGGTGGTCGATTCGCTGAAGAAGGATGTCAACATGATCAACAACCCGCATCGCTTCGCGGGTTTCCAGGTGCTGAGGGCGCCCGACGTTCCCTCGGTCCTCGTCGAGATCGGCTATCTGTCGAATGCCGAGGACGAGAAGCTGATGACCGATCCGAACTGGCGTGGCCACGTGGCGACGCGCCTTGCTGCCGCCGTGCAGGACTATATCGGGCTGAAGACCGCGCGCCGCTCCAATTGAGCCCGGAGACGCGCCAGGGAATGAGTAACGAAACGATCTTGGCATGTTGCGTTGCCCAAAGCCCACAATGGATGGTTAAAATTGTGTGTGACGGAGGGTTGTCCTTGCCTTTGTCACATTTGTCGCTCAATTGCGTCAGCGATAAAGACTCTACGGCTTTAGGCGCAGATAAAGAGAAGTACTTGCAGGAGTTTAATTGATCCTGCGACGCAATCTGCATAGTTTGTCGAAGCATGCTGCGATAGTATGATGCCAATTGTTGGAATGGATTCCGGATACACATGATACGCTTGATCGGTTATTTTTTCGGGATCGGCACGGTTATGGCGCTTCTGGCGGCTGCTGGCGTTGCGCTCTATGTCGTCAATATTTCCAAGGACTTGCCGGATTACGAAGTCCTGTCGAAATATGAGCCTCCGGTGATGACGCGCGTACACTCCGCCGATGGCCAGCTGATGTCGGAGTTCGCCCGCGAACGCCGGCTCTATCTGCCGATCCAGGCGGTTCCGGACCGGGTCAAGGCAGCCTTCATCTCGGCGGAAGACAAGAATTTCTACCAGCATCCGGGCGTGGATATCAGCGGTCTGGCGCGTGCCGTGGTGACCAATCTGCAGAACTGGGGTTCGCGCCGGCCGGTGGGCGCATCGACCATCACGCAGCAGGTGGCCAAGAACTTCCTCCTGACCAACGACCAGACCATCGGCCGCAAGGTCAAGGAAGCCATCCTGTCATTCCGGATCGAGCAGGCCTATTCCAAGGACCGCATCCTCGAACTCTATCTCAACGAAATCTTCTTCGGCCTGAATTCCTACGGTATCGCCGGCGCCGCGCTGACCTATTACAACAAGTCGGTCAATGAATTGACCATCGCGCAGGCCGCCTATCTCGCCGCGCTGCCCAAGGGCCCGTCCAACTATCATCCGTTCCGCCAGGCCGATCGTGCCGTCGAGCGCCGCAACTGGGTGATCGACCGCATGGCCGAGAATGGCTATGTGACGGCGGAGGAGGCGACGGAGGCAAAGGCCGAGCCGCTCGGCGTAACCCCGCGCCACACGGGCAATTATCTGTTCGCATCCGAATATTTCACCGAGGAAGTGCGCCGCCAGCTGATCCAGCGCTATGGCGAGAACGCGCTCTACGAGGGTGGTCTCTCGGTGCGCACGACGCTCGATCCGAAATTGCAGGTTCAGGCCCGCGCCGCCCTGCAGCACGGCCTGTTCAAATATGACGAGGCGCGCGGCTATCGCGGCGCCTACAAGACGATCTCGACCGCGGGCGACTGGGGCGTGCCGCTTTCGGAAATCAAGGCGTTCTCGGATGTTCCGGACTGGGAGCTTGCCGTCATCCTCGAAGTTTCGCCGCAGCAGGCCGTTATCGGGCTGCAGCCGGACAGGGATGCCTCGGGCAAGATCGTATCGGAGCGCAAGCAGGGCACGATCAGCGCCGAGGATATCAAATGGGCTTTCCGCGTCATCACCGATGACAAGCGGGTCAATGCCAAATCGCTCGAATCGGTCTTCAATGTCGGCGATGTCGTCTTCGTCCAGAAGAAGGAAGGATCGGAGACGCAGTTCGACCTGCACCAGATCCCCAAGATCGAGGGCGGCGCCGTGGCGATGGACCCGCATACGGGGCGCGTGCTCGCCATGGTGGGCGGCTTCTCCTTTGCCGAATCGGAGTTCAACCGCGCCACGCAGGCCATGCGTCAGCCCGGTTCTTCGTTCAAGCCTTTCGTCTATTCGGCGGCGCTCGACAATGGCTATACGCCGGCCTCGGTCGTGCTCGACGGTCCGATCTCGGTCGACCAGGGCGGCAGTCTCGGCGTCTGGGCGCCGAAGAATTACGGCGGCAAGTTCGCCGGCCCCTCGACGCTGCGCTACGGCATCGAGCAATCGCGCAACCTGATGACCGTCCGCCTGGCGCAGGACATGGGCATGAAACTCGTCGCCGAATATGCCGAACGCTTCGGCATCTACGACAAGATGCTGCCGGTGCTCGCCATGTCGCTCGGCTCGGGCGAAACCACGGTCCTGCGCATGGTGACCGGCTATTCGATCATCGCCAATGGCGGCCGCAAGATCACGCCTTCGATGATCGACCGTATCCAGGATCGCTATGGGCGTACGATCTTCAAGCATGACGAGCGCAAATGCGCCGCCTGCTCGGCCGATTCCTGGACGGGACAGGACGAGCCGGAACTGGTCGACGAGCGCGATCAGGTGCTTGATCCGATGACGGCCTACCAGATCACCTCGATGATGGAGGGCGTCGTCGAGCGCGGCACGGCGACCATCCTGAAGAGCCTCGACCGTCCGATCGCCGGCAAGACCGGCACCACCAATGAAGAGAAGGACGCCTGGTTCATCGGCTTCACGCCCGATCTCGTTTTCGGCGTCTATCTCGGCTATGACACGCCCATTCCCATGGGCAAGGGCTTTACCGGCAGCGGGCTTGCCGCGCCGGTATTCAAGAGCTTCATGGAAGCCGCGCTGAAGGATCAGCGTTCGGTCGATTTCCGCGTTCCGGAAGGCATGACGATCATTCCGATCAACCGCAAGACCGGAATGCGCGCCGCCGAGGGCCAGCCCAACGTCATCATGGAAGCATTCAAGCCCGGCACCGGTCCGGCCGACAGCTATTCGGTCATCGGCATGGACAGCTTCTCGGAAGGCGCGCCGGTCGAGGTGCAATCGCCGAATGTGAACAGGGCCATCCAGGGCGGCGGCGGCGGTCTTTTCTGATCGCTCCGCCGGTTTGCGGATCAGGCAAAATCCCGGGACCTGCGCACTTTACATCCGCCGGACCAGACAATATGGTCCCGCGAAATTTGAATATCTTCAGGAATGGATACCCGAATGCGAGCCGAAATCGAGACGCTGGTCGACGAGATCAAGCAGGCCATAAGCCTGCTGAGGAGGCATCTTTGACTGGGATACGTCAATCAAGCGCCTCGGCTATCTGAACCAGCTCGCAGAAGATCCCGCACTCTGGAACGATGCCCAGGAAGCCCAGAAGCTGATGCGCGAGCGCCAGCAGCTGGAAGACAGCATCAATTCCATCCGGCAGCTGACGCAATCGCTGGAGGACAATGTCGAACTCATCGCCATGGGCGAGGAGGAGAACGACAAATCCATCATCGCCGAGGCGGAAGCCGCGATCCGCGAGATCAAGAACGATGTCGACCGGCGCCAGATCGATACGCTGCTATCCGGCGAAGCCGATGCCAACGACACCTATCTCGAAATCCATTCGGGCGCCGGCGGTACGGAAAGCCAGGATTGGGCCAACATGCTGCTGCGCATGTATACACGCTGGGCCGAACGCAAGGGCATGAAGGTCGAGCTTCTCGAAATCCATGACGGCGAAGAAGCGGGCATCAAGTCGGCGACGATCCTGGTGAAGGGCCACAACGCCTATGGCCTGCTGAAGACCGAATCCGGCGTCCACCGCCTGGTGCGGATTTCGCCCTATGATTCCAATGCGCGCCGGCATACCTCGTTTTCGAGCGTCTGGGTCTATCCGGTGGTCGACGACAATATCGACATCGAGGTCAGCGAATCCGATGTGCGCATCGATACCTATCGCGCATCGGGTGCAGGCGGGCAGCACGTCAACACCACCGACTCGGCCGTCCGCATCACCCATATCGCCACCGGCATCGTCGTGCAGTGCCAGGCGGAACGTTCGCAGCACAAGAACCGCGCCACCGCATGGTCGATGCTGCGCGCGCGCCTGTACGAGGCGGAGCTGGAGAAGCGCGAGCAGGCCGCCGACGCGGTTTCGGCATCGAAGACCGACATCGGCTGGGGCCACCAGATCAGGTCCTATGTCCTGCAGCCCTACCAGCTGGTCAAGGATCTGCGCACCGGCGTCGAGAGCACCAGCCCGCAGGACGTGCTGGACGGCGACGTCGACATGTTCATGGAAGCAGCGCTGGCGCACCGCATCCACGGCGCCGACGTGCAGGTCGAGGATATCGCCTGACGGCAGTCAGAGTTCGGCGACGAGGGTCCGGCCCGCTCTCAGATAGGGCGCGGGATTGACCGGACTGCCATGTTTGCGCACCTCGTAATGCAGGTGCGGCCCCGTCGAGCGCCCGGTGCTGCCGACCTTGCCGATGATGTCGCCGGGCGCCACCTCCGTACCGGGTTCGACGAGGATGGCGCTGAGATGGCCGTAGCGGGTCGCGAGGCCATTGCCATGGTCGATTTCCACCATATTGCCATAGCCGCCGCTATATTCGGCCGCTATCACGCGTCCCTTCGCGGCGGCGCGCACCTTGCTGCCGGTCCGCGCGGCAAAGTCCATGCCGGAATGAAAGGCGTAGATGCCAAGCAGGGGATCGCGCCGCTTGCCGAAACTGCTTGAAACATAGCTTTCCGCGACGGGATCGGCCAATGGCAGGCCTTGCAACAGCGACTGCGCCGCATTGAGCTGGGCGGTGGCCTGTTCCAGTTCGGCAAGCCGCGCATCGGCATCGGAGATCGGGCTGGCCGGAAGGAACGGCCCGCCAAGGCCGGACGCAGCGGGCAAGGCGGCAATGCCGGAGGAGGCGAGGGCCTGCTTGATGCGATCCATGCGCCGATAGGCCTTGGTCGACAGCGCGAGGATATGCCGGTTCTGCGTCGTCTCGGCAGCATGCAGCGAATCTTCGACGGCATCCAGCAATTCGGCCTTGTTGGTGCTGCCGCGGCCAATGCGCGGCGATCTCGATGGTTGGCGCGGCCCGGTCGGCCCGGTGATGATCGGGTCGATGCCGTAGAAGCCTTCATCGTCCGAATTGACGAGGCTGTCGGTTGCCGGGACGAGCGGGCGCGCCCCGCCGTTCTCCAGCGTGCTTTCTCCTATCGTCTCAAGTACGGGCGCGAGCCGCTTGCTGCGGTTTGCCAGGGTCTTCTGGCGTTCCAGCAGCTCGGCCATCTTCGCCTCGATCTGCTTCTGCTCCTGCTTTTGGCGGCTGGTCGCCTGGTCCAGCTGGGTGCGCAGGGAAGCGATGCGTTGCTCATAGGCCTGGCGCAGCCGCGCCTGGCTGGCGACGCTGCCATGGATGAGGTCGTCGCGGAACATGAGATAGGCGGTGGCGCTGAAATAGCTGAGGGCAAGCGTCGCAAGCACGCCGCCCATGGCCAGCGCAGCCCATGGCCGTATGGTGAAATGGCGCACGCTCTCTCCGCGGGCGATGATGATCGTATGCGGTTGATCATTACGGCCGAACAGGGTGTTTTTGCTGGGCTTTCTGGTCACGGCGTGCTCACCGGCTCGTGGGATTCGACTATCGTCCATTAGACTTTATTAGGGTTAATAAAGTCTGATCCACGCGCCGGTGATCGCCGCCGTCAGGCGGCAAGGCCGCGGGTCGCCTCCAATACTTCCGCGGCATGGTTCGGGACCTTCACCTTCTGCCAGACGCGGGCGATCCTGCCGTCCGGCCCGATCAGGAACGTGGTGCGTTCGACGCCCATATATTTGCGGCCATACATGCTCTTCTCCACCCACAGCCCATAGGCACCGATCACCGCCTTGTCCTCGTCCGCCACGAGGTCGATGGTCAGTTCATGCTTGGTCTTGAACTTGTCGTGCTTCTTCACCGGGTCCGGCGACATGCCGATCACCCGCGCGCCGAGCTTCTCGAATTGCGGCTTCAGCTGCGAGAATTCGATCGCCTCCTGGGTGCAGCCGCTCGTATCGTCCTTCGGATAGAAATAGAGGATGACAGGGTGTCCGCGCAGGTCCGAAAGGGTAAGTGTCTCGCCGCCGTCCCTCGGAAGGGTGAAATTCGGTGCCTCGCTGCCAACGTCCGGAATCGTCATAGGAATGCCTTTCTTTCATTATTGTATCCGCGCCACACATACGCAACTATAGAGAGGCACGGGAATCGTCTACGGTTTCCCAATTGATTCCTCAATTGGCTCGGGAATTTGACAAAGAAACCGGAAAAGATCCGCTTCACAAAGCGCGATTTCACTGAACTCCACCATTATCCGTCTGCCACCGAGCAAGCCGGGACTCCCGTCGATACTCCCAGGCACCGTCCGCGTCTGCGGCGGCTCACCGGCGCATGCCTGTCTTCGGCACTGCTCATCCTTCTCCTGTGCGGCGCGGCCTTTGTCTTTCTCAGCGTCGGTATCGGCGGAAAGATGCTGACGCAGCGGGCGGAAGATGCCCTCAAATCCGTCGCCGGTGCGGATGCGAACGCCACTATCCAGTCCGCCCAGATATCGCTCGACCAGCGCCATCATATCGCGCTCGAGGCGAGGGGCGTGAATATCGACGATGCGAAGCGCGGCCTCAAGGTGCAGGACGTCCGGGCCGTGCGCATCGGTCTTGCGACGCTGCCGCTGCTGCGCGGCGACGTGCGGGTCGAACGGCTGGAGATCGAGGGCGCGACGATTGCCGTCTCATCGCAGGGCCCGTTCGATTTCATGACGCTCGTGCCCGTCGACGATCGCGGGCTGGTCGATCTCGACGGTTCGTCGCGGGCGATCTTCGACAGTCTTGCCAGCGCCGTTTCCCTGCTCGACCAGCGCGAAACAAGCGACATCTCGATCAGCGACACCGCCTTCAATTTCACGGTCAACGGCGCCCCGGAGACGCTGAAGATCGTCAGGCTCGACCTGCAGGAGACCGGCGGGCCGGTCTCGATCAAGGGCAGCGTCGAATGGAAGGGCCGGCAGATCGAGCTGGCGGCCAGCGTCAGGCGCGCGACCGCCGGCGGAACCATCGAGGCGTTCTCGGTTTTCATCGGCAAGATCCCGCTGAAGGGCGAGGTCGGCACGGCTCCGGTCGCCGATCGCGACGGCTTCAAGCCCGACGCATCCTATCTGGCATTCGACAATACGGCGGACCTGCAACTGGACGGCATGGCGGCCACCGGCAGCGAACCGCAGCGCATATGGGGTTCGGTCGCGCTGGCCGAAGGGCCGATCGCGCTCGGCAATGTCGATGACATCAGGGTCGGCACCAATGTGATCTTCGAGCACGTGAACGGGTCCAACCGGATCGCCATCAAGCCCTCCCGGCTGCATTTCGGCGCCTTTGACGGCGTCGTCGAGGGCAGCCTCGTTCCTGAAGCGCAAGGTGCGCCCGGCTATCGTTTCGAGCTTGCCACCAGGCGCGCCACCTCCGCCCCGGCTGATTCGCCGGAGCCGCCCTTGCCCTTCGATGCCGAGGTTTCCGGCCGCTACGATGTCGGCACGAAGACGCTGGACGTCGCCAATATCGCGGTGCGGCCGGACGACAAGAGCGCGCTGCTCGGCCGGGCCGGCGCCGTTTTCGGGGATGGTTCGCCCGAGCTATCGCTTTCGCTGCAGATACCGGAAATGCCGGTGGCGCAGGTCAAGCAGCTCTGGCCCGTCTGGGTGGCGACCGGCGCGCGCCGATGGGTCATCGACCGCATGTTCGAGGGCCGCGCCCGCCAGAGCCGCATCGAGGTGCTGTTTGCCGCCGGCCATTTCGATGGCCCGGGCCGGCCGCCGCCCTTGACCGCCGATGAAGTCCAGGTGGATTTCACAGTGGAGAATTCGCGTTTCCACACGGTCGGCGACCTGCCGCCGATCAGCGAGGCCAACGGCACGATCAGCGTCCGGGGCGCCCACACCACGATCAAGCTGCAGAAGGGCGTCGCGATCACCCCCGGCAAGCGCCGGGCGCGCGTCGTCGGCGGCACGCTGGTCATTCCCTGGGGCCCGCAGCGGCCGGTGCTGTCGGAGCTCGACCTCGATCTCGAAGGCGATGCGTCGGCGGTGGCCGAAATCATCGGCTACAAGCCGATCAACGGGCTGAAGAGCCTGCCTTTCGGCGCGGCGGACATCAAGGGCAATGTGAAGACCAATGTCCTCGTGACCTTTCCCGTTTCGCGCAATGCGCCGGACGGCAGCGTCAAATGGTCGGCGGAGATGGAGCTTTCCAATGTTTCCATCGCCAGGAAGATCGACGGCCAGCTCATCACGGATGCCGATGGCTCCGTCTCCGTTACGCAATCCGCGGCGAAGGTCGAGGCGGATGCGAAGCTGAACGGTATTCCGGCCAGCGTCAGCCTCCTGGAGCCGCTTGGCGACAATGACGGCAAGCGCGAGCAGAAAGTGACGCTCAAGCTCGACGACAAGACGCGCAACGAACTGTTTCCGGCGCTCGATCCGCTGCTTTCCGGCCCGATTTCCGTCGATATCGAGCGCAATGGCGATGGCGGCCGCGTCGCCACGGCCGATCTGACCAAGGCGGAAATCAAGATCGCCCAGATCGGCTGGACCAAGGGCGCCGGCGTGAAGGCACTGGCCAAGTTCTCGCTGGTGCAGAACGACGACAATGTCCGGATCGACAATCTCGACATCAACGGCGAGACGTTCCGCCTGCAGGGCGATATCAAGGTCGTCGACGGCGAGATGAGCTCGGCCGATTTCAACACCGTCCGTCTCAATCGCGGCGACAAGATCGCGGTCAAGGTGGCGCGCACGCCATATGGCTACCGGGTGGATGTGAAGGGCGATTCGTTCGACGCCCGCCCGCTGCTCAACCAGATCACCGATGCGAGGCGGCGCGGCGAGGGCGATGGCGGCAAGCAGCGCATCCTGGTCAATGCCGATATCGGCAGCGTGACCGGCTTCTATTCGGAGGATTTCAGCAACGTCTCGCTATCCTATGAGGGCGTCGGCTCGAATGTTTCCGGCCTCGCCTTCAACGCCACCAGCAAATCCGGCAACAAGATCGCCGCGGTCGACAGTTCCGAAAGCGGCGCGCGGTCGATCAGCCTGCAATCGAAGGATGCCGGCGCGGTGCTGCGCTTCTTCGGCTATTATGACAAGATGCAGGGTGGCAACATCAGCGTCGCGCTCGATTCCAAGGGCGATGGGCCGCTGCGCGGCCAGATCGACGCCCGCAACTTCACCCTCGTCAACGAGCCGCGCCTGGCCAAGCTCGTTTCGTCGTCGCCGAACGGCACCAGCCTGAACGATGCGGTGAAGCGCAATATCGACGTGTCGACCGTCACGTTCGAGCGCGGCTTCTCGCAGATCGAAAAAGGCAGCAATTACATCAACCTCGCCAATGGCGTCATTCGCGGCTCCACGATCGGAACGACGTTCCAGGGCGTGCTCAGCGATCCGAACGGCAACATGTCGCTGACCGGCACCTTCATGCCCGCCTACGGGCTGAACCGCCTGTTCGGCGACCTGCCCGTATTGGGGCTGTTCCTCGGCAATGGCCGCGACCGCGGCCTGATCGGCATCACCTACAAGCTGGTCGGGCCGATCAAGCAGCCGCAGATCATCGTCAACCCGATCTCCGCCATCGCCCCAGGCATCTTCCGCTCGATATTCGAGTTCCAGTAGGGGCTGGCACGACGGCCTCCCCACCGGTCCGCATCAGACCGGACGGAGCAATATGTGCCGCTTCTTGCCGAGCGAAAGCTTGATGACCCCGTCCTGCGTGACTTCAGCCGTGCCGATCCGCGCCTTCTCGTCGGAGATCGCCGCATCGTTGATGCGCACGGCACCGCCCTGGACGTGCCGCCGGGCCTCGCCATTCGAACCGGCAAGGCCGGCCCGGACCATGAGCGCCAGGATGCCGACGCCCTCGCCAAGTTCGGCAGAGGCTATTTCCACGGTCGGAAGCGTGGTCGCCAGCGCGCCTTCCTCGAAAGTCTTGCGCGCCGTCTCCGCGGCCTCTGTCGCCGCGTCGCGGCCATGCAGCAGCGCCGTCACTTCGGTGGCGAGCACCTTCTTCGCATCGTTGATTTCGGCTCCGCCCAGCCCTGCGAGGCGTGCAATCTCGTCCAGCGGCAATGTCGTGTACAGTTTCAGGAAGCGCTCGACATCGGCGTCTTCCGTATTGCGCCAGTACTGCCAGAAATCATAGGGGCTGAGCAGGTCGGCATTGAGCCAGACCGCGCCATTCATGGACTTGCCCATTTTCGCGCCCGAGGATGTCGTGAGGAGCGGCGAGGTGAGGGCGTAGAGCTGCGGCGTGCCGAGGCGGTGCCCGAGGTCGATACCGTTGACGATATTGCCCCACTGGTCGGATCCGCCCATCTGCAGGCGCAGCCCGTAGCGCTTGCTCAGCTCGACGAAATCATAGGCCTGCAGGATCATGTAGTTGAATTCGAGGAAGGAGAGCGACTGCTCCCGATCGAGCCTCTGCTTGACGGAGTCGAAGGAAAGCATGCGGTTGACGGAGAAATGCTGGCCGACGTCGCGCAGGAATTCCAGGTAGTTGAGCGGCATCAGCCACTCGGCATTGTTGACCATCAGCGCATCCTTCGGCCCGTCGCCGAAGGTGAGGTATTTGGCGAATACCTGCTTGATGCCGTCGATATTGCTCTGGATGGTCTCGGGCGTCATCAGCTTGCGCGCCTCGTCCTTGAAGGACGGATCGCCCACCATGCCCGTGCCGCCGCCCATCAGCGCGACCGGCCTGTGGCCGGTCTGCTGCATCCAGTAGAGCATCATGATCTGGATGAGACCACCGGCATGCAGGCTCGATGCCGTCGGGTCAAAGCCGATATAGCCCGACACCGTCTCCCTGGCGAAGAGCGCATCCAGACCCGTATCGTCGGAGGTCTGATGGATGAAGCCGCGCGTCGAAAGCGTGTGCAGGAATTCGGATTTGAAGGCAGACATTAAGATTTTCCTGATTTTATCGATGGTCCGAAACAGACGGAGCCGTTTAACATCATTCTCCGTTGAATCACAAGAAAGGGCAGCGTTTTGGCAGCGATACGGCGGGCGATCGGCCTCATGAGCGGCACATCGATGGACGGGATCGACATTGCGCTGGTCGAAACCGACGGCGAAGCCCATGTGCAGGCGGGCCCGAGCGGCTTCTTTGCCTATGACGAGGCGTTCCGCAAGAGGATCGAAGCCGGTCTCGCCGAGGCGGCGCAGATCACCGCCCGCGACGAGCGGCCGGGTTCGCTCGCCGCGCTGGAGACCGACCTGACGCGGCGCCATGGCGAGGCGCTGGCGGAGTTCATCTCCGCTAACGGCATTTCGAGAGAAGCCATTGATGTCATTGGGTTTCATGGCCAGACCATGCTGCACCGCCCGGCACAGGCGCTGACGGTGCAGATCGGCGATGGGGCGCTGCTGCGCCAGCTGGCCGGCATTCCGGTGGTCTATGACATGCGGGCCAACGACATGGCCCATGGCGGCCAGGGCGCGCCGCTGGTGCCGGCCTATCACCAGGCGCTTGCCGCACGGGTACCGGCAGAGCTTTCCAGGGGGCAGCCCGTTGTTTTCGTCAATATTGGCGGCATTTCCAATATTACCATCGTCGCGCCGTCAGCTGCGCCGATCGCCTTCGATACCGGGCCGGGCAATGGCCTCATCGACCAGTGGGTCGCCGCCAGGGCCGGCATGGCCTATGATGCGGGCGGCACGATTGCCGGCAGCGGCCATGTGGTGGCGTCCATCGTCGCGCATTATCTTGCCAAGCCGTTTTTCGAGCTGAAACCGCCGAAATCGCTGGATCGCGCCGATTTCACCCTCGACGACCTCGGCGAGGTGCCGCTTGCCGACGGCGCGCGGACGCTGGCGCGCATCACCGCCGATGCGATTCTCAAGGGCGCGAGCCACGCGCCGGAACAGCCCTCGCTGTGGATCATCTGCGGCGGCGGGCGGAAGAATGCCGTCATCATGGCCGATCTGACCGCCAGCGCCGGCGCCATGGGGATGCAGGTCGCCGCCGCCGAGGAACTCGGCTTCAACGGCGATTCGATGGAAGCCGAGGCCTGGGCCTATCTGGCGGTGCGCTCGCTGGCGGGCCTGCCATTGACCTGGCCAAGCACCACCGGCTGCTCCGCCCCGGTCTCGGGCGGCGTGCTCATCCGCTGAGCGCGGCTATCGGGCGGGCACGATTGCGGGGCCAGCCCCTTGATCGAGGGGAGCCACGCCAAAAAAATGCCACCCCCGGAGGAGTGGCACCGAGTTCCGCATAATGGAACCGTGTTCCGGAGAGTCTAGCGGAGCCGTTTCGGCTTTGCCTCGACGAGTTCGCCATTCAGGCGGCGGTCGAGATAATCCGCGCATTCGGCGACGGCTTCATCCACCATGCCGGTGAAGAAGTGATTGGCGCCGACCATCGTCTTCTGCGTGATCGTGATGCCCTTCTGCGTCTTCAGCTTGTCCACCAGCCCCTGCACGTCCTTGGGCGGCGCGACCTTGTCCTGGTCGCCATGCAGAATGAGGCCGGAGGACGGGCAGGGCGCGAGGAACGAGAAATCATAGGTGTTGGGCTGCGGCGCAACGGAGATGAAGCCCTCGATCTCCGGACGGCGCATCAAGAGCTGCATGCCGATCCAGGCGCCGAACGAATAGCCGGCCACCCAGCAGGTCTTCGAATCCGGATGCAGGGACTGCACCCAGTCCAGCGCGCCCGCAGCGTCGGAAAGTTCGCCCGAACCATGGTCGAATTCGCCCTGGCTGCGTCCGATGCCGCGGAAGTTGAATCGCAGCGTGGTAAAGCCGCGCTGCTGGAACATGTAGAACAGGTCGTAGACGATCTTGTTGTTCATCGTCCCGCCGAACTGTGGATGAGGGTGCAGGATGATTGCTATGGGAGCATTTTTCTCCATCGAGGGCTGATATCGACCCTCGAGACGGCCAGCTGGTCCATTGAAAATTACTTCAGGCATGTATACTCCAGTCATCACCACCGAGCGCATCGACGCCAGTCGGGGTTGACGGCGGTCGGTTGCACTCATAAAACCAGTTTAGAACCGTTCAAAACTGGTGGAAACCATATCGAATTGGCTTAATAGGCTGGTCTGAAGCTCAATTTCAAGGAAATTGCGCTTCAAGACCCCACAGAGTGCAAGAGAGCAGAATCGCATGGGCCTCAACCGCGCCTATCTCGACTACAATGCCAGCGCACCGCTGCTTCCGGCGGCGCGGCAGGCTGTGATCGACGCGTTGCAGCAGGTCGGCAATCCATCCTCGGTTCATCAGGAAGGCCGCGCCGCCAAGGCTATTCTCGAAGCGGCCCGGCGCGACGTCGCCGCGCTGGTCAATGCGAAAGCCGATCATGTGGTCTTTACATCGGGTGCGACCGAAGCTGCTTCAACCCTGCTGACGCCGCATTTCACCATGGGCAGGGCGCCCTTGCGCCTTTCAAGGCTCTATGTCTCGGCCAGCGAGCATCCCTGCATTCTTGCCGGCGGCCAGTTTCCGGCCGACCAGATCGAAACCGTCCCGGTCGATCGGGATGGCATCGTCGATATCGAGCGATTGCGCGCGCTGCTCGGCGCCCATGACCGCAGTGCGGGCCTGCCGCTGGTGGCGGTGCAGGCGGCGAACAACGAAACCGGCGTGGTGCAGCCCGTCGGCCGCATCGGCGCCGTCGTCAAGGAGTTCGGCGGCCTGTTCATCGTCGATGCCGTGCAGGCAGCGGGGCGGATTCCTCTGGATATCTCAGACGGTTACGGCGATTACCTGATTCTTTCCTCGCACAAGATCGGCGGTCCCAAGGGCGTCGGCGCCATCATTGCCGGTTCCGATCTGGTCATGCCCGACGCGCTCGTTCGCGGCGGAGGCCAGGAGAAGGGCCATCGCGCCGGTACCGAGGCCCTGCCGTTGATCGCAGGTTTTGGCGCGGCGGCGCGCAGCGCGCGCGACCTGCTCGCTTCCGGCGGCTGGCCTGCCGACAGGCACCGCAATCTGGAACTGGCGATCCGCGAAATTGCGCCCGATGCGATTGTCTTTGGCGCGGCAGCGGAAAGACTGCCGAACACGACGATGTTCGGCTTGCGCGATTTGAAGGCGGAAACCGTTCAAATCGCTTTCGATCTGGCCGGAATTGCGCTATCGGCTGGCTCGGCCTGTTCTTCGGGCAAGGTCGGCCCCAGCCATGTACTGGCCGCCATGGGTTTCGGCAAGGGCACGGGCGGGCTGCGGGTATCGACCGCGCCCGACACGCCGGAAGCGGAGATGAAACTGTTTCTCGACGCGCTGGCGCAGATCGTCTCGCGCCGCGATCGCTCGGCCGCGGCAGCCGCAAGTGCCGCATGAATTCGGGGCGATCGGCCGATTGGCTGTCGCCTTTGTAAAAAATCCGGTGCAACCGGTGTTAAAATGTGCAGTTGCACACTACATTATGGGCAAATATTCAAGACGACATACTGCCTTGACGTTTGCAACTGCGGGACCTTGAACCCCGCGAGGATGGAGAACGCCAATGCCTGCAGTGCAGGAAACCATTGACCGGGTCCGTACGCTTGACGTGGACCAATACAAGTATGGCTTTGAGACCCTTATCGAGATGGATAAGGCGCCGAAGGGCCTCAATGAAGATATCATCCGCTTCATCTCGGCCAAGAAGAACGAGCCGGAATGGATGCTGGAATGGCGGCTGAAGGCCTATGAGCGCTGGCTGACCATGGAAGAGCCCACCTGGGCGCGCGTCGATTATCCGAAGATCGACTTCCAGGACATGGTGTATTTCGCCGGGCCGAAGAACCAGACGGGACCCTCGTCGCTTGCCGATGTCGATCCGGAGCTGCTGCGCACCTATGAAAAGCTCGGCATTCCGCTCAAGGAGCAGGAGATTCTGGCCGGCGTGCGCAAGGCCGGCGAGCCGAGCCCGTCCGATGGCGACGAGGAAGCCAGCGACAATGTCTACAAGTCCGGACGCGTCGCCGTGGATGCCGTGTTCGACAGCGTGTCCGTCGTCACCACCTTCAAGGCGGAGCTGGCGAAGGCCGGCGTCATATTCTGCTCGATATCCGAGGCGATCCGCGAATATCCCGAGCTCGTGCAGAAATACCTGGCATCGGTCGTTCCGGTGTCGGACAATTTCTACGCGACGCTGAATTCGGCGGTATTCACCGATGGTTCCTTCGTCTACGTGCCGAAGGGCGTGCGTTGCCCGATGGAGCTTTCCACCTATTTCCGCATCAATGAGCGTGACACCGGCCAGTTCGAGCGCACGCTGATCATTGCCGAGGAGGGCGCCTACGTGTCCTATCTCGAAGGCTGCACGGCGCCGCAACGCGACGAGAACCAGCTGCATGCGGCGGTGGTCGAGCTGATCGCGCTCGACGATGCGGAGATCAAGTATTCGACCGTGCAGAACTGGTTCCCCGGCGATGCCGAGGGCAAGGGCGGCATCTACAATTTCGTCACCAAGCGCGGCGACTGCCGGGGCAAGAACTCGAAGATCTCGTGGACGCAGGTGGAAACCGGCTCGGCGATCACCTGGAAATATCCGTCGGTGATCCTGCGCGGCGACAATTCCCGCGGCGAGTTCTACTCGATTGCCGTTTCCAACGGCCATCAGCAGATCGACAGCGGCACCAAGATGCTGCATCTGGGCAAGAACACCTCCAGCCGCATCATCTCCAAGGGTATTTCGGCCGGCAAGTCGAACAATACCTATCGCGGCCAGGTTTCGGCGCACCGCAAGGCGGAGAATGCGCGCAACTTCACCCAGTGCGATTCGCTGCTGATCGGCAATGATTGCGGCGCGCATACGGTGCCTTACATCGAGGCGAAGAACGCCACCGCCCAGTTCGAACATGAGGCGACGACGTCGAAAATCTCCGAGGATGCGCTGTTCTACGTGATGCAGCGCGGCATTCCCGAGGAAGAGGCCATTGCGCTGATCGTCAATGGTTTCGTCAAGGAAGTCATCCAGGAACTGCCGATGGAGTTCGCCGTCGAGGCGCAGAAGCTCATCGGCATCAGCCTGGAAGGAAGCGTCGGATAGCGGCCGGCCACGGGCGGCGTGGGCTCATCCCCTTTCGCCGCTTCCTGTCCGCCGCGCCGGGCAGATCATCATTTCCGATCGCCAAGCCTGCGATCGACGCGACTTAAACATTATGCGGATCGCTGCGGTCGATCCCGGGACGTCAAAGGGTAAGAACATGCTGGAAATCAGAAACCTTCACGCGAAGATCGCGGATACGGACACGGAGATCATCCGCGGCCTCAATCTCACCGTCAATGCCGGCGAAGTCGCCGCCATCATGGGGCCGAACGGTTCCGGCAAGTCGACCCTTTCCTATATTCTCGCCGGCCGCGAGGACTACGAGGTCACCGAAGGCGACATTCTCTACAATGGCGAATCCATCCTCGAGCTCGATCCTGCCGAGCGCGCCGCCAAGGGCATCTTTCTCGCCTTCCAGTATCCGATGGAAATTCCCGGCGTCGCCACGATGGAATTCCTGAAGGTGGCGCTGAATTCGCAGCGCAAGGCCCGCGGCGAGGAGCCGCTGAAGGTTTCGGACTTCATCGCGCGCGTCAAGACCGCGGCAGGCTCGCTCGACATGGACATCAACATGCTGAAGCGGCCGCTGAATGTCGGCTTCTCCGGCGGTGAGAAGAAGCGCGCCGAGATCCTGCAGATGAAGCTGCTCGAGCCGAAGCTGTGCGTTCTCGACGAGACCGATTCCGGCCTCGACATCGATGCGCTCAAGATCGTCGCCGATGGCGTCAACGCGCTGCGATCGCCCGATCGCGCGGTCATCGTCATCACCCATTACCAGCGCCTGCTCGATTACATCGTGCCCGATACGGTCCATGTTCTCTACAAGGGCCAGGTGATCAAGTCCGGCGACAAGAACCTGGCGCTTCACCTTGAAGAAAATGGTTATGCCGACATCATCGGCGAGGCAGCCTGAGGATAATTCGATGAATGTTCATACAGGACGTCAGCCTACGGCGGCAGAAGCCGCTCTGGTCGACACATTCGCCGAACGCATGGGCGAATTGCCGGGTGACGGCGAGGTCATCAGCGCCCGCGACAACGCCGTTGAAGCGCTGAAGCAGCGGGGCCTGCCCTCGCGCCGCGTCGAGGCCTGGCACTATACGGACCTGCGCACGCTGCTGCGCGCCATCCCCGGCTTCGATCCGGCGGCGGGAAGCAACGCGCTCAACGCGGTGATCCCGGGTTCGGCGGTAGCGACCGTCTCCAATGGCGTCGCGCTTACCGCGCCGCAGGTCGAAGGCGTCAGCTTCGCCAAGGTTTCGGAGCAGCTCGCCAATGGCTCGCTCATCCGCGATCTCGCCATTCGCGACGGCGACGACGCCATAGGCCAGATCAATGCAGCCTATGTGACCGATGGCTGGAGCCTGGTCTTCGCCGAAGGCACGGAACTTGCGGCGCCGGTCGAGCTGCAGAACACGCAACTGCGCGGGCAGGGCCATGTGCGCTTTCCGGTCCAGTTCGGCAAGGGCGTGAAGGCGACGATCATCGAGCGCCAGTCCGGCGGCGAGGGCGAGGGTTTCTCCACCAGCGTCAGCAATGTCGCCATTGCCGACGACGCCGATATCACCTGGATCATCCTGCGCGAGCACGGGCCGGATGCGGCGCAGCTGGCGCAGTTCATCGCAACGCTCGGCACCAATGCGAAACTGACGCTCTATGTGGTCAATGCCGGTGGCAAGCTCATCCGCCAGGAGGTGCACGTGCTGGTGAAGGGCGAAGGCTCGGACTTCCAGCTGCGCGGCGTCAATCTCCTCGCGGGCGACAGCCATACGGACGTGACCATGACGCTCGGCCATCTGGTCGAGAACACCACGTCGGTGCAGGTCGTGCGCAACGTCGTCACCGACCGCGCCCGCGGCGTTTTCCAGGGCCAGATCAAGGTCAACAGGATCGCCCAGAAGACCGATGCCCGCATGGCCTGCAACACATTGCTGCTGTCGGACGATGGCGAATTCGACGCCAAGCCCGAACTCGAGATTTTCGCCGACGACGTTGCCTGCGGCCATGGGGCGACGGTGACGGAGATCGACGCCAACCACCTGTTCTATCTCAAGGCGCGCGGCATTCCCGAGAACGAGGCGAGGGGCCTTCTGATCAAGGCTTTCGTCGCCGAGATCATCGAGGAACTCGAAGACGAGCAGCTCGTCGAGGCATTGGAAGCCATACTCGAAAAGTGGCTCGCCGCTCACATCTGAACGGACGAGGCTTTCGGGCACAGAAAGTGCGGTTATCATGGACACGAAACTGATGCAGGGTTCCTATGATGTGGATCGGGTGCGGCAGGATTTTCCGATCCTGTCGCGCGAGGTCCACGGCAAGCCGCTCGTCTATCTCGACAGCGGCGCCTCGGCGCAGAAGCCGCAGGCCGTCATAGACGCCGTCGCCAATACCTACGGCCATGAATATGCCAATGTGCACCGGGGCCTGCACTTTCTTTCCAATGCGACCACCGACGCCTATGAGAAGGCGCGCGGGATCGTCCGGAAATATCTGAACGCCGCATCCGTCGACGAGATCGTCTTTACGAAATCGGCCACCGAGGCGATCAATACCGTCGCCTATGGCTATGGCATGCCCGAGATCGGCGAGGGCGACGAGATCGTCCTTTCGATCATGGAGCACCATTCCAACATCGTGCCGTGGCATTTCATCCGCGAGCGCCAGGGCGCCCGGCTCGTCTGGGTGCCGGTGGACGAGGATGGCGCCTTCCACATCGAGGAATTCGAGCAGCGGCTGACGGAGCGCACCAAGCTCGTGGCGATAACCCACATGTCCAACGTGCTCGGCACCGTCACGCCGATCAAGGAGATCGTGCGCATCGCCCATGCCCGCGGCATTCCGGTGCTCGTCGATGGCAGCCAGGGCGCGGTGCACCTGCCGGTCGACGTGCAGGACCTCGGCTGCGACTGGTATATCTTCACCGGGCACAAGCTCTACGGCCCGTCCGGCATCGGAGTCCTCTATGGCCGCAAGCACATGCTCGAAGCCATGCGACCGTTCCAGGGCGGCGGCGAGATGATCGAGGAGGTGACGGAGGATATCGTCACCTACAATCATCCTCCGCACCGCTTCGAGGCGGGTACGCCGCCGATCGCGCAGGCGATCGGGCTTGGCGCCGCGATCGAATATGTCGAGCGTATCGGCCGGGCCGCGATCCTCGCGCATGAGGAAGATCTTCGCGATTATGCCCATCGCCGACTGCGCGAGATCAATTCGCTGCGTATCTTCGGCGAGGCCAGGGACAAGGGCTCGATCATCTCCTTCGAACTGCAGGGAATCCATGCCCATGACGTGTCGATGGTGATCGACCGCGCCGGCGTCGCCGTCCGCGCCGGCACCCATTGCGCCCAGCCGCTCTTGAAACGGTTCGGCGTGACCTCCACATGTCGGGCATCGCTGGCGATGTACAATACGAGGGCCGAGATCGACGCTCTCGCCGATGCGCTGGAAAAAGCGCGGAAATTCTTCGGGTGACAATGATGACCGACAAGGCAGAGACTCTCGAAACACCGGAGGCCGCAATGGCCACGGACACCGGGCAGGGCGAAGGCAAGTCCGTCGAAGGCAAGTCTGTTGAAGATGGGCCCGTTGAAGATGGGCCCGTTTCGGCTATTCCCGCCGACGAGCTGGCGAGAATGACCGACGATATCATCGCCGCATTGAAGACGGTCTATGATCCCGAAATTCCCGCCGACATCTACGAACTCGGCCTCGTCTACAAGATCGACATCGAGGACGACCGCTCGGTGAAGATCGAGATGACGCTGACCGCGCCGGGCTGCCCGGTCGCCGGCGAAATGCCCGGCTGGGTACAGGATGCCGTCGGCACTGTCGAAGGCGTGAGCTTCGTCGACGTCACCATGACGTTCGATCCGCCCTGGACGCCGGACCGCATGTCCGAAGAAGCGCAGGTCGCCGTCGGCTGGTACTGACGCGCCACATTCCTTCTCATGAATGAATATTTTGTCCGGCTGCTCGAAAGGGTGGCCGGACTCGTATCTTGCCGCCCGTTGCCAGGGCCGGGTTCCATTGGGACTTGGGGAGGGGGCGCCACGGGGTCGTGGCGGGCGGAACGTATGCTACTAAAGTCTGGATTGTGTATCGCAATGAACTTCGGCATAACACAACCACGCTGCTGATGCAGGTTCCGGCAAGCAGATGCCAAGTTTAACAGGCAGATGTCAGGTTTGACAGGCAGATGTCAGGTTTGACAGGCAGATGGCAAGTTTAAGTCTGCCGGAACGAGAATTACGAAATTTATTGCCTCTCTACCGCGAATATAACTGTAAATTTCTAACGCTGACTATGGTGTTAAAATGATTTTATCACTTGCGATCCCATCGGAACGGCCCGTTCAGCATCGTGCTTCCGGCCCATCCGATGGGAGAATTTCCCTGAACCGCATTGCCGCCCATTGCGAAAGCCGCCGCGAGCGCCGCGCGACAACATCGATGATGACGCTGGTGCTTTGCGCCGCCGCCATCCTCGGCATGTCGATCTGCTATTTCTAGACCGGCGGGCTGAAACTACCGAAGTCGGGAAAACTGGTGCTACCGTGGAGCTCTCGGGGGTGCCTGGCGAGCATGGTGCGGCAAATGAACCAGCCAAGGAAGTGGGCCCCGCCAAGGAACTGAGCGCCCCAAGAAAGTGAGCCCGCCAAGAAAGTGAGCGTCCCACGGAAGTGAGCCCGCCAAGACGCGGGTTGGCACTGTTGTGGAACCAGACTGTCGCGGGACTAAAACTGTCGTGGGGCCAGACTGTCGGGGAACCAGACTGTCGGGGAACCAGACCGTCGCGGGCCAAGTGGCACTCCCGCGCCGGGCATGCCGAATTTTGCCTAGCCGAATTTTGACCTGCCTGATTTTGACCTGCTGAATTTTAACCTGCTGAATTTTGATCTGCCGATTTCATCCACTAACGGAGCATTCCATTGTCGTACGCTTTTTCATTGGCTGACCTGATTGCGGTCGTCGCTGCGGCTTGCGCGGTTCTCGCGCTCCTTTCCGCCGCGTGGTATCTCCATTGCTCGGCGGAATTTCCGGCCGCAGCCGAGGCGCAGGCACATGGCCGGTCGTTCATGGCGGGAATCGCCGAAGACATTGCCGCTGAAAGCTTTGCCGAACTTGCCACGGCGCGGGCAAAGACCGTCGTCTGGGTGTTCATTGCCTGCTGCCTGGCAATGCTGGCCTGGTGCATCGGCCAGGGCTGAGAAGTCGATCAAGCGCGATCAGGGCTGGCTGGGCCCGGTCAGGGCGCTTCGCAACCCTCGGGGACGCTCTGCTCGAAGGGCTGTTCCGATTTCTCCAGCGTGCCGCCGATCAGCGATAGCGGCACGAAGGGCACGCCCTGAATGGCGGGATTCGCGAGTTTCAGCCGGTAGCAGCCATTGAATATGCTGGTCTTGCCATCTTTCAAGGTCGATTTGATCGCGATGGGCAGGCTCCAGTAGACCGAACCCGCCGCGCCTTCGCCTTCGGCCTTGCCAAGCAGGACCTCGACGGAAACGGTGTTTTCATATCCGGCCTGGAACTGCGGGAAGGGCTGGGGCACGCTTTCCGGTTCGTAATAACCATAGGCCCGGGCATATTCCTGGCGGTTGATGGCATTGTAATAGGAGCGCACCAGCGCATCGGGCGTGCTGCGATTGTCGGTATAATCCGCCGGTGTCTGCGTCGGCTTCTGTTCGGCGGCGTTCGGTTCGGCCGCCGGAGCTGCGCTCTTCGCGTCAGGCTGCTGCGCCGTCGTTTCTGGTTGCTGCGCCTTCGCGTCGGGCTGCTGCGCCGGTGTGGCGGCTGCCGGCTTCTCGGCAGGCTTCGCCGGCGCGGCGCCGGGCTCCTGTGCCATCGCCGGCCGGGCGAAGCCCAGGGGGACGGCAAGCGCGAGCCCCAAAGGGAGCGCCAAGGGGTAGCCCAAGGGGGAGGTAAGCGCGAGGGTAAGCGGGGTCAAAAGAACAGGAAGGCGGCGTTTCATGGTTTGCCCTGACCTTTGGTTTGTTTGCTCTTGCACAGTCTGAACTCTTGCGGTGACGGACGCATAACACTACTTATAGAAAGTACGAATTACCGGTCTCGAACATGAGAAAAGAAAAATGGGTCGATTTTCTGTCATCAACCTAACAGAAGCCGCAGCCCGGCGTGTCCATGAAATCACCGACACGCGCGAAGGCGCGCTCGGTATCCGCGTGGGCGTCAAGAAGGGCGGCTGCGCCGGTATGGAATATACGATCGACCTCGTCACCGAGGCGCGGGCAGGCGACGACCTCGTCGAGCACGATGGCGCCCGGGTCTATGTGGCGCCGGAAGCGGTGCTCTATCTGCTCGGCACGACGATGGATTTCGAAGCGACGACGCTGCGCACCGGCTTCGTCTTCAACAATCCCAACCAGACATCGGCCTGCGGCTGCGGCGAATCCGTCGAACTGACGCCGGCTCGCCCCGAAGCGCTGGCTGCTGCCGGTTCCTGACCGGCGCAGCGTCATGGACAATGACGCCATTCGCGATCTTTTCGCCGGCCTCGGGCCGGTCGTCATCAAGCGCATGTTCGGCGGCAAGGGTATCTATCACCAGGGCCTGATCATAGCGCTCGAGGTGGACGAGGAAATCCTCCTCAAGGCAGACAGGCTATCCGCGCCGGAATTCGAAGCGGCCGGGTGCCGCCAATGGCATTACGAAGGCAAGGGCCGTTCGGTCCACATGCCCTATTGGTCGATACCGGTGGACGCATTCGACGATCCGGAGATCATGACCGATTGGGCGCGCCGCGCTTACGAGGCCTCTTTGCGGGCGGGCAAATAGGCGCGCTTGCGGATCAGTTCGACCGCATGCAGCGTCGGCAGGGTCACCTTCGGAGGCAGGTTGCCAAGCGGAAACCAGCCGATGCCGCCATGTTTTTCCGGTTCCATCAGGCTTTCTTGGCCACTGAAACTCGCGGCCAGATACAATATCCCGACCCAATGCTGCTGTTCTTCATGAAAAAGCTGTTCGCTCAGGCCGAGTAGCTCGACAGGGCCGGCAAGAAGACCGGTTTCTTCCAGCGCTTCGCGGCGCACCGCGTTTTCCGCCCGTTCGAGGAAATCCACCTTGCCGCCGGGAATGCCCCAGCTGCCCGCTTCGGGGCTTTTCAGGCGCTGCAGCAGCAGGATCCGGTCATCCTTCAGAAAGACGAGGCCGCAGCCAAGGCCGGGGCGGTCCATCGGTTCAGATCTTGGTGTCGATCAGCATGAAAGCGGGAATCTCGTCGCCGAACCCGACAGGCGCCGGTCCGAGATCGTCGCGGTCGCGCCGATGTTCGCGGCGTCCATCGCTGCCGGACGGCCGGGCGCGCCGTGTCTCGTTCTCGGCCTTGATCGCGTTCCGGTTCGGCTTTTCCGCGCGCGGCGCCGGCGCTTCGGCGACGGGCTGGCGCTGTTCGGCCTGGGTCTCGCGCGCTTCTTCGGCCGCGGCCAGAATGTCGATCTCCGATTGCGGGCGCTCGCGCTCGCGGCCTTCATTGCGCGGCCGGCGCTTCGGCTCGGATTTCCTGCCGCGCGTCTTCTTCGGCGCATCGTCGCCTTCGGCGGGAGGCGGCAGGGTGCTCAGGTCGCCATCGAGCCAGGGAATGTTGTTGCCGATCATCTTCTCGATCGCGGCGAGATATTTCACATCCGTCGGGGTGACGAGCGTGAAGGCCTTGCCGGAACGGCCGGCGCGACCGGTGCGGCCGATGCGGTGGACGTAATCCTCCGAATGGATCGGAACGTCGAAATTGAAGACATGGCTGACATCGGGAATGTCGAGCCCGCGCGCCGCCACGTCGGAGGCGACCAGCAGCTTGAGCTTGTTTTCCTTGAAATTCGCCAGCATCGTGGTTCGCGCGCGCTGGTCCATGTCGCCATGCAGCGCGCCGGCGTCGAAATCATGCTTGACCAGCGAGCGGAACAGTTCGGAAACGTCCTTCTTCCGGTTGCAGAAGATGATCGCGTTCTTCAGGCCTTCGTCTTCCGCGCGGATGAGATCACGCAGCACCGCCCGCTTTTCCCAATCCTTCTTGCTGGATTTCACCAGGAATTGCTCCACCGTCGTTGCGGTGGTCGAGGCCTTGGCGACTTCGATCCGCACCGGCGAATGCAGGAACTGCTCGGTGAGCTTGGTGATTTCCGGCGGCATCGTGGCGGAGAAGAACAGAGTCTGCCGCGTGAAGGGGATCAGCTTGCAGATGCGCTCGATATCGGGAATGAAGCCCATGTCGAGCATGCGGTCGGCTTCGTCGATGACCAGAATGTCGACGGCGCTCAGGAGCAGCTTGCCGCGCTCGAAATGATCGAGCAGGCGGCCCGGCGTCGCGATCAGCACATCCGCGCCGCGCTCCAGCTTGCGCAACTGGTCGTCGAAGGAAACGCCGCCGATCAGCAGCGCGACGTTCAGGCGGTGGTTCTTGCCGTATTTGACGAAGTTTTCCTCGACCTGCGCCGCGAGTTCGCGCGTCGGCTCGAGAATGAGCGTGCGCGGCATGCGGGCCCGGGCGCGGCCCTGTTCGAGCAGGGTCAGCATGGGCAGCACGAAGGACGCCGTCTTGCCGGTACCGGTCTGGGCGATGCCGAGAACATCCTTGCGCTGCAGGGCGTGCGGAATGGCGCCTGCCTGAATCGGCGTTGGAATTGTATATCCTGCTGCTTCTACAGCATCGAGCACTTTCGACGAAAGGCCCAGATCAGCAAAGGTGGTCAATGGAGGTTTAACTTTCTATCTGCAGTCATTGCCGCACAAACCGTCATCCGTAAAAAGCTTCCGGCAGCGTGAATTGCGCAGTGTTGCTTCGCATGGCGTTACGGCGCATGCCAGCAAAAGTCAACTCTTTCGGCCAGTCACATTCAAGAGTTCGTTTCATTTATCCGTGATTTTATTCGCAGCGTGTCAATAAAGGAACTGCTCCTTGAGAATTCGCTCGTTCCACGAATGATTTTTGTCAAACAGAATAGTTGCGCGCAGCTGCGAGGATTCTTGCACCGTGACCGACAGGACCGACTTTACTTCCGTATGGTCGGCGACGGCGTTGACCGGGCGTTTTTCCGGTTCGAGCACATCGAAGCGCACGGTGACGCGGTTGGGCAGCAGCGCGCCGCGCCAGCGCCGCGGACGGAATGCGGAGACGGGCGTAAGCGCCAGCAGCTTGGCGTCGAGCGGCAGGATCGGCCCCTGGGCGGAGAGATTATAGGCGGTGGAGCCGGCCGGCGTCGCCACCATGACGCCGTCGCAGATCAGCTCCTCCAGCCGGACCTTGCCATCGACCGTGATCCGCAGCTTCGCCGCCTGGTATGACTGGCGCAGCAACGACACTTCGTTCAGCGCAAAGGCGGTGACGCTGCCGTCCTCGACCGATTCCGTCGTCATCTTCAGCGGGCGGATCGTCTCGGAATGCGCCGCCTCGACGCGCTCCCGCAGCCCCTCGCTGTCGAATTCGTTCATCAGGAAACCGACCGAACCGCGGTTCATGCCATAGATCATCTTGCCCTGGTTCATGTAGTTCTGCAGCGTCTGCAGCATGAAGCCATCGCCGCCCAGCGCCACGATCACATCGGCATCGCGCGCCTCGGCCTGGCCGTAGATCGCCGTCAGTTCCTGCATTGCGAGGTCGGATTCCGGCGTGCCGGAAGATAAAAAAGCGAGAGATTGAACTTTCCGGTTCATGGAATGCCTGCTTGCTGCGACGTGTCGGCACAAGGGCTAGCATGTCACACGGCATCTGGCAAAGAACATGCTTGGCGCTGGTCGCCCGGGGCCTAATTTCCCTCATGCGGAGGCGATCTCCCGCATGCCGAGCCTGTCGAAGCACGACCGCCCCTTGGCAGCTGTGCAGAACCATGCAATGTTCGCGATATGTTCTCATGGGAGTCTATCATGGATGGCCTGCAGGCGTTTATTCTCGAAGCGAAATCGGCGACTTATGTCGGAGGCGGCAGTCCTTCACCGGCATGTCGCCCAGCGGCACATGATATCGGTTACGACCGTGGTTCCTGGCGCTATCTGGACAGCTATTTTGGCGGTACCGATTTTCTCGGACAGGAGGTCGTGTGGAAAGATGACGAACCGGTATGGGCCATGAATTATTACGGTCGCATCCTCGATCCCGAAATGATCGACGCGACTGTCGCCGGTGCGATCATCAAGGAGTCGCTGTCGGCCCTGTACCGGCTCGGCAGGTTCCTCGGTGCGTTTGAATATGTCGTCGGACAGTACCGCTACGTCGACGACAGCGACGAGACTATCGGGCAGTTCGTCGGCATCGAGCGCATTTACGTCGGGGACAGGGAGGTCTATCGGCTGGACTATCACGGAGGCCTCGTCAAACCGTAGCACGGCTGCAAAACCCCCTTATTGATGCAAAAGCATCGTGCGTGCTTCGTGGTTCGGCAGGCTCACCAGGCTCAGCATGAGGGAGGTTGGCTCAGCACGAGGGGATTAATTTGATGGCGGGAAGGTTGGGAGCTTGGGTCTGAAACCTTGTAGAACTAGAACCCTGCAAAACTCTACTCTCCCTCATCCTGAGCCTGTCGAAGGGCGCAGCAACGGTGATGCAGTCCTTCTTTGGAGCGCTGCAAAAGCATCGTGCGTGCTTCGACAGGCTCAGCATGAGGGGATTAATTAGATGGCGGGAAGGTTGGGAGCTTGGGTCTGAAAGCTTGCAGAACTAGAACCCTGCAAAACTCTACTCTCCCTCATCCTGAGCTTGTCGAAGGGCGCTGCAACGGTGATGCAGTCCCTTTAGTGCTGCATCGAAATAGTGCGTGCTTCGACGGGCTCAGCATGAGGGAGGTGGGGCTCAGCATGAGGGAGTGGGGGCTCAGCATGAGGCACTTGGTGTGATGCAGGGATTAAATACAGAAAACCCGCACCACGCCCGCGAAAATCGCGTCTGGTCATTGAAATGGGGGGAGACGGGCGGTCTTCAGCGCGTCAGTATGGTATCAGGGTCGAGGTCCGAAGACCGCCCGCGACGTCTTTGCCTGCCATTGTCACGCTTGTCAGACGCAACAACCCGGAAACATGAGCGCTACCTCCGTTTCCTTTTGCAGTTTGCCGGTCAATCGGGGTTGTCACTTCCGATATCCCAGCAACGCCATCCTCTCCCAGCTTGTCGAAACAGCTCCGGAAGCTGCTCCCCACTGGAAAGGATTTGTACAAAATACACCGGTTTCAAAGTGGTGGGATAAGTTTCCATTCATCCCACCGCATTTTGGCGGGTCGTTTCGCGCTCACCGCAAGGAAAATCAGCAGCTTGCAGGGAGTTCTTCCCGCAAAAGATTCTTTTGAGGCCCAAAATTCATCCCCAAACTGCCGGTTAATCCAAAAAAGTTGGATAAGTGCGGCCAAGCCCCGAGCTCCCTCGTGCTGAGGGAGGTCGAGGACTGATTGCAGAAAAGCAGGGAGCCAGGATCTGAAACCTTGCAGATCTATCCCCCGCCATCCACCCCAGCCGCTCAGCATGAGGAAGGTTGGCTCAGCATCAATCGCTGCCGGGCGGAATCGTCACCACCACCTTGCCGAACTGTTCATTCGATTCGAGATAGCGGTGCGCTTCCACGATCTCGTCGAACGGGAAGGTGCGTGCAATGACCGGAGCGAGCCTGCCGGCAGCCAGGCCATCCAGAATGAAGGTGGTGGCGGCGCGCAGCCGCTGCGGGTCCGCGATGATTTCATGCACGAGATAGCCGCGCAGGCTCAGGCATTTGCGAAGGACGTCGAACAGCGGAAAAGGCGTCGGCTGCGGGCTCAGTCCGCCATATTCGATCAGCATGCCGCCCTTTGCCATCGCCGCCGTGAGCGGCTCGAAATCCGGCCCGCCTACCGCATCGAACACCAGCCGCACGCCATTCGCCCCGGCGATTTCTTCCAGCCGCGCGGCAAGGTCTTCCTCCCCGGAGGCGATGACATGCGGCGCGCCTGCCGCGCGCAATGCGGGCGCCTTGGCAAAGCTGCGCGTGGTGGCAATGGGGATCGCGCCGATCATGTTGGCGATCTGGATCGCCGCGAGCCCGACGCTGCTGGAAGCGGCGGTGACGACGACGAATTCGCCGCGCCGCAGCCCGCCAATATCGACAAGCGCGCCATAGGCGGTGAGGAACGACATCCACAAGGCGGCCGCCGCTTCCCAGCCAAGCGAGGCGGGATGCTTGACCACATGGCTGGCCGGGAAGGTGACGATTTCGCCATAGGCCGGCCAGCGCGCCATCGATATTGGCGGGATGATGCTGACCGCGTCGCCCGGCGCGAAACCCGCCACGTCCGGCCCGATGGACTGCACGACGCCGGATGCCTCCAGCCCCAGGCCCGATGGCAGGGCGGGCTTTTCGATATAGGTGCCGGCGCGCATCAGAGCCTCGGCGCGATTGAGGCCGAGCGCCCGTACCGCGATGCGGATTTCGCCCGGACCGGGCTCCGCGACCGCCATAGTCTCGAAGCGCAGGACTTCCGGCCCACCATATTCATGAAAACGAACCACCCGTGCCATGCGACCACTCCAAACCAGTTGAACCTAATCAGCTTTGGCATGGGGCCGGATCATGATAAATGCAGTTCCATTCACTACAGTATGAACCAGGAGTATCGAATGGATCGGCTCGGGAGCATGGCAGTCTTCGTAAAATCGGCCGAAACCGGGTCTTTCGCCGCTGCGGCCGAGGCGTTCGGCATTTCGGCGCCGATGGTCGGCAAGCATATCCGCTTTCTTGAGGATCGCCTTGGCGTGCGGCTGATCAACCGCACGACGCGGCGCCAGAGCCTGACGGATTTCGGCCGTGCCTATTATGAACGTTGCCGTATCGTCCTCGCCGAGGCGGAGGCGGCGGATGCACTGGTGGCGGAGCAGCTTTCCAGGCCGCGCGGGCGCTTGCGGGTCACCATGCCGGCCTTGCTGGGGCGCAAATGCGTCGCGCCCGTGCTCACGGCGCTGGCGCAGCAACATGCGGATCTGGAACTCGACCTGTCCTTTGCCGACACTGTGCTCGACCTCGCCGAGGGCGGGTTCGATCTTGCCGTGCGCACCGGCACGCTGACGGACAGGGCCGGCCTCATTGCCCGCCGCCTCGGCAGCCACCGCATGGTCGTCTGCGCTTCGCCCGCCTATGTCGAAACCCATGGCGCGCCGCGCGATCGCGACGATCTCGCCCGCAACGGGGCCGTTCTCTATGCCCGGCCGGGCTGGGTTCATCCATGGCTCTTTCCGCAAAAGGACCAGCCGCCCTTCGAGGTGTCGCCGCCATGCCGCATGCGGCTCGACGATCTGGAGGCGGTGATGGATGCGGCGATTGCCGGGATGGGCATGGCCTGGCTGCCGTCCTGGCTGGTCAGGCAGGAGCTTGGGGCGGGAAGGCTCGTGCGCCTCCTGCCGGACGTGCCGGAATATGTGTTCGAGAATTACGCGCTGTGGCTGCGCACGCCGCACATGCCGCTGAAGCTGCGCCTCGCCATCGACGCCCTGGTCGCGGGCCTGCCGAAATATATGGGCTGAGCGGCGGCGCCGGGCAGGTGGTTGATGATTTCCACGGACAGAAGCTGAAAATGGTGCCCCCAGAGAGACTCGAACTCCCGACCCTCTGATTACAAATCAGATGCTCTACCAACTGAGCTATAAGGGCAGCGGCGTCCGCATAGCATAAAGCAAATGCCTGTGAAATCAAAAATGCCGGGCGGGGTGAAAAAATATGCGCGGCATCAGGATAGTGCCGGGGATCGGGCCCGTGCCGGAGCGGCAGGTTTCATGCCTTGGCCGGTGTTGAGGGGTTGAAAGCGTGCAGAAGCCACAGCCCTGCAATCACCCCCACCTCCCTCATGCTGCGCTTGTCGAAGCACGCAGCAACGTTGCCGCAATCTTCACCAGCGTTGCATGAATATCGTTTGGATGGATCGCCCGCAGGTGAGGGGCCAGCCATGCAAACTCCACGCAACCGCCACGGCCGCCCGCCGTCATCGTCATTGCGCTTGCCGAAACGGCAATTCGGTGACAACGTTGACGTAAAGGTAATTTGGCGGTGGGGGAGGTTCGAATGGCCCAGGATGCGGATGCCATCATAATCGGCGCCGGGCTTGCCGGGCTCGTTGCGGCGATGGAGCTCACCGCGGCGGGGAAGCGGGTCATCATTCTCGACCAGGAGCCGGAGCAGACGCTTGGCGGGCAGGCGTGGCGGTCTTTCGGCGGGCTGTTCTTCGTCGATTCACCGGAGCAGCGCAGGCTGCGCATCCGCGACTCGCGCGAACTTGCCATGCAGGACTGGATGGGCTCGGCGCGCTTCGACCGGGCGGAGGATGAATGGCCGCGCCGCTGGGCCGAGGCCTATGTCGATTTTGCCGCCGGCGAAAAGCGTTCCTGGCTGCGCGGCCTCGGCATGCGCTGGTTCCCGATCGTCGGCTGGGCCGAGCGCGGCGGGGCGCTGGCTTCGGGCCACGGCAATTCCGTGCCGCGTTTCCACATCACTTGGGGGACGGGGCCCGGTGTGGTCGAGCCTTTCGTCCGGCGCGCCCGCGAAGCCGAGCGTAGCGGCCTGCTGAGCTTTCGCTTCAGGCACAGGGTTACGGCGCTGGCATCGTCTGCCGGCAGGATCGACGAGGTTGCCGGCGACGTGCTGGAACCGAGCGATGTCGAGCGCAGCGCTGCGAGTTCGCGCAAGGTGGTCGGCGATTTTTCGCTGCGCGCGCCGGCGATCATCGTCTGCAGCGGCGGCATTGGCGGCAATCATGCACTCGTGCGAAAGAACTGGCCGGAGAGGCTCGGGCCGGCGCCGAAACGGCTGATCAGCGGCGTGCCGGACCATGTGGACGGGCTGATGCTCGGCATCGCCGGGCAGGCGGGCGCCCATCTCATCAATGGCGATCGCATGTGGCACTATGTCGAGGGCATCCACAACTGGAATCCAATCTGGTCCAGTCACGCCATTCGCATCCTGCCGGGGCCAAGCTCGCTATGGTTCGACGCGCTGGGCAATCGCCTGCCGCCGCCCTGCCTGCCGGGCTTCGATACGCTGGCAACGCTGCACCGGGTGACGCAGACCGGCCATGACTATTCCTGGTTCGTGCTGAACGCCCATATCGCCCGCAAGGAATTCACGCTTTCAGGCTCCGAGCAGAACCCGGATTTCACCAGCGGCAGCTGGCGCCAGGTGGCGAAACGGGCGCTGGGCGGCATGCCCGGGCCGGTGCAGGCTTTCCTCGACCATGGCGAGGATTTCATCGTCGAGAAGGATCTCGGCGACCTGGTGCGCCGCATGAACGGCCTGACCGGCGACAATCTCATCGACGAGGCGCATCTTGCCGCCCAGATCGTGGCGCGCGACCGCGAGGTCGACAATCCATACAGCAAGGACGCGCAGATCACCGCGATTCGCGGCGCCCGCAACTATATCGGCGACCGGCTGGTGCGTGTCGTTCCGCCGCACAGGATCCTCGACCCGAAGCACGGGCCGCTGATCGCGGTGCGCCTCAACATACTGACGCGCAAATCCCTCGGCGGCATCAAGACCGACCTGAGCGCGCGCGCCCTTCGCGCGGATGGAGAACCGCTGGCCGGCGTCTATGCGGCGGGTGAAGCGGCGGGATTTGGCGGCGGCGGCATGCATGGCTACAATTCCCTCGAAGGCACCTTCCTCGGGGGATGTATCTTTTCCGGGCGCATGGCCGGGCGCGCGGCAGCGAAGGAAACCTAGGCCGACCGGGTCAGGCGGCCTGGCTGCCGGCGGCAAGAAACCGCTGGGCCGCATAGAGCGAAATCGCCGCCGCGTTGGAAACATTGAGCGATTTGATGGCGCCGGGCATGTCGAGGCGGGCGAGATGGCTGACCGTCTCGCGGGTCTTCTGCCGCAATCCCTTGCCCTCCGCGCCGAGCACCAGCGCGATGCGGCCGGGCGTCATCGTCTGCTCGAGTTCGAGCGGTCCTTCCGAATCGAGACCGATGGTGACGAAGCCGAGATCGTGCAGTTCGCCGATCGCATCGGCGAGGTTGCGCACCTCGATATGCGGGATGAGTTCGAGCGCGCCGGACGCCGCCTTCGCCAGAACGCCGGATTCCTGCGGGCTGTGCCGCGCGGTGGTGATGATGGCGCCGGCGCCGAAAGCGACGGCCGAGCGCATGATCGCGCCGACATTGTGCGGATCGGTCACCTGGTCGAGAATCAGCAGCAGCGAACTGTCCTGCAATGCCTTCAGCGAATGCGTCTTCAGCGGCCTTGCTTCGATCATGACGCCCTGATGCACCGCTTCGGAACCGGTTTCGCGGTCGATGGCGCGCGGCTCGACGATCTCGACGGCGAAGGGCAGGGCGCCGACGTCGGCGATCTCCAGCCGGTCGAGGGCGTTCCTCGTCACCAGCATGCGCCTGATCTGCCGGGCGGGATTGTCCAGCGCGGCGCGCACCGTGTGAAGGCCATAGAGGCGGATCAGGCCTTCCGGCACCGGAGTGGCGTCGGTCGCCGGCCGCTGCGGGCGCTGAGGCTTGCCGGCCGGACCCTTGCCGGCCGGACCTTTGCCGACGGTACCGGCTTTCTGGTCGCGGAACTGCCGCCGGAGATTGGCGTAATGGGTGTCTTTGGGCGTGCGGGATGATTTTTGATCGGTCATGCCCGCGATATACTCCTTCGCGGGCAAGTTCGATACAGGAGTTTTGCCGCAATTTGCGCGCCGGCTGCATTTTTGTCGGCCTTAAACGGCTCATTTTGTGAAGGCCGCGCATTTTGTGAAGCGAGGTGTTGACACCACGTGGCCTAGTCGGCATAAGGCCCTCCGCAAGCAGCCGCTGACGAACTGGTCCGGTTGACTGCAGAGTGCCTTGTGGTGCGGTTCCATCGGCAATGCCGGAGGGGTGCCCGAGTGGTTAAAGGGGACGGACTGTAAATCCGTTGGCTTGGCCTACGTTGGTTCGAATCCAACCCCCTCCACCATTGCCGGAACCGGACGCCACGATGTGCGGGTATAGCTCAATGGTAGAGCAGCAGCCTTCCAAGCTGAATACGCGGGTTCGATTCCCGCTACCCGCTCCAGATATAGAGAGCACCGCGTACATGCGAGAGCGCGTATTGGTGCTCTTCGTTTTTTGTCTTGAGCATAGTACGCCGCTCATGTGTCCCCATATGACGAGCAGAACGCCGGGACGAATCGAGCCGCAAGGCCTTGAGGCGGAGCGGTTAACTGTGCTGACGGACGGTTCGCTGTCTCGTCTGACTGCAAATATGGGACCGGTGCAGCCGGTTGTGATGACGAGAGAACGACAGTATGGCTAAGAGCAAGTTTGAACGTAACAAGCCGCACGTTAACATTGGCACGATTGGTCACGTGGACCATGGCAAGACGTCGTTGACGGCAGCGATTACGAAGTATTTTGGTGAGTTCAAGGCGTATGACCAGATTGACGCTGCGCCTGAGGAAAAGGCTCGCGGCATCACGATCTCGACGGCGCACGTCGAATACGAGACGGAGAACCGCCACTACGCCCACGTCGACTGCCCCGGCCACGCCGATTATGTGAAGAACATGATCACCGGCGCTGCGCAGATGGACGGCGCGATCCTGGTCGTTTCGGCTGCCGACGGCCCGATGCCGCAGACGCGCGAGCACATTCTTCTCGCCCGCCAGGTTGGCGTTCCTGCGATCGTGGTTTTCCTGAACAAGGTCGACCAGGTTGACGATGCCGAGCTTCTGGAACTGGTCGAGCTCGAGGTTCGCGAGCTGCTGTCGAAGTATGATTTCCCGGGCGACGACATTCCGATCATCAAGGGTTCGGCGCTTGCCGCGCTGGAAGATTCCGACAAGACGATCGGCGAAGATGCGGTTCGCGCGCTGATGGCTGAAGTCGACAAGTACATCCCGACGCCGGAGCGTCCGGTCGACCAGCCGTTCCTGATGCCGATCGAAGACGTTTTCTCGATCTCCGGCCGTGGTACGGTTGTGACGGGCCGCGTCGAGCGTGGCATCGTCAAGGTTGGCGAGGAAGTCGAGATCGTCGGCATCCGTCCGACCTCGAAGACGACGGTTACCGGCGTTGAAATGTTCCGCAAGCTGCTCGACCAGGGCCAGGCTGGCGACAACATCGGTGCGCTGCTGCGCGGTGTCGACCGTGAGGGCGTCGAGCGCGGCCAGATCCTTTGCAAGCCGGGTTCGGTCAAGCCGCACACGAAGTTCAAGGCGGAAGCCTACATCCTGACCAAGGACGAGGGTGGCCGTCATACGCCGTTCTTCACCAACTACCGTCCGCAGTTCTACTTCCGCACGACGGACGTGACGGGTGTGGTGACGCTGCCGGAAGGCACGGAAATGGTCATGCCGGGCGACAACATCGCCGTCGACGTGACGCTGATCGTGCCGATCGCCATGGAAGAGAAGCTGCGCTTCGCTATCCGTGAAGGCGGCCGCACCGTCGGTGCCGGCATCGTCTCCTCGATCATTGAATAAGTCGATATTCATTATCTGACGAAGAGGGCGGTCCATCGGGCCGCCCTTTTTTGTGGCCTGCCTTGTTGGGCATGCTTTGTTGGCCGTGCAAGGAAATCGCGGCCAACAAATTTGCTGCGACTCACAGGAAGTCGCCGATTAGCCCTTGAAAAGGCGGCGGCTTTGTGGAATGTACGCCGCGAAGTAGGGGAGTAGCTCAGTTGGTAGAGCGGCGGTCTCCAAAACCGTAGGTCGCAGGTTCGAATCCTGTCTCCCCTGCCACTACATAGTCTGCCTGTGCACGATTGGATGGTGTATCGACAGATGTTGAGAGGAATTGACTCCGGGGACTTGCGTTTTTCCGGAATCGGTTCTATGTAACGTCAACAGACACGCGGTGCGTGAAGCTGAACGAACAGCTTTACGGGCCGTAATGGTGTGAACGGTCGATATTACAACGATATCCGATGTTTGCAGCAAAACGATACGCACGGGCGGTAAATGGCATCCAAGACGAATCCAATAACTTTCTTTCAGCAGGTGCGCGCTGAAACTGCGAAGGTCACCTGGCCTTCGCGTCGTGAGACGCTGATTTCCACCGCGATGGTGATGGTTATGGCGTTTTTTGCTGCGATTTTCTTTTTCGCAGCTGATCAGTTGATGGCATACGGGATTGATCTCATTCTCGGTCTTGGTCGTTAACGCAGGCTGACAAGAAAAATCGGGATTGGGAATTAGCAATGGCCGCGCGCTGGTATATCGTTCACGCCTATTCGAATTTTGAAAAGAAGGTCGCGGAGTCGATCGAGGAAAAGGCGCGTCAGAAGGGTCTGTCGCACCTGTTCGAGAAGATTCTCGTACCGACCGAGAAAGTGGTGGAGGTGCGCCGCGGCCGCAAGGTTGACGCAGAGCGCAAGTTCTTCCCGGGTTACGTGCTTGTCCGCGCCGATCTGACGGATGATGCCTATCATCTGATCAAGAACACGCCGAAGGTAACCGGTTTCCTTGGCTCGGACAGCAAGCCGATTGCGATCTCCGATCGCGAGGCCGATCAGATCCTGATGCAGGTTCAGGAAGGTGTCGAGCGCCCGAAGGCGTCGATATCCTTCGAGATCGGCGAAAGCGTTCGCGTTGCCGATGGGCCCTTCGCATCGTTCAACGGGACGGTGCAGGAAGTCGACGATGAGCGGTCGCGTCTCAAGGTGGAGGTCTCCATCTTTGGTCGTGCGACCCCCGTCGATCTCGAATTCGGTCAGGTCGAAAAGGTCTGATCGACGGCGGCTCGACGAGCCGCGGACCACGCAAGTGGTCATCATGGTGGGAGGTGAGGCGCCTCAGCCGGGCTTCCAAGCCGCACCACCGAACTGCAATCGCCGGTAAATCCGGCACAATAGACAAGGCAGAGTAGTTATGGCTAAGAAAGTAGCAGGCCAGCTCAAGCTGCAGGTTTCGGCAGGATCGGCAACGCCGTCCCCGCCGATCGGACCGGCACTTGGTCAGCGCGGCATCAACATCATGGAATTCTGCAAGGCCTTCAATGCGGCCACGCAGGAACTGGAAAAGGGTTCGCCCATTCCGGTCGTCATCACCTATTACCAGGACAAGTCCTTCACTTTTGTGATGAAGACGCCGCCTGTTTCGTACTTCCTGAAGAAGGCCGCCAACCTGAAGTCCGGTTCCAAGGAGCCAGGCAAGGTTGTTGCAGGCAATATCTCGCGTGACAAGGTCCGCGAGATCGCTGAAGCGAAGATGAAGGACCTGAATGCAGCCGATGTCGAGGCTGCAATGCGCATGGTCGAAGGTTCTGCCCGTTCGATGGGCCTGGAAGTGGTGGGCTGAGACGATGGCAAAGATTGCAAAGCGCGTAGCTAAGATTCGCGAAGGTGTCGATCGCAACAAGCTGTACGACCTCACCTCGGCCATCGCCCTGGTGAAGGAGCGTGCGGTTGCCAAGTTCGACGAGACCATCGAAGTGGCCATGAACCTCGGCGTTGATCCCCGCCATGCGGACCAGATGGTGCGCGGCGTCGTCAACCTGCCGAATGGCACTGGCCGTTCCGTCCGCGTTGCCGTGTTCGCCCGCGGCGACAAGGCCGAAGAGGCCAAGGCAGCCGGTGCCGACATCGTCGGCGCGGAAGAGCTGTTCGAGATCGTCAATGGCGGCAAGATCGACTTCGATCGCTGCATCGCGACCCCGGACATGATGCCGCTCGTCGGCCGTCTCGGCAAGGTACTCGGCCCGCGCGGCATGATGCCGAACCCGAAGGTCGGCACCGTAACCGCCGACGTTGCCGGCGCCGTCAAGGCGTCCAAGGGCGGCGCTGTCGAGTTCCGCGTCGAGAAGGCCGGTATCGTTCATGCCGGCGTTGGCAAGGCATCCTTCGACGCCAAGGCGCTGGAAGAGAACATCAAGGCATTCGCCGATGCCGTCACCAAGGCAAAGCCTGCGGGCGCCAAGGGTGAATACGTCAAGCGCGTCGCGATTTCGTCGACGATGGGCGCTGGCGTGAAGATCGATCCGTCTACTGTACGGGTCGCCTAAGGCAGTCGTTTAACTATCAGGCCCAATTGCCTGATATGAAAGAATTCCAGGCCCTTCGGGGCCTGGATAGCCGGATGAAAGTCCGGTTATCCTGTCCGAGATTGCGGGTGGTTCGCCTTAATATCGCAAGAACCCGCATGAGACGTGGAAAAACCTGTTTTGTGGGCTTCGGCCCGAAAGACAAGGTTCGAACCGTAGTTGCCTTTCGCTTGCTGCCGGCTTGCCGGTACGGCAAAGGGGACAGGATCCTCGAGAGCTGTTGGTTTCAATCCTGATGGATTGCAGCCGGCGGCGCAAAGGCAACCCGATGGAAGCATGTTCGCTTTCATCAAATGGAGAGAGACAGTGGAAAAAGCGGAAAAGCGCGAATTCGTCGCGTGGCTGAATGGGGTCTTCAAGGATTCCGGTTCAGTTGTCGTGGCCCACTATACCGGTCTCACCGTTGCGCAGTTGAGCGATCTTCGTTCCAGGATGCGTGATGCTGGTGGTACCGTTAAAGTCGCGAAGAACCGCCTCGCCAAAATCGCTCTTCAAGGCACGGATTCGGAAGGCATTGCTGATCTGTTCACAGGTCAGACGCTTGTTGCCTATTCCAATGATCCGATAACGGCACCGAAGATCGCCATCGAATTTGCCAAGGGTAACGAGAAGCTCGTCATTCTTGGTGGCTCGATGGGAACGACGACTCTCGATCCGGAAGGCGTGAAGGCTCTGGCCGCACTGCCGTCCCTCGACGAGTTGCGCGCAAAGCTGCTGGGCATGATCCAGACACCGGCTACGCGCATCGCTCAGATCGTCAACGCACCGGCAGGTCAGCTTGCCCGCGTATTCGGCGCCTATGCCCGGAAGGACGAAGCGGCATAAGGCCGTTCTCGCTGTCAATATATCGAACCTTGTAAAGGAAATTGAAAATGACTGATCTCGCAAAGATCGTAGAAGACCTGTCCAACCTGACCGTTCTCGAAGCTGCCGAACTTTCGAAGCTTCTGGAAGAGAAGTGGGGCGTTTCCGCCGCTGCTCCCGTCGCCGTAGCTGCTGCCGCTGGCGGCGCTGCCGGTGGTGCTGCCGCTGCAGAAGAGAAGACTGAATTCGACGTCGTTCTGACCGATGCCGGCGCTAACAAGATCAACGTGATCAAGGAAGTCCGCGCAATCACCGGTCTCGGCCTCAAGGAAGCCAAGGACCTCGTTGAAGCAGCTCCGAAGCCTGTCAAGGAAGGCGCTGCCAAGGACGAAGCTGAGAAGATCAAGGCACAGCTCGAAGCAGCTGGCGCCAAGGTCGAACTCAAGTAAGCCTTGCGACTATCGGCGGACAGGGCAACCTGTCCGCCAATCCTGTCACCGCGCTTCGAGGGCAAAAGCGACAGGCGGACGAGAATACCCCTCTTCGGAGGGCCGGTACTTAACCCTTTTCCTGATGGCAGGCGGATGCTTTCAGGAAACGGGTTTTGTCCCGTTCATGGGGCCGCACAAGCGGTTTTAAGAAAACAGGCCAGCCTTTCTGGCATAAAGACGAGGAGCGACGATGGCTCAGACCCATTCTTTCAATGGTCGTAGGCGCGTACGCAAGTTTTTCGGTAAGATTCCGGAAGTCGCAGAGATGCCGAACCTCATCGAGGTTCAAAAAGCTTCCTACGATCAGTTCCTGATGGTGGAAGAGCCGAAAGGCGGGCGACTGGATGAAGGTTTGCAGGCTGTGTTCAAGTCTGTCTTCCCGATCCAGGACTTCTCCGGTGCTTCCATGCTCGAATTCGTCAAGTACGAGTTCGAGGCCCCCAAATTCGACGTGGACGAATGCCGTCAACGCGATCTGACTTACGCTGCGCCGCTCAAGGTGACGCTGCGCCTCATCGTGTTCGACATTGACGAGGATACGGGCGCCAAGTCGATCAAGGACATCAAGGAGCAGGACGTCTACATGGGCGACATGCCCCTGATGACGGACAACGGCACCTTCATCGTCAACGGCACGGAGCGCGTGATCGTATCGCAGATGCACCGTTCGCCCGGTGTGTTCTTCGATCACGACAAGGGCAAGACCCACTCTTCCGGCAAGCTGCTGTTCGCAGCGCGCGTCATCCCCTATCGCGGTTCGTGGCTCGACATCGAGTTCGACGCGAAGGACGTCGTCTATGCGCGTATCGATCGCCGCCGCAAGATTCCGGTGACGTCGCTGCTCATGGCGCTCGGCATGGATAGCGAAGAGATCCTTTCGACCTTCTACAACTCCTTCACCTATAGCCGTGACGGCGATAGCTGGCGCATTCCCTATTCGGTGGAGCGCTTCAAGGGCTTCAAGGCCACCAGCGACGTCATCGACGCGGATACGGGCGAAGTCGTGCTCGAAAGCGGCAAGAAGCTGACGGCGCGCAGCGCCAAGCAGCTGGCCGAGAAGGGCCTCAAGTTCATCAAGGCCACGGAAGACGATCTGTTCGGTTCCTATCTCTCCGAAGACATCGTCAACATGGAAACGGGCGAGGTCTATCTCGAAGCGGGCGACGAGCTCGACGAGAAGACGCTGAAGGTTCTGCTCGAGACCGCCGGTGTCAGCGAGATCAATGTTCTCGATATCGACCACGTCAATATCGGACCATATATCCGCAACACGCTTGCAGTGGACAAGAACGAGGGCCGCCAGGACGCGCTGTTCGACATTTACCGTGTCATGCGCCCGGGTGAGCCGCCCACGATCGATTCCGCCGAAGCGATGTTCAAGTCGCTGTTCTTCGACAGCGAACGCTACGACCTGTCGGCCGTTGGCCGCGTCAAGATGAACATGCGCCTCGATCTCGATGCGGAAGATACGGTTCGTATCCTGCGCCGCGAGGACATTCTTGCCGTGGTCAAGATGCTGGTGGACCTGCGCGACGGCCGTGGCGAGATCGACGACATCGACAATCTCGGCAACCGCCGCGTTCGTTCCGTTGGCGAGCTGATGGAAAATCAGTACCGCGTCGGCCTGCTGCGCATGGAGCGCGCCATCAAGGAGCGCATGTCGTCGATCGAGATCGATACGGTCATGCCGCAGGATCTGATCAATGCGAAGCCGGCTGCCGCTGCCGTCCGCGAATTCTTCGGCTCCTCGCAGCTGTCGCAGTTCATGGACCAGACCAACCCGCTTTCCGAGATCACGCACAAGCGTCGTCTCTCGGCGCTTGGACCGGGCGGTCTGACCCGCGAGCGTGCAGGCTTCGAGGTTCGCGACGTTCATCCGACGCATTATGGCCGTATCTGCCCGATCGAGACGCCGGAAGGCCCGAATATCGGTCTGATCAACTCGCTGGCCACCTTTGCCCGGGTCAACAAGTACGGCTTCATCGAAAGCCCGTACCGCAAGATCATCGATGGCAGGGTGACGGACGAGGTTGTCTACCTCTCGGCCATGGAAGAGGCGAAGTACCACGTGGCGCAGGCCAATGTGGAGCTCGACGCCACCGGTGCCTTCACGGACGAGTTCGTCGTATGCCGCCATGCCGGCGAAGTTCTGATGGCCCCGCGCGAAAACGTGGACCTGATGGACGTGTCTCCGAAGCAGCTGGTCTCGGTTGCAGCGGCGCTCATTCCCTTCCTCGAGAATGACGACGCCAACCGCGCGCTCATGGGCTCGAACATGCAGCGTCAGGCCGTTCCCCTCGTTCGCGCCGAAGCGCCGTTCGTCGGAACCGGCATGGAGCCGATCGTCGCCCGCGACTCCGGCGCCGCCATTGGCGCGCGTCGTACGGGCATCGTCGATCAGGTGGATGCGACACGTATCGTCATCCGCGCGACCGAGGACCTCGTGCCCGGCAAGTCGGGCGTCGATATCTATCGCCTGATGAAGTTCCAGCGCTCGAACCAGAACACCTGCATTAACCAGCGTCCGCTGGTTCGCGTCGGTGACCGGATCGAGAAGGGCGACATCATTGCCGACGGTCCGTCCACGGATCTGGGCGATCTGGCGCTCGGCCGCAACGTGCTCGTCGCGTTCATGCCGTGGAATGGCTACAACTACGAGGATTCGATCCTTCTTTCCGAGAAGATCGTGTCCGATGACGTCTTCACCTCGATCCATATCGAGGAATTCGAGGTCATGGCCCGCGACACCAAGCTCGGACCGGAAGAAATCACGCGCGACATTCCGAATGTCTCGGAAGAAGCGCTGAAGAACCTGGACGAAGCCGGTATCGTCTATATCGGCGCCGAGGTTCAGCCGGGCGATATCCTCGTCGGCAAGATCACGCCGAAGGGCGAAAGCCCGATGACGCCGGAAGAGAAGCTTCTGCGCGCCATCTTCGGCGAGAAGGCGTCGGACGTTCGTGACACCTCCATGCGCATGCCGCCCGGAACCTATGGTACGGTTGTGGAAGTTCGTGTTTTCAATCGCCATGGCGTTGAAAAGGACGAGCGCGCAATGGCGATCGAGCGCGAGGAGATCGAGCGCCTGGCCAAGGACCGCGATGACGAACAGGCTATTCTGGACCGCAACGTCTATGGACGTCTGTCCGAGTTCCTGGACGGCAAGCAGGCTGTTGCCGGACCTAAGACCTTCAAGAAGGGCACGGTCGTCAACCAGGACGTGATGGGTGAGTATCCTCGTTCCCAGTGGTGGCAGTTTGCCGTCGACGACGAGAAGCTCCAGGGCGAAATCGAAGCTCTGCGCAACCAGTACGACGATTCCAAGAAGTTGCTCGAGCAGCGCTTCATGGACAAGGTCGAGAAAGTACAGCGCGGCGACGAGATGCCTCCGGGCGTCATGAAGATGGTCAAGGTCTTCGTTGCCGTGAAGCGCAAGATCCAGCCGGGCGACAAGATGGCCGGCCGTCATGGCAACAAGGGCGTGGTTTCGCGTATTGCCGCCGTTGAAGACATGCCGTTCCTCGAGGACGGTACCCATGTCGACATCGTGCTCAATCCGCTGGGCGTGCCGAGCCGCATGAATGTGGGCCAGATCCTGGAGACGCATCTGGGCTGGGCCTGCGCCGGAATGGGCAAGAAGATCGGTGATCTGATCGAGGCCTACAAGGCACAGGGCGATATCGCACCGCTGCGCACCACGATCGAGTCCATCATACCGGACAATGATCGTAACGAACCTGTTCGGAACTATGACGACGAGAGCATCGTTCGTCTTGGTGAGCAGATGAAGCGTGGTGTTTCGATCGCAACGCCGGTCTTCGACGGCGCGCATGAGCCGGACATCAATGTGATGCTGGAGCAGGCGGGTCTGAAGGCTTCCGGCCAGTCCACGCTTTATGATGGACGTACGGGCGAGCCGTTCGACCGTCAGGTGACCGTAGGCTACATCTACATGCTCAAGCTGCATCACCTGGTCGACGACAAGATCCATGCCCGTTCGATCGGACCATACTCGCTGGTAACGCAGCAGCCCCTGGGCGGTAAGGCCCAGTTCGGCGGTCAGCGCTTCGGCGAGATGGAGGTCTGGGCACTCGAGGCCTATGGTGCAGCCTATACGCTGCAGGAAATGCTGACGGTGAAGTCGGATGACGTCGCCGGACGCACCAAGGTCTACGAGGCGATCGTCCGCGGCGACGATACGTTCGAGGCAGGCATACCGGAGAGCTTCAACGTTCTCGTCAAGGAAATGCGCTCGCTCGGTCTCAATGTGGAGCTGGACGATACGCGTCAGCTCGAACAGCAGCAGCAGGCACTGCCTGACGCTGCCGAGTAAAAAGGGCAGGGTGCGCGCCCGCCGCGCACCCGCCCCGCACATGATCGGATCATGTGCGATGCAGGATTCTACTACGGGCCGCGAATGCGGCATTTGATCCAGATGGACCCGCGGCGGCGGCAATCCATCGCAAGAAAAGGGCATATTCTGCCCCATGGAGAAACGGCATGAACCAAGAGGTCATGAATCTTTTCAATCCTCAGGCGCCTCTTCAGGCCTTCGATTCCATCCGGATATCGATCGCCAGCCCTGAGAAGATTCTGTCCTGGTCATACGGTGAGATCAAGAAGCCGGAGACGATCAACTACCGCACCTTCAAGCCGGAGCGGGATGGTCTTTTCTGTGCACGGATCTTCGGGCCGATCAAGGACTATGAATGCTTGTGCGGCAAGTACAAGCGCATGAAATACAAGGGCATCATCTGCGAGAAGTGCGGCGTCGAAGTCACGCTGTCGCGCGTCCGCCGTGAGCGCATGGGCCATATCGAACTCGCAGCTCCGGTTGCGCATATCTGGTTCCTGAAGTCGCTGCCCAGCCGCATCGGCACCCTGCTCGACATGACCCTCAAGGGCATCGAGCGCGTGCTCTATTTCGAGAACTATATCGTCACCGAGCCCGGCCTGACTGCGCTGAAGGAGCACCAGCTCCTTTCAGAAGAAGAATATATGATCGCGGTCGACGAATATGGTGAGGACGCCTTCACCGCGCTCATCGGCGCAGAGGCGATCCACGAACTGCTCGCATCGATGGACCTCGAGAAGATCGCCAATGAACTGCGCGAGGACCTTGCGACGACGACGTCCGATCTGAAGCAGAAGAAGCTGATGAAGCGTCTGAAGATCGTCGAGAACTTCCTCGAATCCGGCAATCGTCCCGAGTGGATGATCATGAAGACCATTCCGGTCATCCCGCCGGATCTGCGTCCGCTCGTGCCGCTGGATGGCGGCCGTTTCGCGACGTCGGACCTCAACGATCTGTACCGCCGCGTCATCAACCGCAACAATCGCCTGAAGCGGCTGATCGAATTGCGCGCACCGGGCATCATCATCCGCAACGAGAAGCGCATGCTTCAGGAATCGGTCGATGCGCTGTTCGACAATGGCCGTCGCGGCCGCGTCATCACCGGCGCCAACAAGCGCCCGCTGAAGTCGCTGTCCGACATGCTCAAGGGCAAGCAGGGCCGCTTCCGCCAGAACCTGCTCGGCAAGCGCGTCGACTATTCCGGCCGTTCCGTCATCGTGACGGGCCCGGAGCTCAAGCTGCACCAGTGCGGCCTGCCGAAGAAGATGGCGCTCGAACTGTTCAAGCCGTTCATCTATGCGCGTCTTGACGCCAAGGGCTACTCGTCCACCGTCAAGCAGGCCAAGAAGCTGGTCGAGAAGGAAAAGCCGGAAGTCTGGGATATCCTCGACGAGGTCATTCGCGAGCATCCGGTTCTGTTGAACCGCGCTCCGACGCTGCACCGTCTCGGCATCCAGGCATTCGAGCCGATCCTGATCGAGGGCAAAGCCATCCAGCTGCACCCGCTCGTCTGCACCGCGTTCAATGCGGATTTCGACGGCGACCAGATGGCTGTCCACGTGCCGCTTTCGCTGGAAGCACAGCTCGAAGCACGCGTCCTGATGATGTCGACGAACAATATCCTGCATCCCGCCAATGGTTTGCCGGTCATCGTTCCGTCGCAGGACATGGTTCTCGGTCTCTACTATCTGTCGATCGTTGCCGCCAAGGAGCCGGGCGAGGGCATGGCCTTTGCCGACATGGGCGAATTGCATCATGCGATCGGCAGCGGCGCAGTGACCCTGCACACCAAGATCAAGGGCCGCTTCAAGAGCATCGACGCCGATGGCAAGCCGACCTCGAAGATCTATGAGACCACCCCTGGCCGCATGATCATCGGCGAGCTTCTGCCGAAGCACCACAATGTGCCTTTCGACATCTGCAACCAGGAAATGACCAAGAAGAACATCTCCAAGATGATCGACACGGTCTATCGCCACTGCGGCCAGAAAGAGACGGTCATCTTCTGCGACCGCATCATGCAGCTCGGCTTCAGCCATGCCTGCCGCGCCGGCATTTCCTTCGGCAAGGACGACATGGTCATTCCGGAAACCAAGGCGAAGCTCGTTGCCGAGACCGAAGCCCTGGCGACCGAGTATGAGCAGCAGTACAATGACGGCCTGATCACCCAGGGCGAAAAGTACAACAAGGTCGTCGATGCCTGGGGCAAGTGCACCGAGAAGGTCGCCGACGAGATGATGGCGCGCATCAAGGCCGTCGAGTTCGATCCTGCGACTGGACGCCAGAAGCAGATGAACTCGATCTACATGATGTCCCACTCCGGTGCTCGTGGCTCGCCCAACCAGATGCGCCAGCTTGGCGGCATGCGCGGCCTGATGGCCAAGCCTTCGGGCGAAATCATCGAGACGCCGATCATCTCGAACTTCAAGGAAGGCCTCACCGTTAACGAGTACTTCAACTCGACCCACGGTGCCCGCAAGGGTCTCGCCGATACCGCCTTGAAGACCGCGAACTCGGGTTACCTGACGCGTCGTCTCGTCGACGTTGCCCAGGATTGCATCGTCATCTCGACCGATTGCGGCACCACGACCGGCCTTACCATGCAGCCGATCGTCGATGCCGGCCAGGTTGTCGCGACGCTCGGCCAGCGCGTTCTCGGACGCACCGCCCTCGAGGACATTCTTCATCCGGCAACGGGCGAAGTCATCGTCACCGGCGGCAACATCATCGACGAGTTCGATGTCGATGCCATCGAGAAGGCAGGCGTGCAGTCGATCCGCATCCGTTCGGCGCTCACCTGTGAGACCCGCGGCGGCATCTGCGCCAAGTGCTATGGTCGTGACCTTGCACGCGGTACGCCCGTCAATCAGGGTGAGGCTGTCGGCGTCATCGCCGCCCAGTCCATCGGTGAGCCGGGCACGCAGCTGACGATGCGTACGTTCCACCTTGGTGGTACGGCGCAGGTTGTCGATCAGTCGTTCCTCGAGGCCAGCTATGAGGGTACGGTGCAGATCCGCAACCGTAACGTCGTGCGCAACTCGGACGGCCATCTCGTCGTCATGGGCCGCAACATGGCCGTGGCCATCCTCGATGCCTCGGGCAAGGAGCGCGCTACGCACCGCGTCACCTACGGTTCGCGCATCTATGTCGATGACGGCGATACCGTGAAGCGCGGCCAGCGCATTGCCGAGTGGGATCCCTATACCCGCCCGGTCATGACGGAAGTCGAGGGCCATGTCGAATTCGAGGACATGGTCGACGGTCTTTCCGTTGCTGAAACGACGGACGAGTCGACCGGCATCACCAAGCGTGTCGTCATCGACTGGCGTTCCACGCCGCGCGGTTCGGATCTGAAGCCTGCCATCGTCGTCAAGGACAAGGCCGGCAAGGTTCTGAAACTCGCAAAGGGTGGCGATGCCCGCTTCCAGCTGTCGGTGGAATCGATCCTTTCGGTCGAGCCAGGTTCGCATGTCAAGGCAGGCGACGTTCTGGCCCGTATCCCGATGGAAAGCGCCAAGACCAAGGACATCACCGGTGGTCTGCCGCGCGTTGCCGAACTGTTCGAGGCTCGCCGTCCGAAGGATCACGCCATCATCGCCGAGATCGATGGTACGGTTCGCTTCGGCCGCGACTACAAGAACAAGCGCCGCATCGTCATTGAACCGAATGATGAGACGCTCGAGCCAGTCGAATATCTGATCCCCAAGGGCAAGCCTTTCCATCTCCAGGACGGCGACGCCATCGAAAAGGGCGATTACATCCTCGACGGCAACCCGGCGCCGCACGACATTCTGGCTATCAAGGGCGTGGAGGCCTTGGCTTCCTATCTCGTCAATGAAATCCAGGAAGTCTACCGTTTGCAGGGCGTTCTGATCAACGACAAGCACATCGAGGTGATCGTTCGCCAGATGCTGCAGAAGGTTGAGATCACCGAATCCGGCGATACCGGCTTCATTCCGGGCGATCATGTTGACCGCATCGAGCTCGATGAGATCAATGAGCGTCTCGAGGAAGACGGCAAGAAGCCGGGCTATGGTACTCCGGTTCTGCTCGGCATCACCAAGGCATCGCTGCAGACGCCATCCTTCATCTCGGCCGCTTCCTTCCAGGAAACGACGCGCGTCCTCACCGAGGCCGCAGTTGCCGGCAAGATGGATGCGCTGCAGGGCCTGAAGGAAAACGTGATCGTCGGTCGTCTGATCCCGGCAGGTACGGGCGGAACGGTCAAGCAGATCCGCCGCATCGCCGGTGCTCGCGACGAGCTCATCATCGACGAGCGTCGCAAGGAAGCAGGGGCCAGCGCCGCCAAGGCAGGTCCGATGCTGACAGATATGACGGGTCAGCCGGCCGAATAAGCCAGTTACCCCGCCAGACAAGAAAGCCGCCGCGGAGCGATCCGCGGCGGCTTTTCATTTGAAGCCGTGATCAGGATTTGGCTGACGCGCCTGGATGAGTCAGCCTTGGCCGAAGGTTGAAACCTTCGCGCCGGGCTATTCTTCGAATTCGATCAATGCCGCCTGGCCGGTGAGGGCATTCTTGTAGGCCGAGCGGTGGGGCTCTTCGTCGGGTTCTTCCGTTATCGAGCCGATTTCGTGCAATTCGGCTTCTTCATAGCCCTGCGCCGCGAAAATGCGCAGCGCGAGATCGACCAGCCCATCGGTATCTTCGGTGACAAGCAGCAGGTGCGCATGTTTCGGCTCCTCGTTCTTGTCCTTCCAGACGTCGGCGACGACGAGATGAACGGTCTGGGCGTGAGTTTCTTCAGTCATGATTGTTTCCGTGCATATCTGCGATCATGGGGTTAACGCCGATCCGGCGCGGAGGTTCAACCAGCAGTTTCCGGCGTAGCGTCGTTAACGACATCGCCGGCCCCGCCGCTTGCGTCGCAACGGCTCTGCAGGCTCATCAATTCCCTGACCGTTTCCAATGCCTCGCGCGGGGAACGCCCCAGCATGCGCTCGGTCTCGATTGCCCGCATCCAGAGCCGCAATTGTGTTTCGCTGAAAGTGTTCGACACGTTGATTTTTCTCCTGGCGGGGGCTGGCGCTGCTACCGCCGGTTTATACAATGGCCTTGCTCGCCCTATACTTGCGACATCAGGCCGATAATCTGGCTGGCCGGCACAGTTGGCTCTATGTGCTTGCTCTCAAGGCTGCTAAGCTCAAGCATGACGCTCAATTCGCGTCGTCGATAAGCTGTTTTGTTCATATTCCCTTTGTGGCCGCTGCGCCACTGCATTTCCAGGTTTTGTTTGCCATTCCGTTCAGCAGGTCTTCTTCGCCTCCACTGAAATATCGCGTTTGCCCCTCCATTAGAGGTCTTGTCCGTATGACGAATGTTGTTTTTCAGCCGGGATCCGCCCATGTCTGCGCGCCGTAATTTCGCGGCGAACCTGCGCAGGCTGTGCTTGACCCGTGGAAGTATCAGCGCCGCTTCAAGGCAGCTTGGCATCCATCGCGCCCAGATGGAAAAATATCTGACGGGCAAGAGCGAACCCAATGCCGAGACGCGCCGCACCATCTGCCTGTTTTTCGGGGTCGACGAGGCGCAAATCTATCAGACGCCCGATGATGCCGGCTTTGGCGAGCGGGTTGACCTGGGACATTTCAATGTGCTGGACGAGGGCCGCAAGCTCGTTCAACCGCTGCTGCGCGAGCCGGCCGCATCGATCGCAACCGGTCTTTACTACCTCTATTTCACCATGCCGGGCCATCCGGGCAAGCTCGTCTGCGCGCTCATGGCCATCGGCCGGCGAGGCGCGGCGACCCTGTTTCGTCGTTTGACCCATAGATCGGACGGTTATGCCGGCCAGCGCAGCCAGGCTTTTGGCGACCATCGCGGCCTGGTGGTGGAGCGCTGGGGCGCATTCCTGTTCATGGGCATCAATGCGTGCGGTGTCCACGAGCCCTCGCTGTTGCGATTGCATTGGCTCAACACGACCGATGCGATGCTCGGCGGCTATGCCATGGTGCATACGCCCAATGGCTGGTCATTCGCCTCGATCATCATGCAGCCGGTGAATTCGAGGGCGACGCTGATGGAAACGGTGCGCGCCAGCCGGTCGCGCAGCGCCGACAATGCGCTCATTCCGCCCCTGATCCACGAATTGATCGCCCGGCAGGGCGCCAATCTCATCGACTCGCTGCGACGCGAGCTTGGTCGCTGAGCTCGCCGCCAGACTGGAAATCCGGATTGCGGGTCAAGACACCGCGGACGCGATGCTCGGCGGCTATGCCATGGTGCATACGCCCAATGGCTGGTCATTCGCCTCAATCATCATGCAGC
>NZ_JAPMAB010000006.1:66058-285122 GCF_026420825.1 Phyllobacterium sp. 0TCS1.6A
GCGGGTGAATTCGAGGGCGACGCTGATGGAAACGGTGCGCGCCAGCCGGTCGCGCAGCGCGGACAATGCGCTCATTCCGCCCCTGATCCACGAACTGATCGCCCGGCAGAGCGCCAATCTCATCGACTCGCTGCGCCGCGAGCTTGGTCGCTGAGCTCGCCGCCAGAGTGGAAATCCGGGTGCGATTTCAGGCCGCCACGAACGCGATGCTCGGCGGCTATGCCATGGTGCATACGCCCAATGGCTGGTCATTCGCCTCGATCATCGTGCAGCGGGTGAATTCGAGGGCGACGCTGATGGAAACGGTGCGCGCCAGCCGGTCGCGCAGCGCGGACAATGCGCTCATTCCGGGCCCGATCCACGAACTGATCGTCCGGCAGGGCGCCAATCTCATCACACCGCTGCGCCGCGAGCTTGGTCGCTGAGCTCGCCGCCAGGCTGGAAATCCCGGTGCGATTTCAGGCCGCTGGCGCCCCGTGTCGCCAAGGCATTTCGTGGCAGGGCGTTGCGAACTGGCGCGGGCTCTGCATGCCAAGGCGCTTTCTCTGCCTCCGTGCCGCTCCGGCTATACGCACTTTGGCTTCAATCGCGCTTCGGACGCAATTATAGGCGAATTCAGCAGCCGGCCTGGCCGCCACGCTGGAGGTCCGTGCCATTCAAACTGATGACAGCAAACTGATGACAGCAAATGCCTTCAGCCGGTTCGTGGCAGGGCGCCCGGAGCCTCCGGCTTACGCGCCTGTCTCTACCATGCACCGCATCGCAGATGCCAATCCGGGTTCAGAGGCCTCCATCTACTTATATCCCCGTCTCCTTATGTTCCGTCTCCTTATATCAGGGGTGTTCTATGCTCCCGAAGCCACTTCGAGTCTCGGAGCATCGCCGCCGCGAGGCCTCATCCCTCGGCAATTTCGGCCGAGATCATCCTCGCCAATCCTACTGCTGGATGTCCATCTCCTCGGTGGCGCAGCCCTGCGCCTGGAGCAACGCCATTTCCAAAAGATAGCTCAGCGGGGCATTCCCGCGCGCCTTCGACATCGACACCATCCATCGCAATAGCTCTACCATGCAACCATGCTCATTGGCTTGAGCGCCCAACATGCCGTCCTCGGCTTCGGCAGGATAGCGTAAAGGAATCTCGATGCGCCGCTTCGAATCGGAATTGCTGTCCATCACAGGTCCTCATGAACGGTATTATCAGCGCCAGTCTATACACTATTCTATATATAGCAACATTATATATTCATATAAATCAATTTATAGGACATTAAACTTCAGAAGCTTAAGGTAATAAGCTAATTAAGCTAGGTCATGTTGTAGAAAGTGGCGAATCTATACTTTAATCCTATATTATAATATCGCCGGGCGTGGTAGCGTTCCCTTGTCACGTTAAGGAGGCATTTCATGCAGAACAAATCTCCCAAGACCATTGGCGCGAAGCCCGATCTTCGCGTTTCGATCGCTGTGCGCAAGCCGTTCATCACCGTTGGAATGAGTTTCCGTCCCGAATAGCCCACCGGCCATGCGATTGCGCTGCGCCAGGACACTCATCTTCCATATAGGCGATGGCGGCCTGATAGGGTGCAACTTCCTGGGCAGGTCGGTCTTCAACTGCGCGCCTGATCTGCTTGCCTTCCTCTGCCGGCTGGAGGAATGGGCCGATGAGGGCGAGGTGGCGGAGTTGATGTCGGCGTTGGACGTCGTAGAGGCGGCGGTGATATTACGCGATCTGCTCGCAGCTGGCGCGCTCGTCGCGGAACATTCGGAACTCGCTGTCCGCGAGGCGGCTTATGCGGGCAGCTGGCGCTGGGGCATTCCGGCTGCCGCCATGCATTTCTGCGTGCAGGATGCGGATTTCATGTCGCTGCAGGAGGCGAGGGCGCTGCAGCTGGAACGTCTGGAGCAGGAGGGATCGATCGCTCTATTCGAGGTTCACGGTGCCGAGAGCGGTGAGCATCGTGACGCCTTGCGGCGTTCTATTATGCAATTGCCGAAAGTGCGTCATTCCTCGGCATTGCTTGAGCTCATGGCGCGGCGGCGGTCATCGCGCCTTGCGTCGGGGCGGCCGTTGCAGCTCAGATCGCTTGCCGAATGCCTGTTTGCCGGATTGGGCATCACCGGGAGGATCAGCACTGCGGCGGGCGATCTGCCGCTGACGATGACGCCGTCTGGCGGGGCGCGCAATCCATATGAGGCCTATGTCTTGGCGCGCAATGTCGAAGGGCTCGTAGCCGGAATCTACCATTACTCCGCGGCGCAGCACAGTCTCGCGCGCCTGGATGTCGACGACCAGCCTGCCTATTCGCTGCTCACTGGCGGGCAGGAATGGGTGGACACCATGCCATGCCTGGTGGTGCTCTGCGCGCTGATGGATCGTACCATGTGGAAATATGTCGATGCGAACGCCTATCGCGTCGTGTTGATGGAGGCGGGCCATATAGGCCAGAACATCATACTGGCCGCTACAGCGCGTGAGCTTGCCGCGTGCCCGACGGCGGCGCTTGCGCATTCGCGCCTCGCCAAGCTGTTCGGACTGACCAACCCTACCCACGCGCCCATCTATGCCGTTGCCATCGGCAATCGCGAACCGCACGCCGGCAAGATCCTGAACGGCGAGCCGCATCTGGCTGATGTCCCGCCATGACGAAAAAGCGCCGACCACGGGAGGAGGCGGCAACGACCACAATCGCCTGGGCTGCTCGGACCTGATTATTCAAACCTATATTCGCTCGGGGCGATAGGTGGTGATGGTCGCTCCGCTCTTCGGCCAGGATTGCATCCTAGGCGCACACGACACGTGCGAGTTGCAGATGGCGGGGGTTTTTGCTGGGCCAAGCTGGATCAAGCCGATGATCGCTGTGAAGGGCGCCACGCCGGCGTTGGAACCAGCCAAACGGCGAGCCGCATCTGGCTGACGTCCCGCCATGACGAAAAAGCGCCGACCGCGGGAGGGAGGCGGCAACGACCACAATCGCCCGGGCCGCTCGGACCTGATTATTCAAACCTATATTCGCTCGGGGCGATAGGTGGTGATGGTCGCTCCGCTCTGAGGCCAGGATTGCATCCTAGGCGCGCACGACACGCGTCAGTTGCACATGGCGGGGGTTTTTGCTGGGCCAGGCTGATCAAGCCGACGATCGCTGTGAGGGGCGCCACGCCGGCGTTGGAACCAGCCAAACGGCGAGCCGCATGGCTGACTTCCGGCCATGACGAAGAAGCGCCCGGCGCTGGAACCGATCGCCACCGCTGACTACACGTCGGCTGCACCGTGGCCCGGGAACTGGATCCCGATGAGAATCCCAGTGAGCGGTAACGCTCGTCGCTGGAACCGGCGGCACCATGACCTAAATCTCGAAGCTCATCCCTCGGACGGGGAACGCGATGGCTGAAACGGGCTGAACGGCGAGCCGGATCCGGGCGATGATTCCCTCCGGCAGGGAATCGCCGGCCCTTGGACCCCGCTGCCGCGTGGAAAATTGTGCAATGATTGAAATATTTCTTGATTCCGGACCGCTGCGGCGAAACTATCGCTCATCGAGGCGGGCGAATGCCCCGGAAATGCTGTGTTCCTTAATAATATTTGACCTTCAGGCTTGACGAAAGCCCGGGGACAAAGTATCAGCAGCCCATCTGAGCCGATGTGAGATTGGCGGTTTCGGAGCGACACGCTCTGGAGTTCATCTCAAACAGGGTTCGTTTTACGATCGAAATGCAATTTGCAGGTCGCATGAAGCTCAGTCGGCTTCCTCTGCTTTCAATCGGGCAACCACCCGCGAGGGTGGTCTATTTGCCCGAATTCGTGCATGAGCATGGCGCTGAAACGGCCCTGACGGGCGAAGATACGAGATTTGTGAAAGAGGGAAGGTTGAATGCCTACCGTAAACCAGTTGATCCGCAAGCCGCGCACTGCGCCGGTAAAGCGCAATAAAGTCCCTGCTCTGCAGGAAAACCCGCAGAAGCGCGGCGTTTGCACACGCGTCTATACGACGACCCCGAAGAAGCCGAACTCGGCTCTCCGTAAGGTCGCCAAGGTGCGCCTGACCAACGGCTTCGAGGTCATCGGATATATTCCGGGTGAGGGTCACAACCTTCAGGAACACTCCGTCGTGATGATCCGCGGCGGCCGTGTAAAGGATTTGCCCGGCGTTCGTTACCACATCATCCGTGGTGTTCTGGATACGCAGGGCGTCAAGAACCGCAAGCAGCGCCGTTCCAAGTACGGTGCGAAGCGTCCGAAGTAAGTTTTATCCGGTTCCAGGCTTCAACCGCCGGACCGAACAAGCGAAGAGACAGAAGATATGTCCAGACGCCATAGTGCAGAAAAGCGTGAGATCAACCCGGATCCCAAGTTCGGCGATCTCGTTCTGACCAAGTTCATGAATGCCGTCATGCTTCATGGCAAGAAGTCGGTCGCAGAGCGTATCGTTTACGGTGCGCTCGAATCCGTCGAGACGAAGAGCAAGCAGGAGCCGGTGGCCGTGTTCCATCAGGCTCTCGATAACATTGCGCCGCACGTCGAAGTGCGTTCGCGCCGTGTCGGTGGTGCGACCTACCAGGTGCCGGTCGACGTTCGTCCGGAGCGCCGCCAGGCTTTGGCCATCCGCTGGCTGATCAACGCCGCTCGCGGCCGCAACGAGTCGACCATGGTCGACCGTCTGTCCGGCGAACTTCTCGATGCCGCCAACAATCGTGGCTCGGCCGTCAAGAAGCGCGAAGACACGCACCGCATGGCGGAAGCCAACCGCGCATTCTCGCATTACCGCTGGTAATCGTCGAAACCCTATTCTTGAAGGCAGCTTATCATGGCCCGCGAATATAAAATCGAAGACTACCGTAATTTCGGTATCATGGCGCATATCGACGCCGGCAAGACGACGACCACCGAGCGTATCCTTTACTACACCGGCAAGTCGCACAAGATCGGTGAAGTTCATGATGGCGCCGCCACGATGGACTGGATGGAGCAGGAGCAGGAGCGTGGCATCACGATCACTTCGGCTGCTACCACCACCTTCTGGAAGGGTCGTGACGGCAAGATGCGCCGTTTCAACATCATCGACACCCCGGGCCACGTCGACTTCACCATTGAAGTCGAGCGTTCGCTGCGCGTTCTCGACGGTGCAATCGCGCTTCTCGACGCCAATGCCGGTGTCGAGCCGCAGACCGAGACCGTCTGGCGCCAGGCCGAGAAGTATCATGTCCCGCGCATGATCTTCGTCAACAAGATGGACAAGACCGGCGCCGATTTCTATCGCTGCGTCGACATGGTCAAGACCCGTCTCGGTGCGAAGGCGCTTGTCATGCAGCTGCCGATCGGCGCCGAAAGCGATTTCAAGGGCGTCGTCGACCTGATCGACATGAACGCTCTCATCTGGCGCGACGAGTCGCTCGGTGCGCAGTGGGATGTCGTCGAGATCCCTGCCGACCTCAAGGAAAAGGCCGAGGAATATCGCGAGAAGCTGATCGAGACCGCCGTAGAGGTCGAAGAAGAGGCGATGGAAGCTTATCTGGAAGGCAACATGCCCGACAATGACAAGCTGCGCCAGCTGATCCGCGTCGGTACCTGCCGCGTCGATTTCCATCCGGTATTCTGCGGTTCGGCGTTCAAGAACAAGGGCGTTCAGCCCCTGCTCGACGGCGTCGTCGAGTATCTGCCTTCGCCGATCGACGTACCGGCGATCAAGGGCATCGACCCGAAGACCGAAACCGAAACGACGCGCAAGTCCTCAGACGAAGAGCCGCTGTCGATGCTGGCATTCAAGATCATGAACGACCCGTTCGTCGGTTCGCTCACCTTCTGCCGCATCTATTCCGGCAAGCTCGCCAAGGGCGTTTCGCTCGACAATACGGTGAAGAACAAGCGTGAGCGCATCGGCCGCATGCTGCAGATGCACTCCAACTCCCGCGAAGACATCGAAGAAGCCTATGCCGGCGACATCGTTGCGCTTGCAGGCCTCAAGGAAACCACGACTGGCGATACGCTTTGCGATCCGCTGAAGCCGGTTATCCTGGAGCGCATGGAGTTCCCCGATCCGGTCATCGAGATCGCGATCGAGCCGAAGACCAAGGCCGACCAGGAAAAGATGGGCATTGCGCTCAATCGCCTCGCTGCCGAGGATCCTTCCTTCCGCGTCAAGTCGGACGAAGAATCCGGCCAGACCATCATCGCCGGCATGGGCGAACTTCACCTCGACATCCTCGTCGACCGCATGCGTCGCGAGTTCAAGGTCGAGGCCAATGTCGGCCAGCCGCAGGTTGCCTACCGTGAATCGATCACCCGCGCCGCGGAAATCGATTACACCCACAAGAAGCAGTCCGGTGGTTCGGGCCAGTTCGCCCGCATCAAGGTTATCTTCGAGCCGCATGAAGGTGATGATTTCATCTTCGAATCGAAGATCGTCGGCGGTGCTGTTCCGAAGGAATACATTCCGGGTGTTCAGAAGGGTATCGAAAGCGTCATGGGTGCGGGTCCGCTCGCAGGCTTCCCGATGCTGGGCGTGAAGGCCACGCTCATCGACGGCGCCTACCACGATGTGGACTCTTCGGTGCTCGCCTTTGAAATCGCAGCCCGCGCTGCATTCCGCGAAGGTGCGCAGAAGGCCGGCGCCCAGCTGCTCGAGCCGATCATGAAGGTCGAGGTCGTGACGCCTGAGGATTATGTCGGTGACGTTATCGGCGATCTGAATTCGCGTCGCGGACAGATTTCCGGCACTGAAGCACGTGGTATCGCCACGGTCGTCAATGCAAACGTGCCGCTGGCCAACATGTTTGGCTACGTCAACACGCTGCGTTCGATGAGCCAGGGTCGTGCACAGTACACGATGCAGTTCGATCACTATGAGCCGGTGCCGACAGCTGTCGCGCAGGAAATTCAGAAGAAGTTTGCGTAACCAAGGGGTTACGCGGGAAATTTAAGACGCCTGAGCAGGCGAACATGTAACGGAGAGCTCAGATGGCTAAGAGCAAGTTTGAACGTAACAAGCCGCACGTTAACATTGGCACGATTGGTCACGTCGACCATGGCAAGACGTCGTTGACGGCAGCGATTACGAAGTATTTTGGTGAGTTCAAGGCGTATGACCAGATTGACGCTGCGCCTGAGGAAAAGGCTCGCGGCATCACGATCTCGACGGCGCACGTCGAATACGAGACGGAGAACCGCCACTACGCCCACGTCGACTGCCCCGGCCACGCCGATTATGTTAAGAACATGATCACCGGCGCTGCGCAGATGGACGGCGCGATCCTGGTCGTTTCGGCTGCCGATGGCCCGATGCCGCAGACGCGCGAGCACATTCTTCTCGCCCGCCAGGTTGGCGTTCCTGCGATCGTGGTTTTCCTGAACAAGGTCGACCAGGTTGACGATGCCGAGCTTCTGGAGCTGGTCGAGCTCGAGGTTCGCGAGCTGCTGTCGAAGTATGATTTCCCGGGCGACGACATTCCGATCATCAAGGGTTCGGCGCTTGCCGCGCTGGAAGATTCCGACAAGACGATCGGCGAAGATGCGGTTCGCGCGCTGATGGCTGAAGTCGACAAGTACATCCCGACGCCGGAGCGTCCGGTCGACCAGCCGTTCCTGATGCCGATCGAAGACGTTTTCTCGATCTCCGGCCGTGGTACGGTTGTGACGGGCCGCGTCGAGCGTGGCATCGTCAAGGTTGGCGAGGAAGTCGAGATCGTCGGCATCCGTCCGACCTCGAAGACGACGGTTACCGGCGTTGAAATGTTCCGCAAGCTGCTCGACCAGGGCCAGGCTGGCGACAACATCGGTGCGCTGCTGCGCGGTGTTGACCGTGAGGGCGTCGAGCGCGGGCAGATCCTGTGCAAGCCGGGTTCGGTCAAGCCGCACACGAAGTTCAAGGCGGAAGCCTACATCCTGACCAAGGACGAGGGTGGCCGTCATACGCCGTTCTTCACCAACTACCGTCCGCAGTTCTACTTCCGCACGACGGACGTGACGGGTGTGGTGACGCTGCCGGAAGGCACGGAAATGGTCATGCCGGGCGACAACATCGCCGTCGACGTGACGCTGATCGTGCCGATCGCCATGGAAGAGAAGCTGCGCTTCGCTATCCGTGAAGGCGGCCGCACCGTCGGTGCCGGCATCGTCTCCTCGATCATTGAATAAGTTAAGGTTTTATGCGGGAGACGCTGATAAAGCGTCTCCGCTAAACAAGGAAAAGATGAAATGAACGGTCAAAACATCCGCATTCGCCTCAAGGCGTTTGATCATCGGATCCTTGACGATTCGACGCGGGAAATCGTGTCGACTGCCAAGCGTACCGGTGCCAATGTGCGCGGACCGATCCCGCTTCCCACGCGGATCGAGAAGTTCACGGTTAACCGCTCGCCGCACATCGACAAGAAGAGCCGCGAGCAGTTCGAGATGCGCACTCACAAGCGTCTTCTCGATATCGTAGACCCAACCCCGCAGACTGTAGACGCGCTGATGAAGCTCGATCTTTCCGCTGGTGTTGATGTCGAGATCAAGCTGTAAGGCTTGAGGACGGAAGGACGAACCGATGCGTTCAGGTGTAATTGCACAGAAACTGGGCATGACTCGCGTCTATAACGACGCTGGCGAGCATGTGCCGGTCACAGTTCTCCGGATGGAGAATTGCCAGGTCGTGGCTCAGCGTACTGTTGAGAAGAATGGCTATACAGCCGTTCAGCTCGGCGTTGGGCTGGCCAAGGTAAAGAATACGACGAAGGGCTTGCGCGGTCATTTCGCGGCGGCTTCTGTCGAGCCAAAGGCGAAGGTCGCGGAGTTCCGCGTCTCGGCTGACAATCTTCTCGATGTCGGCACCGAGATCACCGCCGATCATTATGTTGCCGGCCAGAAGGTCGATGTGACGGGTACTTCGATCGGTAAGGGTTTTGCCGGTTCGATGAAGCGCCACAATTTCGGCGGTCACCGCGCAACGCATGGTAACTCGGTTACCCACCGCGCACACGGTTCGACTGGTCAGCGCCAGGATCCGGGCAAGGTGTTCAAGGGCAAGAAGATGGCTGGTCACATGGGTCAGACCCGCGTGACGACGCAGAACATCGAAGTTGTTTCGACTGATCTGGACCGTGGCCTCATCCTTGTTCGCGGCGCCGTTCCCGGCTCGAAGGGTGCTTGGATCCTCGTACGCGATGCCGTCAAGGTAGCGCTGCCCGAGAACGCTCCGAAGCCCGCAGGCCTTCGCGTATCGAACAATGACGCAAAAGCCGCACCAGCTGTGTCTGATGCAGAAGCAGCGCAGACAACAGAGGGAGCCGAATAATGGATCTCAAGATTACAACCCTTGAAGGCGTTGACGCCGGCAAGCTGAAACTCTCCGAGGAGATTTTCGGGCTCGAGCCGCGCGACGACATCCTTCAGCGCATGGTGCGCTACCAGCTCGCTCGTAAGCAGCAGGGTACGCACAAGGCGAAGGGACGTTCGGAAATCGCACGTACCGGCGCCAAGATGTACAAGCAGAAGGGCACCGGTCGCGCCCGCCATCATTCGGCACGCGCACCGCAGTTCCGCGGCGGCGGCAAGGCCCATGGTCCTGTGGTTCACAGCCATGAGCATTCGCTGCCGAAGAAGGTCCGCGCCCTCGCACTTCGCCATGCCCTTTCGGCAAAGGTAAAGGCCTCCGACCTGATCATCGTCGACGATCTGGCAGCGGCCGAAGGCAAGACGAAGATCCTTGTTTCGCAGTTCGCCAAGCTCGGACTGGAAAATGCGCTCCTGATCGGCGGTGCCGAGATCGATGCGAATTTCCGCCGTGCGGCTTCGAACATCCCGAACATCGATGTTCTGCCGATCCAGGGCATCAATGTTTATGACATCCTGCGCCGTGGCAAGCTCGTGCTTTCCAAGGCTGCAGTCGAAGCTCTCGAGGAGCGTTTCAAATGACTGATCTTCGCCACTATGACGTGATCGTCAGCCCGGTCATCACCGAGAAGTCGACCCTGGTTTCCGAAAACAACCAGGTCGTTTTCAACGTGGCCCGCAAGGCAACGAAGCCGGAAATCAAAGCCGCAGTTGAAGCGCTGTTCCGCGTGAAGGTGACTGCAGTCAATACTGCTGTGCGCAAAGGCAAGGTGAAGCGGTTCCGCGGCATCGTCGGGCGCCAGAGTGATGTCAAGAAAGCAATCGTGACGCTTGCCGAAGGGCAGTCGATCGATGTTTCGACTGGTCTCTGAGGGGCCGTGGAGTAAAGACAATGGCACTCAAACATTATAACCCAACCACGCCAAGCCAGCGCCAGCTGGTGATCGTGGACCGTTCGGAGCTCTACAAGGGCAAGCCCGTAAAGTCGCTGACCGAAGGTCTGTCGTCCAAGGGCGGCCGCAACAACACGGGTCGCGTCACCGTACGCTTCCAGGGTGGCGGTCACAAGCGCACCTATCGCTTCGTCGATTTCAAGCGCCGCAAGCATGATGTTGCTGCAAAGGTGGAACGCCTTGAATACGATCCGAACCGGACCGCATTCATTGCGCTCATCCGTTACGAAGACGGCGAACTGAGCTACATCCTGGCTCCGCAGCGCCTCGCCGTGGGCGACAGCGTCATCGCCGGCGCACAGACGGACGTCAAGCCGGGCAATGCGATGCCGCTGTCGGCAATGCCGGTCGGCACCATCATCCACAATGTGGAGATGAAGCCGGGCAAGGGCGGTCAGATCGCCCGTTCCGCCGGTACCTATGCCCAGCTCGTCGGCCGCGACCAGGGAATGGCGATCCTTCGCCTGAACTCGGGCGAGCAGCGTCTTGTTCATGGTTCTTGCTTTGCGACCGTAGGTGCAGTATCGAACCCGGATCACGGCAATATCAATCTCGGTAAGGCCGGTCGCAGCCGTTGGCTCGGCAAGCGTCCGCACAACCGCGGTGTTACCATGAACCCTGTCGATCACCCCCATGGTGGTGGTGAAGGCCGGACATCTGGTGGTCGTCATCCTGTCACGCCGTGGGGCAAGCCCACCAAGGGCAAGAAGACGCGCTCCAACAAGGCTACGGACAAGTTCATCGCTCGTTCGCGCCATCAGCGCAAGAAGTAAGAGAGGTAGTCTGAAATGGCTCGTTCAGTTTGGAAAGGCCCGTTCATCGATGGCTATCTTCTCAAGAAGGCTGAGAAGGTACGCGAGGGCGGACGCAGTGAGGTCATCAAGATCTGGAGCCGCCGCTCCACGATCCTGCCGCAGTTCGTCGGCCTGACCTTCGGCGTTTATAACGGCAACAAGCATGTCCCGGTGTCGGTCAATGAAGAAATGATCGGTCACAAGTTTGGTGAATTCGCTCCGACGCGGACCTATTACGGTCACGGCGCGGACAAGAAAGCGAAGAGGAAATAAAGATGGGCAAGGCTAAGGCTCCGCGCCAGCTTAAGGACAACGAGGCGAAAGCCGTTGCCCGCACGCTCCGCATCAGCCCTCAGAAGCTCAATCTGGTGGCTGCTCTCATCCGTGGCAAGAAGGTGAACGCCGCTCTTGCCGATCTGGAATTTTCGCGCAAGCGGATCGCAGGCACGGTGAAAAAGACGCTCGAATCAGCTATCGCCAACGCAGAAAACAACCATGACCTGGATGTTGATGCTCTGGTTGTTGCTGAAGCCTATGTAGGCAAGTCAATCGTGATGAAGCGCTTCCACGTACGTGGCCGCGGCCGGGCGAGCCGGATCGAGAAGCCATTCTCGCATCTGACGATCGTCGTTCGCGAGGCAGTGGAAAAAGGGGAGGCCGCATAATGGGCCAGAAGATTAATCCGGTTGGTTTCCGCCTCGGCATCAACCGCACCTGGGATTCGCGTTGGTATGCGAATACGGGCGAATACGGCAAGCTGCTGCATGAAGACCTCAAGATCCGCAAGTATCTGGTCGAGGAACTGAAGCAGGCTGCCATTTCGAAGGTCGTGATCGAGCGTCCGCACAAGAAGTGCCGCGTTACGATCCATGCGGCCCGTCCGGGCCTGATCATCGGCAAGAAGGGCGCCGATATCGAGAAGCTGCGTCGCAAGCTGTCGGAAATGACCAATGCGGACACAACGCTCAATATCGTCGAAGTCCGCAAGCCGGAGACCGATGCAACGCTGGTCGCTCAGTCGATCGCCCAGCAGCTCGAGCGCCGCGTCGCTTTCCGTCGCGCCATGAAGCGCGCCGTTCAGTCGGCGATGCGTCTTGGAGCCGAAGGCATCCGCATCAACTGCTCGGGCCGTCTCGGCGGCGCGGAAATCGCTCGTATGGAATGGTATCGCGAAGGCCGCGTGCCGCTGCATACGCTTCGTGCGGATATTGATTACGGAACTGCTGAAGCACATACCGCCTATGGCATTTGCGGCGTCAAGGTCTGGGTATTCAAGGGCGAGATCCTTGAACACGACCCGATGGCCTCCGAACGCCGCGCGGTTGAAGGCGACAGCAATCAGGGTTCGAACCGTCGCCGCGAAAACGCTTAAAATAGCGTCTTTCCGGATCGAGAATTTTGGAGTAGAGAACAATGCTGCAGCCTAAGCGCACAAAGTTCCGCAAGCAGTTCAAGGGCCGTATCCACGGCGCGTCGAAAGGCGGCACGGATCTTAATTTTGGTGCTTTCGGCCTGAAGGCCCTTGAACCGAACCGCGTAACCGCGCGTGAGATCGAGGCCGCTCGCCGTGCAATTACCCGTCACATGAAGCGTGCCGGTCGTGTGTGGATCCGGATTTTCCCGGATGTGCCGGTAACATCGAAGCCTACCGAAGTCCGCATGGGTAAGGGTAAGGGTTCGGTGGATTATTGGGCATCGCGGGTCGCACCAGGCCGCGTCATGTTCGAGCTCGACGGCGTGTCGGAAGAAATCGCTCGTGAGGCTCTTCGCCTCGGAGCGGCAAAGCTTTCGGTAAAGACGCGCTTTATTCAGCGCATCGCAGAATAAGGGTGGATGCTATGAAATCCGCAGAAGTCCGGGCCATGAGCCTCGATCAGTTGAATGAAGAATTGGGTTCGTTGAAGAAAGAGCAGTTCAACCTGCGCTTCCAGAAGGCGACCGGCCAATTGGAAAAAACCGCTCGCGTTCGGCAGATCCGCCGCGATATCGCGCGCATCAAGACGATCGCCCGCCAGAAAGCGGTCGAGAGCAAGGCTTAAGGAAGAAAACCATGCCTAAACGCATTCTGCAGGGCGTTGTCGTCAGCGACAAGAACGACAAGACCATTGTGGTCAAGGTCGAGCGGCGCTATTCGCATCCGCTCCTCCAGAAGACTGTGCGCCAGTCGAAGAAGTACAAGGCGCATGATGAAAGCAACCAGTTCAAGGTTGGCGATACGGTTTCCATTCAGGAATCCAAGCCGATTTCGAAAGACAAGCGTTGGGTAGTCGTAACGGACGCCCCGGCCAGTTAAATATCTGTATGTAAGTACGCAACAATCGCGAGGGGCAAGGAAAGCCCAGTCCGGTTGAACAAGAAGAAGGCGGCTAGTCATGATTCAGATGCAAACAAACCTCGACGTCGCGGATAATTCCGGCGCCCGTCGTGTCATGTGCATCAAGGTGCTGGGCGGCTCGAAGCGGAAATATGCTTCGGTCGGCGACATTATTGTCGTTTCGATCAAGGAAGCAATTCCGCGCGGCCGCGTTAAGAAGGGTGATGTGATGAAGGCTGTGGTTGTTCGCACGGCCAAGGACATCCGTCGCGCCGATGGTAGCGTTATCCGTTTCGATAAGAACGCTGCTGTTTTGATCGACAATAAGAAAGAGCCTATCGGCACACGTATCTTCGGACCGGTTCCGCGCGAATTGCGCGCCAAGAGCCACATGAAGATCATCTCGCTGGCTCCAGAAGTTTTGTAAGGAGCAGACGATGCAGAAGATCCGTAAAGGCGACCGCGTTGTCGTTCTGGCTGGTAAGGACAAGGGCCGCACCGGCGAAGTAATCAAGGTTTTGCCGAAGGACGGGCAGGCGCTCGTTCGCGGCGTCAATGTTGTCAAGCGTCACCAGAAGCAGACACAGAACCAGGAAGCAGGCATCATCTCGAAAGAGGCGCCGCTCCATCTGTCGAACATCGCTATTGCCGACAAGGATGGCAAGCCGACCCGTGTTGGCTTCAAGGTCCTCGAAGATGGCAAGAAGGTACGTGTAGCAAAGCGTTCTGGAGATCTGATCGATGGCTGATGCAAAGATCGAACCACGCTTGAAGAAGCAGTACCAGGAAGTGGTGCGTAAGGCTCTTCTCGAGCAGTTCAAATATGAAAACGAGATGCAGATCCCGCGCATCACCAAGGTCGTCCTGAACATGGGCGTCGGCGAGGCGACGGCAGATTCGAAGAAGCCGACAGTGGCTGCTGAAGATCTGGCATTGATTGCCGGCCAGAAGCCGGTTATTACGCGTGCCCGTAAGTCTATCGCGACTTTCAAGGTTCGCGAGCACATGCCGATCGGCACGAAGGTCACCCTTCGCAAGGAACGCATGTATGAATTCCTGGATCGCCTCATCACGATCGCGCTGCCGCGCGTTCGCGACTTCCGCGGTCTGAACCCGAAGAGCTTTGATGGTCGCGGCAATTATGCGATGGGCATCAAGGAACACATTGTGTTTCCGGAAATCAACTACGACAAGGTTGATCAGATCTGGGGCATGGACATCATCGTTTGTACGACTGCAAAGACGGATGATGAAGCACGCGCTCTCCTGCGCGCCTTCAACTTCCCGTTCCGCCAGTAACGGCAAGCGTAGCGAGGTATTTGAAATGGCAAAGACGAGCGCAGTCGAAAAGAACAAGCGCCGCGGGCTTCTGGTAAAGCGTTTCGCTGCAAAGCGCGCACGCCTGAAGGCTATCGTGATGAACCAGTCGCTTCCTCTGGATGAGCGCTTCCGCGCCACCATCCAGCTGGCAGAGCTGCCACGCAATTCCACGAAGGTTCGCATTCGCAATCGTTGCGAAGTGTCGGGCCGTCCGCGCGGTTACTACCGCAAGATCAAAATGTCGCGTATCGCATTGCGCCAGCTGGGTTCGCTCGGCCAGGTGCCCGGCGTCGTGAAGTCGAGCTGGTAAGGGAGAAGAGCGATGTCTATGACAGATCCTCTCGGCGATATGCTGACACGCATCCGTAACGCAATCATGCGCAAGAAGGGCAAGGTTTCGACCCCTGCCTCCAAGCTGCGCGCCCGCGTTCTGGATGTTCTTCAGGCTGAAGGTTATATCCGCGGATACAGCCAGGTGGATTTCGAGAACGGCAAGTCCGAGCTTGAAATCGAGCTGAAGTATTTTGAGAACGTACCGGTAATTCGCGAGATTACCCGTATTTCGAAGCCCGGTCGCCGCGTTTACGTGTCGGTCAAGTCGATCCCGCAGGTTGCCAATGGCCTTGGTATTTCGATCCTCTCCACGCCGAAGGGCGTCATGGCGGATCACGAGGCGCGTGAGCAGAATGTTGGTGGAGAGCTGCTCTGCCGCATATTCTAATGCGCGGGCTTAACAGGAAGAAACGGACAGGTTGAAAAATGTCTCGTATCGGTAAAAAACCCGTGGCCGTCCCGCAAGGCGTCACCGCCAGCGTGGAAGGTCAGACCATCAAGGCCAAGGGCCCGAAGGGTGAACTCACCTTCGTCGCCAATGACGATGTGGTGGTCAAGTTCGAGGATGGCGCCATCAGCGTCAATCCGCGTGACAACACCAAGGTCGCCCGTTCCAAGTGGGGCATGAGCCGCACCATGGTCGTCAACATCTTCACCGGTGTGAAGGACGGCTTCGAAAAGCGTCTTGAGATCAATGGCGTTGGTTATCGTGCGGCCATGCAGGGCAAGAACCTGCAGCTGTCGCTCGGCTTCAGCCATGAAGTGATCTACGAAGTGCCAGCCGGCATCACTGTTGCGGTTCCAAAGCCGACGGAAATCGTCGTGACCGGGATCGACAAGCAGCAGGTCGGCCAGGTCGCTGCCGAGATCCGCGAATATCGTGGTCCGGAACCCTACAAGGGCAAGGGCGTGAAATATGCGGGCGAGAAGATCGTTCGCAAAGAAGGTAAGAAGAAGTAAGGAATTCGTGTCATGGCATCGCCGAAAGAAATCATTCAGCGTCGCGCATCGCGTGTTCGCCGCCAGATCAAGGCGGTTGCCGGTGACCGTCCGCGGCTCAGCGTCCACCGTTCTTCGAAGAATATCTACGCGCAGATCATCGATGATGCGCGTGGACACACAATTGCATCTGCATCCACGCTCGAAGCCGACCTCAAGGGCAAGCTGAAGACCGGTGCGGATTCCGATGCAGCAGCACTCATTGGCAAGCTCGTAGCCGAGCGCGCCGTGAAGGCCGGAGTCAAGGAAGTCATCTTCGATCGTGGTGCCTATATTTACCACGGCCGTGTGAAGGCGCTTGCCGAGGCCGCCCGCGAAGCTGGCCTCAGCTTCTAAGGTTGTAACGGAAGCCCGGACAATAGCCGGGCTTCGCTATCATTCGTGCTACCGGAAAAGAAAAAGGAATTAGGAGCATGGCACAGGAAAAGAGAAGCCGCGAAGATCGCGGCCGCAACGAAGAGCGCGACAGCGAATTCGTTGACAAGCTCGTACACATCAACCGCGTCGCCAAGGTCGTCAAGGGCGGTCGGCGTTTCGGTTTTGCTGCTCTCGTCGTCGTTGGCGATCAGAAGGGCCGCGTCGGTTTCGGTCATGGCAAGGCGCGCGAAGTGCCGGAAGCCATCCGCAAGGCAACTGAATCTGCCAAGCGCGAGATGATTTTCGTTCCGCTGCGTTCGGGCCGTACGCTTCATCACGATGTCGAAGGCCGTCATGGCGCCGGCAAGGTTCTGCTTCGCGCGGCAACTGCCGGTACGGGTATCATCGCCGGTGGCCCGATGCGCGCCGTTTTCGAGACGCTCGGCGTCCAGGACGTCGTTGCAAAGTCGCTCGGCTCGTCGAACCCGTACAACATGGTTCGCGCCACGTTCGATGCGCTCAAGCACCAGATGCACCCCAAGGACATCGCTGCCCAGCGCGGTATCAAGTATTCGACACTGCAGGCTCGCCGCCGCGACGTGGTCGGTTCGGAAGAATAGGCCAGATTGTGGCGCAGTAGGGCAGGGACCATGGTCCCGCCAACTGTAGACTAAAGGACAAAAGTCATGGTTGAGAAGAAGAAGGGTAAGACGCTGACCGTCGAACAGATCGGCAGCCCTATCCGCCGTCCGGCAGAACAGCGTGCAACGCTGGTTGGCCTGGGCCTCAATAAAATGCATCGCCGCAGCACGCTTGAAGATACGCCTTCGGTCCGCGGTATGATTGCCAAGGTTCAACATCTCGTCCGCGTTGTGGACGAGGCTTGAGACCGGAGACAGAAAAATGAAACTCAATGATCTGAGTGAAAATCCAGGCGCAACCAAGGCGCGCAAGCGCGTCGGTCGCGGTATCGGCTCCGGTTCGGGCAAGACTGCCGGCCGTGGCGTGAAGGGTCAGAAGTCGCGTTCGGGCGTTGCCATCAACGGTTTCGAAGGCGGCCAGATGCCGCTGTACCGCCGCCTGCCGAAGCGCGGTTTCACCAACATCTTCGCCAAGAACTTCAACACGGTTTCTGTTGGCCGCATTCAGGCTGCCATCGATGCCAAGAAGCTCGACCCGAAGGCTGCGGTCACCATCGAGACGCTCAAGGCTGCCGGCGTCATCCGCCGCGCCAAGGACGGCGTTCGCCTCCTGTCGGACGGCGAGATCAAGACTGCCGTGACGTTCGAGGTTTCGGGCGCATCCAAGGCCGCGATCGAGAAGATCGAAAAGGCCGGCGGCAGCGTCAAACTGCCTGAAGCACCAGCTGCTGCAGAATAATTACGCCAGTTCAGGCGGCGATCTTCGTGATCGCCGCTTGTACCTTTTTGCAAAGGCACATATCTGGATAGGACCGTCGATTCCCGCTATCGGGCCAAGGACGGAGCTCCTTGGAGCCCAGACCGGAGACAATAATGGCCTCAGCCGCTGAACAGCTCGCGTCAAATCTCAATTTCTCTGCCTTTTCCAAAGCCAGTGAGCTCAAGAAGCGTATCTGGTTTACGCTCGGCGCATTGCTGGTTTACCGGCTCGGCACCTACATCCCCCTGCCAGGCATCAATCTGAACGCCTTCGCCCAAGCCTTCAACAACCAGGCCCAGGGCATTCTCGGCATGTTCAACATGTTTGCCGGTGGCGCGGTCGAGCGCATGGCGATTTTCGCTCTCGGCATCATGCCGTATATTTCCGCTTCGATCATCGTGCAGCTGATGACTTCGGTCATTCCGGCGCTCGAGCAGTTGAAGAAGGATGGCGAGCAGGGCCGCAAGGTCATCAATCAATATACGCGCTACGGAACCGTGCTTCTGGCGACGGTGCAGGCCTATGCCATTGCGGTCGGTCTGCAGGGCAGCCAGGGCATCGTCACCGATCCTGGCCCGTTCTTCCTCTTCTCGACGGTCATCACGCTCGTCGGCGGCACCATGTTCCTGATGTGGCTCGGTGAGCAGATCACGGCGCGCGGCATCGGCAATGGTATCTCGCTGATCATCTTCTCGGGCATCGTCGCCAACCTGCCGCAGGCTATTTCGGGCACGCTCGAACTCGGCCGCACCGGCGCGCTGTCGACGGCGATCATCCTCGCCATCATCGTCCTGACCGTTCTCGTCATCGGCATCATCGTATTCGTCGAGCGTGCCCAGCGCCGGCTGCTGATCCAGTATCCAAAGCGCCAGGTCGGCAACCGCATGTTCCAGGGCGATACTTCGCACCTGCCGCTGAAGCTCAATACGGCCGGCGTCATTCCGCCGATCTTCGCTTCGTCGCTGCTGCTGCTGCCTGCGACCATTGCCGGGTTCGCGCAGACGACAGAAATGCCGGCATGGGCGACGACGATCCTGTCTTCGCTCGGCCATGGCCAGCCTGCCTACATGCTGTTCTACGCCGCGATGATCGTGTTCTTTGCCTTCTTCTACACGGCCCTCGTCTTCAATCCGAAGGATACGGCCGACCAGTTGAAGAAACATTCCGGCTTCATCCCCGGCATCCGTCCCGGCGAGCGTACCGCGGAGTATATCGACTACGTTCTTACCCGCATCACGGTTCTCGGCGCGATCTATCTCGTGGTCATCTGCATGCTGCCCGAGTTCCTGATTTCCTGGGCCGGCGTTCCCTTCTATCTCGGCGGCACTTCGTTGCTGATCGTGGTGAGCGTCACGCTCGATACCGTCGCGCAGATCCAGGGCCACCTGATTGCGCATCAATATGAAGGACTGATCAAGAAGTCGAAGCTCCGTGGGGGGAAACGCAACAGATGAGATTAATACTTCTCGGACCACCGGGGGCAGGTAAGGGAACTCAGTCTCAGCGCTTGGTAGAAAAGTTAGGCATACCGCAACTCTCGACTGGGGACATGTTGCGAGAAGCGGTGAGTGCAGGCTCGGAAGTCGGCCGCAAGGCCAAGGCCGTCATGGATGCGGGCAACCTCGTCTCGGACGACATCGTCAATGCGATCGTCTCTGAGCGCATCGACCAGCCGGATGCGGCCAATGGCTTCATTCTCGACGGCTATCCGCGCACGCTGGTGCAGGCCGATGCCGTCGAGCGCATGCTGGCGGACAAGGGCCTCAAGCTCGATTGCGTCGTCGAGCTCGAAGTGGATGACAATGTCCTCGTCGAGCGGATTTCCGGCCGCTACACCTGCGCCAAATGCGGCACGGGCTATCACGACACCAACAAGAAGCCCAAGGTGGCGGGTGTCTGCGACAAATGCGGCTCGACCGAATTCAAGCGGCGTCCCGACGACAATGCCGAGACCGTGCGGACCAGGCTGGAAGCCTATTACAAGCAGACTTCGCCATTGATCGGCTACTACTACGCCAAGGGCAAGCTGCGCAAAGTCGATGGCATGGCGGACTTCGAAGAGGTCACCGCCGCAATCGAAAAAGTTCTGTCGGATCTATAGTCTGACAAAAATCTATCGGAGGAGTTGACTTTTCGAGCCGATTCCTTCAAGTACGGCGCAAATTCGCTTGAATATGAAGCGGTCGGCGCCGATCCGGTAAAGCAGGTTCGGGGCTGATCGTTTGTGTTTGTCCCGAATAGTATTTTCATCCCGTCATCTGGCCGCCATTGGTCGTCCAGCTCTGCCGGTCAACAAGGAGAACAGACGTGGCTCGTATCGCTGGCGTCAACATCCCGACGAACAAGCGCGTTGTCATCGCGCTTCAGTACATTCACGGGATTGGTCAAAAGTTTGCGCAGGAAATCGTCGAGAAGGTCGGCATTCCTGCAGAGCGTCGTGTTAATCAGTTGACCGACGCTGAAGTGCTGCAGATCCGCGAAGCAATCGACCGCGACTATCAGGTCGAGGGTGATCTGCGTCGCGAAGTATCGATGAACATCAAGCGCCTGATGGATCTTGGTTGCTATCGCGGCCTGCGCCATCGCCGTTCGCTTCCGGTCCGCGGCCAGCGCACGCATACCAATGCGCGCACCCGCAAGGGACCTGCCAAGGCAATCGCCGGCAAGAAGAAGTAATTACATTCCGGCGCAGTTCGCTGCGCCGGTTCTGCTTTCGCAGAGACCGGTGCCGGTTTCGCACCTTAAATGAAACCAGGTGGAGCCTCTGGAAATACGGAGGCGTCGAGATCAATTGAAAGGACTACCATGGCCAAGGAAGCCACGCGCGTTCGCCGCCGCGAACGGAAAAACATTTCGTCGGGCGTTGCCCACGTCAATTCGACATTCAACAATACGATGATCACCATCACGGATGCGCAGGGCAATGCGATTGCCTGGTCGTCCGCAGGTGCCCAGGGTTTCAAGGGCTCGCGCAAGTCGACCCCGTTTGCCGCCCAGATGGCTGCAGAAGATTGCGCCAAGAAGGCGCAGGAACATGGCATGCGTTCGCTGGAAGTTGAAGTTTGCGGACCCGGCTCCGGCCGTGAGTCGGCACTGCGCGCTCTTCAGGCGGCCGGCTTCACCATCACTTCGATCCGTGACGTGACGCCAATTCCGCACAATGGCTGCCGCCCGCGCAAGCGTCGCCGCGTATAGTCTTTTTTGCTGCAGAATAATCGCATGAGCCTTTATGGGCTCCTCTGCGGTTTCCACGCCTCAATGCCACGATTGGATGGTGGTACAGGCAAGGATAAGGGAAAATTAGATGATCCAGAAGAACTGGCAGGAATTGATCAAGCCGAACAAGGTCGAGTTTCAGACCTCCGGCTCGAAGACCAAGGCAACGGTCGTCGCCGAACCGCTGGAACGCGGCTATGGCTTGACGCTGGGCAATGCCCTTCGCCGCGTGCTGTTGTCTTCGCTGCGCGGCGCTGCCGTGACGGCTGTTCAGATCGATGGCGTTCTGCATGAATTCTCGTCGATTCCGGGTGTTCGCGAAGATGTCACCGACATCGTCCTGAACATCAAGGAAATCGCGATCCGCATGGAGAGCGACGGTCCGAAGCGCATGGTCGTCCGCAAGGAAGGCCCGGGCGTCGTAACGGCCGGCGATATCCAGACTGTTGGCGATGTCGAGATACTCAATCCGGACCACGTGATCTGCACGCTGGACGAGGGCGCTGAAATCCGCATGGAATTCACCGTCAACACCGGCAAGGGCTACGTCCCGGCTGATCGCAACCGCGCCGAAGATGCGCCGATCGGTCTTATCCCGGTCGACAGCCTCTATTCGCCGGTCCGCAAGGTGTCTTACAAGATCGAGAATACCCGCGAGGGCCAGGTTCTCGATTATGACAAGCTGATCCTCTCGATCGAGACCGACGGGTCGATCACGGGCGAAGACGCCGTTGCCTATGCGGCACGCATCCTTCAGGACCAGCTGGCGATCTTCGTCAATTTCGACGAGCCGCAGAAGGAAGTTCAGCAGGAACAGGTTACCGAACTTGCGTTCAATCCTGCCTTGCTCAAGAAGGTCGACGAACTCGAGCTTTCGGTTCGTTCTGCGAACTGCCTGAAGAATGACAACATCGTCTACATCGGCGATCTCATTCAAAAGACTGAAGCGGAAATGCTCCGCACGCCGAATTTTGGTCGTAAGTCGCTGAACGAAATCAAGGAAGTTCTGGCTTCCATGGGGCTCCATCTTGGTATGGAAGTGCCCGCATGGCCGCCGGAGAACATCGAAGATCTCGCCAAGCGTTACGAAGACCAATATTAAGAACAACCGGGTTAGAAACCCGATAACAATCCGGGCAATGAGCCCGAAAGAATTGAAGGAGAAGGCTCATGCGCCACGGTAATTCAGGCCGCAAGCTTAACCGGACTGCCAGCCATCGCAAGGCGATGTTTGCCAATATGGCTGCATCGCTGATCGAGCATGAGCAGATCGTGACAACGCTGCCCAAGGCCAAGGAAATTCGTCCAATCGTTGAAAAGCTGGTCACGCTCGGCAAGCGCGGCGACCTGCACGCTCGTCGCCAGGCCATTTCGGCCATCCGCGACGTCAAGCTGGTTGCCAAGCTGTTCGACACGCTGGCGCCCCGCTATGGCCAGCGCAATGGCGGCTACATCCGCATCATGAAGGCAGGCTTCCGCACCGGTGACAATGCACCGCTGGCAGTTGTCGAATTCGTCGATCGCGATGTGAATGCCAAGGGAGCCGGTGATCTGGCTCGCGTCGAGGCAGAACGCGCAAGCGAAGCCGAAGCCGCTTGATCGGCAGTTGATATGTTTGGAAGAGGGGGCTTTTCAGCCCCCTTTTTCTTTGCGCCCATGCAAGGCGCACCTCGCACGATCGGGTTCCAGGTCCGACGTCAGCGCCCGGCAAAGGCCAGCTTGATGCCGAGCGCCACGAAAGCCGCCGCGAAAGAGCGGCGCATCCAGGCGAGAATATGCGGGCGCGACACCACCCGCTCGCGCACCGCTGCGGCAAACAATCCATAGATCGCGAATACGACGAAGGTCATGATCATGAAGATCGACCCGAGCTCCAGCATGCGGCGCAACGGGTCCTCTTCGGTTGGCATGATGAATTGCGGCAGGAAGGCGAGGAAGAAGATCGACAGCTTCGGATTGAGAATATTGATGAGGAAGGCGGTCGTCGCAGTCCTGAGGTGCGAGGTGCCTCCCGCCGATTGCCCGTCAATGTTCAGCACCCCGTCTTCGCGCAATGTGTTCCAGGCCATATAGATCAGATAGGCGACGCCGAGGATCTTGAGCGCATTGAAGGCGGTGGCGCTTGCGTGCATCACCGCCGCGAGGCCGCCAATGGCGGCGGCGAGGTGCGGAACAATGCCGATTGTGCAGCCGAATGCGGCGGCAATGCCGGCGCGTGCCCCGCGCGCGAGGCCCGTGGCCAAAGTATAGACGACGCCTGTGCCCGGCGAGACGACGATGATGAACGAGGTGATGAGATATTCCGGTTCCATGCTCTGCTCCAGTTTGGATCGTGCATGAAATGAACCGGAAACCCCGCCGCCCGTCTTGAACCGGATTGCAGCTCAGCCCCGAATTCTCGCATAATCGCCCGGCGAGATGCCGTATTTGCGGATGAAGACCCGCGTCATATGGCTCTGGTCGGCAAATCCGCTCGCCGCGGCGGCATCCGCCAGGCTGTTGCCGCCAAGGATGAGGCGCCGTGCGAGATCCGCGCGGCGCTGCATGAGATAGGCATGGGGCGTCAGGCCGAGCGCCGCCGCAAATCCCCTCAGCAACTGAAACCGGCTGAGACCGGCGACAGCCGCCAGTTCGGCCAGGGTGAACGAGGCGGCGGGATCGTCGTCGATCATGGCTCGCGCCGTGCTGACCGGCGGTGGGACCGCGCGGGCGGCGGTTCGCCGTTCCATGGCTGCCGGCAGCAATTCGGCCAGCAGTTCATCGCGCAGCAGCGGCATCGCTGATGTCGTTGGCGTCGCCATGGCCAGGAACAGCCGGTGGAACAGCGCCGGGTAGCGATCGCCGTCGAACACCGGACGGATGAATTCCGCCGGGCGAACCTCGTCGTCGATCTGCCCGGCGAGGATTTCCATGACGAATGGCGGATCGAGATAGATCATGCGCCAGCAGCGGCCCCGGTCATCGATCGGAGCGCCATCATGGACCTCGCCGGGATTGACGGCAATGATCTGGCCGGCGCCGGCTTCGACCATGCCGCGGCCGCTGAACGAGCGTTGCGCGCCCTGATAGATCAGGCCGACGCCATATTGCTCATGGGAATGGCGCGGAAAGACGTGGTTGCTCCGGGCTTCGACCAGATGAATTCGGCGGTCGGCAGCTGGGTGCATCTTGAATTCGGATTTTCGCTTCAACGTCTTTCCCCTCCGGCCTAGTATAACATTGTCGTCGGCCGCGGAAATGGCCGCCATGCCGCAAATTTGCTGCGTTTGACGGCTGGTATTGCTGGCGATAATCACCACATTGGATCAAGCAGATAAGTGATTCACCGGACGGAGTTGGATATGAGATTGATGATGGCTGCATCGGCGCGTGCGCTACTGGTTTGCACATCCATCCTCGCCGGCGTCCTGGCTGGCGCGGCTGTGCCGGCCTTCGGCCAGACGGCGCCTGCCGAAAAGGAACTGCCGCAGACGCGCACCGAATTGCAGCTGTCCTTTGCGCCTCTCGTCAAGCAGACCGCCGGCGCCGTGGTCAATGTCTATGCGGCCCAGGCCGTTCAGAGCACGTCGCCCTTTGCAGGCGATCCGTTTTTCGAGCAGTTCTTTGGCCGGCGGTTCAACGGGCCGCCGCGCGTGCAGTCTTCGCTCGGTTCCGGCGTCATCGCCGACAGTTCCGGCATCATCGTCACCAATAATCACGTTATCCGCGATGCGGATACGGTGAAGGTGGCGCTCTCCGATGGGCGCGAATTCGAGTCCAAGGTGGTTTTGAAGGATGAATCGACCGATCTCGCCATCCTGAAGATCGAGGCGGGCGAGCCTTTGCCGTTCGTCAAGCTCGCCGATTCGGACAAGGTCGAAGTCGGCGATCTGGTGCTTGCCATCGGCAACCCGTTCGGCGTCGGGCAAACCGTGACGAGCGGCATTGTCTCGGCACAGGCGCGCACGCGCGTCGGCGTGTCGGATTTCGATTTCTTCATCCAGACGGATGCTGCCATCAATCCGGGCAATTCCGGCGGCGCGCTCGTCGACATGAATGGCGAACTCATCGGCATCAACACCGCCATCTATTCCCGGTCCGGCGGTTCTATCGGCATCGGCTTTGCGATCCCCGCCAATATGGTCCGCGCCGTGGTCGAGACGGCAAAGGGCGGCGCCGACACGTTCCAGCGGCCCTATATCGGCGCGTCGTTCCAGAGCGTGACGCCGGATGTGGCGGAAAGCCTCGGCATGAAGCAGCCCTATGGCGCACTGGTAACGTCGGTGACGAAGGATGGCCCGGCGGCGAAGAGCGGTTTGCAGGTCGGCGATGTCGTGTTGAACATCGACGGCGTGCGTGTCGATAATCCCGATACGCTGGGCTACAGGATGACGACGGCCGGTATCGGCAAGACGGTCACTTTCGACGTTCTGTCGCGGTCCAAGCAGAAATCGCTGCCGGTGACGCTGCAGAAGCCGGACCCGGATTCGCCGGACAACCAGTTGATGATACAGGGCAAGAACCCGCTTTCCGGTGCTCTCGTGGTGAAACTCTCGGCTGCAAGCGCCCGCCGCCTCGGCCTGCCGGACGATACCGAGGGTGTGGCGGTGGAGAAGATCTATCCGGAATCGCCCGCCGCGCGGATCGGCCTTCGTCCGGGCGACATCGTGCGCGGCGTCAACGGCGCCAAGATCGCGAGTATCAGCGATCTCAGCACGGCCATGTCGGACAGCCCGATATTGTGGCGGTTCGAGTTCGAACGCGGCGGCACCGTCATTCGGCAGATAATCCGCTAAGATGGCCGATCTCTTTTCCGCCAGTGACGATCCGGCCGCCGACAGGAACCGCCCCTTGGCGGACCGGCTGCGTCCGCGATCGTTGAAGGAGGTCACCGGGCAGGATCATCTGACCGGGCCGGAAGGTGCGCTGACCCGCATGATCGACTCCGGCTCGCTCGGCTCCATGATCTTCTGGGGCCCCCCGGGTACGGGCAAGACCACGGTCGCGCGCCTGCTGGCGAACGAGACCAATCTGGCCTTCGAACAGATTTCCGCGATCTTTTCCGGTGTCGCCGACCTGAAAAAGGTCTTCGAGATGGCGCGCTCGCGTCGCATGTCCGGGCGGCAGACCCTGCTTTTCGTCGACGAGATCCACCGTTTCAATCGGGCCCAGCAGGATTCCTTTCTTCCCGTGATGGAGGATGGAACGATCATCCTCGTCGGCGCGACCACAGAAAACCCCTCATTCGAACTCAACGCCGCCCTCCTGTCGCGGGCGCGCGTGCTTGTGTTTCATCCGCATGATGCGCAGAGCCTCGTCGCCTTGCTCGAGCGCGCCGAGCAGCATGAAGGCAAGGCACTGCCGCTCGACGAGGAAGCGCGCGCCAGTCTCGTTCGCATGGCCGATGGCGATGGCCGCGCCATCCTGACGCTGGCCGAGGAGGTTTGGCGGGCGGCACGCCGCGACGAGATATTCGATGCGCGGCAGCTGCAGGAAGTCGTGCAGCGGCGCGCGCCAGTCTATGACAAGAGCCAGGACGGCCACTACAATCTCATATCGGCGCTGCACAAGGCCGTGCGCGGCTCCGATCCCGATGCTGCGCTCTATTATCTCTGCCGCATGTTCGATGCGGGCGAAGACCCGCTTTATCTCGGACGGCGGCTGGTGCGCATGGCCAGCGAGGACATTGGGCTTGCCGATCCGCAGGCGCTGGTGATCTGCAACGCCGCCAAGGATGCCTATGATTATCTCGGCTCGCCCGAAGGCGAGCTGGCACTGGCGGAGGCATGCGTCTATCTCGCGACCGCACCGAAATCCAATGCGGTCTATACCGCCTACAAGGCCGCGATGCAGGCTGCGAAGCAGCATGGCTCGCTCGTGCCGCCGAAGCACATTCTCAATGCGCCGACCAAATTGATGAAGGGCGAGGGCTATGGTCAGGGCTACGCCTATGATCATGACGAGCCCGATGCCTTTTCGGGGCAGGACTATTTCCCTGAAGCGCTGGGCCGGCAGACTTTCTACGAACCGCCGGACCGCGGCTTCGAGCGGGAGATACGCAAGCGCCTCGATTATTGGAACAAGCTCCGGCAGGAACGCAGCCGATAGAGCTTCAGGCGCGGCGTCATGCGGCATTTCAATACTTTACCTCGGCGCGAACACGTTTTATGAGTCCGCGCGCTGGAACGGTCCAGCGCAGGTAACACCACCCGCAATCGTTGGCGGGACTGGATAGGAGCAGATCATGTCTCAAGCAGTTGCAAAAACTGTCTCAATGCAATTCCCCGATGGCTCGAAGCGCGAATACGACGCTGCCATGACCGGCGCGGAACTTGCCGAATCGATCTCGAAATCGCTGGCCAAGAAAGCTGTCGCCTATGTGGTCGATGGCACCGTGCGCGACCTTTCGGACCCGCTCGGCGCGTCCGGCGCGGTCGAGATCTTGACCCGCGAGGACCCGCGCGCGCTGGAACTGATCCGGCATGATTGCGCCCACGTCCTGGCGGAGGCCGTGCAGGAGCTGTTTCCCGGCACACAGGTGACGATCGGGCCGGTCATCGAGAACGGTTTCTATTATGATTTCGCCCGCAACGAGCCGTTCACGCTCGACGATCTGGCGCTGATCGAAAAGAAGATGCGCGAAATCATCGCCCGCAACAAACCCTTCACCAAGGAAATCTGGTCGCGCGAGAAGGCCCGCAAGGTTTTCGCCGAGAAGGGCGAGATCTACAAGGTCGAGCTGGTCGATGCGATCCCCGAAGGGCAGGACCTGAAGATCTACGCGCAGGGCGACTGGTACGACCTGTGCCGCGGCCCGCATATGGCTTCGACGGGCCAGATCGGCAATTCCTTCAAGCTGATGAAGGTTGCCGGCGCCTATTGGCGGGGTGACAGCAACAATCCGATGCTGAGCCGCATCTATGGCACCGCCTTTGCCAATGATAACGACCTGAAAGCCTATCTCCATATGCTGGAGGAGGCCGAGAAGCGCGATCACCGGCGGCTCGGCCGCGAGATGGACCTGTTCCATTTCCAGGAAGAGGGCCCCGGCGTCGTGTTCTGGCATGCCAAGGGCTGGCGGATGTTCCAGAACCTGGTGAGCTATATGCGCCGCCGCCTGGATGGCCACGGCTATAGCGAAGTCAATGCGCCGCAGGTGCTGGACAAGTCGCTCTGGGAGACGTCGGGCCATTGGAGCTGGTACCGGGACAACATGTTCAAGGTCACGGTGGCGGGCGACGATACGGATGACGACCGCGTATTCGCGCTGAAGCCGATGAATTGCCCGGGCCATGTGCAGATTTTCAAGCACGGCCTCAAATCCTACCGCGACCTGCCGGTACGGCTCGCCGAGTTCGGCAATGTCCATCGCTACGAGCCTTCGGGCGCGCTGCATGGACTGATGCGCGTTCGCGGCTTCACGCAGGACGATGCCCACGTATTCTGCACCGACGAGCAGATGACGGCGGAGTGCCTGCGGATCAACGATCTGATCCTCTCGGTCTATCGCGATTTCGGCTTCGAAGAAGTCACGATCAAGCTTTCCACGCGGCCGGAAAAGCGCGTCGGGTCGGACGAGCTCTGGGACCGCGCCGAAAGCGTCATGATGGGCGTGCTGGACCAGATCCAGCGCCAGTCGAACGACATCAAGACCGGCATATTGCCGGGCGAGGGCGCGTTCTACGGGCCGAAGTTCGAATATACGCTGAAGGACGCCATCGGCCGCGAGTGGCAATGCGGAACGACGCAGGTGGATTTCAACCTGCCGGAGCGTTTCGGCGCGTTCTATATCGACTCCACCTCGGAGAAGAAGCAGCCGGTGATGATCCATCGCGCCATTTGCGGCTCGATGGAGCGGTTCCTCGGCATCCTCATCGAGAACTTCTCGGGCCACATGCCGCTCTGGTTCGCGCCGGTGCAGGTCGTCGTCGCCACCATAACGACCGAGGCGGACGATTATGGCCGTCAGGTCGCAAAGCGGCTGAAGGCTGCCGGCCTGCAGGTGATCACCGATTTCCGCAACGAGAAGATCAACTACAAGGTGCGCGAGCATTCATTGCAGAAGGTCCCGGTCATTCTCGTCTGCGGCATGCGCGAGGCCGAGGAGCAGTCGGTGAACATTCGCCGGCTGGGCTCGCAGGCCCAGACGTCGCTGTCGCTCGACGAAGCCATCCGGCAACTGGTTGCCGAAGCGACCCCCCCGGATCTTGCCCGCATCGCGGCAGGTATGGACGAATAGGCGGTTTCATCAAACTGTCATGCGGATGCGCGAAAATCGCGCATCCAATCTGCCGGGGATCATCGTGCAATTCTCAGAACTCTCCTATGCCAACGAGACGCAGCATCGGTTGACGCAGTGGTTCATCCGCTCGATCGAAACCATCTCCGGGCGCAATCATTTCGTCGAACTATACGAGATCTGGCGCAGGGAGATCGTGCCCGCGGGCCGCAACGTGTTCCGCGACATGCTCGAGCTGATCGACATCCGTCTCGAAGGCCCGGACCAGTGGCCGCCTGCAGATCTGCCGCGCGATCCCATCGTGATGATCGCAAACCATCCTTTCGGCATTGGCGACGGCATTGCGGCGCTGGCCCTCGCGGAACAGCTCGGCCGCCCGTTCCGCGTGCTGATCCACAATGACCTCTTGCGCGTGCCGGAAATCCGCCCCTACGCCTTGCCGATCTGTTTCGACGAGACGAAGGAAGCGCTGGCAATGAACATGGCCACCCGCCACGAGGCGGCGCGCCTGCTGAAGGAGGGCGTGACCATCGTCATCTTCCCCGCGGGCGGCGTGGCGACGGCAAGGAAGGGTTTCGGCAAGGCGCAGGACCTGCCGTGGAAGATGTTTCCGGCAAAGCTCATCCGCCAGGCGCAGGCCTCGGTCATCCCGGTCTATTTCCACGGGCAGAATGGCTGGCTCTTCCACCTCGTGAGCAAGTTTTCCATGACATTGCGCCTGTCGCTGCTCATCCGTGAATTCCGCCGGCTCTCGGGCAAGGCGATCAGGGTGCAGATCGGCGAAATTTTGCCCTGGGACGAGCTTGAGAAAATCCGCGACCGGCAGGCCTTGCTCCAGCATCTTCACGATGCGGTATTCGCGCTCGGCTCCAGGCGCTGACGGCCTGTAGCTGGATCAATCCAGCGGTTCTTCGCCTTCGGCCGGACGATTGGCGCTGGCCGTCGTGCCGCCGCCTTCGGCGGCGATGACCTCGACATCCTGATTGCGGCCCGCAGCGACCTTGTAGTCGCGCTGGTAGATGCGGTCCTTGTTCTTGGCGACGATCACATAATCGCCCTCCGCGAGCACCATCGAGGCGAAGGCGCCGACGCTTTCGCGCACGATGTCGCCGGATGTCGTCAGCACCGACCATGCGGTGTCGGCCAGGGCCTCGCCGCCGGCTTCCCGGACGAGCTTCAGCGTGAGGAGGGCGGCCCGGTGTTCGACGGTCGCCTCGGTGATCTTGCCCGCCTCGACGCGGATGTCGGACCGGATGACGGCATTGGCGGTGCCGTAATTCGAGACGATCTGGTAGGTGCCGGTGTTCAGCCGCACGACGGTGTCGGGCTTCACCGCCGGGATGATCAGCGCGCGCTCGCCACTCGCATCTTCATGATCCTCATAGATGGAGAATCGCAGGCGCTCCGGCGGTATGCGGCCGCCACCCGACAATACGGCGTTCAGCTTGATGCCGCCGGCGTCGAGAATCATCGTTTCGCTGCGCTTGGCGCGCGTCATGGAGATCCGTTTTGTCGCTCCGGCGCGGCCGAAGGCAACGTGGATGAGGTAGCTTCCCGGCGCAAGCTCGAACGAGGTCGAGCCGCCCTTGGCGGTCGCCAGCAGCGCCAGCTTGCCGTCGGCGCCGGGCTCGGGCGAAAAGACGCGCCAGACCAGTCCGCGGCCGATCGAATCGCCGTCCTCGGTCAGTTTCGCCGATAGCGTGAGATTGGACGTGTTCTGGCTCGCCAGCGGATTATTGGCCGGCGCTGCCGGATCGGCATATTCGTTGAGCTGCGGAATGCTCGGCAGGTTGCCGAGCGGTTCGGTTGCCGGAAAGTCGGGCGCCAGCTGTTGCGCCGCCACCGGGCCGGCCAACACGCAGACGAAACCCGCCGCCATGGCAGCACGAAAAACCGTGCTGAATTTCCGCATCCTGTTCTGGAACTTCCCCATGTTGTCGTTTGATCCGAAGCCGGTGGCAATTTCAAGGCTTTTTATTGCCAATGGGGTTTACTGCCGTGCTTAACCGGCACATTGTCGCCACCCAATGAGAACAGATTGCAAACCGATATCATGAACATGTCTTCTCCCAACCCCTTCATCGATTTTCTTTCCACGCGCAGTTCGACGCCCATTTCGGCCATTGGCCAGCCGGGCCCCTCCGACGACGAAATCCGGACGATCGTCCGGATTGCATCGCGCGTGCCCGATCATGGCCGGCTCACGCCGTGGCGCTTCATGCTCTACCGGGGCGACGCGCGGGTGGAAGTCGGGAAATATCTGGCGGATCTGGCGGAAGAGCGGGAGGGGCCGCTGACGGAGCAGCGCCGCGAACAGGAGCTGAAACGCTTCGCGCGCGCGCCGCTGGTCATTGGCGTGATCTTCACCCCCGTCGAGCATCACATCCCCGAATGGGAGCAGTTTCTGTCCTCCGGTGCGGCGGCGATGAAGCTCTGCCTTGCCGCCAATGCGCTCGGCTATGCCACCAACTGGATCACCAACTGGTATTCCTCGGACGAGAAAGGCCGCCAATTGCTGGGCCTCGCTCCGCATGAGCGGGTAACGGGCTTCGTCCATATCGGCAGCTGCGGCCAGAAGGTGCCGGAGCGCCCGCGGCCGGAGATCGATGCGATCCTGTCCGAATATGGCGGCCCCTGGAAGGGCTAGGGTTCAGGGCTAGGGTTCAGCCCGCGCGCGCCAGAAGGCGTTCCGCGCGCCGCAGATGCGGCCGGTCGAACATCTTGCCGTCTATGCCGATGACGCCGGCGGAAGGATCGGAGGCAAAGGCCGCCACGATCTTGCGGGCTTCCTCGACCGCCTGCGGCGAGGGCGTGAACATCTCGTTTATGACCGGCACCTGTGCCGGATGAATGGCGAGTTTGGCGGTAAATCCATCCCTCTCGGCATCGGCGCATTCCCGGCGCAGGCCCTGTTCGTCGCGGTAGTCGACAAAGACGGTATCGATGGCGGTCGTCTGCGCGGCAGCCGCGCCAAGGATCGTCAGGGCGCGGGCCAGCCTGAAGACATCCGTGTAGGTACCTGTTTCGTCCCGTGCGCTGCGCGCGCCGATCGCCGCCGAAAGATCTTCCGCGCCCCAGCTCAGGCCTGCGAGCCTTGCCGAGGAGCCGGCATAGGTGGCGGTGGACAAGGTGCCGAGCGCCGTTTCCGTGATGATGGCGATGATTTCAGTGACGCCCTCGTCGATCCCGGCCCGCGCCTCGTGCAAATTGAGCTTGGCGGCCAGCCGGGTCACGTCGCGTCCGCTCTCGGCCTTGGGCAGGAGAATGCCGTCGGGGCCCGCCGCGACCAGCGCCGCGAGGTCGTCATCGGCCAGCCCGCTCTCAAGATCGTTGATGCGCACGAAGAGCCGCTGCGATGCCGGCCTCTCCAGCCCGCGCAGGAAGCTGCCGGCGATCTCGCGCGCCACCGATTTTCGCTCCGGGCTGACGGAATCCTCGAGATCGACAATCAGGACGTCGGCCCCGCTCGCGAGCGATTTCTCGAGTTTCCTTTCAGAATCGCCGGGCACGAACAGCAGCGAGCGCATCAGGCGGCGCTCCGCGACCGCATCATCGCCTGCCGGGTGCATTTGGCGACGAGCACGCCATGCTGGTTGAACGCCCGGTGTTCGAACTCGACAATGCCGCGGTCAGGCTTCGACTTCGATGCGCGCGCCGAGATCACCTGCGTCTCGACCCTCACCGTGTCGCCATGGAACAGCGGCGAGGGGAATGTGACATCGGTCATGCCAAGATTGGCGATGGTGGTGCCGATGGTGGTGTCGTTGACGGAAATTCCGATCATCAGGCCGAGCGTGAACAGCGAATTGACCAGCGGCTGTCCCCATTCGCTCTTGGCGGCAAAATCGAAGTCTATGTGCAGCGGTTGCGGGTTCAGCGTCATGGCGGAAAAGAGCACGTTGTCGCTCTCCGTCACGGTCTTGCGCAACGGGTGCTGGAAGGTCCGGCCAATCTCGAAATCTTCCAAATATAGTCCTGCCATGTTCTGTCCTCCGCCGAATCCGCGAAAGACTAGAGCAAATTTCGTTTTAAAGCAGCTTCTTGTGTTCCGCCGACCATGATGCAACGGCCCGTAGCGTGAACAGACCGCCCGGCGCCGGCATTTTATTACAAAATCGGGCAGCGCTTTGAATAATTCCGTCTGCCGTTTCGCCCGCATCGGCGCGACATTGCTTTTTTGTCCGTTCCGAAACGCTTCGTCGCCGCATGGTGGAGTGAAAACGCCAGTCTTAATAACGTCTTAGCCAGACAAGCCGGCAGCCCGTGTTCACGGATGGCCCGCTTTGCCTGCCCAAACGGTCATTGCCGTTCCGCATGCCATTCATGCTACTATGTGGCGGGAAATGGAAGCGGGAGGTGCCATATGTCGAACGATGCTGTGCCAACAGCGGGCGGGCTTAGCCTGCATGTGCCGGAGCCGGATGTTCGTCCGGGCGGGGTACCCGACTTTTCCAATGTGAAGATCGCCGAGGCCGGCTCCGTGCGCCGACCCGACGTCGATGCAAATCCCGAGGATTTCAGGGATCTGGCCTATTCCATCATCCGCGTGCTGAACCGCGACGGCGAGGCTGTCGGCCCATGGTCCGGGCTGCTCACCGACGAAGAGCTTGTCGCCGGCCTGCGCCATATGATGACCTTGCGCACCTTCGACGCACGCATGCAGATCGCCCAACGCCAGGGCAAGACCTCGTTCTACATGCAGCATCTCGGCGAAGAGGCGGTGAGCTGCGCCTTCCGCAAGGCGCTGCAGCCGGGCGACATGAATTTCCCTACCTACCGGCAGGCAGGGCTGCTCATCGCCAACGATTATCCGATGGTCGAGATGATGTGCCAGATCTACTCCAACGAGCGCGACCCGCTGAAGGGCCGGCAATTGCCCATCATGTATTCGTCCAAGGAGCATGGCTTCTTCTCGATCTCCGGCAATCTGGCGACGCAATATATCCAGGCCGTCGGCTGGGCCATGGCATCGGCGATCAAGAACGACACGAAAATCGCCGCCGCATGGATCGGTGACGGTTCCACCGCTGAATCCGACTTCCACGCGGCGCTGGTCTTTGCTTCGACCTACAAGGCGCCTGTGGTGTTGAATATTGTTAATAATCAATGGGCTATATCGACATTTCAAGGTATTGCACGAGGCGGTTCCGGTACTTTCGCAGCGCGAGGCCTCGGTTTCGGCATTCCGGCACTGCGCGTCGACGGCAATGATTATCTTGCGGTCTTCGCCGTGGCGCAGTGGGCGGTGGAGCGGGCCCGGCGCAATCTTGGCCCGACCCTGATCGAATATGTCACCTACCGCGTCGGCGCGCATTCCACCTCGGACGATCCCTCCGCCTATCGCCCGAAGACGGAATCCGACGCCTGGCCCCTGGGCGATCCCGTCATCCGCCTGAAGAACCACCTCATTGGCCGCGGCGCGTGGTCGGAGGAGCGCCATGTGCAGGCGGAGGCGGAGATACTGGATACGGTCATAGCGGCGCAGAAGGAAGCGGAAAGCTTCGGCACGCTTCATGCCGGCGGCAAGCCCTCGGCGCGTGACATGTTCGAGGGGGTCTACGAGGAAATGCCACCGCATCTCCGTCGTCAACGCCAGCAGGCGGGGGTCTGATACATGGCACGCAAGACGATGATCGAAGCCATCCGCGACGCGATGGATGCAATGATGGAACGCGACGACAATGTGGTCGTCTTCGGTGAGGATGTCGGCTTTTTCGGCGGTGTTTTCCGCTGCACCCACGGGCTGCAGGCGAAATATGGCCGCACCCGCTGCTTTGACGCACCGATCAGCGAGTCGGGCATCGTCGGCGCCGCGATCGGCATGGCGGCCTACGGCCTGCGGCCCTGCGTCGAGATACAATTCGCGGATTACGTCTATCCGGCCTATGACCAGATCGTTTCGGAGGCCGCGCGGCTGCGCTATCGCTCCAATGGCGGCTTCACCTGTCCGATCGTCGTGCGCATGCCGACCGGCGGCGGGATATTCGGCGGCCAGACCCACAGCCAGAGCCCGGAGGCGCTGTTCACGCATGTGTCGGGGCTGAAGGTCGTCGTTCCGTCCAATCCCCATGATGCGAAGGGGCTGCTGATCGCGGCGATCGAAGATCCGGACCCGGTGATCTTCCTGGAGCCCAAGCGCCTCTATAACGGGCCCTTCGACGGCCATCATGATCGGCCCGTCACGCCCTGGTCGAAGCATGATCTCGGCGAGGTGCCGGATGGCCACTACACCGTTCCGCTCGGCAAGGCCATCAGGCGCCGCGAGGGATCGCAGCTGACGATCCTCGCCTATGGCACCATGGTCTATGTCGCCGAGGCGGCAGCGGAGGAGCATGGCATCGATGCCGAGATCATCGACCTGCGGACGCTGTTGCCGCTCGATCTCGACACGATCGTCGAGTCGGTGGCCAAGACCGGGCGCTGCGTCGTCGTCCATGAAGCCACGCTCACATCCGGCTTCGGCGCCGAGCTTGCCGCGCTGGTTCAGGAACATTGTTTCTACAAGCTCGAAGCTCCGGTCGCCCGCGTGGCCGGCTGGGATACGCCCTATCCGCATGCGCAGGAGTGGGACTATTTCCCGGGCCCGACGCGGCTGGGGCGGGCGCTGTTGGAAACGCTGGAAAGCTAGGAGGCAGGTCGATGGGTGAGTATGTCATTAAACTGCCCGATGTCGGCGAAGGCGTCGCCGAGGCCGAGCTGGTGGAATGGAACGTCAAGATCGGCGACCTCATACGCGAAGACATGGTGCTTGCCGCCGTCATGACCGACAAGGCGACGGTCGAGATACCGTCTCCGGTCGATGGCGAGATCATCTGGCTGGGCGGTGAGATCGGCGACGTGATCGCCATCGGATCGCCGCTGGTCCGCCTGAAGGTCGAAGGCGAGGGACATGCCGTCCCCGCCTTGGAGAGGGAGACTGTCGCCAAACCGGCGCCGGAACAGCCGCCCGTGGCTGCCGAGGAAAAACCCGCCGCGCCGAAGCAGCAGCGGGAGCCGGCGACAAGACCGGCAGCAGCACCGAAGGATGTGGCCTCAAGGCCGGGTTTCGCGGCCGGCACCCCGCGCAAGGAGGGCGACAAGCCGCTCGCATCGCCGGCGGTCAGGCAGCGGGCGCGCGAGGCGGGGGTCGATCTGCGCCAGGTGCCGGGCACCGGGCCGGCAGGCCGTATCACGCATGAGGATCTCGAGGCGTTTTTCGCCCATGGGCCGCAGAAGCAAGGCGTTTCCGCCCTTTCGCCCAACAATCAGGTGCAGGAAATCAAGGTCGTCGGGCTGCGCCGCAAGATCGCCGAGAAGATGGCGCTCTCCAAGTCGCGCATACCTCACATCACCTATGTCGAAGAGGTTGACGTGACCTCGCTCGAGGAGCTGCGCAGCAGGCTCAATGCCAGCAAGCGCGCCGATCAGCCGAAACTGACGCTGCTGCCCTTCCTGATGCGCGCCATGGTCAAGGCCATCGCGGAGCAGCCGCAGCTCAACTCGGTCTATGATGACGAAGCCAACATCATCCATCAGCATGGCGGCGTGCATATCGGCATCGCCGCCCAGACCGGGAACGGCCTTGTCGTTCCGGTCGTCAAGCATGCCGAAGCGCGGACGCTGTGGGATTGTGCCGCGGAGGTCAATCTCCTGGCCGAGGCGGCGAAGACGGGTACAGCGACGCGCGAACAGCTGACGGGCTCGACCATCACCATCACCTCGCTCGGCAGCATGGGCGGTGTCGTGACGACGCCGGTGATCAATCATCCCGAGGTCGCCATCATCGGCGTGAACAAGATCATGATGCGTCCGGTCTGGGATGGCACCAATTTCATCCCGCGCAAGATGATGAACCTGTCGTCGAGCTTCGACCATCGTGTCATCGATGGCTGGGATGCCGCGGTCTTCATCCAGCGCATCAAGACGCTGCTCGAAACGCCTGCCATGATTTTTGTCGAGGGTTGAAAACGATGAAGGATATCTCGTGCAAGCTCCTGGTGATCGGCGCCGGCCCCGGCGGCTATGTCTGCGCGATCCGCGCCGGGCAGCTCAATGTCGATACGGTGATCGTCGAAGCCGGAAGGGTGGGCGGCACATGCCTGATGGTGGGCTGCATCCCCTCCAAGGCGCTCATCCATGCAGCCGACGAATTTGCCAAAGTAGCGCGATTTGCGGCGGGAAAGACGCCGCTCGGCATTGGGGTTGCGCAACATTCGCTCGATTTTACGCAGACGATCGCCTGGAAGGATGGGATCGTCAGCCGCTTGAACAATGGCGTCGCGGGCCTCCTCAAGAAGGCGAATGTCAAGATCGTAACCGGCCGGGCACGGTTTCGCGACGGCAAGACCGTGGAGGTCGAGACGCTGACCGGCCTGCAGATCATCCGCGCCGAGAATATCGTCATTGCCACGGGTTCGGCGCCCGTCGAGGTGCCGTCGCTGCCCTTTGGCGGCAATGTCATATCTTCGACCGAGGCGCTGTCGCTGGAAAGCGTGCCGGAAAGGCTGGCCGTGGTTGGCGGCGGCTATATCGGGCTCGAGCTTGGCACGGCCTATGCGAAGCTCGGTTCGAACGTCACGGTGATCGAGGCGATGGACAGGATATTGCCGCAATATGATGCGGAGCTGACCCGCCCGATCGTCAAGCATCTCAATGGCTTGGGCGTGAAACTTGTCACGGGGGCCAAGGCAAGGGGCGTCAAGGGCGATGTCTTGCTGATCGAGACTGCCGATGGCAAGGATCAGAGAATAGCTGCCGACAAGATCCTCGTAACCGTTGGCCGCAAGCCGGTGACGACGGGCTGGGGTTTGGAGGAGATCGATCTCGACATGGACGGCCGCTTCGTGCGGATCGACGAGAAATGCCGCACCTCGATGCGCGGCGTCCATGCCATCGGCGACGTCACGGGCGAACCGATGCTGGCGCATCGGGCCATGGCGCAGGGCGAAATGGTTGCCGAGATCGTCGCCGGGCAGAACAGGGCATGGGACAGGCGCGCCATCGCCGCCGTATGCTTCACCGATCCCGAAATCGTCGCGGTCGGCTTGTCGCCGGACGAAGCGAAGAAGGCCGGTCATGAGATCAAGGTCGGGCTGTTCCCCTTCGCGGCCAATGGCAGGGCAATGACGCAGGAGGGCGAGGATGGTTTCGTCCGCGTCGTCGCGCTGGCCAGCAACCATCTGATCCTTGGCATCCAGGCGGTCGGAAGCGGCGTATCGGAGCTTTCGGCGAGTTTTGCGCTGGCACTGGAAATGGGCGCGCGGCTGGAAGATATCGCCGGCACCATTCATGCGCATCCGACGCAGAGCGAAGGCTTCCCCGAGGCTGCATTGAAGGCGCTGGGCCACGCGATCCATATCTGACCCCGCGTGGCTGGGCCATGCAAATCGTATCAACCGTGTGGCGCTAAGCCACGCAACCGCGCGGGTGGGCCACGCAGGGATGGTTCAGGCAACTCTGATGGAGTGACGCTTACTCGGCGGCTTGCGAGATCGCCGGCAGGCCGAGCCAGGCCCGGCAATCGCTGAGCGCCCGCGCGCTCATCGCCTGCTTCTTGGCGTTCGACTTTTCCTTGCCGCGCAGCCGTTTGCCTTCCTGCTTCGGTGCCTCGATCGGCGGGAACAGGCCGAAATTGACATTCATCGGCTGGAAAGAGCGCTTGCCCGGTTCTTCGTCGCTGACGATATGCCCGCCGGTGATGTGGCCGAGCAGCGCGCCGAAGGCGGTCGTCACCGGGGGCGGCGTCGCCGATCCGCCCAGACGCTCGGCCGCGGCAAACCGGCCCGCGAGCAGGCCGATGGCGGCGGATTCGACATAGCCTTCGCAGCCGGTGATCTGGCCGGCAAAGCGCAATCCGGGCCGGGATCTGAGCTGCAGGGTCGGGTCGAGCAGGATGGGCGAATTGAGGTATGTATTGCGATGCAATCCGCCGAGACGGGCGAATTCGGCGTTCTGGAGCCCCGGAATGAGACGGAATATCTCCGTTTGCGCTCCATATTTCAGCTTCGTCTGGAACCCGACCATATTATAGAGCGTGCCGAGGGCATTGTCCTGGCGCAGCTGCACGACCGCATAGGGCTTGACCGTCGGATTGTGCGCATTGGTGAGGCCCATCGGCTTCATTGGTCCGTGACGCAGCGTCTCCGGTCCGCGCTCGGCCATCACCTCGACCGGCAGGCAGCCGTCGAAATAGGGCGTTCCTTCCCATTGCTTGAACTCGGTCTTGTCGCCGTCGATCAGAGCCTGGATGAAGGTTTCGTACTGCTCCCTCGTGAGCGGGCAGTTGATATAATCCTTGCCATTGCCGCCGGGCCCGACCTTGTCGTAGCGCGACTGGAACCAGCACACGTCCATATTGATGGAATCGAAATGGACGATGGGCGCGATCGCATCGAAGAAGGCGAGGGCGTCCGTTCCGGTCTGCTCGCCGATAGCCGCGGCAAGCGACGGCGCGGTCAGCGGCCCGGTGGCTATGATCGTCTTGTCCCAGTCTTCCGGCGGCAGGCCGGTCACTTCTTCGCGCATGAGCGTGATGAGCGGGTGCGCTTCGAGCCTGGCGCTGACGGCCTGGGCAAAGCCATCGCGATCGACCGCCAGCGCGCTGCCCGCGGGGACCTGATTGGCATCGGCGGCGGCCATGATCAGCGAATTGGCCAGGCGCATTTCCGCATGCAATACGCCGACGGCATTGGTCTGGGCGTCGTCAGAACGGAACGAATTGGAACAGACGAGTTCCGCCAGATGATCGGTCTTGTGCGCATCCGTGCCGCGGACGGGCCGCATTTCATGGAGGATGACCGGCACGCCCGCTTCAGCGAGTTGCCATGATGCTTCGGAACCGGCAAGGCCGCCGCCGACGATATGAACTGGTTTGATGGACATGCCTTCCCATAGCTCTTTTGCCGCGCCGCTTCAACGGCAAGCCCGGCATGCAAGCGGAAATATATGGAGCGGGGAAGATTCGGGCGCGAGGGGCGCGCTGTGGCGATGGGAAGCTACCTCCAGAAACAACAACACCCACCGCGGGAGGAGGTGCGGTGGGTGTCGTTAAGTAAAGACCGGCTGGGAGGAGGAGTGCCGGGCTTTGATCGCAGGAGGCTTTGGGAGGAGGAGAAGCCTCAGCGATATTCCTTGCCGCTATTAGCGGATTGCGGACTTCTTCGCTACGAACGGGATGTCCGAACGGGCAATGCCCAGGTCGCTCAGTTCGCGGATCGAAAGGCGGTTCAGTTCGGTTACCGTCTCGCGGTAACGGCGCCAGTTGCTGTAGGAACGGATAAGGTTCATGTCATTCACCACTTCGGTTGTTGTCTCGTTGATCACTCTTGATCGTTGAGCTGAAGATAGTCGAAGCGGCCTCGAACTTGCAGAGACAAGTTTGCATTTCAGCTATGCAATTGTTGCATTGCGTCATAATGGGCGCAGAATGCTGCGCTGCACAAAAATACCCGAGATTGCCTTTTCAGCCGCAGTCGAGTTAGCTGCTTGCATTGGAGACTCAGTCATTGGCGGTATCTTTCGGAATCAATAGGCACATCTCCCGTTGGGAATCGAAAGGCATAATCGACTCCGATACGGCGGCGCGCCTGCGCAGCGATGTGGAGACCAGCCGTTCCGGCTTCGGTCTCGGCGGCATCCTTGCGGTGCTGGGAGCCGTATTGCTCGGCGCCGCCATCCTCTCGTTGATTGCCGCCAATTGGGAAGTGATGCCGAGGCTGGTGCGCCTCGTCCTGATCGTCGCGGTCATCTGGGCGGGCTATCTCGGCGGCGCATGGCGCGTCAGCCGCGGCGAGCGCATGCTGGGCGAAGCCTTCTACCTTATCGCCGCCATCACCTTCGGTGCCGGCATCGCGCTGGTCGGCCAGATGTATCACCTCGCCGGTGAACCCGCCGAAGCGGTGCTGCTGTGGGTCGCGGGCGTCATGATCGCCGCGCTGCTCCTGCGCTCCGAGATACTTGCTTCGGGAAGCGTGGTGCTGACCGGCCTGTTCCTGTTTCTCGCCCTCGATGATGGCGGCCGCTTCGGCTATTCGTGGCTGCTGCCAATTCTCCTGCTCCTTTGCGCCGGCCTTGCCTGGTACACGGGCGCGAGGGCTGCGCGGCACCTGATCGCCATCCTCGCCATCGTCTATGTGTTCGTGCTGCGCATCGATCTCGACGAGGCGGCGATATTCTGGCCGGCGGCCCTTGTGGGCGGCGGATTGTTCCTCGTCGATGCCTTGCGCCATCCCCTGCTGGAGCGTTGGAGCGGCTGGTCCAAGGCCGTCGGAGCCTATGGCTTCTCCACGCTGCTATTGGTCCTGATCTTCCTGCAGTTCGACGAGTTCGAGGGCACGGTGCGCGGCGAGGTGATGGCCGGCTTCCTTATCCTCGCCTGCTCGGTCGCCGGGCTGTCGCTGTCCGGCTACCGGAATCCGGCCGTGCGCTGGATCGCCTATTCGGTCTTCTCGTTCGAAGTCATCTATCTCGCCTTCAAGACCATCGGCACCATGATCGGAACCGCCGGCTTCTTCCTCAGTGCCGGCGTTCTCGTGCTGCTTCTCGCCGTATTCGTCATGCGGATGGAACGGCGGCTCAAGCAAAGGGCGCAACTGACGGAGGCCACGCCATGAAGGGCAAGCGCCGCATCCTGTGGCTGGCCGCTGCCGTGGCGCTGCTTCAATCCGGCGTCCTGTTCGCCATGGTCGAACAGCGCGCCTCGGCACTGCGCAGCGCCACCGACATCACCCTCCTGACCCATCCGGTCGATCCGCGTGATCTGCTGCGCGGCGAATATGTTGCGCTTGGCTATGATATTTCGGCCATCCCCACCAGCTCCATCGAAGGAACGGCGCCGAAGAACGGGCCGGCCGATGTTTTCGTCACGCTGCGCCCCGACGCATCGGGCAAATGGGCCTTCGCCAGGGCTTCGTGGCAGCGGCCGAGCGAAAGCCCCGACGGCGAGATCACCTTGCGCGGCAGGATAGGTGCATTGCGCGACCTGACGATGTTCACAACGGTGCCCGTCACCTATGGCATCGAGCGCTATTATGTGGCGGAAGGGCAAGGACGGGTACTCGAAGACCTGCAGCGCAAGCAGCAGATCGAGGCGGTCGTTGCGGTATCCCCCGACGGCGAAGCGCAAGTCCGGGCGCTCAGGGATGGCGACAAGGTGCTGGACGAGCAGCCTTCATACTGACTGCCATAGTGACCGACACACTGACTGTCAGGGTGGACGCGAATTGCGCGGCCGCGCCGTCCGGCTTTTTCCTTTGACGCTGCGAGATGGGATGCTATAGAGGCCGCGCCCGAGGCGAGAGCCAGGGCCATGCGGATATGGCGAAATTGGTAGACGCACCAGATTTAGGTTCTGGCGGGAGACCGTGGGGGTTCGAGTCCCTCTATCCGCACCATTCATTCCTGAACACTTCTCCCTAAGTGCTTGAATTGGCGGGCTCAGCGCCAGTTCGCGGCCAGCTGCAGCCATGGCCCGGAATGGAAGACAGCCATCAGCAGGTACATCAGCGTCATTCCGCTGATCGGCGAAGCGGCGGTGGTGCAGATCATGTCCGCACCGCCCTCCGCCGACGACAGCAGCGCCATGGACGCGAATGTCGGCGTCGCGGCAAGGGCCAGCCAGCGCGTTGCCGCCTGTACCGTCATTGCCGATGAAGACGGGGCCGATGACGACGAGGCCGATGAGGACGAGGCATTACTTGCGGGGTTCGATGGCTTGGCCATGGTCTTCCACTCCGTGCTGATCGCTGGAACGAGTGTCCATCGCCGCGCTGCTGCGCGCCGAGACGTTCATCAGACCCGATCCGCGCGGCGCGCTTCGAACGCCTTCCGCCCGATCCGGGTGACAATTGCACACTTGCTGCGCGCTCTTTAGACTATTGTCCATGAAGTTCTCCTCGGCGTTGTTCGATCGCCCGGCGCCGTGCGCTTGCCGGTCATCAGGCAGGATAGAACCGGATGCCGGAACCGGGAGAGTGACAAGTGTGACGGGATTTGCATGGATTCCTTGATTACTGCCGCCGCCCGGGCCCTTGCGGCGGGCGATGCGCTGGGCGCGTTGAAGCGGGTCGCCTTGCGCGAGGATGCGCCGGCGCTGGCCTTGCGCGGCATTGCCATGGCGCAACTCGGCGATCTCGTCCGCGCCAAGTCGCTTCTGCGCCGCGCCGCTGCCGCGTTCGGCCCGAGGGAAGCGGTGGCGCGCAGCCGCTGCGTCGTCGCCGAAGCGGAAATAGCGCTGGTGTCGCGCGATCTCGGCTGGCCGGTGAAGAAGCTCGAACAGGCCCGCCTGACGCTGGAGCGCCGGGGCGACCGGATCAACGCGGCCCATGCGCGACATCTCGAGGTGCGCCGCCTGCTGCTGATCGGCGCGCTCGACGAGGCGCAGCGCCGGTTGGGCGAACTCGACCCGGCAGACCTGCCGCCGGCCTCGCGGGCTGCCTATGATCTCGTTCTGGCCGGCATTGCCATTCGTCGTCTCAGGACAAGACAGGCGCGCGAGGCGCTGGCCCGTGCCGTCGAGGCAGCCCGCGAGGCCGACATTCCGGCGCTTTCGGCCGAGGTGGAAGAGGTCGGCCTGGTGCTGCGTCGGCCGGCGGCCCGCCTGATCCAGGGCGATGGGCAGCGTCCGCTTCTGCTCGACGAGGTCGAGACGCTGTTCTCGTCGGACCTGCTCGTCGTCGATGCCTGCCGCAATGCGGTGCGCAGGCAGGATGAGGTCGTATCGCTGGCGACGCGGCCGGTGCTGTTCGCGCTTGTGCGTGCGCTGGCGGAGGCCTGGCCCGGCGATGTCTCGCGCGAGCAATTGCTGATATCGGCGTTCGGCGCGAGACATGCGGACGAGTCGCATCGGGCCCGGCTGCGGGTGGAGATTGGCCGGCTGCGCGCCGAATTGCGGCCGCTTGCCGACATTGGGGCTACCGGGCGCGGCTTTGCGCTGAAGCCCAGGCACGATGGCGGCGTTGCCGTGCTTGCGCCGCCTGTCGACGAGAAACATGCGGCCTTGCTCGCGCTGCTTGCCGATGGCGAGGCCTGGGCGAGTTCCGCGCTGTCGATTGCGCTCGGCGCCAGTGCCCGCACGGTGCAGCGCGGGCTCGAACAGCTTGCGGCGGCCGGAAAGGTGCAGGCGCTGGGCAAGGGCAGGGCGCGGCGCTGGACGGTGCCTGTGATTGCCGGTTTCCCGACGGTGTTGTTACTCCCGGGTCCATTGCCGAGCGACTAGATTGCCGGGGAACCGAACATCGAACAGCAGGAGTCGAGCCATGAAGACGAGCACCGCCGAGATCATCCGCGAATATGGACCATTTCCCGATGTCGAACAGGTCCACGGCCTGACCTATGATGGCAGCCAGGTCTGGTTCGCATCAGGCGACAGGATCAATGCCATGGACCCCGAGGACGGTGCGATCACCCGTTCGATCGACGCGGCCGCCCATGCCGGGACGGCGTTCGACGGCCGCCATATCTTCCAGATCGCCGAGACTGTCATCCAGAAGATCGACCCGAAGAACGGCGCCGTGGTGGCGACGATACCCGCGCCCGGCAATGGCGGCGATTCCGGCCTCGCCTGGGCCGAGGGCTCGCTCTGGGTCGGGCAGCACCGGGGCCGCAGGATCCATCAGGTCGATCCTGAAACGGGCAAGGTCCTGCGCACCATCGAATCCAGGCGCGTGGTCACCGGCGTCACCTGGGTCGATGGCGAGCTCTGGCACGGGACGTGGGAGGGCGACGAGAGCGATGTCAGGCGGATCAATGTCGCGACCGGCGAGGTCCTCGAGGTCATCGAAATGCCTGCCGGTTGCGGCGTGTCCGGGCTTGAGTCGGACGGCAAGGACCGCTTCTTCTGCGGTGGCGGCGGAAGCGGCACGATCCGCGCGGTGAAGAAGCCTCGGCGCGATTAGCCCTTGCGGTATCGCCGGCGCACCGGCAATTGCCGACAATTTATTGTGGCAGTCCCGGCCTATTGGAGTTATTTTTCCTCCCATGGAATATCTTCATGGGAGGAAGTTCTATGTCATCATGGAAAATCGGTCTTTCTGTACTCGTCCTGATCGGCGGACTGTTTGCCATGGCTGCACCGGCCGGAGCGTCGCCCGCAGCGCCGGCTCGCAGCAATTCGATCGAACTGTCGCAGGTGCTGGAGCAGGTCGGCTGGCGGTGCGGGCGTGGCTGGCACGTCAATCGCTGGGGACGGTGCGTGCCAAATCGCCGGATCGCGCGCTGCGGCCCGGGTCGCCGGCTCAATCGCTTTGGTGAATGCGTGCGTATCCGCCCGGCCTACAGGGCGTGCCCGCGCGGCTTCCATCTTTCACGCCGGGGCTATTGCGTGCGCAACTGGTAGGCGGACAGTGGACGAACCATTATCGTCCGCCATGTGACGAGCCGTCATAGACTGGCGGCTCGTAGGTCCTCGGGTCCGGTGGCCGGAAATTGGGATCGCTCACGCAGCCGGCCAGTGGTATCGAGATTGCGACAGTCAGGAAAACCAGAAAGAGTCTCGGCATCGGCGTTCCGTTCAGGGTTTGCCATCCATCGGCGGATCACGATGGCGCGTCGATGGACGGGATGATCTGGCGGCTCGAATTGGGTCCCGCATCGTCTCTGGAGTGCATCGCCACCAGCCCAAGCAAGCCGAACAAGACTATAAGGACGCCGATAACGGCGCATTGGTGCTTCATATTGCTCTCCGTTCGTTGCGACCGGAGCAGGCCATTCGCAAACTTTAAATCCCGCCGGAACGGAACGACTTCGACGACAGTCTGGAGAACATGGCGGCGCGGGTCAACCTTGGCAGGCCAATATCCGGGCTACTGTGGAAAAGAAAAAGGCGTGGAGGTGATCCACGCCTTTCGTTGCTAGTGCGCCGCCGCTTCTTCGGCCGCCGGCTTTCGCCTTCGTCCGAAAGAGCGCAGGGCCACATAGAAGACGGGTGTGAGGAACAACCCGAAGAATGTGACGCCCAGCATGCCCGAAAACACCGCCGTTCCCAGCGACTGGCGCATTTCGGCGCCGGGGCCCGTGGCGATCATCAGCGGCACGACGCCGAAGATGAATGCGAAGGCCGTCATCAGGATCGGACGCAGGCGCAGGCGGCTTGCCTCGATGGCCGCCTCGATCGGATCGGACCCCTGTTCCTCGTGTTGGCGGGCGAACTCCACGATCAGAATCGCGTTCTTCGCCGCCAGCCCGATCAGCACCACGAGGCCGATCTGCGTCAGGATGTTGTTGTCCATGCCGCGCAGCCAGACGCCGATCAGGGCCGCGAGCACCGCCAGCGGAACGATCAGGATGATGGCCAGAGGCAGCACCCAGCTTTCATACTGGGCGGACAGGGCAAGGAACACGAACACCACCGACAGCGCGAAGATGAACACTGCCGTATTGCCCGTATTGCGCTCCTGGAAGGCAAGTTCCGTCCAGTTGAACGTCGTGCCCTGCGGCAAAGTCTTGGCCGCAAGCGCCTCCATCGAGTCGAGCGCCGCACCCGTCGAGACGCCCGGCGCAGCGCTGCCCTGCAAGGGCACCGATACGTACATATTGTAGCGCTGGACCAGCGACGGGCCGGTCGTGTCCCTGATTTCCACCAGCGTGCCAAGGGGAACGAGCGCACCGCTGGCCGATCTGACCTTGAGTGCGAGAATATCGTCCCGCTCGACGCGGAACTGCTGGTCCGCCTGTGCCCGGACTTGATAAACTCGTCCGAAGGCATTGAAATCGTTCACATAAGACGTGCCAAGGTTGGTGGCAAGGCTTTCGAAGATGTTCGGTATGGGAACGTTCAGCGCCCGCGCCTTGTCGCGGTCTATCTCAAGGAAATATTGCGGGCTGGAGGCAGAGAAGGTCGTGAACACGCCGGTCAGGCCCGGTGTCTGGTTGGCTTCGCCCATCATCTGGTAGGCCAGCGCCAGCACGCGGCGCATGTCGGAACTGTCGCGATCGAGCAGCTGCATCTTGAAGCCGCCCGACGTGCCGATGCCGTTGATGGGCGGCGGCGGCACGGCAATGATGAATGCCTCCTGTATGCTCTGCAGCGTGCCGTAGAGCTGGCCGATGATCGAATTCGCATCCTGGCCGTGTTCAAGCCGTTTCTCGAAATCGTCGAAGGTCGCGAACACCACGCCCGAATTGGAAGCATTGGTGAAGGTTGCGCCGCTGAAGCCCGAGAAGGCGACGGCGTTCTTCACGCCCGGTGTCTTGCGCACCAGTTCGGTCGCCTTCTGGATCGCGGCATCCGTTCGTGACAGCGACGCGCCGTCGGGCAATTGCACGACGACGATGGCATAGCCTTGATCCATGAGCGGTATGAAGCCGCGCGGGATGGAGGTCGCCATGAACCAGGTGGCGCCGAGCAGGGCGACGAACACCAGCAGCGACGCGACGATGCCGGTCGCCGAACTGACCAGATGGCGGATCACCCAGGAATAGCCAGACGCCATCTTGTCGAAGCCCCGGTTGAAGCCGTTGGCCAGCGACCGGCCGACCCTCGCCAGCGGATTGTTCGACTCCTTGTGCCCATGCGGCCGCAACACGATTGCCGCCAGGGCAGGCGACAGCGTCAGCGAATTGAGCGCCGAAATGGCCGTCGCAACCGCGATCGTGATGGCAAACTGGAGATAGAACTGGCCAGTAATGCCCGGTATGAAGGCGGTTGGCACGAAGACGGCGATGAGGACGAGCGAAATCGCGATGACCGCGGTGCCGACTTCGTCCATCGTCACATGCGAGGCTTCCTTCGGCGTCATCCCCCGCGCCAGGTTTCGCTCGACGTTCTCCACGACCACGATGGCGTCGTCGACCACGATGCCGATGGCGAGCACCAGGCCGAACAGCGTCAGCATGTTGAGCGAGAAGCCGAAGGCGAGCAGGATGGCGAGCGTGCCGATCAGCGATACCGGGATCGCCACGATGGGGATGATGGCCGTTCGCCAGGATTGCAGGAATACGAGAACGACGAGCGCCACCAATATGACGGCCTCGATAATGGTCTTGTAGACCTCGTTGATGGATTCCGCGATGAACTCCGTCGGATTGTAGACGATGTCATAGGTCAGGCCATCGGGGAAATCCTTGGAGAGCTCCTCCATGGTGCTGCGGATGGAGGCCGCGGCGGCGAGGGCATTGGTGCCCGGCCGGCTGAATATGCCGAGCGCAACAGCCGGACTGCCGTTGAGATAGCTGTTGGTGACATAGTCCTTGGCGCCGAGCTCGATCCTGGCGACATCCTGCAATTGCACGAGACGGCCGGACTGGCTCGCCTTGACGATGACATAGCGGAACTGCCTTGCATCGCTGAAGCGGCCCTCGGTCGTCACGGTATATTGGAACGCATTGTTGCCGGAGGTCGGTGGTCCGCCGATCGAGCCGCCGGAAACCTGCACGTTCTGGTCACGCAGGGACTGGACGACATCGTCCGAGGTCATGCCATAGGCGGCAAGCTTTTCCGGGTCGAGCCAGATGCGCAGCGAATATTCGCGTTCGCCGAAGATGATCAGGTCGCCGACGCCATCGAGGCGCAGGAGCACGTCCCGCACCCGGCTGCGCGCGTAGTTGGAGGCGTAGAGCTGGTCATATCTCCCGTTGGGCGAGAGAATGTGAACCACCATCATCAGGTCCGGAGAGCTTTTGGTCGTCGTGATGCCGAGGCGGCGCACTTCCTCGGGCAGCCGCGGTTCGGCTATCGAAACGCGGTTCTGCACCAGGACCTGGGCCTTGTCGAGATCGGTGCCGAGCCGGAAGGTGACGGTCAGCGCCATGGAGCCATCGGCGGTCGAATAGGACGACATGTAGAGCATTCCCTCCACGCCGTTGACTTCCTGTTCGATGGGCGTCGCCACCGTATTGGCGATCGTCTCGGCATCGGCACCGGGATAGGAGGTGCGGATGACGATCGTCGGGGGTGCGATTTCCGGATACTGCGCCACGGGCAGCTGGGTATAGGCGATGCCGCCGACGATCAGCAAAACGATTGAAAGGACCGTCGCAAAGATGGGACGGTCCACGAAGAAATGTGCAAATCTCATTGCGCGGTCTCCGGAACAGGGGCATCGGCGGCCGCCGCGGACGAACTGTCCGCGGTGACGGCCTCCGGCGGCAATTCCGTCATTTCAGGCTTTACCTTGACGCCGGGCCGGATGCGCATGAGGCCGTTGACGACGATGGTCTCGTCGCCCGTCATCCCGGAGCGGATGACGCGATAGCCATAGAGCTTCGGCCCGATGCGGACGGGCTTCGGCGTGACGGTGCCATCCTCGGTGACGGTGAATACGATCCGCTCGTTCTGGTCCGATCCGATGGCCTCGTCGGGAACGAGAATGCCCCGGTAGCTGTTGGATGCCGCCACGTCGACACGGCCGAAGAGGCCGGGCTGCAGGACGAAATCCGGATTGGCGAACCGCGCCCGGACCCGGACCGTGCCGGTCTCGCTGTCGATCCGGTTTTCGGCAAAGTCGACAGTCCCCTTGAAGGGCTTTTCATTGGCGTCGGCCACCCGCACTGTGACCTCGATGCCGCCGCCGCCTTCCTGCAGGTTGCTGCCGCGCTCGCGGGCGGTCTTGGCGTAGGAGAGCAGGTTTCTCTCGTCCACGTCGAAATAGAAATCGATCGGATCGAGCGAGACGATGGTGGTGAGGATGGTCTGGTCCGGCTGGACGAGATTGCCGACGGATATCAGCCGCCGGTCGATCCGGCCGCTGAGCGGCGCAGTGATCCTCGTATATTCGAGGTCGAGCCTGGCGCGGGCGAGGGCCGCTTCGGCGCCGCGGACATTTGCCTGCGCCGAAATGAAGTCCCGGCGCCGGTCGTCGAGCTGCGATGCCGACAATGTGCCGCTGCTGGCGAGCGACTCCGTGCGCTTGAACTGCGCCTCGGCATAGATGAGGGTGGTCTTGGCGACTTCCAGCGAGGCCTCGGCCTGCGACAGCGCAGTGATGTAGGGCCGCTGGTCGATCGTGAACAACGGATCGCCCTGCTTTACCAGGGCGCCGTCCTTGAACTCGATCTTGTCGAGATATCCGGCGACGCGCGACCGGATGGAAACCTGGTCGACGGCCTCGAAACGGCCGATGAACTCGTCGCTATCGACGACGTCGCGTACGACAGGCTTTGCGACCGTGACCGGAGGGGGCGGGGGAGGAGATGCCGCTTCCTGGGCAAAGGCCGAAGTGCAGGAAAACAGAAGGGCGGCGATGCCGGCCTTCAGGGTAGAATTCAAACTGGACGACAAAGGACAGGTCTCCATACAGTGAAACGTCCCGACGATTGGGCGACATCATTCTGATACAGATAAAAATGCTAGAACGAACTTCGCGAACGATCAGGTCGAGTAGTACAAATTCGGATTAAGCTAAGGTGCATGCGGGGAGATAGGACATAGCAGGGCAGCGCCATGAAAGGTTGCACGAGTTAGATTGACACTAGTCTCAAATCCCCATGCGGGCAGATTTGCACAGTTCCCGACGATTGTCACCTCGCAATCTGGAGTGGTATTGTGCGCTCCTGTCAATTTTGCGCGCCAGCCTGGCTCCACCATTGATTTTTGCGACCGAGCCGAGTAAAGGGAGCGACCAGTCGGTGACGGTGCGATTTCCAACCCAGTTTTGTGCTGCGGCATGTATTACGGCGAGGGCACAAATCGGAAGTCGAGTTGGAACAGGATTATATAATCAATGTGAAGACGAGCGAGGCTCGTCCATCCGCTTCCCGGAACCACGAAGGCAACAGTTTTCTTCCCGCAATTTGGCAAGAGTGCCGGTAACGGCGGGGCAAATGTTAGAAGTGAAGGTTTGGATATGCAGGTTACTGAAACGCTCAATGAAGGACTGAAGCGCGAGATCAAGGTCGTCGTTCCGGCCAAGGATCTGGAAGCAAAGCTTTCCGAACGCCTCCAGGGTGCCAGCGCCAAGGCGCGCATCAACGGATTTCGTCCCGGGAAGGTGCCTGTAAGCCATCTGCGCAAGGTATATGGCAAGTCGTTCATGGCGGAAGTCGTCAACGAGATCCTCAGCGATTCCTCGCGCACCATTCTCTCCGACCGCAACGAGAAGTCGGCGACCCAGCCTGAAGTCGTCATGACGGAAGACGAGAAGGAAGCCGAGAAAGTATTGAACGGCGAGGCCGATTTCGAATTCTCGCTCAACTACGAAGTGCTGCCGGAAATCGAGCTCAAGGACGCGTCGAAGATCAGCGTTACCCGCGAAGTCGTCGAAGTCACCGATGAGGAAGTCGAGGAGCAGGCCAAGCGCATCGCGAGTTCCGCCCAGACGTTCGAGCCCAAGAAGGGCAAGGCCGAAAGCGGCGATCGCGTCACCATGGATTATCTCGGCAAGGTCGACGGCGTTCCCTTCGACGGCGGCGCCGACACGGATGCGACGCTGGTGCTTGGTTCCGGCCAGTTCATTCCGGGCTTCGAAGACCAGCTGATCGGCGTCAAGGCCGGTGACGAGAAGGAAATCAAGGTCACGTTCCCCGAGCAGTACCAGGCCGCGCACCTCGCCGGCAAGGATGCCACCTTCGACATCAAGGTCAAGGAAGTGGGCAAGCCGGGCGAAATCGTGATCAATGACGAGACTGCCCAGTCGCTTGGCCTCGAGAATGCCGAGCGCCTGCGCCAGCTGATCCGCGAGCAGATCGAGAACCAGTACAAGTCGTTCTCCCGCCAGAAGGTGAAGCGCCAGATCCTCGACGCTCTCGACGGCGAGTACAAGTTCGAGTCACCGCAGCGCCTCATCGATGCGGAGTTCAACAACATCTGGTCGCAGATCACGCAGGATCTGCAGACCGCCGGCAAGACCTTCGAAGACGAAGAGACGACCGAGGAAGAGGCACGCGAGGAATATCGCAAACTCGCTGAACGTCGCGTTCGTCTCGGCCTCGTCCTTTCCGAGATCGGCAACAAGGCCGGCGTCGAAGTGACGGAAGAAGAGCTGCAGCGCGCCGTCTACGATCAGGTTCGCCAGTATCCGGGCCAGGAGAAGCAGATTTACGACTTCTTCCGCAACACGCCGGACGCGATCAACGGCCTGCGCGCCCCGATCTTCGAAGAGAAGGTCGTCGACCACCTGCTCGAAAGCATCAAGGTGACGGACAAGACCGTGACCAAGGAAGAGCTGATGGCGGATGACGAGACCGACACCAAGGCGGAAGCCAAGAAGCCGGCCAAGAAGGCCGCGCCGAAGAAGGCTGCAAAGAAGAAGACCGACGACGAGGCTTGATCTCGTCTCGACCATGTCTCGAACGGGCCGCCTTGTGCGGCCCGTTTTCATTTCAGGCTGTGTGCAAGCTCGACCGCGGCCCTGATCAGTTCGGCATTGCCCGCAGCCGGTTCGCCGTCCGGCAGGCAATTGTCGTCCTCGAGCCCGATGCGCGTATCATGCCCCATGATGATGGCCTGCCTGAACATCGGCCATGCGCTGGCCTGGTCGCCATGCAGCAATATCGGCAGCGACATGCCGCCGGCTTCGAGCACGGCCAGAATTCCCGTCGCCACCTGCAGTCCTTCCGTCACATCCTGCTCGTTCATCTCGATGAGCACGCGCAGGCAGGATCGCGCCTGCCGCAGGGCGACGAACCGCCTTGCATCTGCCACCGACCATAGTCCCGCCTCGACGGCGATGCCTTTCGACAGCACGAGAGCGATCATGTCGGCCGCGTCGGGCTCGATGAGGTTGATCGAGACATAATCCGGCAGCACGCTCCAGGCGGAGATGGAGCGCTGGCGCGCGAGGCCGCCCGGCGGGATGCGCCAATGGGTGGAAAGGCCGATCGGCACGCCCGGAACCGCCTGGCGGATTACGCCGATCGTCTCCGCCACCACATTCGGATCGAGCGTTTCGCGGCGCTGGCTGTCCCTCGGATGGATGTGCAACTCGTCCGCGCCGGCGGCAATGCAATCTCGCGCATCGGCGGCGAGCTCGGCCGCGGTGCAGGGCACCCTGGCGTGGAAATCCGGGTTGCGATCGCCGTTCAGGCAGGCTTGTAGCATGGTGCTCCTCCTCAAGAAGCCCGAAGTCTACACCCGATGGCCCCGACGTCGCCGCTATTCCTGACATCAGGGGCAGGAACGGGCGGCGATGTCAGAAGAGCTTCAGCCCCTTCATGCTGGCATGGCCCTTCTTGCCGATGATGATGTGGTCATGGACCGCGATTCCCATCTGCGCGCCGATGCCGGCAATCGTCTTCGTCATCTCGATATCGGCCTTGGACGGGGTCGGGTCACCGGATGGATGATTATGCACTAAAACCAGCGCGCTCGCCGATAGTTGCAGCGCTCGCGCAATCACCTCGCGCGGGTAGACCGGGGTATGATCCACCGTTCCCGTCTGCTGGATTTCATCGGCGATGAGGGCGTTCTTCTTGTCGAGGAACAATATCCGGAATTGCTCGCGCAGTTCGAATGCCATCGCGGCGACGCAGTAATCCATGACCTTGTTCCAAGAACTCAGCACCGTCTTTTCATGTATCTCGCTGCGGATGATGCGCTGGGCGAGGGCGGCGGCGAATTTCAGGTCGAACGCCGTGGCGGGACCGCAGCCCTTTACCTCGCGCAGGAGATTTTCCGGCGCTCCGAGCACCTCGCCAAGGGAGCCGAACCGCGCCAGCAGCGCTTTCGCCAGCGGCTTGGTATCGCCCTGGCGGATGGAGCGATAGAGCAGCATCTCCAGCATTTCGTAGTCGGCAAGACCCGCATGGCCCGAGCGCTGAAAACGCTCCTTCATGCGCTCGCGGTGCCCGAGATAGTGCGGCGTCGGCTCGGCGGCATAGGGAATATGCGGCTGCGCGTTGTGAACATCGCTACCGGCTTCAACGGCTGGTTGTTTGGAAGGGGGTGGGGCGGCTGTTTCGTTGAGGAAGAAAGGTTTTTTCTTGTCTTCTTCGCTCATAGCCACCCAGTTCTATTCGAGTTTCAGTCCCGGGGCGAACAGGCCCGCGGGCGACAATGTGAATACTTCGCAGCCATCCGCCGTGACGCCTACCGTGTGTTCGTACTGCGCGGTGAGCGAACGGTCGCGCGTGACGGCCGTCCAGCCATCGGCCAGCACCTTCACATGCGGCTTGCCGAGATTGATCATGGGCTCGATGGTGAAGATCATGCCTTGCCGCAATTCGATGCCTTCGTGCGGCGTGCCGTAATGGAGGATATTCGGCGCATCATGGAAGATCTGGCCGACGCCATGGCCGCAGAAATCCCTGACCACGGAGCAGCGTTCCGATTCCGCATAGGATTGTATGGCCGCGCCGATCGCGCCGGTGCGTGCGCCGGGGCGCACGGCCGCTATGCCGCGCATCAGGCTCTCATGGGTGACTTCCAGCAGGCGTTCGGCGGCGCGCTTGATCGTTCCGACCGGATACATGCGGCTTGAATCGCCATGCCAGCCATCGACGATATAGGTGACGTCGATATTGACGATGTCGCCCTCGCGCAGCGGCTTGTCGTCCGGGATGCCGTGGCAGACCACATGGTTGATCGAGGTGCAGCTGGATTTCGTATAGCCGCGATAATTCAGCGTGGCGGGCAGGGCGCCATGGTCGGCGCCGAACTCGAAGACGAAGCGGTCGATCGTATTGGTGGTAACGCCCGGCGCGACGATGGAGGCAAGCTCGTCGAGGCAGCGCGCCGTAAGCTGACACGCCTTGCGCATGGCCTCGAAGGCCTCCGGACCGTGAAGCCGGATCTGTCCGGTATTCTTCAGCGGCGCATGTTGTGCATCGAGATAGGTGACCATGGCGTCGTCCGATTGCTAGATAATGATAGGGATCGCGGCGATTGCAGCAATTCCTGCCGGAGTGATGTGGCATTTTACGGCGTAAGCTTCAACCCCGCGCGACATCGCTCTGTCGAACGCCGCCCGGTAGAGCGGGTCGAGGTCGCCGCAAATGCCGAGGCAATCGCAGTCGCCACGCTGAACGACGTAGAACATCACGCCACGATGGCCATTTTCCACCATGTTGCCGAGTTCGTCCAGATGCTTTGCACCGCGCGCCGTCGGCGAATCGGGAAATTCCGCGAGACCCGGGGTGCGCGAGAAGTGGACATTCTTGACTTCGACATAGGCGTCGCCGCGCACGGGATCGCTCAAGAGAAGATCGATGCGGGAACTGGCGCCGTATCTTTGCTCGCGGCGCAGCCCGCCATAGCCCGAAAGTTCCGGGATGAGCCCGGAAAGGATGGCCTCTTCCGCGATCCTGTTCGGCAGGCCGGTATTGACGCCGACCATTTCGCCGCCGACCTCGACGATTTGCAGCGTATGCGGATATTTGCGCTTCGCATCGCCGCTATGCGACAGCCATACCCTGATGCCCGGATCGGTCAATCCGAGCATCGATCCGGTATTGGGGACGGAACTGGTAATGGCGCGGCCATCATCGAGCACGATATCGGCGAGGAAGCGCTTGTATCTTTGCACGAGCCTGCCGGTGACGAGGGGATCCATGAAGTTCATGGCCGGAGGATTAGCCGAATCGCCGCTGCGAATAAAGCGCCGCCGGGGACTTTTGCCGGGTGGCGGTCGGCAAGGGGGATGGATTTGCGAGCCTTCAGCGCGGGCTCCATGCTTTTTCTGCAATCAAATCAATCATCCTCATCCCGGGGCGGGTGGAAGCACGCGCTCTATTCATGCAACGCACGACCCTCCCGGTGGGATGGATTTTCGGCCTCAGAAAATATTTTACCCTGCAAGCCACTGATTTCGCTCATTCCTCCCCCCGGCTGCCAAAATAAATAACACGGACTTATCCCACCACTTTGGAACAGGGTTATTTTGTACAAATCCTTTCCAGTGGGGGAGCAGCTTCCGGTGCTGTTTCGATTGCTGGGAAAGGGTGGCGTTGCCGGATGGTCGGAAGTGACAAACCCGATCGGCCGGCAAACTGCAGATGGAAACGGAGGTAGCGCTCTTGTTTCCGGGTTGTTGCGTCTGACAAGCGCAGCAACAGCAGGCAAAGACGTCGCGGGCGGTCTTCGGACCTCGACCCTGATACCTACTGACGCGCTGAAGACCGCCCGTCTCCCCCCATTTTCAATGACCAGACGCGATTTCGCGGGCGTGGTGAGGATTTTGGCTATTCAGGCACCTGTTCTGGCTGCCACCACAAAATCCCCTGAAGGTTAGCTCCCCCCATGATGAGCCAACCTCCCTCATGCTGAGCCTGTCGAAGCACGCACGATGCTTTTGCAGCTTCCCAGGGTGGCAGTTGGCGTTGGCGGTTGGCAGGACGCTATTTCTGCAGGCTCGCGGAATGCGGTGCATGGGGTGCGTGCAGGAGGTTCGTTCGGGCCAGCGGACCGTCCGACAGCATGACGAGTGTTGCAGCCATGAGACCGGCCGCGAGGAATATGATGGTGGTCCTGGTGTCTTTCGTGAATCTCATGCACCGGTTATCGCCGCCAATACAGCCAGGATTATGATGCAATCTGGCCGCTTCGGGGGCAGGCAAAAGACCTGCCTTTCGAAAAAAGGCAGGTAAATTTGCTCTGGGGTGGGAGAATCGGGCCCGCTTGGAGGTTTAACCGAGCCCTGCTGCCCGATGGGAATCGTGGCAGTGATTTTATGATATGCCACCTCATCATTTCAGCCTCATAACTTTGTCTAACATGGCGTGACAAAGCTTGAAAAAGTGGGGCTGTTCTAAAGGGCGGGACTATCACATCTTATTGATAGGGACATCACCCTGAAGGAGGACGCTCATGAATTACAAGATCCTACTCCCAATCGTGGCACTTGCCGCCTTTACCTTGACCGCATGTGACAACAAGCCATCGGAAGGGACTGCAACGCCGCCGGCGACCACAACCGAACCCTCTACGCCTGCCACGCCGGCCCCTGCGGAACCCGCACCATCACAGCCGGCGCCCGCCAACTAGGCGCTCGCGCAAAAGGTTTCAAAGATGGCCGGCTGGACAGTCGGCCATTTTTCATTGGCCAGGCCGCTTGTGAGCTCGGTCATCTAAATGCTTGAATATCCAGGGAAAGAACCTGGTACGCCCAAGGGGAATCGAACCCCTGTTTCCGCCGTGAAAGGGCGGCGTCCTAGACCGCTAGACGATGGGCGCCCCGCAGGTAAGCGGCTTATAGTGAAACAGTTTTTCCGCCGCAACCCCATAAGTCATTCTTTTTTTGAAAAAGTCGATTTTGTGCAGAATTTTATCGGGCGCGCGATCCGGCATCGCCGATCTCAGCCGCGCCGGCGCGAGCAGCGCCAGTTCCAGTCGCGGCGCGGGCCGATATCGACGTGCACTGATTCGGTATGGCAATAGGTTCCGACGCCGCCACGGCCGGACATGTTGCGGGCGAAATTCGCCAGTTCCCACTTCGAAACGCCGGGCACCTGGATGTCGGCGGCGGCACAGGACATGTGCAGCGATGCCTTCGCGCCGTTCACCTTGCGATTGTAGGGCGGGCTGCGATAGCCGGAGGTGACGATGACGTTCTTGCCGTATTTGCGTTCGATCGCCTTCAGCATGCCGACGAGCTGCGGCTTCAGGCAGGCGACATCGACCGATTCGCGCTGGACCTTGAGCCCGTTGGGTGCGAGGCGCGCCAGACCGGCCGCCGATGCGAGAATCACCGGAGTGCCCGCTGCCTCGACATCGTCATCGTCATAGAGGCTGTCGCGCTGCATGATCTGGATGCCGGCATTCGGGCGGACGCCGGGCAGGGACGCCAGACGCTCGCTCTTGCCCTCGTAGGATTCAGCCGACGGCAATGCAGAATCATCGCCCGATGCGGCTTTCGTGGCGCGCAGCTCCGGCTTCGACTGCGGATCGATGACCGCGACGAGGCGTTTTGAAGCCGGCCGGGAATTGTTGTTGGAGAAGAGCCTCAGCAACGCGCCGTTGGATTTCGGCGGCGTCGCCTTCGCCTGTGCCGGCGCGGCATAGGCCGCTTCCGTCTTCGTGCTGGCGTCGTCGGCGCTCACATCACCCTCGGCGCGGGCCTCGGTACCAGCGCCGGTGCCAGCCTCGGCGCCAGCAGCAGCCGGTGCCCCGGTGGAGGCGCCAGTGGACGCGCCGGTGGAAGCACTTGCCGTCGAGCTGCCGAAGAGCGAGGTGCGGACAGGCTGTTCGGCGCCCTGCGCCGCGCTTGCGGTCTGAACCGGCGTGTCCTTGGCCTTGCTCGATCCGAACAGCGACGTCTTCGTCTCCTGCGGGGCGGGCGCGGCCGCAGCCGGTTCCGCAGCGGCGGTGACCGTCTCGGCCTTGGCGCCATCCTGGGCCTCGGCAGGCTTGGCGGGCTTGGCGGCGGCATTCAGCGCCTGGAGCGCGTTGGTCTCGGTGCTGCCGGCCAATGCCAGGGCGCGCGGCCCGACTTCCTGCGTGCCGCCGGAGGCCATTGCGCCGGTTTGCGCCGCCTTTTCCTGCTCGCCGTCAGGTGCGGATGCGGCCGGTGTCGCGGTGGACGTCGCAGTCGGGGCGAGGCCGGCGGTGAGGTTTGGATTGGAGACAGTCGACGTACAGGATGTGGCGGCGAGGGAAGCGAGCCCGACCATACATGCGATTGTGCTTGCCCGAAGGGCAGAGATTGAGCGCCGCAGTATTTTCAACGATTCCCCCGTCCTGGCATTCTATACCGGCCGATGCCTGGTCAGAACGCTTCTATAAGAGCAGTAAGCTCGCGAAGTCCTGTCGAGGTGCGTAATACACCCATAGAGAGCAAAAAGAACTAGTTGTTTTTGCTCGGCTGCACAAGACACGAACTATAACCAGAATGAGGCAAAAGCGTGATACGACACTTTCCTGCCTTTGTTGTTAACCTTGATATACAGGCGATCTTGCTTGGGCCGATACGATATCAGACCCGGACGCGCACATAGGTGCCGGGTGCATCGGCCAGCACTTCGACGTGATTCGCGCCGGGTTGGCGCGCGGCGACGCGCGTATCGTCCTGCGCCGTGATCCAATCGTGCCAGTGATTCCACCACGAGCCGGGATGTTCTTCGGTGTGCGCCAGCCAGTCCTCGAACGACCCCTTCGGCGCGCCGCCGGTCCAGTACTGATACTTGTTCTTGCTCGGCGGATTGACCACCCCGGCAATATGGCCGGAACCCGAGAGGACATAGGTGACGTCGCCGCCGAAATGATGACAGCCGGTGAAAACCGACAGCGCCGGCGCGATGTGATCTTCCTTCGCCGCCAGATTGTAGATCGGTATCTTCACGTCCTTCAGCGAGAGTTGCTCGCCCGCCAGCCGCATCATCCCGCGCACCAGATTGTTGTCCAGATAGCAATTGCGCAGATAATAGGAGTGGTTGGCGGCGCTCATGCGCGTGGCGTCGGCATTCCAGTAGAGCAGGTCGAACGGCACTGGCTCGCGGCCGCGCATGTAATTATTGACCACATAGGGCCAGATCAGGTCGCCGGAGCGCAGCATGTTGAACGCCATCGCCATCCGCGTGCCTTCGAGGAAGCCTTCCGCCGACATGGCATTCTCCAATGCCCGGATCTGGTCCTCGTCGACAAAGACCTTCAGGTCGCCCGCATGGGTGAAATCGACCTGGGTGGTGAAGAGAGTGGCGCTTTTTATCCGCTCCTCGCCTTCCTTGGCGAAGAGGGCGAGCGCGGCGCTCAGCAGCGTCCCGCCGACGCAATAGCCGATGGCGTTGATGTCCTTTTCGCCGGTGATCTTCTCCACCGTGTCGAGGGCGTAGCGCAATCCCTCATTGACATACGCCGTCCAGTCCTTCTGCGCGTGGCGCTGGTCGGGATTGACCCAGGAGATCACGAATACCGTGTGGCCATGATCGACCGCCCATTTGATGAACGACTTTTCCGGGTTGAGATCGAGGATGTAGAATTTGTTGATCCATGGCGGGCAGATCAGGAGAGGGCGCTTCAACACCTCTTTCGTGGTCGGTTCGTATTGGATGATTTCCGCGACTTCGCTTCTCGCCACGACCTTGCCGGGCGTCGTCGCGATATTTTCGCCGAGCGCGAACTTGGTCAGGTCGGACTGGCGCAGGCGCAGGTCGCCGCCGCCGGCCGCAATGTCCTCGGCGAGCATCTTCATGCCCCTGACGAGATTCTCGCCATTGCTGGCAACCGTCTCCTTGTAGAGTTCCGGATTGGTCAGGAGGAAGTTGCTCGGCGACGCCGCCGCCGTCAGCTGCTTGACGTAGAACGAGGCCTTGTGGCGCGTATGTTCGTCGAGCCCCTCGGCGTTTTCCACCAGGTCGATGGCCCAGCGCGAGGTGACGAGATAGGCCTGTTTCAGGAAATCGAAGAACGCATTGCGGCCCCAGTCTTCATCGTTGAAGCGCTTGTCGTTCCTGTCCGGTTCGGCGACGGCCTCGACCTCCTCGCCGCCGAGACGCCTGATGGAATTGGCCCATATCTGCATATAGCTGGCGAAGAGCTTCGTCTGCGCCTCGACCGCGCGCGATGGCTCCGCCAGCCAGTATTCGGTGACCTTGGAGAAGGTTTTCACCACATCGGCGACGGGATCGGCGAGCGTGTCGCGCTTCATGCCTTTTTCGCGGGGCTCGACCCAGGCAGAGGCAGCCTTGCCGGCCTGCTCGATCATATGGGCGACATTGCGCGCGAAAGCATCCGGATCCTTGACGACGTAGCTGTCGAGGTTCGGGAACTTGCCTCCCTTGCCGCCCTGATTATCCATGCAGTCGCTTCCTCCCGGTCACAGCATTCTTGACATGATAACATAAGATGGTGCTATCCCTCCAAGGCGCAATTGGTGTAGCCATGAGAAATATCGATACAGCAGTCAGGATAAACGATGATTATGACGCTTGAACCGCTTGCCCGTGGCTTGGCAGTTGCATCCCTGATTGCGGCCTTGAGCGCCTGCGCCAATACGCCTCCGGCGCCGGGTGCCAGCTCGCCGCTGGTCGGCCCGGTCAATACCGGCACCTATCCGCACTTCACTCCGGACCCGAAGGGCGAGACGACTCAGTTCACGCCCGAAGAGAAGACTGCGCTGCAACAGCGCCTCGTCGCCGCCAAGGGCAGGCAGGCGGGCCCGTCGGCAGACCCTGCAGCCGCGGCGCGCAAACAGGCGGAGATAAGGCAATTGCGCGAGCAGCAGGCGCAAGACCTCAAGGATATCGAGGGCCAGACGGTCGAAGGCCAATAGCCCGCCAACAGCCTGAAAACCGGTAGCTGAAAGCAGCCTGTCCGTTAATGCAACGCTGCGTTGCATTAATATCATTTGTGCGCGCACCGCCCCCAATGCAGCATCGCATTTTTCAACCTTCTGCGGTCCCCAGCCATGCCCTTGCCGATTCTCGCCCTAGCGATAGCCTCCTTCTGTATCGGAACCACCGAATTCGTGATCATGGGACTTCTGCCCGAAGTCGCCGCCGACCTGTCGGTTTCGATCCCGAGCGCCGGCCTGCTGGTCACCGGCTATGCGCTCGGCGTCGTCCTCGGCGCGCCGATCATCGCCATCGCCACCGCATCGATGCCGCGCAAGCCGGTACTGGTCGGGCTGGCCATGCTGTTCGTCATCGGCAATCTCTTCTGCGCCATCGCGCCGAACTACTGGCTGCTGATGCTGGCGCGCGTCGTGACCGCCTTTGGGCATGGAGCGTTCTTCGGCATCGGTTCCGTCGTCGCGGCCAGCCTCGTGCCACGCCACAAGCGGGCCAGCGCGATCGCCCTGATGTTTGCCGGCCTGACCCTTGCCAATATTCTCGGCGTGCCGGCCGGCACGGCGCTCGGCGAAGTCTATGGCTGGCGCTCGACCTTCTTTGCCGTCGTCGTCATAGGCATTGCCGCGGTCATCGCGATCCATGTCCTGGTGCCGTCGGCAGGCGAGGGGCAGAAGGGGGCCGGCATACTCAATGAGGTCAAGGTTCTGGCCAAGCTGCAGGTCTGGCTCGCCATGCTGATATCGGCGCTGGCGTCAGGCAGCCTGTTTGCGGTCTTCACCTATATCAAGCCGATCCTGACCGATGTTTCCGGCATTTCGACCGGCAGCGTCACCTGGGTGCTGCTGCTCTTCGGTGCGGGCATGACCGTCGGCAATGTGGTCGGCGGCAGGCTGGCCGACTGGAAGCTGATGCCGACCGTGCTGGCGACGCTGGTCGCCCTTGCCGTGACGCATGTCGTGCTGGCCGAGGTCGCGGGCTTTGCCACGGCGACCATCGTGCTGGTGTTCTTCTGGGGCGTCCTGACCTTCGTCATCGTTCCGCCGCTGCAGATGCGGGTGGTGGAATCGGCCGACGAAGCGCCAAACCTTGCGGCCACGCTCAATCAGGGCGCCTTTAATTTCGGCAATGCCGCCGGCGCCTGGATCGGCGGCGCCGCGCTGACCCTCGGCGTCTCCTATCAGCAGCTTCCCTTCGTCGGCGCTGCGCTTGCCGTTGTCGGCCTCGGCTTTGCGGCCTGGTCGGCATGGCTGGACAGCCGCGGGCGGCGCGCGAATGCCCCGGTGGAGATCGGCGAGGTGCTCGACCAGGAGATGGCGCTCGAGCCGCTTGCGGGCGTCCAGGGCTAGCCGGCAATTCCGCTGCCTGGCCCGATGTCCGCTACCCGGTTTATTGCCGCCTCCTGACCGTGCATGAATCGTTCATAGGACCGGCCCGGATCGTTCGTAGGACCGAATGTCGCAGTTAGGATTTTAGCGGTCGGTGCGGCGAAGGAACCGGGTCACATTAATATCATTCTAAAGAGCGTTTTTAGGGTGATTTTCGATCAGAAAGTGAGAAGAATCGTGATTTTTGCTGGTGTTTTTGCAGGCTGGGCGCATATTCTGCAGCGGGTAGGGGCGGTTCAGAACGTGATTGTTGCACTTGCGTGCTTGGCGCTAACGCGCTAACCCTCGCCCAACGTCCAGCCGGAAGGTTGGCGTGGCCTGTCGCGTGTTTGCGGCGACTGTTTTTATGACATGGCATTCTTGTCAGCCTGAGTTCAATAGGCGGAAAAAGACGGATCATGAACGAGCTCTTAAGTTCCTATCTGCCCATCGTAATCTTTATCGGTGTGGCGCTGCTGATTGGTGTGGCGCTTCTTGTTGCCCCATTCCTGGTGGCATATAGCGCGCCGGACGCCGAGAAGCTCTCGGCCTATGAATGCGGCTTCAATGCTTTCGACGACGCCCGCATGAAGTTCGACGTTCGCTTCTACCTCGTCTCGATCCTGTTCATCATCTTCGATCTCGAAGTGGCCTTTCTCTTCCCCTGGGCGATATCGTTTGGCGCCGTCGGATGGTTCGGCTTCTGGTCGATGATGGTTTTCCTGGCCGTGCTGACGATCGGCTTCATTTATGAATGGAAGAAGGGAGCGCTGGAATGGGATTGACCAACAGCAATACCACCCTGGTTGCGCCGCAGCCAAAAGGTATAATCGACCCGAATTCGGGCAAGCCGATCGGCTCCGACGATGCTTTCTTCGGCGAGATAAACAATGAGCTGGCCGACAAGGGTTTCATCCTGACTTCGGCCGATGCGCTCGTTACCTGGGCGCGCACCGGTTCGCTGATGTGGATGACCTTCGGTCTTGCCTGCTGCGCCGTGGAAATGATGCACACCTCCATGCCGCGCTATGACGGCGAGCGTTTCGGCTTCGCGCCGCGCGCCTCACCGCGCCAGTCCGACGTGATGATCGTCGCCGGCACGCTGACGAACAAGATGGCGCCTGCGCTTCGCAAGGTCTACGACCAGATGCCGGAGCCGCGCTATGTCATCTCCATGGGCTCCTGTGCCAATGGCGGCGGCTATTATCACTATTCCTATTCGGTGGTGCGTGGCTGCGACCGCGTGGTGCCGGTCGATATCTACGTGCCGGGCTGCCCGCCCACGGCGGAAGCGCTGCTCTACGGCGTTCTGATGCTGCAGAAGAAGATCCGCCGCACCGGGACGATCGAGCGATAGGATGGTGACGATGTTCGAAGAAGCGCTGACCGAGCTTTCAGCCTATCTGAGCGAAAAGCCTGCGCTGTCGCTCAAATCGGTCGAGGTCGCCTATGGCGAACTCAATCTCGAGGTGGAGAGGGACGGCCTGCTCGACCTTCTGACCTTCCTGCGCGACGATGTGCAGTGCCAGTTCGTATGCCTCATCGACATTTGCGGCGTCGACTATCCGTCGCGGGTGCACCGGTTCGACGTGGTCTACCACCTTCTGTCGCCACGGCAGAACTTGCGCGTCCGCGTCAAGGTCGCGACGGACGAGGATACGCCGATACCATCGGCGACGCCGGTCTATCCGGGCGCCGACTGGTATGAGCGCGAGACCTACGACCTTTACGGCGTGCTGTTCTCCGGTCATCCGGATCTGCGCCGGATTCTCACCGATTACGGTTTCGAGGGACATCCGCTGCGCAAGGATTTCCCGCTTACCGGTTTCGTCGAAGTTCGCTACGATGACGAGATGAAGCGGGTCGTCTACGAGCCCGTCGAATTGCGTCAGGAATTCCGTAAGTTCGATTTCGAGTCACCATGGGAAGGCACGGATTATGTGCTTCCGGGCGACGAAAAAGCGAAGCAATAGGGGGAGACAGTGGGTTCGTTCTCCAAAATCCCGCCTGTTTGCCTGAATCCTGCTTTGGATCGTCAGTTTCAAGAAATGGCCTAGCGATGACTGAACACAACGTTCGCAACTTCAACATCAATTTCGGGCCGCAACATCCTGCGGCGCACGGCGTTCTGCGCCTTGTGCTTGAGCTGGATGGCGAGGTGGTCGCGCGCGTGGACCCGCATATCGGTCTTCTGCACCGCGGCACCGAAAAGCTGATGGAAGCCAAGACCTATCTTCAGGCCGTGCCCTACCTCGACCGCCTCGATTATGTGGCGCCGATGAACCAGGAACATGCCTTCGCGCTCGCGGTGGAGCGTCTGCTCGGCCTCGAAGTGCCGATGCGCGGCCAGCTGATCCGCGTGCTTTTCTCCGAGATCGGCCGTATTCTCTCGCATCTTCTCAACGTCACCACGCAGGCCATGGACGTCGGCGCGCTGACGCCGCCGCTCTGGGGCTTCGAAGAACGCGAGAAGCTGATGGTCTTCTACGAGCGCGCGAGCGGCGCCCGCATGCACGCGGCCTATTTCCGTCCGGGCGGCGTCCATCAGGACGTGCCGGACCAGCTGATCGAAGATATCGGCAAATGGTGCGATCCGTTCCTTGAGACCGTCAAGAACCTCGACGATCTGATCACGCCGAACCGCATCTTCAAGCAGCGCAACGTCGATATCGGCGTCGTTTCGCTGGAAGAGGCCTGGGCCTGGGGATTCTCCGGCGTCATGGTCCGTGGTTCCGGCGCCGCGTGGGACCTGCGCAAATCGCAGCCCTATGAGTGCTATTCCGAGATGGAGTTCGATGTACCGATCGGCAAGAATGGCGATTGCTACGACCGCTATCTGATCCGCATGGAAGAGATGCGCCAGTCGGTTCGCATCATGCGCCAGTGCGTCGACCGGCTGCTCGGTGCCGAGAAGGTCGGGCCGGTGTCCAACACCTCCGCCAAGATCGTGCCGCCGAAGCGCGGCGAGATGAAGCGTTCGATGGAAGCGCTCATCCATCACTTCAAGCTCTATACGGAAGGCTATCACGTTCCCGCCGGCGAAGTTTACGCCGCCGTGGAAGCCCCGAAGGGCGAATTCGGCGTGTTCGTCGTCGCCGATGGTTCCAACAAGCCCTATCGCGTCAAGCTGCGCGCGCCCGGTTTCGCCCATCTTCAAGCCATGGATTTCCTGTGCCGTGGTCATATGCTGGCCGACGTTTCCGCCGTGCTCGGCTCGCTCGATATCGTATTTGGTGAGGTTGATCGTTAATGTCAGTCCGTCGTCTCGCAGAAGATAATTTCCAGCCGGGGACATTCGCGTTCAACCGCGAAAACAGCGCCTGGGCGAAGCTTGCAATCAAGAAATATCCCAAGGGCCGCGAACAATCCGCTGTGATACCGCTGCTGATGCGGGCGCAGGAGCAGGAAGGCTGGGTGACGAAGGCCGCCATCGAGCACGTCGCCGAAATGCTCGACATGCCGATGATCCGCGTGCTGGAAGTCGCCACCTTCTATACGCAGTTCCAGCTGAAGCCGGTCGGGACGCGCGCGCATTTCCAGGTCTGCGGCACGACGCCCTGCATGCTGCGCGGCTCGGAGGACCTGAAGAAGGTCTGCCAGAGCAAGATCCATCATGAACAGTTCCATCTCAACGAGAGCGGCACGCTGTCATGGGAAGAGGTGGAATGCCTCGGTGCCTGCGTCAACGCCCCGATGGTCATGGTTTTCAAGGATACCTACGAAGATCTGACGCCGGAGCGCCTCGAAGAGATCATCGATGCCTATGAGGCGGGCAAGGGTGCCGAACTGCCGGTAGGACCGCAGATCGAACGGCATTTCTCCGCGCCCGAAGGCGGATTGACCTCGCTGACCGAAAGGGCGGCCAACGCCAACAAGGCATCGTCCGGCGATGCGGGAGCGGCGGCGGTGCCCCCTTCCAATGCCGCCAAGCCCGTGACCCATGCGGAGGCGACCGATCCCGCGATCAAGTCGCCATCCACGGTGAAGGCGCCGAAAGGCGCGGAAGCCGCCACGTCGACGCCCGCGCCGAAGCAGTCCACCACGCGGCGGACCATCAAGAACCCGCCGCTGGCAGAGGGTTCGCCTGGCGAGAAACCAACGGTACAGTCGATCGAGGCGGACCCGAAGGCCCTGTCGCTGACCGACAGGAACCGGCCGGCTGCCGTCGAGCGTCCGGCGCAGGTCGACGATTTGAAGCTGATTTCCGGCGTCGGGCCGAAGATCGAGCAGACTTTGCATGAACTGGGCATATTCACCTATGCGCAGATCGCGTCGTGGAAGAAGGCCGAGCGCGAATGGGTCGACGGCTATCTGAAGTTCCACGGCCGCATCGAGCGCGAGGAATGGGTGAAACAGGCCAAGGCATTGGCCAAGGGCGGCGAAGCGGAATACATCAGGGTATTCGGCAAGACGCCGCGATGATGAATTCGGACGCTTCCGGCGTTCGACAGGTGCACGAAGAGAATAGGACGGTGTGAAATGCTTGCTGATAAAGACCGCATCTTCACCAATATTTATGGCCTTCACGACAAATCGTTGAAGGGCGCAATGTCTCGTGGCCATTGGGACGGCACTGCCGGCATCATCGCCAAGGGCAGGGACTGGATCATCGAGGAAATGAAGGCTTCCGGCCTGCGCGGGCGCGGCGGTGCCGGCTTCCCGACCGGGCTTAAATGGTCCTTCATGCCGAAGGAAAGCGACGGCCGTCCGCATTATCTCGTCATCAATGCCGACGAATCCGAGCCCGGCACCTGCAAGGACCGCGATATTATGCGGCACGATCCGCACACGCTGATCGAAGGTTGCCTCATCGCCGGTTTCGCCATGGGCGCGCACACCTGCTACATCTATGTCCGCGGCGAATACATTCGCGAGCGCGAGGCGCTGCAGCGGGCGATCGACGAGTGCTACGATGCGGGCCTGCTCGGCAAGAACAACAAGAATGGCTGGGATTACGACATCTTCGTCCATCATGGCGCCGGCGCCTATATCTGCGGCGAGGAGACCGCGCTGCTCGAAAGCCTTGAAGGCAAGAAGGGCCAGCCACGGCTGAAGCCGCCATTCCCGGCCAATATGGGTCTCTACGGCTGCCCGACGACGGTCAACAACGTCGAATCCATTGCCGTTGCGCCGACGATCCTGCGCCGCGGCGCTTCCTGGTTCTCCAGCATCGGCCGCCCGAACAATGTCGGCACCAAGCTGTTCATGGTCTCGGGCCACGTCAACCGTCCCTGCACGGTCGAAGAGGCAATGGGCATCCCGTTCCGCGAACTGATCGAGAAGCATGCCGGCGGCATTCGCGGCGGCTGGGACAACCTGCTGGCGGTCATCCCCGGCGGCGCATCCTGCCCGGTCGTCCCCGCGGCGGACATCATCGATTGCCCGATGGATTTCGATGGCCTGCGCGGGGTGAAATCCTCCTTCGGCACGGCTGCCGTCATCGTCATGGACAAGTCCACCGACATCGTGCGGGCGATTGCGCGGCTGTCCTACTTCTTCAAGCATGAGAGCTGCGGCCAGTGCACGCCGTGCCGCGAAGGCACCGGCTGGATGTGGCGGGTGATGGAACGCATGGTCACCGGCAATGCCCAGAAGCGCGAAATCGACATGCTGCTCGACGTGACCAAGCAGATCGAGGGCCATACGATCTGTGCGCTCGGAGACGCGGCCGCCTGGCCGGTGCAGGGACTCATCCGTCACTTCCGCCCGGAAATCGAGCGGCGTATCGACGAGTTCTCGCGCAACGCCTCGGCCAGCCCCGTTCTCGTCGCGGCAGAGTGAGGCGGACGCCGATGAGCAAATCCCGGAACAGGACGAGCGAAGTCGATGTCATGGCGCTGCTGCCACGACAGTTCGCTCCGGCTGCCAATCTGTTCGGCCCCGTCATGGGCGCCGCGGCTGCGGCCTCGGTCGTCGGTCTCGGTGTTGCCAGCCAGTTCTGGGGGTTCTGGGCAGGTGCGTTCGCCGGCGGTCTCGACGCTGCGCGGACGGGGGAGGCCCATGTTCCGGCCCAGCCCTCGCGGGGCGAACGCGCTGACGAGCTCGACCGGCTGAAACAGATGATCCGCGCCCGGCCGGATATCAGGGATCAGGTGAAGAGTCCGGTGCAAGCATCGGAAAAGAAAGAAGTATCGTCCGCTATTGCCGTCAAGGACGATCTGAAGCGGATTTCCGGCCTTGGTCCCAAGGCCGAGCAGGTGCTGAATGGGATGGGCATCTTCACCTATGAACAGGTGGCGGCCTGGACCTCGGAAGAAATAGCCGGGATCGATGCGCGGTTGCGGCTTGGCGGCCGTATCCGGCGCGACGACTGGACCGGCCAGGCGGCGGCGCTCGTCATATCGGATGGAGCGCGCTGATGCTGTCCGGAGAAATTGGAAGATTGTTCGACGACCAGCCGGCAGGGCTTTGCCGGGGCAGGTCGGGGACTGATATCCGCGCCTTGGTGCCGCTTGATGCCGGTGCCGGTTTTGCGGATGTGCATGCAGCTTTTGAAGCGGCAACAGGTGCCGGAGAAGAATAATGGCGAAGATCAAAGTCGACGGTAACGAGCTTGAGGTACCGGATCACTACACGCTGCTGCAGGCAGCGGAAGCGGCAGGCGCCGAGGTGCCGCGCTTCTGCTTCCATGAGCGCCTGTCGATCGCCGGCAATTGCCGCATGTGCCTCATCGAGGTGAAGGGCGGGCCGCCCAAGCCTGCCGCATCCTGCGCCATGGGCGTGCGCGATCTGCGCCCGGGTCCGAACGGCGAGACGCCGGAAATCTTCACCAATACGCCCATGGTCAAGAAGGCCCGCGAAGGCGTGATGGAGTTCCTGCTGATCAACCACCCGCTGGATTGCCCGATCTGCGACCAGGGCGGCGAGTGCGACCTGCAGGACCAGGCGATGGCCTTTGGCGTCGATTCTTCGCGCTACAAGGAGAACAAGCGCGCCGTCGAGGACAAGTATATCGGGCCGCTGGTCAAGACGATCATGACCCGCTGCATCCATTGCACGCGCTGCGTCCGCTTCACCACGGAAGTTGCCGGCATTTCGGAACTGGGCCTGATCGGCCGCGGCGAAGATGCCGAGATCACCACCTATCTCGAGCAGGCGATGACCTCCGAACTGCAGGGCAATGTCATCGACCTCTGCCCGGTCGGTGCGCTGACGTCCAAGCCCTACGCCTTCCAGGCGCGTCCGTGGGAGCTGAGCAAGACCGAATCGATCGACGTCATGGACGCCGTCGGTTCCGCTATCCGCGTCGATACGCGTGGCCGCGAAGTCATGCGCATCCTGCCGCGCGTCAACGAACAGGTCAATGAAGAGTGGATTTCCGACAAGACCCGCTTCATCTGGGACGGACTGCGCACGCAGCGCCTCGACCGCCCCTATGTGCGCACGAATGGCAGGCTTGTCGCAGCCACCTGGCCGGAAGCCTTCGCCGCGATCAAGGCAGCGGTTTCGGCGACGGGCGGCGACAGGATCGGCGCCATTGCCGGCGATCTTGCGACCGTCGAGGAAATGTATGCGCTGAAGCAGCTGATGCAGTCGCTCGGCTCGGCCAATATCGACGCCCGGCAGGACGGTTCGGTCCTCACCAACGCCAATGGCCGCGCGAGCTATGTCTTCAATCCGACGATCGACGGTATCGAACAGGCCGACGCCATCCTGATCATCGGCTCCAATCCGCGCTTTGAAGCGTCGCTGCTCAATGCGCGCATCCGCAAGCGCTGGCGTGCAGCGGGCATCCCGATCGCCGTCATCGGCGAGAAGGCGGACATGCGCTTCAACTACGAATATCTCGGCGCCGGGGCGGAAACGCTCGCCGATCTCGCGGCCGGTTCGCTCAAGTTCCTTTCGGTGCTGCAGAAGGCCAAGAACCCGATGATCCTGATCGGGCAGGGCGCGCTGAACCGCCCGGACAGCGCTGCGGTGCTTGGACTGGCAGCGAAGCTCGCCGCCGATACCGCGGCGATCGGCGCGGACTGGAACGGTTTCGGCGTGATCCACACGGCTGCCAGCCGCGTCGGCGCGCTCGACATCGGCTTCGTGCCCGGCGAAGGCGGCAAGACGGTCGCCGAGATGAAGGATGCGATGGATGTCGTGTTCCTGCTCGGCGCGGATGAATTGAACTGGGGCGACCGGTCCGCCGACGCCAACAAGGCCTTCACGGTCTATATCGGCACGCATGGCGATCAGGGCGCGCACAATGCCGACGTGATCCTGCCGGGCGCCGCCTATACGGAGAAGTCCGGAACCTATGTGAATACGGAAGGACGGGTGCAGATGGCGGCCCGCGCCGGCTTCGCGCCCGGCGATGCCAAGGAGGATTGGGCGATCCTGCGCGCCCTGTCGGATGTCCTTGGCCAGAAGCTGCCCTTCGACTCGCTCGCGGCGCTGCGTGCCCGTCTTTACGGCGAATATCCACACCTTGCGGCAATTGATACGATTGAGGCTGGGAACCCTGACGATATAAGGAAGCTGGCGAGCGTGACCGGGCCTGTCGACAAGACCGGTTTCGTTTCGCCCGTCGCCGATTTCTACCTGACCAACCCGATCGCACGTGCCTCGGCTGTGATGGCCGAATGTTCCGCGCTCGCCAAGGGCGGCTTCAAGCAGGCAGCCGAATAGGCGGGAAGAGACTGATATGGAAGATATATTCGCAACCTACATCCTGCCGTTTCTGATCATCCTCGGGAAGTCGCTCCTGCTGCTGGTCGTGATGCTGCTCATCATCGCCTATCTGCTTTATGCGGATCGCAAGATCTGGGCGGCGGTACAGCTTCGTCGCGGCCCGAACGTGGTCGGGCCCTTCGGCCTGCTGCAATCCTTCGCCGACCTTCTGAAATTCGTCGTCAAGGAGCCGATCATCCCGTCGGGCGCCAACAAGGGCATCTTCCTGCTCGCGCCGCTGGTGTCGTCGGTTCTCGCCATGGCGGCCTGGGCCGTGGTTCCGGTGAATGAGGGCTGGGCGGTAGCCAATATCAATGTCGGCATACTCTACGTCCTGGCGATCTCCTCGCTGGAGGTCTATGGCGTCATCATGGCCGGCTGGGCGTCGAACTCGAAATATCCGTTTCTCGGCGCGCTTCGCTCGGCGGCGCAGATGGTGTCCTACGAGGTGTCGATCGGCTTCGTCATCGTCACCGTTCTCCTCTGCGTCGGTTCGCTCAACCTGACCGATATTGTCCTGTCGCAGAAGGACGGACTGGGCACGATGGTCGGCCTGCCGAACAGCTTCCTCGACTGGCATTGGCTCGGCCTGTTCCCGATGTTCATCATCTTCTTCGTCTCCGCCCTTGCCGAGACCAACCGTCCGCCATTCGACCTGGTGGAAGCCGAGTCGGAGCTCGTCGCCGGCCACATGATCGAATATTCGTCGACGGCATTCCTGCTGTTCTTCCTTGGTGAATATGTCGCCATCGTGCTGATGTGCGCCCTGACCACCATCATGTTCCTCGGCGGATGGCTGCCCCCGGTCGATGTATGGTTCCTCAACTGGGTGCCGGGCGTCGTCTGGTTCCTGCTCAAGCTGTTCTTCTGCTTCTTCATGTTCGCCATGGTGAAAGCATTTGTTCCGCGCTATCGCTACGACCAGTTGATGCGCCTCGGCTGGAAGGTCTTCCTGCCAATCTCGCTCTTCATGGTCGTCGCCACCGCGGCCTTCCTTAAAATAACGGGTCTTACGCCATGAGTTCGCTTGCACAAGCTGCAAAATCACTCCTGCTTCTGGAATTTGTCGGCGCATTCTTCTTGTCGATGCGGCAGTTCTTCGCGCCGAAGGCGACGCTGAACTACCCGTTCGAAAAGGGGCCGCTCAGCCCGCGCTTCCGCGGCGAGCATGCGTTGCGCCGCTATCCCAATGGCGAGGAACGCTGCATCGCCTGCAAATTGTGCGAGGCGATCTGCCCGGCACAGGCGATCACCATCGAGGCCGGCCCGCGCCGCAATGACGGAACGCGCCGCACCGTCCGTTATGACATCGACATGGTGAAGTGCATCTATTGCGGTTTCTGCCAGGAGGCTTGCCCGGTGGATGCCATCGTCGAGGGGCCGAATTTCGAATTCGCCACCGAGACCCGCGAAGAACTCTACTATGACAAGGAGAGGCTTCTGGCGAACGGCGATCGTTGGGAACGCGAACTGGCGCGCAACATAGCATTGGATGCGCCTTACCGCTGAGTGTGCGTGCGCGCTTGTGTCCTTCCAAGGTAGCTTCTACCGAGGGGAAACTTGCGCTAAGAGGCGTGAAAATTTGGAAGGTCGGTCCGCCCGTGGCGGAGCGGCTGTGAGAATGGCAGTTCATGCTGCCGGATTGGAAATCGAGGAAACCCATGCTGACAGGTATAGCGGCGGCGTTTTTCTACCTCTTCGCCTTTATAACGATCGCCAGTGCTTTCATGGTGATCGCGGCCCGCAACCCCGTACATTCCGTACTGTTCTTGATCCTGGCATTCTTCAATGCGGCGGGCCTGTTCCTGCTGACTGGCGCTGAATTCCTGGCGATGATCCTGCTGGTCGTCTATGTCGGCGCCGTTGCGGTTCTCTTCCTCTTCGTCGTCATGATGCTCGACGTGGATTTCGCGGAACTGAAAAGGGGAGCGCTGCAATATGCGCCCATCGGCGCGCTCGTCGGCATCATTCTCGCTGCCGAACTCATCGTCGTCCTGGCCGGATCGGTCTTCGCGCCCAATGTCGCTTCGGTCGCCGTGCAGCCATCGCCGGATGCCGCGACACGCAGCAATACGGCGGCGCTCGGCGATATTCTCTACACGGATTACGTGTACTTCTTCCAGATCGCCGGGCTTGTCCTGCTGGTCGCGATGATCGGCGCCATCGTGCTGACCTTGCGCCACAAGGAAGGCGTCAAGCGCCAGAACATAACGCAGCAGGTCCGCCGCACGCCGGAAACGGCGATCGAGGTCAAGCAGGTCGAAACAGGCAAGGGTATTTGATTATGGAAATCGGTATCGCACATTATCTCACGGTTTCGGCGCTGCTCTTCACGCTCGGCATCTTCGGTATCTTCCTGAACCGCAAGAATGTCATCGTCATCTTGATGTCGGTCGAGCTCATCCTTTTGGCCGTGAACCTGAATTTCGTAGCTTTTTCGGCTGCTCTCGGCGATCTCGTCGGGCAGATCTTCGCATTGTTTGTCCTGACCGTGGCTGCCGCCGAGGCGGCGATCGGTCTTGCAATTCTAGTCGTGTTCTACCGCAATCGGGGGTCGATTGCCGTGGAAGACGTCAACATGATGAAAGGTTGACGGGGACATGCTGTACCTGGCGATTGTCTTCCTTCCGCTTGCCGGTTTCCTGATAGCGGGCCTGTTCGGCGCGTCGATCGGCGCCAAGGCGAGTGAATATGTGACGACGGGCCTGCTGATCGTCGTGGCGATCCTGTCGTGGATCGCTTTCGTGACGGTCGGCCTCGGCCATACCGAGGCTTTCAAGGTACCGGTGCTTCACTGGGTCGAATCTGGCTCGCTGAGCTTCGACTGGGCCTTGCGCATCGACACGCTGACGGTGGTCATGCTTGTCGTGGTGAACACGGTGTCCGCGCTGGTGCATGCCTATTCCATCGGCTACATGCACCATGATCCGCATCGCCCGCGTTTCTTCGCCTACCTGTCGCTCTTCACCTTCGCCATGCTGATGCTGGTCACTGCCGACAACCTCGCGCAGATGTTCTTCGGCTGGGAAGGCGTCGGCCTTGCCTCCTACCTGCTGATCGGCTTCTGGTTCAAGAAGCCATCGGCCAATGCCGCGGCGATGAAGGCCTTCATCGTCAACCGCGTCGGCGATTTCGGCTTCCTCCTCGGCATCTTCACGCTGTTCGTGCTTTTCGACACGGTGCAGTTCGACACGCTGTTCTCGGCGGCGGCACAATACCTGCCGGCTGAAGGCGCTGCCGGCGGCGATGCCGTCGTGCTGAATTTCCTCGGCTACAGCCTCGACAAGCAGGGTGCGATCACGGTTGCGGCCTTGCTGCTGTTCATGGGCGCCATGGGCAAATCGGCGCAGTTCCTGCTGCACACCTGGCTTCCGGACGCCATGGAAGGCCCGACGCCCGTCTCGGCGCTGATCCATGCCGCGACGATGGTCACGGCCGGCGTCTTCATGGTGGCGCGGCTTTCGCCGATCTTCGAACTGTCGCATACGGCGCTGATCGTCGTGACGGTCGTCGGCGCGACCACGGCGTTCTTCGCCGCGACGGTGGGCCTGGTCCAGAACGACATCAAGCGTGTCATCGCCTATTCGACCTGCTCGCAGCTCGGCTACATGTTCGTTGCGCTCGGGCTCGGTGCCTATGGCGCCGGCATCTTCCATCTGTTCACGCACGCCTTCTTCAAGGCGCTGCTGTTCCTGTGCGCCGGTTCCGTCATCCATGCGGTTTCGGACGAGCAGGACATGCGCCACATGGGCGGCCTGCGCAAATACATCCCCAAGACCTATTGGATGATGATCATCGGCACGGTCGCGCTGACGGGCCTCGGCATTCCGGGCACCATCATCGGCACGGCAGGCTTCTTCTCGAAGGACATGATCATCGAATCGGCCTTTGCGTCGCACAGCCCGGTCGCCGGCTATGCCTTCATCCTCCTCGTGGTGGCGGCGATCTTCACCAGCTTCTATTCATGGCGCCTGATTTTCATGACGTTCCACGGCCAGCCGCGCGCCAGCCATGACGTCATGCACCACGTGCACGAATCTCCCTATGTCATGCTGGTTCCGCTGTTCATTCTCGCCATTGGCGCGCTGTTCGCCGGTGTCGTCTTCCGCGAGTATTTCTTCGGCCACGAATATGCCGAGTTCTGGAAGGGCGCGATCTATACCGGCCCGGAAAACGAGATCCTCAACGAGTTCCACCACGTGCCCTTCATCGTGGCCGCGTCGCCGTTCCTGGCGATGGTCGCAGGCTTCCTCGTGTCCTGGTACTTCTATATCCGCTCGCCGGAAACCCCGAAGCGTCTGGCCGAGCAGCATCACGGGCTCTACCAGTTCCTGCTCAACAAATGGTACTTCGACGAACTCTATAATTTCATCTTCGTCCGTCCGGCCATGGCTCTCGGCAAGTTCCTGTGGAAGCGCGGCGATGGCTGGCTGATCGACGGGCATGGTCCCGACGGGATTTCCGCCCGCGTCGTCGATGTCACCAACCGGGTCGTGCGCCTGCAGACCGGCTACCTTTATCACTATGCGTTCGCGATGCTCATCGGGGTCGCCGCACTCGTCACGTGGATGATGCTCGGGAGCAACTTCTGATGACCGACTGGCCAATACTTTCTACCGTAACATTCCTGCCTCTGGTCGGCGCCTTCCTCGTCCTCATGATCCGCGACGACAGCGATGTCGCGCGCCGGAACATCCGCAATGTCACGCTGTGGACGACAATCATCACGTTCCTGCTGTCGCTGCCGATCTGGTACTATTTCGACAATAGCGAGGCGGGCTTCCAGTTCGTCGAGAAGTTCGACTGGCTGGACTCCGGCATCTCCTATCACATGGGCGTCGACGGCATTTCGGTGCTGTTCGTCATTCTGACGACCTTCCTCATGCCGCTGTGCATCCTTGCCAGCTGGGAGGCCATCCAGAACCGCGTGAAAGAGTACATGATAGCGTTTCTCATTCTCGAGACGCTGATGATCGGCGTGTTCTGCGCGCTCGATATCGTGCTCTTCTACGTCTTCTTCGAGGCGGTGCTGGTTCCGATGTTCATCATCATCGGCGTCTGGGGCGGCAAGCGGCGCGTCTATGCGAGCTTCAAGTTCTTCCTCTATACGCTGCTCGGTTCGGTGCTGATGCTGCTCGCCATCATGGCGATGTACTGGCAGGCCGGCACCACGGACATCCCGACGCTGCTCGCCTATTCCTTCCCGGTCTCGATGCAGACCTGGCTGTGGCTCGCCTTCTTTGCGTCCTTCGCCGTGAAAATGCCGATGTGGCCCGTCCACACCTGGCTGCCGGATGCGCACGTCGAAGCGCCGACGGCCGCCTCGGCCATCCTCGCCGGCATCCTCTTGAAGCTTGGCGGCTACGGCTTCCTGCGCTTCTCGCTGCCGATGTTCCCGATCGCTTCGGCCGACTTCGCGCCGCTGATCTATACGCTTTCCGTCGTCGCCATCGTCTATACGTCGCTCGTCGCGCTGATGCAGGAAGACATCAAGAAGCTGATCGCCTATTCGTCCGTCGCCCATATGGGATATGTGACGATGGGCATATTCGCGGCGAACGAGCAGGGCATCCAGGGTGCGCTGTTCCAGATGCTGTCGCATGGCCTCGTTTCGAGCGCGCTGTTCCTGTGCGTCGGCATCGTCTACGACCGCACCCATACGCGTGATATCGCGGCCTATGGCGGCCTCGTGAACAACATGCCGAAATATGCCGTGGTCTTCCTGATCTTCACGATGGCCAATGTCGGACTGCCCGGCACCTCGGGCTTCATCGGCGAATTCCTGGCGCTGATGGGCGTGTTCCGCGTCAATAGCTGGGTGGCGCTGTTTGCCACGACGGGCGTGATCTTCTCGGCGGCCTATGCGCTCTGGCTTTACCGGCGCGTGGTGTTCGGAAGTCTCGACAAGGAGAGCCTCAAGGCGCTTCTCGACATGACGCCGCGCGAAAAGGCCGTGATCTACCCGCTGGTGATCCTGACGATCTTCTATGGCGTCTATCCGATGCCCGTCTTCGATGCCACGGCGAGTTCCGTCCACGCACTGATCAATCAATACAATAACGCGCTATCCACGGCTGCCACGCTGGCGCTGAAATAGCAGGAGAGGCCAAGGCCGATGCAGACCGACATGATTGCAAACCTTTCGCTGATGGCGCCCGAATTGCTGCTCGCAATCGGGGCCCTCGCTCTCCTGATGGTTGGAGCCTTCGCCGGCGAGAAATCCTATAGCCTCGTCAATGGCCTCAGCATTGCCGTCCTGTTGCTGGCGCTCGCCCTGGTTGTCGTGTTCCCGCAAGACGGGCACGTCTTCGGTCGTGCCTTCATCTCGGATTCGTTCGCGCGCTTCATGAAAGTACTGACCCTCGTCGGATCGGTGGTGACGCTGATCATGTCGTCGGGCTTCGCGAAATCGGAGAAGTTCGACAAGTTCGAGTTCCCGATCCTCGTCCTGCTGGCGAATGTGGGCATGCTGCTCATGATTTCCGCCAATGACACGCTTTCGCTTTATCTCGGCCTCGAGCTACAGTCGCTTGCGCTCTATGTCGTCGCCGCGATCAATCGCGACAGTGTCCGTTCGACGGAAGCCGGCCTGAAATATTTCGTCCTCGGCGCGCTGTCCTCGGGCATGCTGCTCTACGGTATTTCGCTCGTCTACGGCTTCACCGGCCATACGGGCTTCGAGGGCATCGCGCAGTCGCTGGCCGGCGGCGAACGGCCGCTCGGCGTGGTGTTCGGGCTGGTCTTCATCTTTGCCGGACTGGCATTCAAGATTTCGGCCGTGCCGTTCCACATGTGGACGCCGGACGTCTATGAGGGCGCGCCGACCCCGGTCACCGCCTTCTTCGCCAGCGCGCCGAAGATGGCTGCCATGGCGCTGCTGACGCGCGTCGCGGCGGAGACGTTCCAGCCGATCACCGCCGACTGGCGCCAGATCATCGTCTTCATCGCCATTGCCTCGATGGTCCTCGGCGCCTTTGCCGCCATCGGCCAGCGCAATATCAAGCGGCTGATGGCCTATTCCTCGATCAGCCACATGGGCTATGCGCTCGTCGGCCTTGCCGCCGGCACCGCTGTCGGCGTGCGCGGCGTCGCCATCTACATGCTGATCTATCTCGTCACCACGCTCGGCACTTTCGCCTTCATCCTGGCGATGCGCCGCAAGGACGGCAATGTCGAGCAGATCAGCGATCTTTCCGGTCTTTCCCGCACCAATCCGATCATGGCCACCATCCTGACCATCCTGATGTTCTCGCTGGCCGGCATTCCGCCGCTCGCGGGCTTCTGGGGCAAGTGGTACGTGTTCCTTGCCGCGATGCAGGCCAATCTCTATGCGCTGGCCATCATCGGCATCGTCGCTTCGGTCGTCGGCGCGTTCTACTACCTGCGTATCATCAAGATCATGTGGTTTGACGAACCGGCAGGCGGCTTCGTACCCGTGGCCGGCGAGCTGCGCCTCGTGCTCGGCGCATCCGGCCTGCTGGTCCTGTTCTACGTATTGGTTGGCGGTCCCGTCAGCACCTACGCGGAAGCAGCGTCCCGCTCGTTCTTCTAGGTCCGGGGATGGGCTTCACGCTATCGCCGCTGGCGCAGCAGAACGGTTTCAGGCTTGAGGCATTCGATGCGATAAGCTCGACCAATGCCGCGGGCCTCGAACGCGGGCAGGCCGGGGAGCCCGGAAAATTATGGATCGTATCGAAGAACCAGGCCAGCGGCCGCGGCAGGCGGGGGCGGGCATGGTCCTCGCCCACGGGCAATCTCGCCGCATCGCTGCTGCTGACCGATGGTCTCGAACTGCGCAACGCCGCAACGCTCGGCTTCGTCGCCGGGCTCTGCCTCATCGAAGCACTGGACGCGGTGGCGCCGCCGGCCGTGACCGCGACAGTGGATTTCAGGTTGAAATGGCCGAATGATCTGCTTGCAAATGGCGCGAAGCTCGCCGGCATCCTGCTCGAATCGACGCAATTGCCCAATGGCTGCCTCGCGCTCGTCATCGGCATCGGCGTCAATGTCGTCGCCTTTCCGGAGGGCCTGCCATATCCGGCCGCCTCGCTGCACGGCCTCGGCGTCGACTGCGATGCCGAGACGCTGTTCCTGGCAATGTCCGACAGCTGGCAGGAAAACTTCGCGCGATGGAATGGCGGGCAGGGGCTTGCCGCCATACGCCGGCGCTGGCTCGAACGGGCGGCGGGTATCGGCGGCGAAGTCGCCGTTCGAATGGACGGCGGGGTGGTACATGGTGTATTCGAAACTATTGACGACGATTGCCAGTTTGTCATTCGCGAGAGTGATGGCCGTCGTTTGAAGATTGCAGCAGGCGATGTCCATTTTGGCGCTATCGCTTCGGCACATGCCGATTGAATTATGTTCTAGGAGTTTAGATGGCACATTCCGATCAAGCGGAGCTTGTATTTCTGCCCTTGGGTGGTGTTGGCGAGATCGGCATGAACCTTGCAATGTATGGCTACGGTCCCGCCCATAAGCGGGAATGGGTCGTGGTCGACATGGGCGTGAGCTTCGCCGGGCCGGACCTGCCCGGCGCCGACCTCATTCTGCCGGATATCCGCTTCCTGCAGGCCGAGCGGAACAATCTGCGCGGCATCGTCATCACCCATGCCCATGAAGACCATTATGGCGCCTTGCTCGACCTCTGGCCGCTGCTGAACGTCCCGGTCTATGGCACGCCGTTCACCGCCGGCCTGCTGGAGGCCAAGCGCCAGTCCGAACCGGGTGCTCCGAACATTCCCGTTACGGTCTACAGGGCCGGCGAGACCTTCCAGGTCGGCCCGTTCGAATTCGAGGCGATTGCCGTCACCCACTCCATTCCCGAACCGGTCTCGCTGGCGATCAAGACACCGCTCGGCACCGTGATCCATACGGGCGACTGGAAGATGGACCCCGAGCCGGCGCTTGGACCGCTTATCGATGAGCGGCGCTTCCGCGCGCTTGGCGATGAGGGCGTGCTGGCGCTGATGTGCGATTCGACCAATGCCCTGCGCGATGGCGAATCTCCCTCGGAGCGCGAAGTCGGCGAGAGCCTGCGCGAGATCATCGAACGGGCGCGCGGACGTGTGGCGATCACGACCTTTTCGTCCAATGTCGGGCGCATTCGCTCCATAGCGCTGGCTGCGCGCGATGCCGGGCGCCAGACCCTCGTGCTCGGCCGCTCGATGAAGCGGATGATCCAGGTCGCCAGCGAACTCGGCTATCTGGACGGCGTGCCGGAATTCCTCAGCGAGGATGATTACGGCTATATACCGCGCGAGAATATCGTCGTCGTGCTGACCGGCAGCCAGGGCGAGTCCCGTGCGGCGCTGGCCAAGCTTGCCCGCGACGAGATGCGCAGCGTGGCGCTGTCGCCGGGCGATACGGTGATTTATTCGTCGCGCGCCATTCCCGGCAACGAGAAAGCCATCATCGACACCAAGAACATGCTGATCGAGCAGGGCATCCACATCATCTCCGATGGGGATGAACTGGTGCATGTGTCCGGCCATCCGCGCCGCAACGAATTGAAGCGGATGTATGAATGGGTGCGGCCGCGCATCCTGGTGCCGGTTCATGGCGAGGCGGCCCATCTGGTCGGGCAGGGCTCCCTTGCCGCCATGGCCGGCATTCCCGAGGTTCCGCAGGTGCGCAATGGCGATGTCCTGCGGCTGGCGCCGGGCCGGCCTGAAGTCATAGACCAGGCTCCCTTCGGACGGCTGTTCAAGGATGGCAAGCTGATCGGCGACGAGGAAGAAACCGGGATCAGCGAACGCCGCAAGCTCTCCTATGTCGGGCATGTGGCGGTGTGCATGCTGCTCGATGCCAAGTACAACATATTGGAAGATCCGGAGGTCGTGCCCTATGGCGTGCCGGAGACCGATGCCGAGGGCGAACTCTTCGAGGACCTCTTCTACGACGTGACCGTCGAGGCGGTGCAGAGCATACCGCGCGAGAAGCGGCGCGATCTGGCGATGGTGCGCGAAGCGATCCGCCGGGCCGTACGTTCGGCTGCCAACGAGGTCTGGGGCAAGAAGCCCGTCGTTACCGTCTTCGTCACGCAGGTTTGAGAGGCGTCATGCTCGGCAGGTTGAATCACGTCGCGATTGCCGTTCCCGATCTGGCGGCGGCCTGCGCGACCTATCGCGACATGCTGGGCGCCGAGCTCTCGGAACCGGCCGCTCTGCCGGAGCATGGCGTCACGGTCGTCTTCATCGATGTCGGCAATACGAAGATCGAACTGCTGGAGCCCCTGGGCGCCGACTCGCCCATCGCCGCCTTCCTGGCGAAGAACCCTTCCGGCGGCATGCACCATGTCTGCTACGAAGTGCCCGATATCGCCGCCGCCCGCGATCAGCTAAAACAGAAGGGAGCGCGGGTTCTCGGAAATGGCGACCTGAGGATCGGCGCGCATGGCAAACCCGTTCTTTTCCTTCACCCGAAGGATTTCAACGGAACCCTTATCGAGCTGGAGCAGGAATAATGCCAGTTGCAACGGCGATGGCCGTCTATTTCATCTTCTGGTGGCTCGTGCTTTTCACCATGCTGCCGATCGGCCTGCGCACGCAGGCGGATGAGGATGATGTCGTTCTCGGCACCACCCCGAGCGCACCGCACAAGCACCGCATGGGCAGGATATTCCTGCTGACGACGATCGTTACGACCATCATTTTCGCGATCTTCTACATCGTCAATGAAAAGCTCGGCTATGGCGTCGGCGACCTGCCGATCTTCTTCCCGACGCTTGACTGATTGAACCCATGGCCCGGCATTGCCGGACCCAGAGCTCACGCGCCGGTCGTGGTGCGATAATGCGCGATATCGCGCCCGGTCAGGCCATGCAGCAGGCCGGCGAGGCTCCCCAGGCAGATGGAAGCCGCCACCAGTTGCGCCCCGCCGCGAAACGGCAGCAGCAGCAGGCAGGCCAGAAACTTGAAAAGGCGGGCGATCATGGAGCCGGGCAGACGCAGCGCCGTCTTCCACGGCCGCAGGGCAAGTTTCTTGCGCAGGGCAACGGCACAGGTATCGCGGCTGCGGCAGAATTGATAGCGAAGCGTCAGCCTGGCCAAGGGCATTGTCTCGGCGGCGATGGCCGCCGGCGCCCAACCCGTCCTCGCACCACGTCTGACCGCCTCTTTCCAGAGCTGCGAATCTTCGCCGCCGGCAAAGCCCAGCGTTTCATCGAAGCGGAGGGCGGTGCCGCGGAAAAACTCGAGATTGCCGAGCCAACTGCCGGTGGCGAGGACGATCCTCGCGGCCCGTCCCTGCTTCCACAGCCGGGAAGCGCCGTGTTCCTTGGCGCGATTTCGCCGGTCGATGCCGTTCCAGACCAACCTATGCCAGGTTCCGGCAGCCGGTTCGAGCGGCAATAGCCGCACGGGGCCGCCCACAATATCCAGATCGTCCCGATCGCGCGCCGCCAGCAGATGCTCGAGCCAGTGCGTATCGACCACTTCGTCATCATCGGCGAAGAGCAGGATGTGGCAATCAGCATGAAGCGCAGCATCCAGCGCCCGATTGCGGGCGAAAGCGATACCAAGGCGAGGCTCGATCTCGTAGTGAACGGCGCGTTCCGGCACCGATAGGCGAAATCTCTCGACGATATCATGCAGGTTCGCCCGAGGATTGTTCTCCACGATGGCGAAGCGCAGTTCGATTCCGGGCGGAACGGCGAGTGCTGAATAGGACCTCAGCAGACATTCGAGCATAACCGGTCGATCGCGCGTTACGGTTGCAATGCAGACGCAGCGCGGGGCGGTGGCGATTTGATTCGTCATCATGCACGCGCCCTCTGCGGCGCTGGGCGGAAACAAGCATCGATCCGGGCACAGGATCGACGCTCGGCCGACCGTCGCAAGGAGCAGCCTTGGCGCAGGTAGATCAGGCGCAGGAGGGATGTGGCGCAGAGCCATTGCCCGGGATCACTATCCCGGCACTTCAGATAGAAAAGGGACATTTAAAATTAACTCGTTGAAATAAAAGATAAAAATCAGTTCAGTTAAAAATGGGCAGGCAAAGATGCGAAAAACTTGCGGAATGGAGACAGCTAAGCGGAAGACAAAAAAAATGCAAGGCTTTCGCCTTGCATTTAAAGATCGCGTCTGACCCAGTCCACTTGCGTGGCGGCTGCGGAAAACCGCGCCAGGGTCACATCCTCCCAAGACTTTGACCGCGTAGGAAAGCGGAAATATTCTCACTTTCTCCTTATGATTAAAAAAATAGCGGAGTGCCTCCGAAATGTCACGAAAAATATTCGGAAACGTCATTTTTTGATTAGGATTTTAGCAACGGCGATTCACTGGCTTCGCCCAACTGGCAAAGATCGATGGTTGCGGGTTTCCAATCCACCCGTAAGCCAGTAATAAATACCGACTTTGCACTTGGTTTTGCCTGATTCTTCAAGCAATTCAGGCTTCACACAATTCTGGTGATTCTCAATGCGGCTTTCCCGTTACTTTCTGCCCATCCTCAAAGAAAACCCCAAGGAGGCAGAAATTGTCTCGCACCGGCTGATGCTCCGCGCCGGCCTCATCCGCCAGGAGTCGGCGGGCATCTATGCGTGGCTGCCGGCGGGGCTGCGCATCCTCAACAAGGTCAGCGCGATCATCCGCGAGGAGCAGAATCGTTCGGGCGCGATCGAGCTGCTGATGCCGACCATACAATCGGCCGATCTCTGGCGCGAAAGCGGCCGCTACGACGCCTATGGCGACGAGATGCTCCGCATCAAGGATCGCGGCGAGCGCGACATGCTCTACGGGCCGACCAATGAAGAGATGATCACCGAGATATTCCGCTCTTATGTCAAGTCTTACAAGGACTTGCCGCTGAATCTTTATCATATTCAATGGAAGTTCCGCGACGAGCGCCGGCCGCGTTTCGGTGTCATGCGCTCGCGCGAATTCCTGATGAAGGACGCCTATTCGTTCGATCTGGATTTCGAGGGCGCGAAGGCCGCCTATAACAGGATGTTCGTGGCCTATCTGCGCACCTTCTCCAGACTGGGGATCAAGGTCATTCCGATGCGTGCCGATACCGGGCCCATCGGCGGCGATCTCAGCCATGAGTTCATCATTCTCGCCGAGACCGGCGAAAGCCAGGTCTTCTGCGATCGCGCCTATCTGGAAATGCCGGTTCCGGGCCCCGATACGGATTTCGACGACGATGCCGGGATCGCCAGCATCGTCGCCCGCTGGACCGCACCCTATGCCGCCACCGACGAAATGCACGACGAAGCGGCCTGGGCCAAGGTCGATGCTGGCGAGCAGCTTGCCGCCCGCGGCATCGAAGTCGGCCACATCTTCCATTTCGGCACCAAATATTCGGAACCGATGGGCGCGAAGGTCACCGGGCCGGACGGCAGGGAATATCCGGTGTCGATGGGCTCCTATGGCATCGGACCTTCCCGCGTCATAGCTGCGATCATCGAGGCTTCGCATGACGAGAACGGCATCATCTGGCCGCAGGCCGTGGCGCCTTTCGGTGCCGGCATCATCAACATGAAGCCCGGCGACGAAGCCTGCGATGCCGTTTCGCAGAAAGTCTACGACGTCCTGACGAAAGCCGGTCTTGACCCGCTTCTCGACGATACGGACGAGCGCCCGGGTTCGAAATTCGCGACGATGGATCTTATCGGCCTGCCGACGCAGGTCATCATCGGGCCGCGCGGCGTTGCTGCCGGCGAGATAGAGATCAAGGACCGTGCCACGGGCAACCGCGAGACGCTGACGATAGAAGCCGCCATCAACAAGCTGGCCGGGCCGGCAGATTTTCAGGCAGGAACTCTATGACCGCAAAAGACGAGGCCGCTCCGACCGGCTCGAGGGCCTTTTCGGCCTATGAACGAATGATCGCGTGGCGATATTTGCGCGCCCGGCGGAAAGAGACGTTCATCTCGGTCATCGCCGGCTTTTCCTTCACCGGGATCATGCTGGGCGTTGCGACGCTCATCATCGTCATGGCGGTGATGAACGGCTTTCGCAGCGAACTGCTGACGCGGATACTCGGCATAAACGGCCATGTGATCATGCAGCCGATGGACAGGCCGCTCGACGATTTCGACGCGGCGATCAAGCGGATCGACGGCGTGCAGGGCGTTTCCTTCGCTATTCCGGTCGTCGAGGGCCAGGTTCTGGCCACCGGCAATGTCGGGGCAGGGTCGGGCGCGCTCGTTCGTGGCCTGCGCGAGGAAGATATCGCCAAGCTGCAACTTGTCGCCAAGAATGTGCGCCAGGGCACTTTCCAGGGCTTCAACAGCGCCGGCGGCGTCGCCATCGGCACGCGCATGGCGGAAAACATGGGGCTCGGGCTGGGCGACTCGCTTACGCTGATCTCGCCGGATGGCGACGTCACGCCGCTCGGCGTCGGCCCCAGGATGAAGTCCTATCCCGTGACCGCGATCTTCGAAGTCGGCATGTCGGAATATGATTCGTCTATCGTCCTGATGCCGCTTGAAGAGGCGCAGACCTATTTCAACCAGGAGGGCAAGGTCCAATCCCTCGAGATCTTCGTCGACAATCCCGACGCGGTCGATTCGATCAAGAAGCCGATCGAGGATGCCGCCCAGCGCTCGGTGATGTTGACCGACTGGCGTCAGCGCAACCAGACCTTCTTCTCGGCACTTCAGGTGGAGCGCAACGTCATGTTCATGATCCTGACGCTCATCGTGCTCGTCGCCGCGCTCAATATCATTTCGGGGCTGATCATGCTGGTCAAGGATAAGGGGCACGACATCGCGATCCTGCGGACGATGGGGGCGACGCGAAACTCGATCCTGCGCATATTCCTGATGACGGGCGCCGCCATCGGCGTCACCGGAACCATCGCCGGCGTCATTCTCGGCGTCGTCGTCTGCCTGAACGTGGAGCGGATAAGGCAGTTCTTCTCTTGGTTGTCCGGTACGACATTGTTCAACCCAGAGCTTTACTTCCTCAGCACATTGCCGGCCAAGATGGATTTCAACGAGACGTTCAGCGTCATCCTGATGGCGCTTGTGCTGTCGTTTCTGGCCACTCTTTTTCCGGCATGGCGGGCGGCCAAGCTCGATCCCGTCGAAGCGCTGAGGTATGAATAGATGAGTGCTGCACCCATCCTGCAGCTGACGGGCGTCGGCCGCCGCTATGACGAGATCGGCCGCGAGCTGATCATCCTCGACGAGGCGAATTTTTCACTGGGTCGCGGCGAGATGGTTGCGCTTGTTGCCCCATCGGGCGCCGGCAAATCCACCCTGCTGCACACGGCCGGCCTGCTTGAGCGCCCCGACAGCGGCGACGTCCTGCTCGACGGCCGTTCATGCGGCGCGCTGTCCGATGACGAACGCACGGCCATTCGCCGCAATGATGTCGGCTTCGTCTACCAGTTCCACCATCTCTTGCCGGAGTTCACGGCGCTGGAGAACGTGATGATGCCGCAGATGATTCGCGGCATGTCGCCTTCCATCGCCTCCGAACGGGCGCAGCAGCTTTTGGACTACATGAAGGTCGGCGCCCGGGCGTCGCATCGGCCGAGCGAACTTTCCGGCGGCGAGCAGCAACGCGTCGCCATCGCCCGCGCCGTCGCCAATGCGCCGCTGGTGCTGCTGGCCGACGAGCCGACGGGCAATCTCGACCCGGTGACATCGTCCTATGTGTTCGAGGCTCTCGAAGCGCTCGTGCGTCAATCCGGCCTGTCGGCGATGATAGCGACGCATAATCACGAGCTCGCGCGCCGCATGGATCGCCGCGTGACGTTGAAGAACGGCAAGATAATAAATCTCTGAACAGACGGGCGCGTTTACCTTTTGAAAACCATTAGGGCGCGGTGGCGGATAAACAGGCTTGACGAGAGAACAAAAATAGAACAAAACAGAGACACAACGACAACGAAGAAGGGTTTATACCATGAACGAACTTTTCCAGGACGTTATGTCATTCGTTACTGTCAGCCTGTTCATAGCAACATTCGCCATGTGGGTGAGCGTCATTTGATGGAAGCCAATAACGGTGCCGGCCGTCTTCCGGCATCGTTCTCCACCGGAGATGCGGCGTACCGGCCGGAAAGCTGTAGACACCGGTTTAGCCATGCGGAACTATAGGGCCGGGCGGTAGAATCGAGTTCTCCGTTCAATTCTCGGAGATTGATCGTGGCTGACGGACAGATTGGTATGGACGTGTCGAAGAGCGCATTGCGCTTTGTGCACCTCAGGGTTCACTCGGCCTATTCGCTGCTTGAAGGCGCGTTGCAGGTTCCGAAGGTCATAGACCTCGCGGTCAAGAATTCTGCTCCGGCGATTGCAATCACCGATACGAACAATCTCTTCGGCGCACTCGAATTCGCGCAGAAGGGGTCCAAGGCCGGGCTGCAGCCCATCATTGGCTGCCAGCTGGACATCGCCTTTCACGATCAGAGCGAGGAAAGCCGCAGCGTCAACAGGCGCGAGGCATTGGGGCTGGCCCCGATCGTTCTGCTGGCCGCGACGGAGACGGGCTATGCCAATCTCGTGCGGCTGGTCAGCCGCGCCTATCTGGAGACCGTCAGCGGCGATCCGGTGCATATCCGCTGCGACTGGCTGGTTGGCGCAACCGAAGGCCTGATAGCACTGACGGGCGGGCCGGAAGGTCCCATCGCCAAGGCGATCAGGGATGATCGCACCGACAGGGCCCGCCAGCGGCTCGTCAGCCTGAAATCGCTGTTCGGCGACCGGCTCTATGTCGAACTGCAGCGGCACCGGGGCTATGACCGCGCGCTGGAGGCGGCCCAGGTCGAGCTTGCCTATGCGCTGGAACTGCCGCTGGTCGCGACGAATGACGTGTTCTTCTCCATGAGCGCCGATTACGATGCGCATGATGCCTTGCTCGCCATCGCATCCGGCTCGCTGCTTTCGATCGACGATCGCAGGCGGCTGACGCCCGATCACTACTTGAAGAGCGAGGCGGAGATGGTCGAGCTTTTCGCCGATCTGCCCGAGGCCATCGACAATACCGTCGAGATCGCGCTGCGCTGTTCATACTACCCGAAGAATCGCGCGCCCATCCTGCCGCGCTTCACCGGCGAAAGCGCCGATCCGGATGCCGCCCTCGAGGCGGAGGCGGAGGAGTTGGCGCGGCAGGCTCGCGAGGGGCTGGCGCGTCGGCTGGAGACGCTGGGGCTCGCCGAGGGCCACACGCCGGAAGGTTACGCGCAGCGCCTGGAATATGAAATCTCGGTCATAACCCGCATGAAATATCCGGGCTATTTCCTTATCGTCTCGGACTTCATCAAATGGGCGAAGGCCCATGACATCCCGGTCGGCCCGGGCCGTGGTTCCGGCGCCGGTTCGCTGGTTGCCTATGCCCTGACGATTACCGACGTCGATCCGCTGCGTTTCTCGCTGCTGTTCGAGCGCTTTCTCAACCCCGACCGCGTCTCGATGCCGGATTTCGACATCGACTTCTGCCAGGACCGGCGCGATGAGGTCATCCGCTATGTGCAGGGCAAGTATGGCAGGGACCAGGTCGCCCAGATCATCACCTTTGGAACGCTGCAGGCCCGCGCAGTCCTGCGCGATGTCGGGCGCGTTCTCGAAATGCCCTATGGCCAGGTCGATCGCCTGACCAAGATGGTGCCGGCCAACCCGGCCAATCCGGTGACGCTTTCCAAGGCCATCGAGGACGAACCGCGGCTGCGCGAGGAGCGGGACAAGGAACCGGTCGTCGAACGGCTGCTGGATATCGCGCTGAAGCTTGAAGGGCTTTACAGGCACGCCTCGACCCATGCCGCCGGCATCGTCATCGGCGACCGCCCCTTGTCCGAGCTGGTGCCGATGTATCGCGATCCGCGGTCGGACATGCCCGTCACGCAGTTCAACATGAAGATGGTCGAGGAGGCGGGGCTGGTCAAGTTCGACTTCCTCGGCCTCAAGACGCTGACCGTGCTGCAGACGGCGGTCAATCTTGTGAAGCGGCGCGGCATTTCAGTCGATCTGTCGAACCTGCCGCTGGACGACAGGCTGACCTATGAGATGCTGTCGCGCGGCGAGACGGTCGGCGTGTTCCAGGTTGAAAGCACGGGCATGCGCAAGGCCCTGATCGGCATGAAGCCCGATCGGATCGAGGACATCATCGCGCTCGTCGCGCTTTATCGCCCGGGCCCGATGGAGAATATCCCGACCTATAATGCCCGCAAGAATGGCGAGGAGGAGATGGCGTCGATCCATCCCAAGATCGACCATCTGGTCAAGGAAACGCAGGGCGTCATCATCTACCAGGAACAGGTGATGCAGATCGCGCAGGAAATGTCCGGCTATACGCTGGGCGAAGCCGACCTTCTGCGCCGCGCCATGGGCAAGAAGATCCGCTCCGAGATGGATCTGCAGCGCGTGCGTTTCGTCGATGGCGCTGTCGAGCGTGGCGTGACCAAGCCGCAGGCCAATTTCATCTTCGACCTGCTGGCCAAATTCGCCGATTACGGCTTCAACAAGTCGCATGCCGCGGCCTATGCCATCGTCTCGTTCCAGACCGCCTATATGAAGGCGCATTTCCCGGTCGAGTTCCTCGCCGCGTCGATGACTTACGATATGTCCAATACGGACAAGCTCAACGATTTCCGGCGCGAGGCTGTTCGCCTCGGCATCGAGGTCGTGCCGCCGTCGGTCAACACGTCCTATCGGCTGTTCGAGGTGGGCGAGAACCGGATCTTCTATTCTCTTGCCGCCATCAAGGGTGTCGGCGAGGCGGCCGTTGATCACATCGTCGAGAAGCGCGGCGCCACGCCCTATGCCAGCCTGGAGGATTTCTGCGAGCGGATAGACCCGCGTGTCGTCAACCGGCGCGTCTTCGAAAGCCTCATCAATGTCGGGGCGTTCGATTGCTTCGGTCGCGACCGCCCCGCGCTCATTGCCGGCCTCGACCGCATCATCGGCCATGCGCAGAGGACCCAGGAGGACAGCATCAGCGGGCAGGCGGATATTTTCGGCGCAATGGCCGGTGCGGGTTCGCAGGCGATACAGCTCCCCGCCGCCGCGCCATGGCTTTCCTCGGAGAAGCTCCGCCGCGAATTCGAGGCGGCGGGCTTCTATCTGTCGGCGCACCCGCTCGATGAATATCGGCCGATCCTGGAGAAGATGCGGGTCCAGAACTGGGCCGACTTTTCCGCCGCGGTCAAGCGCGGCGCCAATGCCGGGCGTCTTGCCGGCACCATCACGGCCAAGCAGGAGCGCAAGACCAAGACCGGCAACAAGATGGGAATCATCCAGTTTTCCGACGCATCAGGCCAGTTCGAAGCGGTGCTTTTCTCCGAGGCGCTCAATCAATTCCGCGACCTGCTGGAGCCCGGCCGTTCCGTGGTCGTCACGGTTGGCGCCGAAGATCGTCCCGAGGGCATAAGCCTGCGCATCCAGACGGCGCAATCGCTCGAGGACGAGGCAACGCGCATGCAGAAGTCGTTGCGCCTCTATATGCGCAACAGCACGCCGCTCAGTGCCCTCAGCCCCTATCTGGCGCCGCAGAATGACGGCCAGGTCGTCAGCCTTATCCTGATCAAGGAGAATGGCGCCAATGAAGTGGAGATAGAGTTGCCCAACCGCTACCGCGTCGGTCCGCAGGTGGCGAGTGCAATGAAGGCCATTCCCGGTATAATTGAAGTCGAAATGGCCTGACGGCCGGCGCCTCAGTCGATCTCGTCGGGAATATCCGGGCGCCGCCGCTTTATCTTGCCGAAAGTATAGCCGGTCTCCACGGCATCATTGCCGAATTTCAATCTCAGCTTGTCCATGGCCGTTTCGGCCACGGCGCGTTTCGTCCCCTGTATATCGACGAGATCGAGCGGGTCGGCGCGGCCGTCATCGGCAAGGTCGCTGACCCCGATGCCGATGAGCCGGAAGCGCGTGCCGTCGATCTCCTTCACCAGCAGCGAATAGCCGGTGCGGAAAATGCGGTCCGCCAGTTGCGTCGGATCGGCCAGTTGGCGATTGCGCGTCCGCAGCTTGAAATCCTTCGATTTGAGCTTGAGGACGACCGTCCGCCCGGCAATGTCGGCTGCCTTCAGCCGGCGCGCCACCTTTTCCGAGAGCGAGCGCAGGATCGGCGTCAGTTCCTCGAGCGTAGCGATATCCTCGTTGAACGTCGTCTCGGCGGACACGCTCTTGCTCTCGCCGTCGGGCTCGACCTTTCGTTCGTCGAGACCCCTTGAAAGCCGATAGAGGCGCTGGCCCATGGTGCCATAGGCGCGCATCAAAGGCCCTTGTTCCATGGTTTGCAACTGGCCGATGGTGCGGATGCCATCACGTTCCAGCGATGCGGCGAAGGCCTTGCCGACGCCCCAGATCATCGTCACCGGCTTGTCGTGGAGGAAGGCGACGGCTTCCTCGCGGCCGATGATCGAAAAGCCCCGCGGCTTGTTGAGGTCCGAAGCGATCTTGGCCAGGAACTTGCAGTAGGACAGGCCGATCGACACCGTCACCCCGACTTCCCGTTCGATCCGGTCGGCAAACTGCGCCATCACCCGTGCCGGCGGATCATGATGCAGCCGCTCCGTGCCCGAAAGATCGAGGAAGGCCTCGTCGATCGACAACGGCTCGACCAATGGCGTGAGGTCGCGCATCAACTGCCTGATCTGGCGCCCGACGCCCACATATTTCTCCATGTCCGGTTTTATGACCACCGCGTCCGGACAGGCTTCCAGAGCCTTGAACATCGGCATTGCAGACTTAACACCATGGATGCGCGCAATGTAGCAAGCCGTTGAAACAACGCCACGTTTTCCGCCGCCGATAATTACCGGCCTGTCGCGCAGTTCCGGGTTGTCACGCTTCTCGACCGAAGCATAGAACGCGTCGCAATCCACATGCGCAATGTTGAGGCTGTAAAGTTCGTCATGGCGCAGCAGCCGCGGACTGCCGCATTTGTGGCAGCGGCGCGACGCCGTTGTCTGTAGCGTCAGGCAGTCCCGGCAGAAACCGAAGTTCGGGGCATTCAGATTGACCATGGTGCGCAACGGAACATAGGATGAACGTGATGCACACTACCGAAGCGGAAACGCGCTTGCAATGCGCGGCGCGTCGCTGTGCACCGTTCAATCGGGCACGGCGCCGCCAGGAAGCAGGAAAAGCGCTTCACGGAAGTGGCGCGGATCGGTGTTCGTGTCCTCGCAATAGCGCACCAGTGTCGGCTCATGCGCAAGATAGAACTGCAGCACGCCGGCGAGAAACCCGGGCTCGCCCGCTGCCACGCGGATCTGGTCGGCGGTAATGCCCGTCAATGCGAGAAATCGCGGCATCAGTTCCTGGTCGCCGGCAAGATATACCAGGGCGTCGATTGCGAGCGTCTGTGCTTCGTCGAGCGTTATAGTTTTCATCGTCCACGCCAATATTGATCCCGGCCAGTCGTACAGCGATTCTCGGCGGATTGGAGACAATAAGTCTGCGATTGTGAGCCGATTGGAACAGGCGGCCCACGGTATGGTGTTGAACATGTTGAAAAGAAGATGTTGAATAATGCTTGGTTAAACATGATCGACAGCATTTGGCGGGTTGGGCCAAGAGTTTTCTTTTCATCAATCATCAGCCGTTATTCCAGAGGCAACCAGGATTGCCAGCACTGCCCGGACAGGGTCGATCGCCGCTTCTGCGCAAATGAGTGAAATGGGAAATTGCCTATGGTGAAGAAAGTCATGATCGTCGAAGACAATGAGCTGAACATGAAGCTCTTTCGCGATCTCATCGAGGCCAGCGGCTATGAAACCATTCGCACGCGCAACGGGCTGGAGGCGCTCGATCTTGCCAGGGAACATCGCCCCGACCTGATATTGATGGATATTCAATTGCCGGAAGTATCGGGACTCGAGGTAACGAAGTGGCTGAAAGCCGATGATGATCTGCACACGATACCGATCATCGCCGTGACCGCCTTCGCCATGAAGGGGGACGAGGAGCGTATTCGCCAGGGAGGGTGCGAAGCCTATATTTCGAAACCCATCTCCGTTCCGAAATTCATCGAAACCATCAAATCCTATCTCGGCGATGCATGATCCGCTCCGGAGAAACCTGCCATGACGGCCCGCATACTTGTCGTTGACGATGTTCCTGCAAATGTCAGGCTTCTCGAAGCGCGACTGAGCGCCGAATATTATGATGTCGTGTCGGCCACCAATGGCTATGACGCGCTCGAGATCTGTGAAAACGGCAATATCGACGTGATCCTTCTCGATGTCATGATGCCCGGGCTCGACGGTTTCGAGGTTTGCCGCAGGCTGAAATCGCGGCCGGCCACGGCCCATATTCCGGTCATTCTCGTCACGGCGCTCGATCAGGAGGCCGACAGGATCACCGGGCTCAATTTCGGCGCGGAAGATTTCCTCAGCAAGCCCGTCAACGATCTGCAGCTGCTGGCGCGGGTGAAAAGCCTGGTGCGGCTGAAGAACCTGACCGACGAGCTGCGCCTGCGCGTCGCGACGACCCGCGATGCGGGGCTCGAATCGCTTCTCAATACGCCGGCCGAGATTTCCGGCCGCGAGGCGCGCATTCTGCTGATCGACGAGCGGCCCGAAATCATCGCCCGATTGCAGGAAGTGCTGGCGCCGGAAGCGCGGGTGGAAGTGCAGGGCGATCCGCAGACCGGGTTCTTCGATGCGGCACAGGGCAATTATGATTGCCTCTTCATCGCATCGAGCCTTTCGAACCACGATCCGCTGCGCATATGCGCGCAATTGCGTTCCCTGGACAATACCCGTTCGCTGCCGATCGTCCTGATGGCCGAACTCGGCGAGGAGCCTCTCATCCGCCGCGCGCTGGACCTCGGCATAAGCGATTATCTCGTGCAGCCATTCCGCTCCGACGAGCTGATTGCCCGCCTGCGCACGCAGCTGCGCCGCAAGGCCTATCATGATGGCCTGCGGGCCAGCGTCGTCAAAAGCTACGAGATGGCCGTCACGGACAGCCTTACTGGGCTGCATAACAGGCTCTATCTCGAAACCCACCTTTCCAGCCTGTTCAAGCGTGCTGCCGAGCGCAAGCGACCCTTGTCGGTGCTCATGATCGATATCGACCGCTTCAAGATGATCAACGACACGTTCGGGCATGATTGCGGCGATGAAGTCCTGCGCGAATTCGCGCGCCGGCTGCGCAGGAATGTTCGCGGCAGCGATCTCGCCAGCCGCTATGGCGGGGAGGAGTTCTTCATCGTCATGCCGGATACCGATGCGGCGATGGCATCGATCGTCGCCGAGCGAATCAGGCGGGAGACGGCGTCGACGCCGTTCACCATCGACCAGGATGGTATCGGCGTGCCCGTCACCATCAGCATCGGCATTGCCAGTATCCACACCGGCACCGACAGCGTCCAGGCGCTGCTGAAGCGCGCGGACGTGGCGCTGTACGAAGCCAAGGCGGCCGGGCGGAACCGGGTGGTCTCGGCCGCAGCCTGACGCGACTATAAAAAGCCCGGCACAAATAAAAATGCCGCCCGGAGGCGGCAGTTTTAAGCGGTGGAAACCAGATTACTTGATCTTGGTTTCCTTGAATTCTACGTGCTTGCGCGCGACCGGATCGTACTTGCGGAAAGACAGCTTTTCCGTCTTCGTACGGCTGTTCTTGCTCGTGACATAGAAGAAACCGGTGTCAGCAGTAGACAGAAGCTTGATTTTGATATTCGCAGCCTTAGCCATTTTCAGGTTACCTGTTCTGATTATTGAGGACCGCTATTCAAGTCCAGCAGTGTGGCTATAAGCGGGAATTCGGTCGGACACATAAACCAACCCGGTGAAAAGTCAAGCCTCAGCTCGACACAAAGGCGGCATCAGCCGTGCCGCCTGAGCAATCTGCCGCCGACGAGCAGGGCATAGGCGGCAAAGAAGACCGCAAGACTGATGGCAAAGCCGCCGGGGCCCATCAGGTCCATTCCGATGCCGATTGCCTGGGGTCCGACAAGCATGCCGATGGCATAGCAGAAGACGAAGGCGGCATTGGCCGAGGCAAGCTCGCGCCCGGTGAGCTGGGAGCCGAGATGCGCCAGCCCGACCGTGTAGAGGCCGGCCACGGCGCCGCCCCATACGAAGAGCAGTGCCGCCACCAGATACCAGTTGAGATAGATGAAGGGCAGGAGGCACATGCCGGCAAGACCGATGACGCTGCAGGCAAGCAGCAATTTGCGCCGGTCCTTCACATGATCGCTCAGGAGGCCGATCGGGATCTGCATCAGCACATTGCCAAGCCCGATCGTCGTCAGCAGCAGCGCGGCGTTGGCCTCCGTATAGCCGATGCGGGCGCCAAAGACCGGGAAGAGGGCAAAGCCGCCCGTTTCCACGGCGCCGAAGACGAAGACCGCCGCCGTGGCCGTCGGCACCGCCCAGATGAAGGGCGCGAAGGGCACATGCTCCTCCTCATGGAAATCCGGACTGTCGTTCCAGGCGAACATGACCGGCACCATGGCGAGGATGATAATGGCGAAACCGACGGCAAACGGCATGATTCCACTGCTGCCGATATGCGCGAAGAGCCAGGGGCCAAGGGCGAAGCCCATGGAGAGCACCGTGCCGTAAATGCCGAGCACGAGACCGCGCCGATCGGGTGGCGCAGCGGCATTGATCCAGTATTCGGACAGGATGAAGAGCATGGTCAGCGCGAAATGCAGGAATATGCGCAGGATGACCCAGACCCAGAACTGGGTGAAGAAGTGGAAGCCGAAGAAGGAAAGCCCGCCGATCAGCAGCATGATCAGCAAGGTGGGGACGACGCCCAGCCGCGCGGCGATCGGCGCCGCGAAAGGCGCGGCGATGATCGATGCCACGCCCGCCACGGCGGCGTTCAGCCCGATCATGGTGGCCGAGTGGCCGCGGCTTTCGAGAATGACGCTGAGGAGAGGGATGCCGAGGCCGATCGCGACGCCGACGGCGCTGATCGTGGCGATGGCTGCGACGAGTGCGCGCCAGTGAGTGCGAACCCGTGTCTGGTCCGGCTGGGATCGCGAGGCATCCATGATCTAAATGACCTCTCGCACGAAGCGCCCATGTTTCATGCCGTATTGCACCAGCGCATTGCCGGGCGCCAGCTCAGGATTGTCCTGGAGCAGCGCTCGCGCTTCGCCGATGATCATGCGGGTGATATTCGGAATGTCGAGGGCTGTGGCCTCGTCGAATGTCGGCCAGGCGAGTTCCTCGAGTTCCTGCGCCGGACCGGTGATGGCGGGAAGCCTGTCGGCGACGGATTCGGCGAATGCCAGGAAGAACCGCGTATCGAACCGCCGCGATCCTCCGGGCGGTGTCGTGGCGCGGGCGAAATAGCGTAGTGCCGACAGATCCGGTGCGATGCCACGCTCGGCGAAGGCGGTCCAATCGTCGAATGCCGGCCAGCGGCCGGCGTCGCTGCGGCGGCCCATGATCAATCCGGCTTCCTCATAGGTCTCCCGGATTGCGGCCAGTGCCACGGCGCGGCAACGTGCGCGCGTGCCGCGTGCACCCATTCCGCCGAGAAGCTTGCGCTGGTCATGATCGCTCAATTCGGCGAAAGCGGGCACTTTTCCATCGCTGGGCTCGACCCTTCCGCCCGGGAATACGAACTTTCCGGGCATGAATACGTGCCGCATGTGCCGTTTGCCCATGAGGACCCGCCAATCCTTGCCGGAGCGATCGACGATGAGGAGCGACGCCGCATCGCGCGGACGCACGCGAACCGTCTTGGCAGTTACCCCCGATGTCGTGAAATTGCTCAGCTTGTTCAGGCTCATGATCAATGTTTCGAAGCGTGAGGATCAGTGCTCTCGCCGAAACCATGCATATAATTGGCCCATTGCAGGCCGATGACAGCACCCTTGACCGGCTGGAGCAGTCCGATCGACATGATGATCGTCAGCGGCACCCAGATGGCAAGATGCGCCCAGTTGGACATGACGAACAGCGTCTCGGCGGCCAGAAAGCCGGCGAGCACGATGTGGCCGACGATCGTGATCGTTATATAGGCCGGGAAATCATCGGCCTGCTGATGCGTATAATCTTCACCGCAGGCGGAACAATGATCCACCGATTTGACGAACGAACGGAAAAGCCGGCCCTCGCCGCAATGGGGGCAGCGGCCGAGGAAGCCGCGCCACATCGAGCGGCCGACCGCGCGGCTGGGTCGGGCCGGGGCCACGCCCATTCCGGAAAACTGATTCGTCATCTTCTACCTTTTCTTCCGTTGCGACCGGCGCCGGAGAATCGCTTCTGACCGCCGGCCCGCCTGGCCTTGTGGTGCGATCGAACGCCTGCCGGTACCGCATGCGGCTCGGACAGCATCTCGAAGCGCAACGCACCCGCCACGGGCAGAGCTTCCACCAGACGGACCTCCACCACATCACCCAGACGGAAGCCCTTGCCGCTTCGCTCGCCGGAAATGGTGTGGTTGGCCTCGTCATAGAAATAGTATTCATCGCCCAAGGTTGAAATGGGAATGAAGCCATCGGCGCCATATGTCGCAAGCGAGACGAAGAGCCCGGCCTTCGTCACGCCCTGTATGCGCCCTTCGAACGTGCTGCCGACGCGTTCGGCGAGGTGATGGGCGATTAGCCTGTCGATCGTGTCGCGCTCCGCCGCCATCGCCCGTCTTTCAGCGGCGGAAATGAGCGCGGCGGTTTCAGCCAGGACCTCCTCCTCGCGCGGGGTGATGCCGTCGGAGCCGAGCCCGAGCGCCGCGATCAGCGCGCGGTGGACGATCAGATCCGCATAGCGCCGGATCGGTGAGGTAAAATGCGCGTAATGATGAAGATTGAGGCCGAAATGGCCGATATTGGCCGGATTGTATTCGGCCTGCGACTGGGAGCGAAGCACGACCTGGTTTACCAGTTCCTGCTGTTCGCTGCCTTCGACCCGCTTCAGAATGTGGTTGAACTGGTCGGGCCGCAGCTGCGCGCCGCGAGCAAGCGAAATATCGAGCGTGCGCAGGAATTCGCGCAATATCTCCTGCTTCGCAAGCGACGGCGCATCGTGAATCCGGTAGATCAGCGGCTGCTTCTTTCGCTCCAGCGTCTCGGCTGCCGACACATTCGCCTGGATCATGAACTCTTCGATCAGCTTGTGCGCATCGAGCCGGGGCGGGATGAAGACCTTGTCCACCTTGCCGTCGGCGTCGAGCAGGATCTTCTTCTCCGGCAGGTCGAGTTCGAGCGGCTCGCGGGCATCGCGGCCCCGCTTCAGGACCGCATAGGCGTCCCAGAGCGGCCGGAGGATCGTCGCAAGGATGGCGCTCGTCTTCTCGTCCGGTGCTCCGTCTATCGCCGCCTGGGCCTGGCCATAGGAAAGCCGCGCATGCGAGCGCATCATGATGCGGTGGAAACTGTGCGAGATTTTCCTGCCTTCGGCATTGAACCGCATGCGCACCGCCAGGGCAGGGCGATCCACCAGCTCCTTCAGGGAGCAGAGGTCGTTCGAGATGCGCTCCGGCAGCATGGGAACGACCCGGTCCGGGAAATAGACCGAATTGCCGCGTTCGAGCGCCTCGCGGTCGAGATGGGAGCCGGGCGTGACATAGGCCGCCACATCCGCGATCGCCACGGTCGCAACCACGCCGCCGGGATTGCCTTCGTCGCTGTCGGGCTCCGCATAGACGGCGTCGTCATGATCCTTGGCATCGGCAGGATCGATGGTGACAAGCGGCAGGTCCCGCCAATCTTCCCTCTTGGCCATCGCCGCCGGCTTCGCCGCCTCGGCCTCCGCCAGCACTGCCTCGGGAAAGACATGCGGAATCTCATGTTCGTGGATCGCTATCATCGACAGCGCTTTTTCGCTGGATACGGAACCCACGACCTGGCTTATGCGGCCGAGCGCCAATCCATGCCGGCTGGGCTTGCTGATTTCGACCTCCACGAGGTCGTTCGGCTTGGCATTGTTCAGCTGGCTCGGGTCGATGACGATCTCCGCCTGACGGCGTTCCACCGGCTCAAGCCGCCATTCGCCCGTGTCGAGCCGGCGCAGGACGCCGAGGATATTGTCGCGGCGATGTTCGATCCGCTTGATGATGCGGGCGGTATATTCCGGTCCCGAGGGATCGGCGCCGCGGAAGATGCGCGCCAGGACCCGGTCGCCGACGCCCGCCGTCACTGCCCTGGAACTGCGTGATGCACGGATGAAAACGACGGGTGCAGGCGTGTCGTCATGGGACGGCCATTCGGCCGGCCGGGCGATCAGCCCGCCATCGCTGTCGCGTCCCGTCACGTCGAGGACGGCGACGCTCGGCAGGCTGCCCGGCACGGCAAGGCGTTTGGAGCGCTTTTCGATAAGGCCGTCATCGGCAAGATCGCGCAGCACGGCCTTGAGGCCAATGCGCGCATCGCCTTTAAGGTTGAACGCCTTGGCTATGTCGCGCTTGCTCGACAGGTCCGGGTTCTCCCGGATGAACTCCATGATCTGTTCGCGGCTCGGCATGCGGATTTCGCGGGCCGGGGCAGAATTGTCTGGCCGCTTCTTTCCGCTTTTCGGTGGAGATATACGGCGTGCCAATTTCGTATCCTAACTTGCTTTCTTTGCCGCTGCCTTTTTTGGAGCCGCTTTCTTGGCGGCCGGCTTCTTGGCAGTTGCAGTCTTCTTCGCGGCAGGTTTCCTGGCGCTCTTGCTGCCGGCCTTCTCCGAGATGAGAGCCAGCGCCTCCTCGACGGTAACGGCAGCCGGGTCCTTGCCCTTGGGCAATGTCGCGTTGACCTTGCCCCAATTGACATAGGGACCGTACCGGCCATCCCGCACCGTGATCGCGCCACCGTCCGGGTGATCGCCAAGCTGCTTCAGCGCTGCCGGCGTGCCGCCGCCGCGGCGCGGGCCCTTGGAGAGCTTGTCTGCCAGAACGGTGACGGCGCGATTGATGCCGATCGAGAACACATCCTCGATGCTGTCGACATTCGCATAGGCCCCGTCATGGGTAATATAGGGGCCATAGCGACCTATTCCAGCGGCAATCATCTTGCCGGTTTCGGGATGCTGGCCCACATCGCGCGGCAGTGAAAGCAATGCCAGCGCCTTTTCATGATCCATGCCGTCGACGGTCCAACCTTTCGGCAGGCTGGCGCGCTTGGCTTCCTTGCCGTCGCCGCGCTGGACATAGGGACCAAATCGGCCGTTGCGGACGCTGATCTCCTCGTCGGTATGGGGATCCTTGCCGAGAACCTTCGGCTCGTCGCCATTGCCGCCATTTTCACTGGCCGTCTCGCTACCGCCGAGCTGGCGCGTGAACTTGCAGTCCGGATAATTCGAGCAGCCGACGAAGGCGCCGTATTTGCCGAGTTTCAGCGACAGGGTGCCGGTGCCGCAGACCTGGCATATGCGGGGATCGCCGCCATCTTCGCGCGGCGGAAATACGAGAGGGCCGAGACTTTCATTGAGCGCGTCCAGCACATTCGTGACGCGCAATTCCTTGATGCCATCGACCGAGCCGAAGAAATCCGTCCAGAAATCGCGCAGGACGTCCTTCCATTTCAGCTTGCCGTCGGAAATCTCGTCGAGCTTTTCCTCCAGTCCGGCCGTGAAATCATATTCGACATAGCGCGGGAAGAAGTTTTCGAGAAACGCCGTGACCAGGCGACCCTTGGCCGCCGGAATGAGCTTGCGCTTTTCGATGCTGACATATTCGCGGTCGCGCAGCGTCGCCAGCGTCGCCGCATAGGTCGACGGGCGACCGATGCCGAGCTCTTCCATCTTCTTGATCAGCGTCGCTTCGGAATAGCGGGGAGGCGGCTCCGTCGAATGCTGCTCCGTATCGATCTTCTCGCGCGCAAGGTTCTCGCCGGCGCGGATTTCCGGCAGCCTTGCGCCGTCCTCGTCCGTGTCTTCCTCTTCGCGATGGTCCGTATAGGCACCGAGGAATCCGTCAAAGCGCACCACCGAGCCCGTTGCACGAAGCTGCGCCGACTGCGAGCCGTTCACAGCGTCGATCTCGACCGTCGTCCGCTCGATATCGGCGGCCTGCATCTGGCTGGCGATCGCCCTTTTCCAGATCAGTTCATAAAGTCGAGCCTGGTCGGCATCGAGGAATTTGCGCACATCCTTGGGATGACGGTTGAAGTCCGTCGGGCGAATGGCTTCGTGCGCCTCCTGGGCGTTCTTTGCCTTCGTCGCGTAGTAGCGCGGCTTTTCCGGGACGTATTTCTCGCCGAAGACCTTGCCTATCGTCTGGCGGGCTGCCTGCACCGCCTCAGGCGCCATCTGCACGCCGTCGGTACGCATATAGGTGATGAGACCTGCCGTCTCGCCGCCAAGATCCATGCCCTCGTAAAGCCGCTGCGCCACCTGCATCGTGCGCGAGGCCGAAAAACCGAGCTGGCCGGATGCGGCCTGCTGCAAGGTCGAGGTAGTGAAGGGCGGCCCGGGATTGCGCTTCGTCGGCTTGGCCTCGACGCTCGCCGCCTTGAACGCAGCGCCGTCAAGCATGGCCTTGATCTGGCCGGCCTGTTCGGCGTTCTTGATGTCGAGCTTCGCCAGCTTCTTGCCGTCCACCGATACGAGGCGGGCCGTGAAACTGTCATTACGCAAGGTCTTGAGCAGGGCCGCAACGGTCCAATATTCCTCGCGGACAAACCGCTCGATCTCGGCCTCGCGGTCGGAAACGAGCCTCAGCGCCACCGATTGCACCCGTCCGGCCGAACGTGCGCCGGGGAGCTTGCGCCAGAGAACGGGCGAGAGCGTGAAGCCGAACAGATAGTCGAGCGCCCGCCGCGCCAGATAGGCATCGACCAGCGGCATATCGATATCGCGCGGATTCGACATCGCCTCGAGTACCGCGCCCTTGGTGATGGCGTTGAATACGACGCGCTGCACCGGCTTCTTGCCGATCGCCTTCTTCTGCTGCAATACCTCGAGAACATGCCAGGAAATGGCTTCTCCCTCGCGATCCGGATCGGTTGCGAGGATGAGGCCGTCGCTGTCCTTGAGCGCCTTTACAATGTCGCCAAGGCGCTTGGACGAGGCGGAATCCACCTCCCAGGACATCGAAAAATCATCATCGGGACGAACCGAGCCATCCTTTGCCGGCAGATCCCGAACATGCCCAAACGACGCCAGGACCTTGTAACCGGAACCCAGATATTTGTTGATTGTTTTGGCCTTGGCGGGCGATTCGACGACGACGACATTCATTACGAGATTATACTTTCCTGCCTTTGCCACAGCGCAAAAGCACTTCTTCCATTACGAAACAGCCCTGTGAAATGAACAGGCCACGGCATCACGTCAAGGTCTGTAAGCGAAAAATCGTTAAATACAACCTACAGTTGCTCGCAGGTAATATGCAATTGATGGTATTTAATTGCGAGTCAAGATCAAGGGGGAGGTTGGACCCGAACTGGAAACGCTGCCTTATATCATTGAAAAACAGCGGCTTAAACAAACGATTTGATAAATGCCAATTTCACGGCACGGCCTTTATATAAGAACAATTTTCTAATTCAAGTTAATTTGGAGATCAATTTATGGGAAATGACCCGGTCAACCAGAAAAATTCCATCGACAATGTCCGGTATATTCAACAATTACTTGGTGAGCTGCGCGCCATTGCACGGGCCAGCCAAAAGGAGATGTTGGCCTATCTGATCGAGATTGCCTACATCGAAAGTTGTGACGAGTTGCGCAAGGATCTTGAAGACCGCAACTCAACCATAAGAAAGAGAAACTAGCCCTCCCGAGTGCCGTACAAGGCGTCCGGCGAGGTCGAGTTCCAGAAGAATCAACATTACGGCGGAAGGGTGCAACCCGCTCGTGCGGACCAGATCGTCCAGATCCACAGCGACCGGGCCGAGGAGGGTGATGAGCCTGTCCCTGTCGGTTTCATCGGGCGGCGGCACCACCGCAAAATCCGCTGCCGGCGCCAGCAGCTCGGCTTGATCCACCAGCGGTCGCTCGCTGAGCGGCGTGACCGCTTCGATGATATCGGCGGTCTCCGTAGCCACGATCGCTCCATTCTTCAAAAGCTGGTTCGCCCCCTTCGCCCTCGGATCGAGAGGCGAGCCGGGCACGGCGAAGACCAGCCGGCCCATTTCCGAGGCGAGGCGGGCGCTGATCAATGAACCGGACCGTTCAGCCGCCTCGACCACGACCAGCCCGAGGGCAAGTGCCGCGATGATGCGGTTGCGCCGCGGGAAATCCCTGGCGCGCGGTTCCCAGCCGAACGGCATCTCGCTGATCACCGCGCCGTTGCGCGCAGGAATGGCGTTGAACAGTTCGATATTCTCCGGCGGATAGGGATGATCGAGCCCGCCGGCCATGACCGCCACGGTTCCATGCTCGATGCTTGCATGATGGGCGGCCGTATCGATGCCGCGGGCGAGGCCGGATATGACCGCGAAACCGGCTTCGCCGAGCTCCCTGGCAAAAGTGCGCGCAATCTTGATTCCCACCATGGAGGCATTGCGGGCCCCGACAATGGCCACGGCAGGCGCCCGGAAAACCGCCGGATCGCCCTTTATCGCCACCACGGGCGGCGGATTGTCGGCCTGGCGGAGGTAGAGCGGATAGTCCGGCTCGCCGATGCAGGTGAAACAGGCGCCCATTCGAGCGGCGAGCGCGAGTTCGCGCTCCACTTGTTCTACGCTGGCGACCCGTATCTGCCGCTTGCCGCCGCCGCGCCGCACCAGTTCGGGCAACATGGCGATGGCATCGGCGGCCGTGCCGCAATGGGCGATCAGGTCGCGAAATGTGGCTGGTCCGACATTCTCGCTGCGGATGAGGCGCAGCCAGTTCAGTCGTTGCATGTCAGAAAGGCGGATGCCCTTCCTGGCTTCATTCATCCCTTCGCCCCGATCTTGCCTTCCGTACCGGAAACAAGACGTCGAATATTGGCGCGATGCTTCATGAAAACGATAATCGTAAGGATGAAAAACAATAGTGAAATGGATTTTTGGTCGATCAGATAGAGCGCGACCGGAACAACGACCGACGCGACGAGGGCGGCAAGCGACGAGTAGCGCGTCACGAAGGCGACGAGCAGCCACGCTGCCGCGAAGATCAAGGCGACAGGCCAGTAGAGGCCCAGCAACACGCCGAGATAGGTGGCGACGCCCTTTCCGCCCTTGAATTTCAGCCATATCGGAAAGATATGACCGAGAAAGGCGCCAAGGCCGGCAAGAAGGGCGTAGTCACCGCCCCAACGGCCGGCGATCAGCACAGCCGCCGTGCCCTTGAACATGTCCAGCAGCAATGTCGCGGCGGCGAGCTTCTTGTTGCCGGTGCGCAGGACGTTGGTGGCGCCGATATTGCCGGAACCGATGCTGCGAACATCGCCGAGCCCGGCGATGCGGGTGAGGATGAGACCGAACGGGATCGAGCCGAGCAGATAGCCGAACAGGAGCGCGAGCAGCAAAAGCATGCGGTTGCTCTCGTCGCTGAACAATCCCAACATGGAAATTCCCCCGATGGCCAAAAGCGCTAGATGCTGAACACGGATTGCCCGGCAACGAATGTCTGTAGAACCCGGCCCTGGAACCGCGCACCTTCAAAGCAGGTGTTCTTGGAACGCGACCGCAATCCTTCTTCCGTCACAATCCACGGTTCGTCAAGATCGACTATGGTCATATCCGCCTTGGCGCCGGGGCGCAGCGAACCACCCTCTATGCCGAATATCCGCGCCGGGGCGGTGGACATGGCGTCGATGATGCGCAGCAAGGGCACGTCGCCATTATGATAGAGGCGCAACGCCGCCGCGAGCATGGTCTCCAGCCCGATGGCACCGGCCGCCGCATCGGCAAAGGGCAGCCGTTTCGTATCGACATCCTGCGGATCATGAGCGGAAACGATGATGTCGATCGTACCGTCGCGCAGGGCTTCGACCATTGCCAGCCGATCCTCCTCGAGCCGCAATGGCGGCTGCAGCCGGAAGAAAGTCCGGAACTCGCCGACGTCATTTTCGTTCAAAGACAAATGGTTGATGGAGCTTGCTGAAGTAACGTTCAAGCCGAGCTCCTTGCCTCGGCGTATGACGTCGGCCGACATGGACGTCGATATCTGCGCGGCGTGGTAGGCGCCCTTGGTCAGCGCAGCGAGCCGCATGTCGCGCTCCAGCGGAATGACCTCTGCCTCGCGCGGCGTGCCGGAAAGACCGAGCCAGCTTGCGAACAGCCCCTCGTTCATCACGCCATCGGCACCGAGATGAGGATCGCGCGGCTCCTGGCAGAGCACGACGCCATAATCACGGGCGTAGGTAAGGGCGCGCCGCAGGAGCTGCGTATTGTTGATCGAATGCTTGCCCTCGGAGATCGCGACGGCGCCGGCCTCCTTCAGCAGGCCGATCTCGGTCATTTCCTCGCCCTTCAGGCCACGGGTGGCGGCGGCAGCGGGATAGACGTTGATGACGGCCGTATCGCGCGCCGTGCGCTTGACGAATTCGACCAGCGCCACATTGTCGATGACGGGATCGGTGTCGGGCATCATGATGACGGAGGTCACGCCGCCCGCCGCCGCGGCATGGCTTGCGGAGGCGATGGTTTCGCGGTGCTCCGCGCCGGGTTCGCCGATGAATACGCGGGCGTCTACCAAGCCCGGGAGAATGGTCTTGCCGGAGCAGTCGACGATTTCGGCCCCGTCCGGCGTGCCCTGGTTCCGCGCATCCGCGCCGCTGGCGACGATCTGGCCGCCGTCGATGATGATGGTGCCGGTCTCGTCGATGTCCCGGGAAGGATCGACGATGCGGGCATTGGTGAAAACCTTGACGCTCATCCGGCCACTCCCGCAGGGTTGCGGCGAAGATCGAGCAACGCCTCCATCACGGCCATGCGCACGGCAACGCCCATCTCGACCTGTTCCTGAATAGCGCTCTGCGAACCGTCGGCGACCTCGGACGAGATCTCGACGCCGCGATTCATCGGTCCTGGGTGCATGACAAGAGCATCCGGCTTGGCATAGCGCAGCTTTTCGCTGTCGAGACCGTGATAACGGAAATATTCGCGCACCGAGGGAACGAAGGATCCGGCCATGCGCTCGCGCTGCAGGCGCAGCATCATGACGACGTCGGCGTCCTTCAACCCCTCCTGCATGTCGTGATGCACCTCGGCGCCCATTTGCGCGATGCCCGATGGCAGCAGCGTGGACGGCGCCACGACGCGAACCCGCGCGCCCAGAGCGTTGAGGAGAATGATGTTCGACCTCGCCACGCGCGAATGAAGGACGTCGCCGCAAATGGCGACGATCAGCCGCTCGACCTTGCCCTTGGCACGCCGAATGGTCAGTGCGTCGAGCAGCGCCTGTGTCGGGTGTTCATGGGCGCCATCGCCGGCATTGATCACCGAACATCCGACCTTCTGTGCCAGCAATGCGGCCGCGCCGGCGGAAGAATGGCGGATCACCAGCACGTCCGGCCGCATGGCATTGAGCGTCATTGCCGTATCGATCAGCGTTTCGCCCTTCTTCACGGATGAATTGCCGACGGACATGTTCATGACGTCGGCTCCGAGCCGTTTGCCGGCGAGTTCGAAGGATGATTGCGTCCGGGTCGAGGCTTCGAAGAACAGATTGATCTGGGTCCGCCCCCGCAGCACCGTCTTCTTCTTCTCGGACTGGCGCGAAACGGCAATTTCGCTGTCGGCCAGATCAAGCAATTGAACGATATCTTGCGGGGAAAGTCCCTTGATGCCAAGCAGATGGCGGTGGGGAAACAGGGGAGAGGCGGGTTCTGATGTCATATCAAGTCTCCCCTATAAGCGTCATGGCCCCATGCTGCAAGCGCGTGCTGCCAATGTCCACCTAAATCCGCCGATCGTCATCCTGTCGTCAGTGCACCTCGGCCGCAAGTATGGCTTCGGTGCGGATCTCCTCGGTGAGGTCGAGGCGCAGCCGCGAAAATTCGGGGCTGGCCTTGATCGTATAGTGGCGCGGATGCGCCAGCGGCACCGGCGTTATCGACTTCACTCGCCCCGGCCGCGCCGACATGGTGACCACATGGGATGCCATGAAGATCGCTTCCTCGATGTCGTGGGTGACGAAGATCACGGTCTTCTGTTCGCGTTCCCATATGCCCAGCAGCAATTCCTGCATCAATCCGCGTGTCTGGTTGTCGAGCGCGCCGAACGGCTCGTCCAGCAGCAGGATCTTCGGGTCGTTGGCCAATGCCCGGGCGATTGCGGTTCTTTGCTGCATGCCGCCCGACAATTGCTTGGGCCAGTGATGCTCGAAACCCTTGAGGCCAACCTTTTCGATATAGGAGGCGACGATTTCCCGCCGATCCCTGTCGCGCACGCCGCGCTCCCGCAGGCCGAAGCCGATATTCTGCTCGACCGTGAGCCATGGGAACAGCGTATAGGACTGGAAGACCACGCCGCGATCCGCGCCTGGCCCACGCACCGCAGTGCCGTCCAGCGTGACGGTGCCGGTCGTCGGGGTGTCGAGGCCGGCGATGATCCGCAGGAGCGTCGACTTTCCGCAGCCGGATGGACCGAGTATGGAGACGAAATCATTGTGTTCGACGGTCAGGTCCGTCGGTTGCAGCGCCTGCGTCGGCTGTCCGCCATGGCTTCCCGGAAAGACGCGGCTGACGCCCTTTATGATGAGCCTGCTCATGCGAGCCTCCAGGCAAAGAGCCAGCGATTGACCGATTTGAACAGGAAGTCGGAGATCAGCCCGATGATGCCGATGATGATGATGCCGAAAATGATCTGGCCGGTGGCGAGCAGTGCCTGGCTGTTGATGATCATATAGCCGATGCCGGAGGACGCGCCGATCATTTCGGCGACGATCACATAGGTCCAGGCCCAGCCGAGAACCAGCCGCAGCGTCTCGGCTATGTCAGGCGCATTGGCGGGTATCAGCACGCGGTTGACGATGCCGCGATCATTGGCCCCGAGCGTATAGGCGGCCTCGACCAGATCGCGGCGTGTATTGCCGACGGCGACGGCGACCATCAGGACGATCTGGAAGACCGCGCCAATGAAGATCACCAGCAGCTTCTGCATTTCGCCGATGCCGGCCCAGAGTATGAGCAGCGGCACGAAGGCCGATGCGGGCAGGTAGCGGGCAAACGAGACAAATGGTTCGAGCAGCGCTTCGATGGGCTTGTAGGCGCCCATGGCTATTCCAAGCGGCACCGCAACGATTGCGGCGATGAGAAAGCCGCCGACGACACGCCAGATCGTCATGCCGATATCGTAGAGGAAGTTCTGCTCGGACAGGAGAAACCAGCCGTCGCGCAGCATGGTCAGCGGATCGGCGAGAAATGTGCTCGACACGAAACCGCCAAAAGTTGCAAGCGACCAGGCGCCGACGAACAGGACGAAGAACAGGATACCGAGCAGGGTGCGGGCGCGCGAACCGATCGGTTGGAGAGGATGGGGCATATTATGTCCGGATTTGAACGGGAGACCACCGCAAGGCGGCCCCCCGTGAGGTCTTACTTGATGAAGCTCGTATCGACGATCGCGGAAATGTCGGGCTTCTGCTTGATGATGCCGATTTCGAGAAGCAGATCGGCAGCTTCATTGGAGAAGCTGGTAAACTCGCCTTCGAAGAATTTCTGGTTGGCGGCCTTGTCCTGCCACTTCAGATGCTTGGCCGATTCGCCGAACTTCTCGGCCGATTGTTTCACGTCCGCGCCCATCGTCTCATAGGCCTTCTTCTCATCGGCGGCGATCAATTCAAGCGCCTCGAAATAGCTCGCGGCAAGCGCCTTGGCGGCTTCCGGGTTCTTCTCCAGGAATTCATTGGTGCAGCCGAACGTGTCCATCACCATGGGGTAGTCGATGGTCGTGGCGATGATCTTGCCCTTGTCGGGCGCGGAACGCACCGTCGAGAGATAGGGCTCATAGGTCATGGCGGCATCATTCTGCCCTGCGACAAAAGCCTGCGCCGCCGGGCCAGGCTCAAGATTGACGACTTTGACATCCTTCAACGTCAGGCCGTTCTTCTTCAGAATCCAGGCGAGGGCGAAATAGGGCGAGGTGCCCGGCGCCGATGCTGCGACGGTCTTGCCCTTCAGATCGGCGACTTTCTCGACGTCGGGCCTTACCACCATGCCATCGGCGCCGAAGGATTTGTCCATCTGGAATATCTGCTTGGTGGCAACGCCATTGGCATTCCAGGCGATCCAGGTCTCCACCGTTGTCGCCGCGCATTGCACGTCGCCGGATGCCAGCGCCAGATGCCGGCTGGCCTGGGGTATCTTGTTGAGCGTGACGTCGAGGCCATTCTTCTCGAAGATGCCGGCCTGCTTGGCGAGCGTCAGCGGCCCGAAGCCCGTCCAGCCGGACAAACCGACGGCGACTTTCGTCTCAGCCGCGGATGGTGTGGTAAAGGCGACGAGCGCCGCGAATGCCGAAGCAATGTGCCATTTTCTGATCATGCTGAACCCCGTTTTATTTTGGTGGATTTGATTGCTGGCATGATAGGCAGTGGCACTTTGTTTTGTCTAGACAATTCAGGCGCCGACCGCGCAATTGCATCGAACCGGGCATAAAGCCTATGTTAGGAGGAATGGATTAACCCCTTGTCAGAAGTTTCCTTTATAACCTTGAGAGAACGTTCCGGCGTCGGACGCCGCCGGGCAATTATCGGCACTGAGATCCGGTAAATCAGTCAGGATGCACATTTGAAAACGCACGACGTACTCAACCAGACGCCTTCGATGGCCGGGCTCAATGCCTATCTGATCGATCCGCTCTTGATGGAGATCACCAAGCGCTTTCCGCAGGCGACGCGGAAAGAGCTGGAGCAGTGCGGCAGGTTTGTGCTTTCCGGCGATGCCGCCGATCTCGCCCGGCTCGCCAATACGGAAACACCGAAGCTCAGAACCCATGATCGGCAGGGAAACCGGCTGGACGTGGTGGATTATCACCCCGCCTATCACGCGCTGATGCGCCGTTCGGTTTCGCTCGGCCTCCACTCGTCGGCATGGGAGGAGACAAAGGACGAAGCAGGGCTCCGGCACCAGGCCCGGGCGGCGCGCTTCTACCTGACGGCGCAGCTCGAATGCGGCCATTTGTGCCCATTGACGATGACGAGCGCCTCGCTTGCCCCGCTGATGGCTGCTCCCAATCTTTACCGGGAATGGTCGCCGCTGATTCTGCCGAGGAAATATGATTCCAGCAACAAGCCGCCGGCGAAGAAGCAGGGCCTGACGCTTGGAATGGGGATGACGGAAAAGCAGGGCGGCACCGACGTCCACGCCAATACGACGCGGGCGGAGCCGGCGGGAAGCGGTTTCCATCGCTTGACCGGCCATAAATGGTTCATGTCGGCACCCATGTCCGATGCGTTCCTGGTATTGGCGCAGGCTCGGGAAGGGCTGTCCTGTTTCCTGATGCCGCGCATTCTGCCCGATGGCAGCTCCAACGGCTTTCGCTTCCAGCGGCTCAAGGACAAGCTCGGCAACCGCTCCAACGCGTCCTCCGAGGTGGAATTCGACAATGCGCTGGCGCAATTGGTCGGCAATCCCGGCGAAGGCGTCAAGACGATCATAGACATGGTCACATTGACGCGGCTCGATTGCTCGGTCGCTTCCGCGGGGTTGATGCGAGCCGGGCTTGCCGAGGCGGTTCACCATGCCCGCCACCGTTCGGCCTTTGGCGGGCCGCTGATCGACAAGCCGCTGATGCTGCGCGTTCTCGCGGACATGGCGCTTGATGTGGCGGCTGCGACCGCGCTATCGCTGCGCCTCGCCCGGGCTTTCGACAATGCCGCCCGCGATCGCGGCGAAGCGGCCTTCGCGCGGGTCATGACCCCCGTCGTCAAATATTGGGTGGCGAAGATTGCTCCGGCCATGCTGTACGAGGCGATGGAGTGTCTCGGCGGCAATGGCTACATCGAAGAGGGCAATCTCGCCCGCTATTATCGTGAGGCGCCGGTGAATGCGATCTGGGAAGGGTCCGGCAATGTCATGGCGCTTGACGTATTGCGCGTTCTCAAGCGCGGGCCGCAATTGTTCGACGATGTGCTCAACTGGATCGGCACCAATCTTGGACGAGGCGGGCAGGGCACCGTCGAGGTCCTGCGCGCTGCCATGCGTGTTGCCGACAATGACGAGGGTGCGGCCCGGATTCTGACGGAGCAGTTGGCACTCGCCGCCGCGGGCGCCGAATTGCGCTATCTTCACTCCGAGGATATTGCCGACGCATTCATAGAAACCCGGCTCGGAGGGCAGTGGCGCACCACCTACGGCATGCTTGATGCCCGCCACAACGCCCAGAGCATCGTGAACTCCCTCTATCCCGGCAACTGACGCCGCCGCGTATCGGGTTCAGTCGCCATTTTTGCGCGCCTGGAAGCCATCTTTGTCAGGAAAGGCGTGGATCGGCACAAATTATTCCGCGCCGGGGCCAGACAGCCACTCGCTAATCCGTTCAATTTGAATTAAATTTTCTTAAATTAACCTTAACAAATGGTTTACGTTGCGGTTAGCATCTTAAGCGATATCACTGTGGCTCGAAAGACACCATAAAAATCCGTGGGTTACGGGCGGCGGAAGTTGCAGTATCGAGGAGTGGGAATGCGCGGTTTTCTGATCTTCTGGGCCGGACCCATCGGATTCCTCTGGGGATGGTACTTCCTCTCCTATTACGATCTCAGCATGGGCATGTATTTCTTCAGCCGCGAGATGCACGAAAAGGTGTTCGCTATCTATGGGGGAATACTGGGCATCCAGCCGGAGACGATCCCGCCCTTGGTGGCGCGCGCCTGCGTTGTCGATACCGCTCTGGTGCTGGGTCTGATCGCCATCCGGCGCAGGCGCCAGATCTTCAATCGCTACAAGGCATGGCGTGCCGAACGCGCTGCCTACAAGAAGTTGTCATCCGCTTCCGCCGCTTGACGCAGCATGTTCAGGCGGTCGAGCGCGCCTTGAAGAATGAAGGCCGCGGCAGCCGAATCTATTCGCTCCGCACGCTTCTGCCTTGATACGTCCATGCCGATGAGGGCGCGTTCCGCAGCGACAGTCGACAGGCGCTCGTCCCAATAGACGAATGGGAGGTCGGTCAGCGGTTCCATATTGCGCACGAATGCCCGCGTCGCCTGCACACGCGGACCCGCGCTGCCATCCATGTTGACAGGCAGGCCGATGATGATCGCGCCGGCATTCTCGGCCGCGAGCAGCTTCAGCAGATCCTGGGCATCGAGCGTGAATTTTCGCCGCCGCAGCACCGGGCGCGGATTGGCGAAGGAGAGGCCGCGGTCGGAAATCGCGATGCCGATGGTCTTCGTGCCGAGGTCCAGCCCCGCCAGCGTCCTGCCCGGCGCGAGAGTGCTTTCCAATTGCTCGATCGTCAAAATAGTCAAGGTAAGGCCAGTCCTGCCATTGCATCGGTCTTGATAGATGTTTCTAATTGGCTGATACCCCTATTGCACGCCAAATGCGAGCGCCAACTCATGAATGGAGGCAAGCCAAACCATGAAGATCACCTGGCTCGGTCATTCCGGATTCCGCATCGAAACCGCCCGAAACATCATCCTCATCGACCCGTTCTTCACCGGCAATCCGGGCGCCAAGGGCGTCGATCCGCAGGAAGCCGCGAAGGGGGTGAACCATATCGTTCTCACGCACGGACATGGGGATCATGTCGGCGATACGGTGCAATTGTCGAAAGACACGGGCGCCCTGGTAACGGCAAATGCCGATCTTGCCGCCTGGCTGGGTTCCAAGGGAGTGCAGCGCACCGATTCGACGAACACCGGCGGCACCGTTTCCTATGATGGTTTCAGCGTCACCTATGTCAACGCGCTTCATTCTTCGGCCCAGCTGACGGAAGACGGCGTTTCCCATTCGCTCGGTTCGGCAAATGGCATCGTGCTGCACTTCGATGACGAACCCACGCTCTACCACATGGGCGATACCGACATTTTCTCGGACATGGCGCTGATCCAGGAATTGCATCAGCCCGACATCGGCATCGTGCCGATCGGCGACCGGTTCACCATGGGAGGCGCTGTCGCAGCACTGGCGTCGCGGCGCTATTTCAAGTTCTCGAAAGTCGTGCCCTGCCATTATGCCTCCTTTCCGATCATCGACCAGACCGCGGAGAAGTTCGTCGCGGGAATGGAGGGCGGAACGAGCGAAGTCGTCATAGCGAAGACCGGCGAGGCGTTCACGGCCTAGACATGGCCGCTTGAAGCTGCCGCATCGGCTCGATATTGAAGTGCATCGCCTCTTGTCCGTTGCGCTCGCGCTCGGCGGACACTATAGCACTGGTAATCCATCAGGAATTCAGGAACTCGCATGTCAGTCGATATTTCAACCGTCAAACGCGTGGCGCGGCTTGCGCGTATCGAAGTCAAGGAAGACGAGGCCGAGCGCATGACCGGCCAGCTCAATGCCATCCTTGGTTTTGTGGAGCAGTTGCGCGAAGTCGATGTCGATGGGGTTGAGCCCATGACGTCGGTCACGCCGATCGTCATGAAGAAGCGCAGCGACGTCGTGAATGACGGCGGCAAGGTCGACGACATCATCGCCAATGCGCCCATGTCGGAGGAAAACTTCTTCATCGTCCCAAAGGTGGTGGAATAGGCGATGGCAATAACGATCGCTGTCGAAACTCCGCTACAGGCAGACGTGCGCGCCCTGGTCGATGCGCTGAACGATCACCTTCTGCCGCTTTCGCCCGTCGAGTTTCAGTTCAAGATGACCGTCGAGGAGATGGCGAACCCCGAAACGACCGTTTTCGTCGCCCGTGACGAGACGGGCGCGGCCGTCGGCTGCGGCGCTTTGAAGACGCATGGCGGCGGCATCGGCGAAGTAAAACGGATGTTCACCCTCCCGCAGGTCCGCGGTCAACGGGTGGGCTCCGCCCTGCTGCTCGCCATCGTCGAAGCAGCGAAGAAGCAGAAGATCGACCGCCTGTTGCTCGAGACGGGAAACGGACCGGGCTTCGCTCCGGCGCATCGCCTTTATGAGAATTCGGGTTTCACCCGCTGCGGCGTCGTGCTGGATTACCCGGATTCTGAACATAGTGCATTTTTTGAAAGATGGCTGGCCCTGGCGCCGGCACAGTAAGGACTTGATATGACCGATCTGACCGCTCTCACCATAGCCGAGGCGCGCGAGCAGCTGAAAGCCAAGGCGATCACCGCCGTTGAGCTGACCGAAGCCTATATCAAGGTGATCGATGAAGCGAACGCGGCGCTGAATGCCTATGTCGTGACGACGCCGGAGAAGGCTCTGGAAATGGCCAAGGCATCCGATGCCCGGTTGACAGAGGGCAAGGGCGGCGCGCTGGAAGGCATTCCCCTCGGCATCAAGGACCTTTTCGGTACCGAAGGCGTGCATACGCAGGCCTGTTCGCATATTCTCGACGGCTTCGAACCACATTACGAATCGACGGTGACTGCCAATCTCTGGGCCGATGGCGCAGTCATGCTCGGCAAGCTCAACATGGACGAGTTCGCAATGGGCTCCTCCAACGAGTCCTCGTACTACGGTCCAGTGAAGAACCCCTGGCGTGCCCGCGGCTCCAATGCCGATCTCGTGCCGGGCGGATCGTCCGGCGGATCGGCCGCGGCTGTCGCCGCCCGCCTTTGCGCCGGTGCCACCGCGACGGATACGGGAGGCTCCATTCGCCAGCCAGCCGCCTTTACCGGCACTGTCGGCATCAAGCCTACCTATGGCCGCTGCTCGCGCTGGGGCATCGTTGCCTTCGCATCGTCGCTCGATCAGGCCGGCCCCATCGCCCGCGACGTGCGCGACGCCGCTATTCTGCTGAAATCGATGGCGTCGGTCGATAGCAAGGACACGACGTCGGTCGATATCGCCGTACCGGACTATGAAGCCGCCATCGGCAAGCCGCTTTCCGGAATTAAGATCGGCATTCCGAGGGAATACCGCGTCGAAGGCATGCCGGAAGAGATCGAAAAACTCTGGCAGCAGGGCATCGAATGGCTGAGGGACGCAGGCGCCTCTATCGTCGATATCTCGCTGCCGCACACCAAATATGCCTTGCCCGCCTATTATATCGTTGCTCCGGCGGAAGCTTCGTCGAACCTGGCCCGCTATGACGGCGTGCGCTACGGCCTGCGCGTGCAGGGGCGCGACATTGTCGACATGTACGAAAAGACCCGTGCCGCCGGCTTTGGCGACGAGGTCAAGCGCCGCATCATGATCGGCACCTACGTCCTCTCCGCCGGTTATTACGATGCCTATTACCTTCAGGCCCAGAAGGTGCGCACGCTGATAAAGAAGGATTTCGAGGACGTGTTCCACGCCGGCGTCGATGCGATCCTGACCCCTGCGACACCTTCCGCCGCCTTTGGCATCGCCGATCAGGAACTCGCTTCCGATCCGGTGAAGATGTATCTCAACGATATTTTCACCGTGACCGTGAACATGGCGGGATTGCCGGGAATAGCCGTTCCGGCCGGTCTCGATGCGAAGGGCCTGCCGCTTGGCCTCCAGCTGATCGGCCGGCCTTTCGACGAGGAAACATTGTTCCAGACGGCCCACATCATCGAACAGGCCGCCGGCAGGTTCACTCCGACGAAATGGTGGTGATCAGAAAAGCGGCCGAAGCGGACATAGCGCAGATCGCCGCTATTGGATCGCGGGCCTGGGCATCGAGCATTTTCTCGTTCGAGGAGGAGCGGCCAGGAATGCGCACGCATGTGGAGAAGGCATTCGCCGGCTTCGCCCGAGAATATTACGAGACGGTGCTCGTTGCCGAGACGGAGCAGGGGCTGGCGGGCTGGGGTGCGCGCGAAACGCGGAATGAGTATATTTCCGATCTCTGGGTCGAACCCGCCCTGCATGGGCTTGGTACGGGAACGCTGCTCCTGCGCGCGCTCAAGGCGGAAATTCGCGCGGCAGGCCATCGTCAGGCCCGCATCAGCACGCATGCCCGGAACCGGCGAGCCATCGCGCTTTACCAGCGGGAAGGCTTTGTGATCGTCGAGCAAAAGCTGGAATGGTCCACAAGCCTCGAGCGCGAGATCGAAAAGGTCACCATGATCGCGGAACCGGTCTAGGATGTTCTTTTTTCTCTCAAAGATCTTCTGGTTCCTCGCCCAGCCACTGAATCTCGCCCTTATCCTGATGGCCGCAGGCCTGTTGTTACTTGGGTTCGCGCGGCGCCGGCTGGCTTTCATCAGCGTCGCCTTGGCCTTTCTGGTCCTCGGCACGGGCGGCTGGACGACCGTCGGCGCACTCTTGCTGCATCCCCTGGAAGCGCGGTTTCCGCGGCCGATCGATGCGCCGGCGAAGGTCGATGGGATCATCATTCTCGGCGGCGGCTTCGAGGGCGGCATCAACCTCGTACGGGGCGGCTATGAACTGAATGCGAGCGGCGACCGCTTCGTGGAGGCAGCGATACTTGCCGCGCGCTATCCGTCGGCCAAGGTGGTGGTGACCGGCGGAAGCGGCAATCTGGTGCTGGACGGCGAAGCCGACGGCGATACCGCGCCAAGGCTGCTCAATGCACTCGGCGTAGCATCGGACCGGCTCATCATGGAGAACAAGTCGCGCAATACCTATGAGAACGCGCTGTTCACCAAGGAGATGATGGCGGTGAAACCGGGCGAGGTGTGGCTGCTGGTTACCTCGGCATTTCACATGCCGCGCTCGATGGGGCTTTTTCGCAAGGCAGGATTCGAGGTCACCGCCTGGCCGGCGGATTATCGAACCTCCGGCGCCGAAACACTGGGGCTGGCGCAGGACAATGTCTACGACTCGCTGCAGAATCTTACCCTCGCGGGGCGGGAGTGGGCCGGCCTTCTCGCCTATCGGCTGACGGGGCGGATCGACAGCATCCTGCCATCGCCATGAGGAACAATGTCGACGTCCTCATAATCGGCGCCGGGGCCGCTGGCATGATGTGTGCCATCGAGGCGGGCAGACGCGGCCGATCGGTTCTCATCATCGATCATGCGTCGGCGCCCGGCGAGAAAATTCGCATATCCGGCGGTGGACGCTGCAATTTCACCAATCTGCACGCGGCTCCCGCAAATTACCTCGGAAGCAATCCGCATTTCTGCATATCCGCGCTTCGACGCTACACCCAGCGCGACTTTATCGCGCTCGTCGATCGCCACGGCATAGCCTGGCACGAAAAGACCTTGGGGCAGCTCTTCTGTGATGGATCGGCCCGGCAGATCATCACCATGCTGGTCGATGAGATGCGCGGCGCTGGTGTCGAGATGCGGCTCGGAACCACCGTTCGCGCCATCCACCAGGACGGCGAAGGCTACCGCGTCGAACTCGAAGGCCAGAGCGTAAGATGCCGTTCATTGGTGATCGCCTGTGGCGGCAAGTCGATCCCCAAGATGGGCGCCACTGGGTTCGGCTATGAGATCGCCGGGCAATTCGGGCTGAAGGTCACCGAAACCCGGCCGGCACTGGTGCCGCTGACGTTCAATGACCAGACCTTGGCGGCCCTTAAACCACTATCCGGGATCGGGGTCGATGCGACGGTGACACATGGCAGCACGACCTTCTCGGAGGCGATGCTCTTCACGCATCGCGGATTGAGCGGGCCGGCAATCCTGCAAATCTCGTCCTACTGGCGCGAAGGCGACGTCGTTTCGGTCGATCTGCTGCCCGGAAGGGACGTTTTCTCGATCCTGAAGACCGCGCGCGGCCGCAATGGCAAGCAGGCCGTCCAGACAGTGCTTGGCGATCATCTCCCGAAACGATTGGCACAACACATCGCCGAGACGAGCGTTCCGGACAAGGCGCTGGCCGATCTGCCGGACAAGCAACTCATGCTTGTAGCCAGCGCCGTTCACCGCTGGCAGGTGAAGCCGGCCGGATCGGAAGGCTACCGCACCGCGGAGGTCACGCTTGGCGGCGTGAATACCGACCAGCTGGACCAGAAGACGATGGAGGTGAGGAGCCGCAAGGGCCTCTATTTCATCGGCGAGGTGGTCGATGTCACGGGCTGGCTCGGCGGCTATAATTTCCAGTGGGCCTGGTCGTCCGGATGGGCGGCGGGGCAGGCGGCCTGATACAGGCATCTCCGGCTCGGACTACCATGCGGGGCGTTCATGAGAATGTTTCGCCAACCGCCCGTAATCGATTGCTTTCCCGGGCGAATGCTGCTTCCCTTGACAGGACGCAATTGCGCTTTGTCAAACTGGGAGGTGTGGCTATGTGGATCAAGCTGACGGACGTTAATGGCGATCACATCACATTGAACTTCGACCATGTGGTGTCGTTCAATCCCTACGGCACCGGCACCCATATCGTTACCATCACCGCCGGCCTGACCTTCTTCGTCAAGGAGACGTCGGAAGAGATCCAGAGCAAGGTCGGCGTCAAAAGCACCTGAGGCCGGCGCGCGCTCGTCGAGCCAGTCGAACCGGCATTCAATCCACGTGCCAGTTTGGCTCATCGGTGGCCGGTGCTTCGCCGCTGCAGGCGGCCGGATGCGATCGTTCAGCGCTCCGATTCCTGCTGTCTGCCGGTCGTTCTGATAGCGCCCTGGCTTGAAATGGCCGCGCTTGAAAGCGTTCAGCGAGCGTTCATCATTCTCCCACTATATTGAGGGCGTATTCAGAACAGAGGGCGAATTCCGCCCTGAGGCTTCGCTGGATCAAATAGAAGTCAAAAATGGATACAAATAGTGATTTGTTTAATCGGTTTAGCTTCTGTAAATGAACGGTTAAACAAGTATAAGTTCCATTGGTCAAAAAATACTCCCTAACCGGTGAGTAGATTTTTTGGAGGCTAAAAAAGAATGGTTGCAGTAAAAAATGACGTATCGCCAGTAAAAGGCGCCAATGTTCTTGCGCTGGTTTCAGCTGCGAAGGTTGTACCGTCAATTGTAAAGGCAGCGTCCAGCACCAACCAGCCTTGCGACACGCGAACCATTTCTCAAATCCTGCGGGATTCAAACGGCGGCTTCAGCTTCCGCCGATAATCTTCAAAACAGTTTTGAAACAATATCCCGTTACTCAGAGCGGGATATTGTCGTGTTTCTTCCAGGGATTTTCGAGATCCTTGTTTCGCAGCATCCGCAGCGCCCTTGATACCCGTTTGCGCGTGGAATGCGGCATGATCACCTCATCGATATAGCCACGCTCCGCGGCAACGAATGGCGACAGGAAACGGTCCTCATAGCGCTTGGTATGGGCTGCGATCTTCTCCGCATCGCCTATGTCCTTGCGATAGATGATTTCGACCGCGCCCTTGGCTCCCATGACCGCGATCTGGGCAGAGGGCCAGGCATAGTTGATATCGCCGCGCAGATGCTTTGACGCCATGACGTCATAGGCGCCGCCATAGGCCTTGCGGGTGATGATCGTGATTTTCGGCACGGTCGCCTCGGCATAGGCGAATAGCAGCTTCGCGCCATGCTTGATCAGGCCGCCATATTCCTGCGCCGTGCCGGGCAGGAAGCCCGGAACATCGACGAATGTAATGATCGGAATGTTGAAACAATCGCAGAAGCGAACGAACCGCGCCGCCTTGCGCGAGGCATCGCTGTCGAGGACGCCGGCGAGAACCATCGGCTGGTTGCCGACGACGCCGACGGTCCGTCCCTCGACCCTGCCGAAGCCGATGACGATATTCCGGGCGAAGTTCTCCTGGATTTCAAAGAAATCAGCCTCATCCACCGTTTTGCGAATGAGTTCCTTGATGTCATAGGGCTTGTTGGCATTGTCGGGGACGAGCCTGTCCAGTGAATAGTCCAGCTCATCGACGGGCTGATAGCATTCAAGCTCGGGACCATCGGCGGTGTTGGAGGAAGGAAGAAAGTCGATCAGCCGCCGCATCTGCAGCAGCGCCGCGACATCATTGTCATAGGCGCCATCGGCGATGGACGATTTCGTGGTGTGGATCGACGCGCCGCCGAGCTGCTCCGAGGTGACGGTTTCATTTGTGACCGTTTTGACGACATCGGGCCCGGTGACGAACATGTAGGACGTGTCGCGCACCATGAAGATGAAATCCGTCATGGCGGGCGAGTAGACATCGCCGCCGGCGCATGGCCCCATGATCACCGATATTTGCGGTATGACGCCCGAGGCGAGAACGTTACGCTGGAATATCTCGGCATATCCGCCAAGCGCAGCGACGCCTTCCTGGATGCGCGCGCCGCCAGCATCGTAGAGGCCAATGACAGGCGCGCGGTTTCTGAGCGCCATATCCTGGATTTTCTGCACCTTTTCCGCATGGGCCTCGGAGAGCGAGCCGCCGAACACGGTAAAATCCTTGGCGAAGACGAAGACCGTGCGGCCATTGATCGTTCCCCAGCCGGTGACCACGCCGTCGCCGGCATATTTCGTCGCTTCCATGCCGAAATCGGTGGAGCGATGTTCGACGAACATGTCGAATTCCTCGAACGAGCCATGGTCGAGGAAAATGTCGATGCGTTCGCGCGCCGTCAGCTTGCCGCGCTTGTGCTGTGCTTCTATCCGCGCGGCACCACCACCCTCGCGGGCAATGTTGCGGCGGCGTTCAAGCTCGATCAGCACGTCTTTCATGGCATCCCTCCCGATTGGTCATTCCTGATAACAGGAGAGATGCCTGCTTGGAAGCCGGAAGTGCGAAGCGCGAACGGATGGTTTGCCCGCGCTTCTTTTGGCAATTACCAGTTGCCTGTATTGGGCATGGAAAGCCAGGGCTCCTGTGGCGGAAGCGCCGGGCCCTTCTGCAACAGCTCGATCGAAATGCCGTCGGGCGAGCGCACGAACGCCATATTGCCGTCGCGCGGCGGGCGGTTGATCACCACGCCCTGGTCGGACAGTTTCTGGCAGGTCTCGTATATGTTATCGACGACATAGGCGAGATGGCCGAAATTGCGTCCGCCGGAATATTCTTCAGGATCCCAATTATAGGTGAGTTCGAGTTCGGGAGCGCGCTCGGCGGCCGAGCGCCCTTCATCTTCGGATGCAGCAAGGAAGATCAGCGTGAAGCGGCCCTTTTCGTTTTCCGTGCGGCGAACTTCCTTCAGCCCAAGCTTGTTGCAGTAAAAGTCCAGCGATTCATCGACATCGCGGACACGGACCATTGTATGAAGATAACGCATCTTTTGCCTTTGGGTTTATCGAGATGGATAAGGCACAGTATCAGTATCCGATCTGCGCACGACGCAATTGCTAGCACTTAATGACTAGCCTCACAAATATGGGATTAAGCTAGGTTGTACTTGGTTGAGGATAAACAGCCGATTCGCCCTCGACTTTCAGAAAAAACTCATATGATACTTGCTCAACGGGCGTGGACGGGTGTTATTCTTTAGGCAGAGAATCAGTTGTTCGCGCGCAGGAGAGGAGGGGCTCAGTTTAATGTCGGACCGGCCAGTATCAGCCCAGCAATCCCCCCACGATGAAAATCCCGGTGAGAATCTCGAGCTCATCGAGGTTTCCGGCGCCATCAAATGGTTCGACGTTGCGAAGGGCTACGGCTTCATTATTCCGGACAATTCCGAGCTGCCGGACATCCTGCTTCACGTCACCTGCCTGCGCAGGGATGGCTATCAGACCGCGCTCGAAGGTGCGCGGGTGGTCTGCGAGGCGCGTCAGGGCGACCGTGGCATGCAGTGCTTCCATGTGAAATCCATGGACAATTCGACGGCCGTTCATCCGACCGAAATGGCGCCGGTTCGCACCCATGTCACCGTTACGCCTTCAAGTGGTCTGGAGCGCGTCCTGGTCAAATGGTTCAACAGAACCAAGGGATTCGGATTTCTCACACGCGGCGAGGGCACGGAAGACATCTTCATCCATATGGAGACGCTGCGCCATTTCGGCTTGACCGAGCTTCGCCCCGGCCAGGTGGTGCTGATCCGTTTCGGCCATGGCGAGAAGGGCCTCATGGCCTCCGAAATTCATCCCGACATAGGCACGCAGCTGCCGTCGTCGCATTGATGCCAGCGATGAGCCTTATCAAGGCGCTCTGCGTCGTCCTTGCCGTTATCCTTTCTATTCCGGCTGCCTTTGCGCTCGATCAGACGCCGATGCACCTGCCGGTGGATTCCCGGCCATTGATCATAAATACCAGCAAGGGCGACGTGCCCTTCGCTGTCGAGATTGCCGATGACGATACGGAGCGGCAGCGCGGCCTGATGTTCCGTACCGATCTTAAAGACAATAGCGCCATGCTGTTCGTGTTCGATCAGGCGAGACAGGTGACGATGTGGATGGAGAACACCCCCTCGGCGCTCGACATGCTGTTCCTGGATGAGAAGGGGCGCATCACGACCATCCGCCAGAACGCGGTGCCGTTTTCGCGCGATATCATAGCCTCGGACGGACCGGCCAGTTATACCGTGGAAGTGAAAGCCGGCACGGTGCGACGTCTTGGAATTGCGGTAGGAGACAAGGTGCGCCATCCATCGATCAAATCCGATGGTGGCTGACGGACAGGAACATGAAACATTTCGAGAATGACGGGCTGAAACTTGCCTATGTCGACGAAGGGTCGGGCGAGCCGATATTGCTGATCCACGGCTTCGCCTCCTCGTCCTTCTATAATTGGGTGCAGCCGGGATGGATACCGACACTGACCGCAGCGGGTTATCGCGCCATTGCGATCGATAATCGCGGTCATGGCGCCTCCGACAAGCCCCACGACAAGGCGCTTTATACGCCAACCCTGATGGCGGGCGATGCCGCTGCACTGCTCCGACATCTCGACATCGGCAAGGCGCATGTCATGGGCTACTCCATGGGCGCGCGCATCACGGCATTTCTGGCGCTCAACCACCCGGAAATGGTTCATGATGTCATCTTTGGCGGGCTCGGAATCGGCATGGTCGAGGGAGCGGGCGACTGGACGCCCATCGCCGAGGCACTGATGGCGGAGGACGCCGAGAGCGTCACCCATCCGCGGGGCAAGATGTTCCGCAACTTTGCCGACAAGACCAAGAGCGACCGCATTGCCCTTGCTGCCTGCGTCATCACGTCGAAAGAGGAAATCAGCGCAGAGAATATGGGCCGGATCACTCAGCCTGCCCTGGTCGCCGTCGGGACCAGGGATGATATCGGCGGAAGTCCTCAACGACTGGCCGCGCTGATGCCCAATGGCCAGGCCCTGGACATACCGAACCGCGATCATATGCTCGCGGTCGGCGACAAGGTGTTCAAGCAGGCGGCGGTGGATTTCCTGAAGCAACATCCGCTGTGATTGGGCGCGGAACCGCACCGTCCGCGCGGCGTTGGTCAATGGAACAGCCCGGTGCGTCATTACTCCGCTCTTGCATCCGCATGAAAGGGAGATGTAAAAGCGCGGTCTTTGTCCTATAATTCGTGACAGAACAATCTGCACCTGCCTGGAGCGTGAATATGTCAGCAAGCGTCACAGCCAAGAATACCGGACCCTTGAAGAAGATTGATCCGATCTGGCACGCAATCCGCGCGGAAGCGGAAGAGGCGATCAGTCACGAGCCTTTGCTGTCGACATTCCTCTACGCGACGATTCTCAACCATCAGTCGCTCGAACACGCCGTCATACACCGGATTGCCCAGCGCCTCGACCATCCCGATGTGGAGTCCGAACTGCTGCGCCAGAGCTTCACCGCCATGCTCGATGCCAACCCGCAATGGTCGCAGGTGCTCCGCGTCGATATCCAGGCTGTCTATGATCGCGATCCTGCCTGCGACCGGTTCATCGAGCCGGTGCTGTATTTCAAGGGGTTCCAGGCAATCCAGACGCATCGGCTGGCGCATTGGCTGTGGCATGAAGGACGCCGGGATCTGGCGCTTTATCTGCAGAGCCGGTCGTCTTCGGTATTCCAGACTGATATCCACCCCGCGGTTCCGATGGGCCAGGGCGTCTTCTTCGACCATGCCACGGGTATCGTTGTCGGCATGACCGCCGTCATCGAGGACAATGTCTCGATCCTGCAGGGCGTAACTCTGGGTGGGACCGGCAAGGAGACGGGTGATCGTCATCCCAAGATTCGCAATGGCGTGCTGATCGGCGCCGGCGCCAGCATTCTCGGCAACATCGAGATCGGTCATTGCTCGAAAGTCGCGTCGGGCTCGGTCGTACTGAAACCCGTTCCGCACAATGTGACAGTGGCAGGCGTACCTGCGCGGATCGTGGGTGAAACGGGTTGCGCGGAGCCGTCGCGGGCGATGGATCAGCTTATCGTCGATCTGGATTAAGCGCCGAAGCAACTGTTGTTGTTGCTCTTTACATGGCAGGCGGTGGCATGTCACAAGCCGGACCACCGCCGCCCAACACAGGAGAATTAGGTGAAACCCGAAGAACTCAAAAAACTCGACAGCTATTTCAAGCGCACGTTCAGAAATACGGAACTGACCGTCAAGGCTCGTCCCCGCAAGGACGATTCAGCCGAGCTCTACCTGGGCGACGAGTTTTTGGGGTTGATCTACAAGGATGAGGACGAGGGCGAATTGTCCTACAATTTCTCGATGGCCATCCTCGACATGGATCTTTGAACCAGAATTTTCTGACAGGCAGGGTGGATCGAGATGACCGTCTATGGACTTGGCGACGATGTGCCCCGCTTCGATGACCGCGCTTCCAACTGGATTGCGCCCGATGCGAGCCTGATCGGAAAAGTCGCCCTCGGGCGCAATGTCGGGATCTGGTTCGGGGCCATCCTGCGCGGCGACAATGAGCTGATCAGCATAGGCCAGGACACGAATGTCCAGGAACATGTGGTGATGCACACCGACATGGGCTACCCGCTGACGGTCGGCGCCGGCTGTACCATTGGACATCGCGCCATGCTGCACGGTTGCCAGATCGGCGAGAACTCGCTGATCGGCATAGGCGCCATTGTCCTGAACGGCGCCAGGATCGGCCGGAACTCGCTGGTGGGGGCAGGCGCGCTGGTCACGGAGCGCAAGGAGTTTCCCGATAACAGCCTTATCGTCGGCTCGCCCGCGCGGGTCGTGCGCGAGCTTGACGCGCAGGCTATCGAGCAGCTTCGTGCCTCTGCTGCCCACTATGTCGCGAACGGCAGGCGATTTCTCGCCGGTTTGAAGGCGGCCGACTGAGTTACTGCCCGATGCTGCCGACGAGCACCTGGCGATCATCATTGACGGCAACCCAGGCGCCGGAATTGCGCGTCGATTGACGTTTCAGATAGTCGTAATTGGTCTGGCTCCACAGCTTGATGCGGGTTTCGAGATTGTCCAGAATGTAGTCGCCATGGTCGGTCCGCACGGTAAGCACCGCGTGGCCCTCACCATTCATCTGCCGAACAACGGTGATCAGCAGGTTGGCGAGCGGAAGTCCCGCCGCGTTCAATAATTGGCGCTTCAGGAGAACATAATCCTCGCAGTCGCCAGCCGTGGTCGGGTATGACCAGACTTCGGCCTTGCCCCAGATATCGAGATCCGTTTCCGGCGTTATGTCGGCGTTCACGCGGCGATTTACCTGAACCAGCGTCTGCCAGAGGCGAGGCGTCAGCGCGACGGGCCTGTCATCGCGGGACCGAACGTTGCATTCGGCCTTGTTGGTCTGGCAGAACTCATAATGGCCGATCGGCTGCGACGTCCGCGCCCCGGTCTTCATCGCATCGCCAGTGGTCATGCCCGGCTCCGCCAAAGCCGCTGTAATCGTGCAAAGCAGCGTTGCTGCCCCAAGCAAAATAGTCTTTTTGTTCATTCCCGTCGTCTCCCCGGTTGAGACGACTATGACAGAGAGAGTTTGACCGCCCGGAAACAACGGCAGAAAAATCCGATCTAATCGCGTAGCAAAAAATAAACGAAACAGTAAGGCGCCATTAAGCAACATTATCCGGTAGTTAAAGGGAGTGGCGAGACATTGCCTGCAGGAAGCTCGTTGTTCCTGTTGTTTCGCATCCCGCGCCACGAGACTTGACGCCGCCCTGATAAATCCAAGGTTTTGCTGGCGGTCTGCCTAGGCTTGGGCCAAAGAAATGGCTAGCCTTTTGAAAACACGACGCTGAGGAGCAAAATGTCCGAACCATTGAGATCTGCCGGCCCCCGCGACCGAGAACCGGTTTTCAACGTGCCCCGGACCATCGTTGCGATCATCGCCCTATGCGTCCTGTTATATCTTGCGCAAACCTATGTGCTGACCGCGGATCAATTCGCCAATTTCCTCTGGTATCTCGCCTTCATACCCGCCCGCTTCACGGAATATGATGGCCTGTCTTCGCCGCTGGCGTGGGTGACGCCAATCACCTATTCGCTGCTCCATGGCAGTTTCGCCCATATTGCGCTCAATCTCATCTGGCTTATGGCCTTCGGCTCGCCGCTGTCGGCACGGATAGGGCCAGCGCGGACCATATTGTTCTGGATCGCCACCTCCATCGCGGCGGCACTGACGCATTATGCGGTTTATCCGACCAGCATCGCACCGCTGGTCGGCGCTTCCGGCGTTGTCTCGGGCATGATGGGCGCGGCGGCACGCTTCGGCTTCCGCCGTACCGGTGCGAGCAATTCCTCGGCCTTTGAAGGGAGAATACTGCCGATCGGCGTTGCGCTCCGGATGAGGACCGTCCTGACGTTCCTCGGCGTCTGGTTCGTCACCAATATCATTACGGGTCTGTTCTGGAACGGGCCGGACGCGTCATCCTCCATTGCCTGGGAAGCGCATATCGGTGGCTTTGTCGTCGGATTCTTTGGCGTTTCCCTGTTCGACAGGCCGGGCAAACACCGGTGAGAGAACTGCGAAGCCTGTTGCAATAATAGCGACATACGCGCACCATGACTGAAGTCTGTTCATCTGCGAGCAGGTGGACGGGAGGACGTTTGTTGCAAGGGAGGGATTGCGTATGACCGTTAAGCTGATTCTGGAACGAAAGGGATATGATGTCTTCAGCACATCTCCCGAGACCTCTCTGGCCGACGCTGTCACGCTTCTGGCAAGGCACAAGATCGGTGCCGTCGTGGTTTGCGATGAAGGCCACGCGGTCAGGGGGATATTGTCCGAGCGCGATGTCGTGCGTGCCATCGCGGCCAACGGTGCTGATGCGCTATGGAAGCCGATCTCGGAGATCATGACGGTGAAGGTCAGCGTGTGCGATGAAAGCCATACGATCAACCAGGTCATGGAAACGATGACGCGCGGCCGTTTCCGCCACATGCCGGTGGAGAAGGACGGGCGTTTGCACGGTATCGTCTCGATCGGCGACGTCGTCAAGCTGCGGATCGAGGAGGTCGAGCGCGAGTCGGAGGAGATCCGGACTTATATTGCCACCGCCTAGGCGGAAACCCGGTAGCTGCAAGCTACGATCGAGCGGCGTCAGAAGACCAGTTTCTGCATCCGCTCCAACTCGCCGAGGCGAGCCATTGTCTCGTCATAGCCGCTGCGGATCGCCTCGTCGGCGCGATGGAACTCGGCCAGTCCAATATCTCCGACCTTGGGCAGCAATGCGATGTCCGGCGGATCGCCGGCCATCCGGGCACGCGAGATACGGTCCTGGATGATGTTGAAGGATTCCATCATGACGCCGGTAATGCCAAGGCGCTTGGCATGTGCGGAGCGATGCGAGGCGGCATCGGCGTCGCCGGATCGGGGATCGGGCGCATCCGCAGCGTGCTTGATCACGGCAGCCCGTCCGAATTGATCGTAGTGAAGGTTCACCGCAACGACCAGGGGTTGTTCATAGGACCGGCAGACCGCGACGGGAACGGGGTTGACCAGTGCGCCATCGACCAGGGTGCGGCCATTGCACTCGACGGGCTCGAACACGCCGGGCAGGGCATAGGATGCACGCATCGCCGTGATCAGGCTGCCGCGCGTCAGCCAGATCTCGTGACCGGTATTGATTTCCGTGCAAACCGCAACGAAACGCTTGGGCAGGTCCTCGATAGCCAGTTCTTCAAGGTGGTCGCGCAGGCGTCGATCCAGTTTCATGCCGCCAAAAAGGCCATTTCCGCCGAAGCGCAGGTCCAGAAGGCTGAAAATGCCCCGTTTTGTCAGGCTGCGCGCGAATTCTTCCAACTGATCGAGCTTGCCGCCGAGATAGCAGCCTCCGACGAGTGCGCCGATCGAAGTGCCGGCGATCATCGATATCTCGATGCCAGCCTCGTCCAGAGCGCGAAGAACGCCGATATGGGCCCAGCCTCGCGCCGCGCCGCCGCCGAGGGCCAGGGCGATCGGTGTCTTGGTGCGTTCACGCGGTATTTCGGGAGTGCCTGTCCCCACATCGGAGCCATTATTGACCCCGATCGATTCTGCTGATCGCATTCGGCGCGATGCCCATTCGAGCATGGCATATACTCCCGAGTCATCTGTTTTCTGTCTCGTGATATTGGTAACTGAAGGATGAATATCACGTGAATAAATTTACTTAGCCCGCCAAACGACCGAAGATCGCGTGCCTATCCCTGGGCTCCGGGCTCCATGATCAGGCGCGGCGAGCCATCGGCTGCCGTTACCGTCCGGTAGAAACACGACCGCCGGCCGGTGTGGCAGGTAGGACCGTCACCGGCAACCCGCACCCGCAGCCACAAAGCGTCTTGGTCGCAATCCGTGCGCAGTTCGACGACTGTCTGAAGATTTCCCGACGTTTCGCCCTTTTTCCACAATGTCTGCCGCGACCGCGACCAATAATGTGCAATCCCGGTGGAGAGGGTGAGATTCAGCGCCTCTTGGTTCATATGCGCCACCATCAGGAGGTGGCCATCGACCGCGTCCGTCACCACCGCAGTGATAAGTCCCGACGCGTCGAAGCGCGGCGTGAACGCCGTTCCTTCTTCGAGGTCGTGGCTATGGGCGATGGTCGCGTCGGAAAAGGTCATTATGCTTGCTTACCGGCCTCTCACCATCGACATGAAACGAACCTGGTCGTTGATGTTGGATTTGAACGAGCCGGTAAATGTCGTGGTCGTCGTCAGCGAACCGGGCTTGCGTATGCCGCGCATGGCCATGCACATATGTTCGGCCTCGATCATGACGGCGACGCCGAGTGGCTCCAACGCCCCCTGGATTGCGCCGGCGATCTGTGCCGTCATGCTCTCCTGCGTCTGAAGGCGGTGCGCGAATATATCGACGACACGGGCAATCTTCGACAGGCCGACGACTTTCTCGCCATCGGGGAGATAGGCCACATGCGCCTTGCCGATGATGGGCACCATGTGATGCTCGCAATGGGAAAAGAAGGGAATGTCCTGGATCAGGACCATATCCTCATATCCGGAGATCTCTTCGAAAGTACGTCCGAGAACATCGGCGGCACTTTGGCTGTATCCGGCAAAAAGCTCCTTGAACGACTTGGCGACGCGCTCGGGCGTGTCGAGCAGCCCCTCGCGGTCGGGATTGTCTCCGGCCCAGAGAATGAGGGTCTTGACGGCCTGTTCTGCTTCTTCCTGTGTGGGGCGCCGGTTGTTGTTCTGCTTTGCAGAGGCGGACTGCAAATTCTTGACTACCGCATCCATCGCGATCTCCCGTAGTCGCCTTCGAGGAGGCGACGAGTTAAACGGCAATACACGATAAACGTTCCGGGGAACGGACGGTGTATTGAAACAGGCACGGGCAAACTGCCCGCTCCAGTGACTACACTGTCTCACAGAATTGTTCCATGAGACTTTGTGCGTATCACTTCCCATACTATATAGGTGGCTAGCATGGAATTCAAAGGGCCGCTACGTCGCACAATGGCGCGTTTGCGATGAACGCAATGTCAGGATTGGCAGGATCATGATCAACGACGTCTACAATATGCGCATTCTGGACTTCGCCGGAAATATCCCGCGGCTTGGACGTCTGGACGATCCGCATGCCACCGCGACCGCCCATTCCAAGCTCTGCGGCTCGACCGTTACCGTCGATCTCAAGCTCGAAGATGGCGTCGTCAGTGATTTCGCCCATGACGTCAAAGCCTGCGCGCTCGGCCAGGCTTCGTCTTCGATCATGGCGCGCAATATCATCGGCGCAACGCCGGAGGAGCTGCGCGCCGTGCGCAACCAGATGCTGGCAATGCTCAAGGAGAATGGCGAAGCGCCGTCAGGCCGTTTCGCTGACCTTAAATTTCTGGAACCGGTGCGCGATTATAAGGCGCGGCACAATTCCACGATGCTGACTTTCGATGCCGTTGTGGATTGCCTGGACCAGATCGACAGGAAGAAAGCCGAAGCCGCCTGAAGCAATGTGCGACGATACCGATCATTCGAGCAACGGTCCGCGGCGCTACACGCGGAACTGGACCGGAACGTGGTCCCGGACACCCGGGCGCGTCGCGGGTACCGCGCTGGTGCGACTATACCAGTTGACCCTATCCGGCTTCGTCGGCAATAGCTGCCGCCATATCCCGACCTGTTCCGAATATGCCTATGAGGCCATCGCCCGGCACGGTCTCTGGAGCGGGGGGTGGATGGGCCTGTTTCGTTTCCTGCGGTGCGGGCCGGGCGGCACCAGTGGCCTCGATCCGGTGCCGGATACGCTAGGCGAGCGAACAGCCTGGTATCTGCCCTGGCGCTATTGGCACCCCTGAACCAGCGCAGCAAATGAAAATGGCCGCCTCGAGGGCGGCCATTTTTTCAGGTCATGATCTTGGCTTTCATGCCGCTTCCGTCTTGCGCGGGAAGGGCGTGACATTGGCGGTGTCATCGTCGAGCTTGAGACCACCGGCCTTCAGCAGTGCCGTGAAGCGGCCATTGCTGCGTGCCAGTTCGTCGAAGCTGCCGGACTCGATCACCGAACCCTGATCCATGAACAGGACGATATCCGCATCCCGGACCGTCGACAGACGGTGAGCGATGATGAAGGTCGTGCGGTTCTGGCACAGCTTGTCCACCGCAGCCTTGACGCGCGCTTCCGTTTCGACGTCGAGCGCACTGGTGGCTTCGTCGAGCACCAGGATCGGCGCATCCTTCAGGATTGCACGGGCAAGGGCAACGCGCTGGCGCTCGCCACCGGAAAGCTGCGAACCACGCTCGCCGACGATCGTGTCGAAGCCCGAATCCTTGGATAGGATGAACTCGCTGGCATCGGCGGCCTTGGCCGCGGCAAGCACGTCTTCATCGCTCGCCTTCGGACGTCCGACGCGGATATTATCCTCGATCGAACGGTTGAACATGCCCGCATCCTGGAACACCGTGGCGATGGCGTTGCGAAGCGAACGGCGGCTGATCGTGCGCGTGTCGATGCCATCGACAAGGATACGGCCCTCCTTCGGATCGTAAACGCGCTGCAGCAGGTTGATCAGCGTCGTCTTGCCGGCACCCGTCGGCCCAACGATCGCAATCGTCTGGCCTGCCTTGGCCTTGAACGAAACATTCTTCAGGCCCTGCGTGGAGTTCGGGAACTCGAACGACACATTCTCGAATTCGACATCGCCGCTGACATTGTCGATGTCATGCGCAGACTTCGGCTCGACCGCATAGGCAGCGGAGTCTTCCATCGCATAGAAGTCCTCAAGCTTGGCGCGTGCCGCGAAGATCTGGTTCACGAAAGCGCTCAACTGGTCGAGACGGCCGATGAGCAGCCCGGCGAAACCGGTAAAGGCAACGACCTGGCCGACATTCATTTCATCGCGCATGACGAAATACGAACCGAGCAGAAGCACCACGATCATCGAGATGGTCGAAGCCATGCGGTTGATACCGCTGGCGAGCGCCCACCAGTTGAGGACCGGATACTGGGAATCCAGCAGCTGTTTGGCATAGGTCTGCAGGGCGCGGGTCTCTTCCTCGACGCGGTTGTAGCTCTGCAGCACGGAGATGTTGCTCATCGAGTCGCTCACATGGCTGAACGCCGTGATGTGGTGACGCTCGACCTGAGCCTGGCCGTCCTTGGTCTTCGCCGTCACGACCCGGACCACCATCATGTAGACGACGCCGAGCACGACCAGCACCGAGGTCAGGCGCCAGTCCTGGCTGAGGGCCAGCGGGAACAGCAATACGAGGCCGACTGCGGTCGCCAGATGCGTACGCATGAATTCGAGCCAGAGGCCGAAAAGCGTTTCGACGGCGCGCAGCAGCGTATGCAGCGCATTGGACGTGCCGCGCTGGTGATGCCAGGCGAGGGGCATGCTGATGACGCGATTGTAGGATTCCGTCAGGACCGCAAGCTTGCGCCGATGGGCGAGCCTGTCGGCCTCACGCGAAACGAGCACATTGGCGCCGATATGGAACAGGCCGACGGCTGCCAGCTGGCTAAGCGGGGGGATGATCGCCGTTTTGGTTGCAATAGCCTGGATAACCCGGCCGGCAAGCCACGGTTCAATGATCATGCTCGCAGCAAGGGCTATGTTGGCGAGGCATATAAACACGGTCGCACGCTTCTCAGCGCCGAGATATTGGAGAGATTTCCAATAGATGTTTAATAATGACACTTTGCCACTCCGATTGCTTTGAGACGCATACGCTTAGAATGACACTGCATCAGACCCTTGTGCACCGCAATATTCAATGCTCTAAAGTCCTTGCCGTTCCATCCTGGAGGTAGGAACATTTTCCAACCGTGCGTAACGTCCCGTGATGAGTCAACTTACTGAGATCGCAAACTAAACCAGCCGAGCTGAATGTAAAATGAACGCATTATTACTGGTTGCAACGGGCGGCGCCATCGGCTCGGTATTGCGGTACGGTGTCGGCCTGTTGATGACCCGGCTTTTCGGCGTTTCTTTTCCGTTCGGCACCCTCACGGTGAATGTCGCCGGCGGCTTTCTGATGGGGCTGTTCATCGAGCTGCTTGCAAGGAAATTCAACGGCTTGCCCGAATTGCGCCTGTTCGTTGCGGTGGGCATTCTTGGCGGCTTCACCACCTTTTCGTCGTTCTCTCTGGACGTCGCCGTTCTATGGGAGCGGGGCGAAACGTCGAGCGTCATGATTTATGTATTTGCAAGCGTGCTGCTCAGCATTGGCGCGTTGTTTTTCGGATTATGGCTCGCAAGGACCGTCGCATAGTGCTAAGCGCATCCGATCACATGAAGAGCAGTGTCCCGGGCAGCTGACGATCGAGTCACGCCAGGACCTGCGGATCTGCAATTTAAGGGCATGGCAATGGCGGCTGTAGAACAAAAAACTGTCGACACGGGCGAAGCCGAAATGCGCCTGGATCGCTGGTTCAAGGTCCATTATCCAGGGCTGGGCTTCGGCCATCTCCAGAAGCTGCTGCGGTCCGGCCAGATCCGCATCGATGGCTCGCGCGCCAAGTCCGATACACGGTTGCGGGCAGGGCAGGTGGTGCGCGTGCCGCCTCTGCCGGTAGATTCGAAGGTTGAAGGCCACCTGACGGGCAAGAGCATTCGCGGCAGGGAGGATGGCGACGTCCTGCAGCAGATGTTGCTCTATGAAGATCCCAAGGTGCTGGTTTTCAACAAGCCTGCCGGTCTCGCCGTGCAGGGCGGGTCCGGCGTGACCCGGAATGTCGACGACATGCTGGAGGCCTGGCGCAACAAGAAGGGCGAGAAGCCGCGTCTGGTGCATCGTCTGGATCGAGACACGTCCGGTGTTCTGGTCGTCGCAAGAACGCGGGGCGCAGCCCAGGCGCTGACCGGTGCCTTCCGCGAGCGCGAGACCAAGAAGACCTATTGGGCGCTGGTGAAGGGCATTCCACGCCAGCGCGAAGACAAGATCACCACATGGCTGGTCAAGGAGCCGACGCCGGACGGCGACCGCGTTCGCGTGGCCAAACATGGCGAGCCCGACGCCGATCACGCCGTTTCCTATTATCGTGTGATCGAATCCGCCGGCCAGGTTCTCACCTGGCTGGAAATGGAGCCCTATACCGGCCGCACGCATCAATTGCGCGTACATGCCGCCTATATCGGCTGCCCGATCATCGGCGATCCGAAATATTTCGAGGCGGATACCAACTGGTCGTTTCCGGGCGGCATACAGAACCGGCTGCATCTGCATGCGCGGAGAATTCGCATACCGAATCCCTCAGGTGGTATGATCGATGTCACGGCGCCGTTGCCGCCGCATATGGAGCAATCCTGGAACCTCCTCGGCCTGAACGAGGAAGACGGCAATACCGAATAAACGACAAGCTGCGATTGCGGGTTAAGACATGCGTGATGAATTGTTCAAAATTGATGCCGGGGCGGAGGATCCGGTGCGGCGCGCCCAGATAGCGTCGAAACTGCCCTTGCCGAAGCGTTTCTACACCACGGCGGCTGTCGCCGAGCGGGACGGGACCTATGTGGTCGAACTCGACGGGCGCGGCGTGAAGACTCCGGCGCGCCAGATATTGGCGCTTCCGACCCATGCGGCGGCCGCGCTGATCGCGGATGAGTTCTCGGCCCAGGAAAAGGAAATCGATCCTGCCCGCATGCCGGCGACGCGCCTCGCCAATACGGCCATCGACGGCATCGCCCACGATCCGCAGGCGGTTCTCGAGGACGTTCTGCGTTTTGCCTCGTCCGACATGCTTTGCTACCGCGCCGATGCTCCGGAACGTCTGGTCCAGCGCCAGACCGAGCTCTGGGACCCGCTTATCGACTGGGCCGCACGCACATTGGGCGCGCGCTTCGTCCTGGCGGAAGGGGTGATGCATGTGGAACAGCCGCGCGAAACGCTGGGCGCCATCAATGCGCATCTTTCATCTTTCTCGGACCCGTTTGCCATAGCCGCCTTGCACACCATGACCACGCTCACAGGATCGGCGATATTGGCGCTGGCTGTGGCCAGGGGTGAGGTGACGAGCGAAGATGCGTGGAAACTCGCCCATCTCGACGAGGACTGGACCGCGGAACAATGGGGCGAGGATGCCGAAGCGATGGCTCGCCGCGCAAACCGCCAGCTCGAAATGACTGCGGCGGTGAAGATGCTTCAGGCCGTATCGCACGAATAGAGAAAAGCCGCCGCCAGTTCGGCAGCGGCTCGATATCGCGACAAAAGAAAACCCCGGCCTCTGTTCAGACGCCGGGGTTCTTTTTGTTAGACCGAATAGTACATGTCGTATTCGACCGGGTGCGGCGTCATTTCGAAACGCATCACTTCCGCCATCTTCAATTCGATGAAGGCATCGATCTGGTCGTCGTCGAACACGCCGCCGGCCTTGAGGAAGCCGCGGTCCTTGTCGAGGCTCTGGAGCGCTTCGCGCAGCGAGCCGCAAACGGTCGGGATCTTCTTGAGCTCCTTCGCCGGCAGGTCGTAGAGATCCTTGTCCATCGGCTGGCCGGGATGGATCTTGTTCTTGATACCGTCCAGTCCGGCCATCAGCATCGCGGCAAAGCCGAGATAGGGGTTGGCCGTCGGATCTGGGAAGCGGATTTCGACGCGCTTCGACTTCGGCGAAGAACCGAACGGAATGCGGCAGGAAGCCGAACGGTTGCGCGCCGAATAGGCGAGCAGAACCGGAGCTTCATAGCCCGGGACCAGCCGCTTGTACGAATTGGTCGAAGGATTGGTGAAGGCATTGATCGCCTTGGCATGCTTGATGATGCCGCCGATGAAGAACAGGCAGTTCTCGGAAAGACCGGCATATTCATTGCCGGCGAAGGTCGGCTTGCCTTCCTTCCAGATCGACATGTGCACATGCATGCCCGAGCCATTGTCGCCGAAAATCGGCTTCGGCATGAAGGTTGCCGTCTTGCCATAGGCATTCGCCACCTGATGCACGACATATTTGTAGATGAGCATCTTGTCGGCGTTGCGCGTCAGGGCGTCGAACTTGATGCCGAGTTCGTGCTGTGCCGCAGCCACTTCGTGATGGTGCTTCTCGACCCGCACGCCCATTTCCGACAGGACCGTCAGCATTTCCGAGCGCATGTCCTGGCAGGAATCGACCGGCGGAACCGGGAAATAGCCGCCCTTCACCCGCGGGCGATGGCCAAGATTGCCCGTCTCATAATCCGTATCGTCATTGGACGGCAGTTCGGTTGAATCGAGTTTGAAGCCGGTATTGTACGGATCGGCCTTGTACTTCACGTCATCGAATACGAAGAATTCGGCTTCCGGGCCAACGAAGATCGTATCGCCGATGCCTTCGGCCTTCATGTAGGCCTCGGCCTTCTTGGCGGTGCCGCGCGGATCGCGATTGTAGGATTCGCCCGAAATCGGATCGAGAATATCGCAAAGGATGACCATGGTGGACTGCGCGAAGAACGGGTCCATGTGGACCGTATCCATGTCGGGCATCAGCACCATGTCGGACTCGTTGATGGCCTTCCAGCCTGCGATTGACGAGCCATCGAACATGACGCCGTCGGCAAACATGTCCTCATCGACTTCAGCGACATCCATTGTCACATGCTGCAACTTGCCCTTGGGGTCTGTGAACCGCAGGTCGAGGAATTTTACGTCATTGTCCTTGATCTGCTTGAGAATGTCATTTGCAGTCGTCATGTCTTTTTTTCCTATTCCCTATTTAGTGCCGAATTATTGCCCACGCTTGGTGCAGCCATCGATCAGATGGCGTCGATGCCCGACTCGCCGGTACGGATACGCACCACTTCCTCGATGTTCGATACGAAGATTTTTCCATCGCCGATGCGTCCTGTCTGTGCCGCCTTGCGGATCGCTTCGATCGCCGCCTCGACGGATTCGTCGCCAAGTACGATCTCGACCTTCACCTTGGGGAGGAAGTCGACCACATATTCGGCGCCGCGATAAAGCTCCGTGTGCCCCTTCTGACGGCCGAAGCCCTTGGCTTCAGTCACGGTTATTCCCTGAAGCCCAACTTCCTGGAGTGCTTCTTTCACCTCGTCCAGCTTGAACGGCTTGATGATGGCTTCGATCTTCTTCATCAGAGATTGGTCTCCCTAAATATCTGCCCGGACCTTGCGCCCGCTTGCCATGGTAAAAGCATGAAGCATGCCAATCGACCCCTCGCGGCATCTTTTTTCTAAATTCGACCAATTGCCTAGAAAAATGCCTGTGTTGCGGCCGTTCACGCGGCGACCGGCTACACGGTCGATCAAGTGATGATTATTTTATAGCCTATAAGCTCAATAAATAGGCAGAATTAATCGCGGACACGTTCCGCCAGTGCCTGTGCCGCCTGCGGTGCCCGAACCTTGCCCTCGTGGATGAAGTAAACGAATACGTCCCGCGCGACCTTTTTCGCCGCATCGTCCGGCGCCGCCAGTGGCAGGTCTTCGGGCGCATCGCCCTCGGCCCATTCTTTCGCACGGCGCGCCCATTGGTCGAGTGCATCGCTGGAATAGGCCGTCGGTATATCGTCAACGCCCTTCTGCAGACGCGCATAGACGAAATCCGACGTGATATCGGCTATTTCGGGATAATCGAAATGTTCGGCATAGACGATGGCGATATTCCTGCTGCGGGCGAGCGCAACAAAAGCCGGATCGATGAATGACGGATGACGGACTTCCACCGCATGGCGCAGGGCAATTCCAGCCTCCTTATCTGGCAGCAGGCCCAGGAACGCGCCGAAATCTTCGGCATCGAATTTCTTCGTCGGCGCGAATTGCCAGACAAGTGGTCCAAGCCGGTCACCCAACTCCGATATCCCGGATTTTATGAAGCGATCGAGTGACTCGCCGGCTTCCGCCAAAACGCGGCGATTGGTGACGAAACGATTGCCTTTGACGGAGAAAACGAAGCCATTCGGCACATCGCTCGCCCATTTTGCGAAGGTGGCGGGCTTCTGCGTCCCATAATAGGTGCTGTTGATCTCGATGGTCTGCAGGTGCTGGCCGGCATAGGCCAGCTCTTTCGCCTTGGACAGTCCTTCCGGATAGAAGGTGCCCCGCCACGGCTCGAATGTCCAGCCGCCAATGCCGGTCCTTATGCTTCCCCTCGCCATGATCTCCTCCCCGGAAAAAAGTCTATTCGGCAGCGGCCTGCGAGCGCTGGCCCGGCCGGCGCCGCAGCAATTCCTTCAGGAACTGACCGGTATAGGACCGCTCGACCTCGACAATATCTTCAGGACGCCCGACCGCGACGATCTCGCCGCCGCCGTCACCACCCTCCGGGCCAAGATCGATGACCCAGTCGGCGGTCTTTATCACTTCGAGATTGTGCTCGATCACCACGACCGTATTGCCCTGGTCCACGAGCTCGTGCAGGACCTCCAGCAATTTGGCGACATCGTGGAAATGGAGCCCGGTCGTCGGTTCGTCGAGAATATAGAGCGTCCGCCCGGTCGCCTTGCGCGACAATTCCTTGGCAAGCTTGATACGCTGCGCTTCGCCGCCGGAAAGCGTATTTGCCTGCTGGCCGATATGGATATAGCCGAGACCGACCTTTGCCAGCGTCTGCAGCTTGTCGCGCACGGCAGGCACGGCAGAGAAAAACTCCGCGCCTTCCTCAACCGTCATATCAAGAACATCGGCTATCGACTTGCCTTTGAACAAGACTTCCAGCGTTTCGCGATTGTAGCGTTTGCCGTGGCAGACGTCGCAGGTCACATAGACGTCGGGCAGGAAGTGCATTTCGATCTTGATCACGCCATCGCCCTGGCAAGCCTCGCAGCGCCCGCCCTTGACGTTGAACGAGAACCGTCCCGGCTGATAGCCACGCGCCTTGGCTTCGGGCAGGCCCGCGAACCAGTCGCGGATCGGCGTGAATGCCCCCGTATAGGTGGCGGGGTTGGAGCGCGGAGTCCGTCCGATCGGCGATTGATCGATATCGATGACCTTGTCGAGGAATTCGAGGCCGTCGATCCGGTCATGTTCGGCCGGGTGCTCGCGCGAGCCCATGATGCGGCGGGAGGCGGACTTGAACAGGGTCTCGATGAGAAAGGTCGATTTGCCGCCGCCCGAGACACCCGTTACCGCCGTGAATGTGCCAAGCGGGATTTCCGCCGAGACGTTCTTCAGATTATTGCCGCGCGCGCCGACGACCTTGATGCGCTTCTTGTCGATCTTTCGCCGCTGCGCCGGCACCGCCACCTCGATTTCGCCGGACAGATACTTACCCGTCAACGACTTCGGATGGGCCATCACGTCCCCAGGCGTGCCCTGGGCAATGATCTCGCCGCCATGAATGCCGGCGGCGGGACCGATATCGACCACATAATCCGCGGTGAGGATCGCATCCTCGTCATGCTCCACCACGATGACCGTGTTGCCAAGGTCACGCAGGTGGCGCAGCGTCTTCAACAATTGCTCATTGTCACGCTGGTGCAGGCCGATCGATGGTTCATCAAGCACATAGAGTACGCCGGTAAGGCCCGAGCCGATCTGCGATGCAAGCCGGATGCGCTGGCTCTCGCCGCCCGACAACGTGCCGGAATTGCGCGACAGCGCCAGATAGTCGAGGCCGACATCGTTCAGGAAGCGCAGCCGCTCCCGGATTTCCTTCAGGATGCGCGCCGCGATCTCCCTTTGCTTGTCGTTGAAGCTCTGGTCGATGTCGCGGAACCACGCATCGGCATGGCGAATGGATTTCTCGGTGATCTCGCCGATATGCAGGCCGCCGATCTTCACCGCCAGCGCCTCCGGCTTCAGCCTGTAACCCTTGCAGGCCGGGCAGGGCGTTCCGGACATGAAGCGCTCGATCTCTTCCCTCGACCATGCCGAATCCGTTTCCTTCCAGCGCCTTTCCAGATTGGGAATGACGCCCTCGAAGGATTTCGTCGTGCGGTAGGAGCGCAAACCATCATCATAGGCGAACTGGATTTCGCGGCTTCCGGTACCGTAGAGGATGACATTGCGCGCTTCTTCGCCGAGATCGTTCCAGCGATCGCTGAGCTTGAAACCATAGACATCACCCAAAGCCTGCAATGTCTGGCTGTAATAGGGCGAGGTAGAGCGTGCCCAGGGTGCAATCGCGCCATTCTTCAGCGTCAGGCTCTCATCCGGCACGATCATTGTCGGATCGATTGCCTTCTGCGTGCCAAGGCCATCGCAGGTGGGGCAGGCGCCAAAGGGATTGTTGAACGAAAACAGCCGCGGCTCGATCTCGGAAATCGTAAAGCCGGAGACCGGGCAGGCGAATTTCTCCGAGAACATCAGGCGCTCATGCGTCTCGTTCTTGGATTTATTGGCGGAATCGCTCGATGTTTCTTCGGCCGGCAGCGGCTTGTCGGCAAATTCCGCGACCGCGATCCCGTCGGCAAGCTTCAGACATGTCTCGAGACTGTCGGCAAGACGGGCGGAAATGTCCGGGCGCACCACGATCCGGTCGACGACCACGTCGATGTCATGCTTGTACTTCTTGTCCAGCGCCGGAACATCGGCCATCTCGTAGAACGTGCCATCGACCTTGACGCGCTGGAAGCCGCGCTTCTGCAGATCGGCAAGTTCCTTGCGATATTCACCCTTTCTGCCGCGCACGATAGGGGCGAGAATGAAAAGGCGCGTGCCTTCTTCCTGCTCGAGCACACGGTCGACCATCTGGCTGACCGTCTGGCTTTCGATAGGCTTGCCCGTGGCCGGGGAATAGGGAATGCCGACGCGCGCGAACAGCAGGCGCAGATAATCATATATCTCGGTGACCGTGCCGACCGTGGAGCGCGGGTTGCGGCTGGTCGTCTTCTGCTCGATCGATATGGCGGGCGAAAGCCCGTCGATCTGGTCGACATCCGGCTTCTGCATCATCTCGAGGAACTGGCGCGCATAGGCCGAGAGACTCTCGACGTAGCGCCGCTGCCCTTCGGCGTAGATCGTGTCGAACGCAAGCGAGGACTTGCCCGATCCGGACAGGCCGGTCATGACGATCAGCTTGTCGCGCGGCAGGTCGAGATCAATGTTCTTCAGATTGTGCTCGCGGGCACCGCGGATGGATATGAATTTCTGGTCGCTCATGGTTCGCCTCTGGAGGGCACGCTTTCGATTAGGGGAAACGACGCCGGCCGCCGACGCATTGCCTCTATTTAGTGAGTTTTCGCTGTTTTACGAGGCCGGCGCTGCGGGTCCGGCGGCTCGTACCTTAGTCATGTTGACATTCTTAGAGCAAGTGGTAGAACAAATAAAGAACAAATATCAATCGGTCAATTTGGCGGCAATTTTCGTTTTATCGGTGCATTGGAGGAGTTTAGCCGGGAATTACGGCACCAACACTCCTGACAAATCTGGCAGGAGCATTGATCCTGACATCAGTTGGCGGCAGTCGCCCGATCAGACTTGTGGATAGAGCAATCAAATTGACCGCTCCTGTGCCGCGTTCTGTATGATGGCAAAAATTTTAATGCGAATTCGTGGAGTTTCACTATGGCAGGCAGTGTCAACAAGGTCATTCTGGTAGGCAATCTCGGCGCTGATCCGGAAGTCCGGCGCCTGGGATCGGGGGATCCTGTCGTCAACCTCCGCATCGCGACTTCGGAAACCTGGCGTGACAAGAACTCCGGCGAGCGCAAGGAGAAGACCGAGTGGCACAGCGTCGTGATCTTCAACGACAATCTTGCCAAGGTTGCCGAGCAATACCTGAAGAAGGGCATGAAGGTCTATCTGGAAGGCGCGCTCCAGACGCGCAAATGGCAGGACCAGACCGGCAATGACCGTTATACGACGGAAGTCGTGTTGCAGAAATTCCGCGGCGAATTGCAGATGCTGGATTCGCGCGGCGAAGGTGCCGGTGGCGGACGCTCCTTCGAACAGGGCCGCGGCGGTCAGGTTGCCGACGATCGCAGTTCCGATTTCGGCCGGTCGAATTCCTCGTCGAGCAGCAGTGGGGGAAATTTCTCCCGTGACCTCGATGATGAAATCCCGTTCTGATCGGCGCCATGGCTCCAGACCGTCAAAGTTCGACGCCGCACTTGTTGCGGCGTTGATGTTTTTGAGCGCCGTTCGTCCGCCGATATCTGCGGCCTGAACGCCAATTCGACGCGGCCGAATTTCACGGTTTCTATCTGCCACACCTCAGCGTTGCGTGCATCATCGGCTGCGATGTGGTCTGATGCGTTGCAGGGCATGGTTCGGTACGGAGGTTTGGCATGACGAGAGTGGAGACATCTGCAGGCCACAAACATCGGCTTGTCATCGTCGGAGGTGGTTTTGGCGGGCTCGAAACCGTCTACAGGCTTCGCGGCGTGGATCTCGACATCACGGTCATCGACCAGCGCAATCATCATCTGTTTCAGCCGCTGCTCTATCAGGTCGCCACGTCCACATTGGCGACTTCCGAGATTGCCTGGCCCATCCGCCATCTGCTGCGCCGCTTCGCCAATGTAAAGACCCTGCTCGGGACCGTGACCGGCGTCGATCCGGCCGCCCATACGCTCGGCATTCTCGATGGCGAGCCGGTGCCCTATGATACGCTCGTGCTGGCTACGGGCGCCCGCCATGCCTATTTCGGTCACGACGATTGGGAGCCGTTTGCGCCGGGATTGAAGACGCTCGAAGACGCAACCTTGATCCGCAGGCGTATCCTGACGGCCTTCGAAAAGGCGGAACTGGAGCCTGATCCGGCGATCCGCGAACAATATCTGAACTTCGTCATCATTGGCGGCGGACCGACCGGAGTGGAAATCGCCGGCACGATCGCCGATCTGGCACGCGACACGCTCAAGGGCGATTTCCGCAATATCGATCCCACCAAGGCCCGCGTGATCCTGATCGAGGGCGGGCCGCGGCTGCTCGGTGCCTTCAGCGAGGAACTGTCCGACTATGCCAGGCGCGCATTGGAGCGGCTGGGCGTGACCGTCCATTTCGGACAGCCTGTCACGGACTGCCGCCAGGACGGGGTTTCATTCGGCGGCCAGGTCCTGCACGCCCGCACCATCCTGTGGGCGGCGGGCGTTCAGGCTTCGCCCGCGGCCAGATGGCTGGGTGTCGAGGCGGACAGGGCAGGGCGCGCCATCGTCAATGGCGACCTGACCGCGCCGGGCCATCCGGATATCTTCATCATCGGCGACACCGCATCGGTGAAGAGCGGCGACAAGCCGGTGCCGGGCATAGCGCCCGCCGCCAAGCAGCAGGGCGCCCATGTCGCGAATACCATAAAGGCGCGTCTTGCGGGCGACGAGACGCCGCGGCCATTCCAGTACAGGCATGCCGGCGATCTGGCCACGATCGGCAAGCGGGCGGCGGTGATCCAGTTCGGCAAGCTGAAGATCAAGGGATATGTCGCCTGGTGGATATGGGGGCTCGCGCACATCTATTTTCTCATCGGCTTGCGCAACCGGTTGGCGGTGGCGCTGAGCTGGCTGTGGATATCGCTGACCGGCGTGCGCAGCGCGCGGCTGATCACGCAGAAGGATGCGCACGAGGACGCCTGAACCGGAGCCTTGGAGCGCTATCCCTGCACGACCGTCCTGATGCCATCGGCGACGAATTGCACCGCGAGCGCGGCAAGGATGACGCCGAGGAGGCGCGTGAGAATGGAGCGGCCCGTCTCGCCGAGAAACCTGTCCACGCGCTCGGCCAGGAAGAACACCAGATAGGCGGACGCGATGCAGACCAGTATTATGGCGATCAGGGCAAGGCGCGATGCCGGCCCCGACATGGTTCCGGCCAGCAATATCGTCGCCGAAATGGCGCCGGGACCGGCGATCAGCGGTATGGCAAGCGGGAATGCCGCAATATTGCGGATATGATCCTTGGTGATCGCCACTTCTGCGCTCTTTTCCTTGCGGTCCTGGCGCTTCTCGAAAATCATCTCGAACGCAATCCAGAAAAGCAGCAGCCCGCCGGCGATGCGGAACGCTCCGAGGGTGATGCCGAACAGCGCAAGAATCTGGGCTCCGGCAAGAGCGAAGACCGTGAGCACGACGAACGCCGTCAGGCTCGCCCTGAGCGCCACCTGGCTGCGCTCCTTCCGGTTCATGCCGCCGGTAAGCGCCAGGAAAAGCGGTGCCAGCCCCGGCGGATCGATCGTCACCATCAGGGTTACCAGCGCATTCAGGATTGTGTCGTAGAATGCCACGATTTAGCTTTTCTTTTCTGTTAAGCGCTCCGCCAGGCGGGCGTTTGCCCCGCCTGAACCTAGCCGATTTGCCACCGCGCGTCGACAAAAGCGGATTTCTGCACGGTAAGTTTTTCGACATATGAGAAACAATGCCATATGCCTTTGATTCAAAAGGATTTTCAACTGTGCATTAACGGCCGCCAAGTTGGCAATTGGGGCGGAAAGCCGCTATAAGTTCTAGATTGATTCTATTTGGAAGATGAGTGCCTCGTGTCAGATTTAACTCCACCTAGCGGTTCCGACGACGACAAGGGCGGACCCGGCTCCGGAATTGAAGCGATTTCCATCATCGAGGAAATGCAGCGGTCCTATCTCGACTATGCCATGAGCGTTATCGTGAGCCGCGCGCTGCCGGATGTCCGTGATGGTTTGAAGCCCGTGCATCGCCGCATTCTCCATGCGATGAATGAAATGGGCCTTGCCTGGAACAGGTCCTATCGCAAGTCCGCGGGTGTCGTCGGTGAAGTGATGGGTAAATACCATCCCCATGGCGACGCCTCCATCTATGATGCGCTCGTGCGCATGGCGCAGGACTGGTCCCTGCGTGATCCCCTGGTCGATGGCCAGGGCAATTTCGGCTCCATCGATGGCGATTCTCCCGCGGCCATGCGGTATACCGAGTGCCGCCTGCAGAAGGTAACGGAATCGCTGCTTGCCGACATCGACAAGGAAACGGTCGATTTCCAGGACAATTATGACGGCCGCGAGCAGGAGCCGACGGTTCTTCCGGCCAGGTTTCCCAATCTGCTCGTCAATGGTTCGGGCGGCATCGCCGTCGGCATGGCGACGAATGTGCCGCCGCACAATCTGGCGGAAGTCATCAATGGCTGCGTGGCGCTGATCGACAAGCCGTCGATCGATCTTTCGGAGATCATGGAATATATACCCGGCCCGGATTTTCCGACGGGCGGCATTGTTCTCGGGCGCTCGGGCATCCATTCCGCCTATAGTACCGGGCGCGGTTCGATCCTCATGCGCGGCAAGGTTTCGATAGAGACCATGCGCGGCGACCGCGAAGCCATCGTCATCACCGAAGTGCCTTACCAGGTCAACAAGGCGACGATGATCGAGAAAATGGCCGATCTTGTCCGTGAAAAGCGGATCGAAGGCATTTCCGACATCAGGGACGAGTCCGACCGCGATGGCTACCGCGTCGTCGTCGAACTGAAGCGCGATGCCGTTGCCGATGTCATCGTCAACCAGCTCTATCGCTTCACCCCGCTGCAATCCTCCTTCGGCGCCAATATGGTGGCGCTGAATGGCGGCAAGCCGGGCCTCCTCAATCTTCTCGACATATTGCGGGCCTTCGTCAGTTTCCGCGAGGAAGTGGTCAGCAGGCGCACCAAGTTCCTGCTGCGCAAGGCGCGGGACCGCGCCCATGTCCTCGTCGGACTTGCGATAGCTGTCGCCAATATCGACGAGGTCATCGCGCTGATCCGCCGCGCGCCGGATCCTTCCACGGCGAGGGACCAGCTGATGGAGCGGCGCTGGCCGGCCAATGACATTGCGCCGCTGATCACGCTCATTGCCGATCCGCGCCATACGCTGAACGAGGACAATACCTACAACCTCTCGGAAGAGCAGGCCCGGGCGATCCTCGATCTGCGGTTGCAGCGCCTGACGGCTCTCGGCCGCGACGAAATTGCCGACGAATTGAACAAGATCGGCGTCGAAATCGCCGACTACCTCGACATTCTGGCCTCGCGCAGCCGCATCATGAGCATCGTCAAGGACGAGCTTATCGCCATTCGCGACGAGTTCGGCACGCCGCGCCGGACCGAGCTTGCCGAAGGCGGCGCCGATATGGACGATGAGGATCTCATCGCCCGCGAAGACATGGTGGTGACCGTCAGCCATGCCGGCTACATCAAGCGCGTGCCGCTGGCGACCTATCGTGCCCAGCGTCGCGGCGGCAAGGGCCGCTCGGCGGTTTCCATGAAGGACGAGGATTTCGTCACGCGGCTTTTCGTAGCCAATACGCACACGCCGATCCTGTTCTTCTCGTCCCGCGGCATCGTCTACAAGGAGAAGGTGTGGCGCCTGCCGATCGGCACGCCGCAATCGCGCGGCAAGGCACTCATCAACATGCTCCCGCTCGAACAGGGCGAGCGTATCACGACGATCATGCCGCTGCCCGAGGATGAGGCAAGCTGGGCCAATCTCGACGTGATGTTCGCCACGACCCGCGGCACCGTCCGGCGCAACAAGCTTTCCGACTTCGTGCAGGTCAACCGCAATGGCAAGATCGCGATGAAGCTCGAGGAGGAGGGCGACGAGATCCTCAGCGTCGATACATGCGACGAGTTCGACGATGTGCTGCTGACGGCCGCCGGCGGCCAGTGTATCCGCTTCCCGGTCACGGATGTCCGCGTGTTTGCGGGCCGCAATTCGATCGGCGTGCGCGGCATCTCGCTCGCACCGGGCGACAAGATCATCTCCATGGCCATCCTGGCTCACGTCGAAGCGAGCCCCGCGGAACGTTCCGCCTATCTCAGGTTGGCGGCAGCCGAGCGCAGGGCGCAGGGGGCCGACGATGTCGAGGAGATCGCACTGGTTGGCGAGGAGGCGACCGATGTCGCCGAACTTTCGCCGACCCGCTATGCGGAGCTGCGCGATCGCGAAGAGACCGTGCTGACGGTCAGCGAGTTCGGCTATGGCAAGCGCTCTTCGTCCTATGAATTCCGCGTTTCGGGACGTGGCGGCAAGGGCATCAGGGCGACGGATACGTCGAAAACCGACGAGATCGGCAAGCTGATCGCACTGTTCCCGATCCGTGCGTCGGATCAGATCATGCTCGTGTCCGATCAGGGCCAGCTGATCCGGGTGCCCGTCAACGGCATCCGCATCGCCGGCAGGTCAACCAAGGGCGTGACGATCTTCAATACGGCACAGGATGAAAGAGTGGTATCCGTCGAGCGCATCTCGGAATCCGAGAGCGAAGAAGACGGAGAGGAGAACGGCGACGGAGCGGAAGCGCCCATCGTGACCGAATAGGTCAGGCGCCGAACTCAGTTTGGCATCTGTCTGTAGATACCGAAGCGGGAGGTCTGATTCTGGGCTTTCCGCTTCCGGTTTTCTTCCACGAGCATGATGATGGCCGAAACCATCATCGCAACCATCATACCGATGCTCAATAAAATAACCATTGATCCGTCCTTTGAATTGCTTTCGGCAGTCCAATAAGCAACGCGGAAATCGCCGATTGGTTCATATTTAGCTTCTGGCGCTTGAACTTCAGCTGACGACGCCGTTCATCTCCGGTTCATCTTGCGCTCTCCGCTCCATCGCCCTCGATGGCCCTCCATGGCCATTGAAAGCTTGGGCCAAAGCGGCTACTAAGCCCGAATGACGACAGCGATCTACGCAGGATCATTCGATCCGATAACCAATGGACATATGGATGTTCTGCACGGCTCGTTGCGGCTTGCGCGCAAGGTGCTGGTCGCTATCGGCGTTCATCCCGGCAAGACGCCACTGTTTTCGTTCGACGAGCGGGTCGATCTGATCCAGCGGGTGGCGAACGATTCTTTCGGCGAGGACGGCAAGCGGATCAAGGTCATAGCATTCGATGGGCTCGTGATCGATGCGGCGCGCGCCCATGGCGCCGTGCTTCTCGTTCGCGGTCTCCGCGATGGCACGGATCTGGATTACGAGATGCAGATGGCCGGAATGAACGGCAAGATGGCGCCGGAGCTGCAAACGGTGTTTCTTCCGGCCGATCCTGCGGTTCGCACGATTACCGCCACATTGGTTCGACAGATTGCGGCGATGGGCGGCGATATCAGTCATTTCGTACCGCCGCTCGTTGCCGAGGCCCTCAAGGCAAAGTTCAATCACTGATTTGGAGAGACATTGATGTCCTTTATTCGCACAGCGCTGCTGGTTGCTGCCGTATCGTCCATTTCCCTCGCATCCGCCGGATGGAGCAGGGCGGACGACGCCAACACCATGACCATCAAGCTCAAGGATGGCGATGTGAAGGTCGAACTCCTGCCGAAGCTCGCTCCAAAGCATGTGGAACAGATCAAGGCGCTGGCAAAGGAAGGGGCCTATGACAATGTGGTATTCCACCGCGTCATTCCGGGCTTCATGGCCCAGACCGGCGATGTTCAATATGGCAACACCGAAAAGGGCTTCAATGCGAGCGCGGCCGGCACCGGTGGCTCGACCCGGCCGGACATTCCTGCCGAGTTCTCGGATGAGCCTTTCGTGCGCGGCGTCGTCGGCATGGCGCGGTCGCAGAATCCGAACTCGGCCAATTCCCAGTTCTTCATCATGTTCACCGAATATCCTTCGCTGAACGGCCAGTATACGGTCGTCGGCAAGGTGACGAGCGGCATGGAATATGTCGACAAGATCAAGAAAGGCTCCGAGGCCAACAATGGAGCTGTCGAAAACCCCGACAAGATGATCAAGGTCACCGTCGGATCGACCAAGTAATAATCTAACAGGAGATTGCACGATATGGCTTACAAGGACCCCGAAAACACGATCCTTCTCGAAACGACAAAGGGAAGCGTCGTCATCGAGCTCTACCCGGATCTCGCACCCGGTCACGTTGCGCGGATCAAGGAGCTCGCACGGGATGGCGCCTATGATGGCGTCGTATTCCACAGGGTCATCGATGGCTTCATGGCGCAGACCGGCGACGTGAAGTTCGGCAAGCAGGGTGGAGCCTCGTTCAACCCGGCACGGGCAGGCATGGGCGGATCGGACCTTCCCGACCTGAAGGCCGAATTCTCCAATGCCAATCACGGACGCGGCGCCTGCTCCATGGCGCGGTCGCAGAACCCGAACTCGGCCAATTCGCAGTTCTTCATCTGCTTCGACGATGCCGGCTTTCTCAACCGCCAGTACACTGTCTGGGGCCAGGTGATCGAAGGCATGGACAATGTCGACAAGATCAAGCGCGGCGAGCCGGTGCAGGATCCTGATTCCATCGTTTCGATGCGCGTCGCTGCCGACGCCGCCGAATAGGGCTCGCCAACCCAGCAATGCGCGTTGATCTTTTCGATTTCGAACTGCCGGAAGAGAACATCGCCCTTCGACCCGCGGAGCCGCGCGACACAGCGCGGCTTCTGCTTGTCAGGGACGGCGAAGCTGCGTTCGAAGAAGATATTGTAAGAAACCTTGCCGAGCACCTGCGGCCAGGCGACGCGATTGTCTTCAATAATACCAAGGTCATACCAGCTCAGCTTGAAGGGCTGCGTGAGCGCGACGGTTCACGGGCGCAGATAAGTGCCACTCTGCATATGCGTACCGGCCCCGACCGATGGAAGGCATTTCTGCGGCCCGCCAAACGCATCAGGGCCGGAGAGCGGATCGATTTCGGCCATGGCAATAATATGTGCCTGCTGGGATCGCTGCAGGCGACAGTCGAAGAAAAAGGCGACGCGGGCGAGGCGTTGCTCGTCTTCGATGTCAGCGGCGCCGCGCTGGACGAGGCCATTGCGGCTGTCGGACACATCCCGCTGCCGCCCTATATCGCCTCCAAGCGATCGGATGACGAGCGCGACAGGCAAGATTATCAGACAGTCTATGCCAGCGAGGAAGGCGCTGTCGCGGCGCCAACGGCCGGGCTGCACTTCACGCCGGAACTGCTGGCCGGTCTGGCCGCGCGCGGGATTGAAGAGCATTTCGTCACCCTGCATGTCGGCGCCGGCACCTTCCTGCCGGTAAAGGCGGACGACACGGCCGACCACAAGATGCACTCGGAGTGGGGCAGCGTCGATGCGGCGACGGCGCAAGCGCTCAACGATGTGAAGGCGCGGGGAGGCCGTATCGTCGCTGTCGGAACGACGTCGTTACGACTGCTGGAAAGCGCGACCGATTCCGGCGGCGTCATTCAGCCCTGGACCGGGGCGACCGACATTTTCATCACGCCCGGATATCGCTTCCGGGCAGTGGACATGCTGCTGACGAATTTCCACCTGCCGCGGTCGACGCTGTTCATGCTGGTTTCGGCCTTCAGCGGCCGCGAACGCATGCAGGCGGCCTATCGTCACGCAATCAAAAACGGCTTTCGCTTCTATTCCTATGGCGATGCAAGCCTGTTATGGCGATCACCATCATGAGCAGCGAAACATTCGAATTCAAGATCACCACGACGGATGACAAGGCGCGGCGCGGGGAAATAACCATGCCGCGCGGGGCGATCCGTACCCCCGCCTTCATGCCTGTCGGCACAGCCGCCACCGTAAAGGCCATGTATATGGACCAGGTGCGCGACCTCGGTTCCGATATCATCCTGGGCAATACCTACCATCTCATGCTGAGGCCCGGAGCGGAGCGCGTGGCAAAGCTCGGCGGCCTGCACCAATTCTCGCGCTGGAGCGGCCCGATCCTGACCGATTCCGGCGGATTCCAGGTCATGTCGCTGGCGCAGCTCAGGAAGCTCTCCGAACAGGGCGTGACGTTCCGCTCCCATATTGACGGGCGACCTTACGAGATGAGCCCCGAGCGCTCCATCGAAATTCAGGGGCTCCTCGGCTCCGATATCCAGATGCAGCTCGACGAATGTGTCGCGCTGCCGTCGACGCCAAACGATATCCAGCGGGCAATGGAGCTTTCGCTGCGTTGGGCCGAGCGGTGCAAGACCGCCTTCGGCGACCAACCGGGCAAGGCCATGTTCGGTATCGTCCAGGGCGGCGATGTTGCCGATCTGCGTGTCCGCTCCGCCCAGGCGCTGCGCGAAATGAACCTGAAGGGTTATGCCGTCGGCGGCCTGGCCGTGGGCGAGCCGCAGGATGTGATGCTGGAAATGCTGGACGCGACCTGTCCCGAATTGCCGGCCGACCGGCCGCGCTATCTGATGGGCGTAGGAACGCCGGACGATATTCTGAAATCCGTGGCGCGCGGCATCGATATGTTCGACTGCGTGATGCCCACGCGTGCCGGCCGTCATGGCCTGGCATTCACCCGCCGCGGCAAGGTCAATCTCCGCAATGCCCGCCACGCCGAGGATCCGCGTCCGCTGGACGAGGAATCGACTTGCCCGGCCGCCCGCGACTATAGCCGCGCCTATCTGCATCATCTGGTGAAATCAGGCGAGGCGCTGGGTGGAATGCTGCTCACCTGGAACAATCTCTCATATTATCAGCAATTGATGCAGGGCATTCGCAGCTCTATCGAAGCACGCCGCTTTGCAGCGTTTGCCGCCGAGACGCAGCAGTCCTGGCTGGAAGGCGACCTGCCGCCAGTCTGATCGCCTGGCTATTGCTTATCAGGCAGCGCCAGGCAGATTGCTCCGGGGCTCCTCGGCCGGCTCGAACAGGAGGCTGAGGCGATCGATGGCGGCGATCTGCTCGTCGCGGCTGAGGCCATCCATTTCGAACAGCTTCTGGCAGCGCATGCCTTCAATCGTCAGATAGGCCATCAGCGCCAATGTCGGATCGTCCGAATTTTCGCGGATTCGCTGCAGAAGCTGCGTCGTATAGCGGCGGATCGGGTCGAGAAACGTGCGGTCATTGGCAATTGCCGCCAATATGCCGGACGGTTCGGCCTCGTTACAGACAAATTCAGCCCGATAAACTGCGATACAGGCGAGAACCACGCTGTTTCTGCCATGGTTCCGCAATGCTTCGTGGTGTTTAAGTTGTTTGTCGAATTGGGCCATGTGATCTTCGACGAGAGCCTCGAGCAGCTTGGCTTTCGTCGGGAAGGAGTAAAGGAGACCACCCTTGGAGAGACCCGCTCGCCGGGCAACGGCATCAAGCGAGAGGTTGACCGGGCCGACCTCCATCGCGATCTCGGCCGCGGCTTGTAAAATCTTGTCCTTGGTCGTCAGGGTGTCCGCCTTCATTCCTGTTCTTTCTGTGCCGGGTCTATATAAACCCATATTGACAATACCGTCCAGACGGTACAGTACATTGCGCACGGCAATCAAGCCGCGTGATCTAATCCATTCTGAGGCTGGCAGAGCATTTGCTGGCCCTTGTTTTGTTCCGGAGCGGCATTTCCCATGATAAAGCGCTACATTCTGCCAGTTATAATCGTAATCCTGGTTGTATTGCTCGGTGTGGGGCTTGTCGGCTTCAACCTGTTCCGCGACAAGGCGATCTCGGATTTCTTCGCCAGCATGCAGCAGCCGGCCGCTCCTGTCTCGACCTATACGGTCAAGCCGGAGGTCTGGACGCCGAATATCGAGGCCATCGGCACGGTCAGCGCCATCCAGGGCGTCGAGCTTGCCGTCGAGGTTGCCGGCATCGTCAAGGAAATCCCGTTCAAGGCGAACCAGATCGTCGAGCAGGGCGCCGCGCTGCTGCAACTCGACGATGCGATCGAAAAGGCCGATATCGTCGCGGCGAAGGCGCAGGACGTTCTTGCGGACCAGACCCTGGCCCGTGCCCGTACGCTCAGCACGCGCGGCGTCGGCGCGATTTCCAACGTCGATGAAGCGCAGTCCGCCTCGCTCGCCAAGAAGGCCGAGATCGCCAAACTGCAGGCCGTTCTCGACCAGAAGCTGATCAAGGCGCCCTTCAAGGGCACTGTCGGTATTCCGCGGATCGAGGTCGGCCAGTATGTTTCGCCCGGCACCGTGGTCGTTTCGCTGCAGGACCTTGCAACGATGCGCGTGGATTTCACCGTGCCCGAGCAGATGCTGGCCTCGATCCATGTCGATCAGCCGATCAAGCTCAATTTGACCGACAATGATGAGCAGTTCGACGGCCAGATCACCGCAATCGAGCCGCGTATCGATCCTTCGACGCGCCTGGTCTCTGTTCGTGCCCAGGTCGACAACGACAGCGGCAAGCTGCGCCCGGGCCAGTTCGCCCAGGTCCGCGTACAATTGCCGACCGAGGAAAACGTGCTTACCGTGCCGCAGACCTCGCTCGTTTCGAGCCTTTATGGCGACTACGTCTTTGTCGTCCGTCCGGCACCTGCGGAGAATGCAAAGCCGGCCGACGCGGCCGCTGCCGGCGAGGGCGAGAAGCCAGCCGACGCCGCCAAGCCGGCGGAAGAGGCAAAGCCGGCGGAACCCGCCGCCAATGGCGAGAAGGCGGAGGAGAAGCTCGTTCTGGCGCAGGTCTTCGTGACGCCCGGCCGCCGGTCCGGTCTGCTTGTTGAAATCACCAAGGGTCTGAAGCCGGGAGATATCGTTGTGACCGCAGGCCAGAACCGCCTCAATCCCGGTTCGGCAGTGAAGATCGCCAACGAAGTCAATCCAGCCAATACAACCGAGTCGGGGCTCCCCACAAAATGAACTTCTCAGACATTTTCATTCGCCGCCCCGTTCTTTCGACCGTCGTGGCGCTCATGATCATCCTCCTGGGTGCGCAGGGGCTCGTCAATCTCTCGGTTCGTGAATATCCAAAGGTCGAAGAGACGGTCATCACTATCAAGACCGCCTATGCCGGCGCGAGTGCGGACCTCATCCAGGGCTTCATCTCGTCGCCGATCGCCAAGGCCGTCACGACGACGGAAAACATCGATTACGTGACATCCTCGTCGGCGCCGTCCTCCAGCACTGTCACGGTGCAGATGAAGCTTGGCGCCGATCCTGACGCGGCGCTGACCGAGGTCATCTCCAAGGTGAACCAGGTGCGCGGCGACCTGCCGGAAGAGTCCGACGATCCGGTGATCACCAAGGGTACCGGCCAGGACTTCGCGACGATGTACCTTGCCGTTCAGAACCCGAACATGAGCAGCGAGCAGATCACCGAATATCTCGAACGCGTCATCCAGCCGCGCATGTCGACGATCCAGGGTGTCGCTGACGCCCAGATTCTCGGCGGCCAGGTATTCTCGATGCGCGTCTGGATCGATCCGGTGAAACTGGCGGCGCGCGGCACGACGGCGACCGAAGTTCTCGCGGCGATCAATCGCTCCAACTTCCTTTCCGCGCCGGGCAAGGTGAAAAACCTTTACGTCGCTTCGCCGATCACCATGAAGACGACATTGCAGACGCCTGAGGCGTTCGGGGCAATGCCGATCAAGTCCGATGGCGACAATATCGTTCGCCTGCGCGATGTCGCGCGCGTCGAACTTGGCGCGGTGAGCGAGGATACGATCGTTACGTTCAACGGCTCGAGCGGTACGTTCCTCGGCATCTTCCCGACGCCTGCCGCCAATCCGATCGACATGACGGCTGCCGTTCGCGCCGAACTGCCCTCGATCCAGGCGACATTGCCGGAAGGCATGACCATCACGATGCTCTATGACGCTACCGAGCAGATCAGTTCCTCCATCGAGGAAGTGTTCAAGACCATCGGCGAAGCGGTTCTCATCGTGGTTCTGGTCATTCTGCTCTTCCTGGGGTCGTTCCGGTCGGTGATCATCCCCGTGGTGACGATCCCGATTTCGCTCGTGGGCGTGTGCTTCTTCCTCTATATGCTTGGCTATTCGATCAATCTTCTATCGCTTCTGGCGATGGTTCTCGCCATCGGCCTCGTGGTGGATGACGCCATCGTGGTTCTGGAGAACATCCATCGCCATATCGAGGAAGGTCTGAAGCCGATCGACGCTGCCTTGCGCGGCATGAAGGAAATCACGGGTCCGATCATCGCCATGACCGTGACGCTGGCGGCAGTGTTCGCGCCGCTCGGCTTCACCGGCGGCCTGACCGGCGCGCTTTTCCGGGAATTTGCCTTCACGCTTGCGGGCTCGGTCATCATCTCCGGCGTTGCCGCATTGACGGTTTCGCCGATGATGTGCGCCTTGCTGTTGCGCGCCGGCAATCACAGCCGCTTCCAGAGGATCGTCGATAGCAGCTTCGGCTGGCTGGAAGGCGCCTATGAACGGCGCGTCGCCGGCTCGCTCAACTTCCGCTTCGTCACGCTGTTCGCGGTCGTGACACTCGTCGCATTGACCGGGTTCCTCTTCACCAAGACCTCATCTGAACTCGCCCCGGAAGAAGATTCCGGAGCATTGTTCTCGCTGGTCAACGGACCGCAATACGCCACCTCGGCCTATATGAAGCTCTATGCCGACCAGATCGACAATCTCACCAAGGATCTGCCGGAACTGAAGGCGCGCTTCAACATTCTCGGCCTCGGCACGACAAACTCCGCCTTTGCCATCTGGGTGTTCAAGGACTGGTCGCAGCGTGACAAGTCGCAGAAGGAGCTTCAGCAGGAACTCCAGGGCATGATCTCCCCGGTGGCCGGCGTGGAAGCCTTCATCTTCGCGCCGCCGACGCTTCCGGGTACCGGTGGCGGCTTGCCGATCTCCGTGGTCATCCAGTCCACGGGTCCGGCCGACAAGGTGTTCGAAGTCGCCGAGGAGATCAAGAAGAAGGCCCAGGCTTCCGGCCAGTTCATCGTCGTGCAGAACTCGCTGTCGTTCAATGCGCCGCAGGTAACGGTGACGATCGATCGCGACAGGGCTTCGGCCCTCGGCGTTCCGGTCAGCGATATCGGCCAGACATTGGGCCTGCTCGTCGGCGAGCCGAAAGTGGCGAAATTCGACCGCGATTCGAACAGCTACGACATCTATCCGCAGGTTCCACAGGACTTCCGCTCGAACCCCGAAAAGCTTGGCCAGTATTTCGTCAAGAGCGCATCGGGCGACATGGTGCCGTTGTCGGCGGTCATCAAAGTGACCGAGAATGCCTCTCCGGCCGCAATCGAGCAGTTCAACCAGCTGAATTCGGCGACGATCTCGGCATTGCCGCTACCTGGCGTCACCACCGGCCAGGGTCTGCAGACCGTCATCGACACGGCGCAGCCGCTGATGCCGGATGGGTTCTTCATGGATTATTCCGGCCAGTCGCGGCTTGAGATCGAGCAGGGCAACACGATCCTGATCGCCTTCGCGCTCGCCGTCATCGTCATCTACCTGGTGCTGGCGGCGCAGTTCGAAAGCTTCCGCGATCCGTTCATCATCATGATGTCGGTGCCGCTCTCGATCTTCGGCGCCATCGTTCCGCTCAATCTCGGCCTGGGTACGCTCAATATCTATACCCAGGTCGGGCTGATCACCCTCGTCGGACTGATCACGAAGCACGGCATCCTGATGGTGGAGTTCGCCAACCAGCAGCGTGAGCTGCATGGCATCAATCGCCATGACGCGATCGTGCTCGCGGCCAAGACCCGTCTGCGGCCGATCCTGATGACCACCGCAGCCATGGCTCTCGGCGTCATACCGCTGATCACCGCAACCGGTGCCGGCGCCGCCGCCCGCTATTCGATCGGCCTGGTGATCTTCTCCGGCATCCTCGTCGGAACGATCTTCACGCTGTTCGTGGTGCCGATGTTCTATACGTTCATCTCGCGTAAGGACAGCAAGACAGAGGCCACCCACGAGAGCTCACCGCCAGCTGGCGAACCGACACCGGCGCCGTCGCACGGCTAATCGGGCCAAAATAGAGGCCAAGACATAAAAATGCCCCCGGAGCGCCAGGCGTCCCGGGGGCATGTTGCCGTCAGTATCAGGCTCGTTTAACTGCTCTTACGATGACCAGCAATATGACCGCACCGATCGTGGCTGCAATGATGGCGCCAAGTATGCCGCCACCCAGCGAGAGTCCGAGCGCCGGGAAGAGGTAACCGGCGATGAATGCACCAATCACGCCGACGATAAGATCACCGATCAGGCCGAAGCCGCCACCGCGCACGAGAATGCTCGCCAGCCATCCGGCGACCAAACCGACCAACAGGAATACAAGAAGGCCTTGTCCGTCCATACCAATCTCCTCCAATCAGGTTTCAGCATGATGGTCCGCAGGCCGGGATTCCTTGATCCGTATCGGCAAGAGAATCATCACGCAGATGTTAGGACGAAGAAAAGCGTTTGGATAACAAAACCTGCCGCACGCTCCGGGCCCCGGCGTACTAGTCGACTGTTCCGATGACGGCAACGCAGTCGCCGGCCTTGACGAGCCCGGGGAAATGCCGGGCAGCAAGGATACCATCCAGTTTCGAACGAAGTTCCGTCGGCTCCGTGCCGGTGCGGCCGATGGGATAGATACGCGCGATGACCTGGCCGACGCTGACGGGATCGCCGAGATCGACCATGGTTTCGATCAGCCCGCCATCCTCCGCGAAGGAGAAGCAATCGCCGGAGGGCATGTCCAGCCAGCGCGTGGCCTGTCGCTCCACGGCACCGGCGAGAATCCCGGCATGGCGCAACAGATTGGCGGCGCCGCGCTTGGCTATGGCGATGGTTTCGGCGCGCGCGGTGCCGCCGCCGCCAAGCTCGGTGGTCACGAAGACCTTGCCCATTTCCTCGACGGTCGTGTCGTACATTCCAACGGCATCGATTTCGAGCATGCGCATCGACCATGGCGCCGAAAATGCTTCCACCGCCGCGAAGCCACGGGCTTCCTGTTCCTTGTCCGGCAGGATATGCGCGGCCGCGAAGGGCACGAAGTCGAGCGTCTTGCCGCCGGAATGAAAGTCCAGGACGATATCGGCCCGCGGCAACAGCTCGCGCGTGAAGAAGTCGGCGATTTTCTGCGTCACCGTGCCATCCGGCCGGCCGGGATAACTGCGGTTCATATTGCCCTTGTCGATCGGCGACGTTCTGGTGCCGGCGCAGAAGGCCGGATAATTCATCGCCGGAACGATGATCACCGTGCCGCTGATGCGGTCGATGTCCAGCGTGCGGGCGAGGTCGAACAGGGCAATCGGCCCTTCATACTCATCGCCATGATTGCCGCCGGTGAGGAGCGCCGTCGGTCCATTGCCGTTGCGCAGGACGGCAATGGGGATCATCACCGAACCCCAGGCGGAATCGTCACGGCTATAGGGCAGTCGCAGGAAACCGTGCTGCACGCCCGGCTTGTCGAGGTTGATCGTCGGCGTTATGGGCGAGGGGCGTGGCGTTCCGTTCAGCATGGCTGCCTCAATTCTTCACGAACAGCTTGCGCGGCACGTTGGCGAGACATTCCACACCCGTGTCCGTGATAAGAATGCTTTCGGTTATCTCGAGGCCCATCGTTTCCAGCCACAGGCCGGTCATGAAATGGAAGGTCATGCCGGGTTGCAGCACGGTCTTGTCACCGGGACGCAGGCTCATGGTGCGCTCGCCCCAATCCGGCGGATAGGATATGCCGATGGGATAGCCCGTGCGGTTGTCCTTTACGATGCCGTATTTCTTCAGCACGCCGAAGAAGGCATTGGCGATGTCTTCGCAGGTATTGCCCGGCTTGGCTGCTGCGAGTCCGGCCTCCATGCCTTCGAGTGTCGCCTTTTCCGCATCCAGAAACTCGTCCGTCGGCTTGCCGAGAAACACGGTGCGGGAAAGCGGCAGATGGTAGCGATTGTAGCAGCCGGCGATCTCGAAGAACGTGCCTTCGCCGGATTTCATCGGCTTGTCGTCCCAAGTCAGGTGCGGCGCCGAAGCGTCGATGCCCGAGGGAAGAAGCGGCACGATCGCGGGATAGTCGCCGCCGAATTCGTCGGTGCCGCGGATACCGGCATCATATATCTCCGCCACGAGGTCGCATTTGCGCATTCCCGGCTCGATTTTTTCGACGATGCGCTGATGCATGAGCTCGACGATGCGCGCCGCCTTGCGCATATAGTCGATTTCCGTCGGGCTTTTCACCGCCCTTTGCCAGTTGACGAGCGCCGTGGCGTCGAGGAAGCGCGCATTGGGCAGATGTTTCTGCAACGCGGCGTAGGCCGCCGCCGAGAACCAGTAATTGTCCATCTCGACGCCGATGGTCAGCTTGTCCCAGCCGCGCTCTGTGATGATCTGCGACAGGAAATCCATCGGATGGCGTTCCGTCGACTGAACGTAATGGTCGGCATAACCGACGATATTGTCATGGTTCAGATAGGCGGTCCGTTTGGCGCCATTGGCGTCCTGGCCGCGGCCATACCAGACCGGCTCGCCTTCCGGTGGCACGATGACAGCCTGGTGCACGTAGAACGACCAGCCATCATAGCCCGTCAGCCAGGCCATGTTGGAGGGATCGCTGCAGATCAGCAGATCGACGCCGCGCTTTGCCATCGCCGCGCGCGTCTTGGCCAGCCTGTCGGCAAATTCCTGCCTGGTGAATTTCAGATTTGGTTCGATCATGTTCGTTACCTCATGCTCGGGCCGATGAGCCCATCAACTTTCGAAATCTGTGCCGGCCTTCGCCTTTCGTGCGCGGTCGCGGGCGAGGGTGGCTATGGCGGTATCCTGGACGCCGGTTCCCGTGAGGTCGGCTATCGTTATGTCGGTCTGCGACAGGCGGCCTGTCGATGTCGCCGCGACGACGGCGCCGAGCTCGGCAAATTCATCGTCCGGCTTGACGAGGCCGGCGGCGATGGCATGGTGCAGTTCGCCAAGCCGTCTCGTCTGTTTGAGGCTGTCGGCGACATAGACATCGGCCCAGGTGATGATGTCGGGCGCCAGCTCGTTCTTGTGTTCGGCATCGGAACCCATCGCCGTGATGTGCTGGCCGGGCTGGAGCCATGTCTTCTGCAGGATGGGAGTATCCGAGGGCGTCGTCGTCACGATGATATCGGCCGAGCGAACGGCCTGTTGCGGATCGGCGATGGCCGCGACGGGAAAGCCGAGCTGCTCCGTCAACGCGCGCGCCGCCTGTTCGGCCTTGGCCATGTCGCGTGCCCAGATGCGGGCCGAAGCGATCGGCCGGACGAGCGTCAATGCCTGCAATTGCAGGCCTGCCTGCACGCCCGCACCGAAGATGGTCGCGACACTGGCGTCGGCGCGGGAGAGATGCTTTGCCGCCACGGCCCCGGCGGCCGCCGTGCGCACATCGGTCAAATAGCCATTGTCGAGCAGCAAGGCTTCCACAAGCCCGGTGCGACTGCTGAGCAACACCATCATTCCATTGACGCTCGGAAGGCCGAGCTTGGGGTTGTCGAAGAAGCCGGGGCTGATCTTGATCGCAAAACCGTCGATTCCGGGGACATAGGCGGTCTTCACATCGACTTCGCCGCGATATTCCGGAATGTCGAGCCGCAGAATGGGCGGCATTGCCACCGCCTTCGTCGCCAGTGCGCGGAACGCATCCTCGACGCAGGCTACTGCATCAATATCGAGAGGCACGATCTTCCTGAGATCCGCCTCTGTCAGGATCGTCATTCTGGCCATGATGAAGCGCTTTCCGAGCAGATGAGTTTAAGATGTTGGTTCATATCGATATTACGCCCGGACAGGACGATGACGGTCGGCCCGTCGAGCCGTGCTTTTCCGGCCAGGATTGCCGCTATGCCCACCGCCGCCGCTCCCTCGACGATTTCCCGCTCCTCACGATAGGCATGGACGATACCGGCGGCGATCTGCTCTTCGTCGAGCAGGATGACCTCGTCGACCAGCGCGCGCGCCATGGCGAATGTGAAGCGGTTGTCGAGTCCGATGCCGCCGCCGAGCGAATCCGCCAGGCTCTCGCTCTCCTCGACGAGAACCGGCCTGCCGGCGGCCAGGCTTGCATACATGGCCGCGCCGCGATCCATCGAAATGCCGACGATCCTGGCGTTCGGCGCGCGGCCCTTGACGGCAGCAGCCACCCCGGCAATCAACCCGCCGCCGGATAGCGGCACCAGAACGGAGGTCACGTCCGGCACATCCTCGACGATCTCGAGACCGAGTGTGCCCTGGCCGGCAATGATCGCCGCATGGTCGAAGGGCGGGATCATGATCAGCCCCTCCTGTTCCACGAGCCGTTCGACCTCCTCCTGTGCATCATCCTGCGATTTGCCGACAATGCGGATCTCGGCGCCGAGCCGCCTGATTTCCTCGACCTTGTTGGAGGGGACGAGCCGCGACATGCATATCGTGGCGCGCATGCCTTCGAGGCTGGCGGCATAGGCCAGCGCCCGGCCGTGATTGCCTGTCGAGGCAGCAACCACGCCGCGCCGCTTCTGCGCTTGATCGAGCCGGGCAACGGCATTGCTCGCGCCGCGCAGCTTGAAGCTGCCCGTCGTCTGGTGATGTTCGAGCTTCAGATGGACCGGAACGCCGGCAAGCTCCGAAAGGGCGCTGGAGCGGACCATGGGCGTGCGCAAGACGCGGCCGCGGATGGCCTCGCGCGCCGTCTCGATGTCCGCCAGGGTGACAGGTTCCGTGATCATGATCACCAACGCGCCAGGGATTTGGTCAGGAGCTGCCCATATTCGGGCTTGGCCGCCGCATCGCCGCAGATCCTCAGCGTCGCCCAGGCTGTCGCCTGATTGCTGGTGACGACAGTCTTGCCGGTAATTTGCTCGATCCTTGCCGCTACCCCGGCCGACCGCAACGCGGTGCAGGAGATGAAGAGCGCATCGCTATCCGCCGCGAGCGCCTGCCTGGCCAGTTCGATGAGCGAATCCGGTGAAATCCGCGCCATTTTTCGATCATCATCGAGCCCCAGGCAGGTAAAGCGCGCAATATCGAAGCCCTTTTCCTCGAAATAGGCCGCCATGGGCGTACTCGTCTCGATCGTATAGGGCGTAAGCACGCTGATGCGGCGCGCGCCAAGGGCTTGCAATCCCTTCACGGCGGCAAGCGGCGGCGTGACGACCGGTACATCCGGCTTGGCAAGATTGATGGCCGCCGCGATCTCGTCATCGCCGATGACGACCGAAGCCGACGTGCACGAATAGCAGATGGCATCCAGCGGTTCGTCGGGCAGGATAAGGCGTGCACCCTCCGTCAATGTCGGCTGCATCCGGCGCAGGTTCTCGGGCGTAGTCGGATTGGCGTAGGGGACGCGGGCGGTGTAGAGACCGATGGCCGGGCTTGCCACCATCCGCTGGAAATCCGGTTCGGTCGTATGGTCGGTGGCAAGGATCACCAGGCCGACGCGCTTTGCTACGGGCCTGTCGTCATAGGCCGGTTCATATCTGCTCTGTTGGATATTCGTGGTGCTGTCCATCGGGTCCACCTAGTCGATCTTGCCGTAGCGGCGTTCGAGCCAGCGCAATCCGACGACCGAAACCAGCGAAATGACCAGGAAGAACGCACCGACCAGGGTGATCGGCTCAATATAGCGATAATTGTAGTTGGCGATGCTGCGGGCCTGGTTCATCAGTTCCAGAACGGTGATCGCCGACAGCAGCGGTGTCTCCTTGAACATCGCAATGAAATAATTGGCGAGGGCAGGGATCATCGGCGGCAGGGCCTGGGGCAGGATGACCTGCGTCCATGTCTGGCGCGTCGTCAGGTTGCATGCCCGGGCCGCCTCCCATTGGCCGCGCGCCACATTGTCGATGCCCGCCCGGTAGACCTCGGCTGCATAGGTGCCGTAATGGAGGCCAAGCCCGATGACGCCGGCGACGAGCGGCGAAAGCGTGATGCCGAGATCCGGCAGGACGTAGAATATGAAATAGAGCTGCACGAGAAGCGGTGTGCCGCGGATGAATTCGGCCAGGAAGCCGACCGGCATCGAGATGAGCCGGTTCTTCGAACGACGGACGATCGCAATGGCGAGCCCGATGATCGCTGCGAACACCGATCCGAGAAGCGTGGCGATGATGGTGATCTTCACGCCCTCGATGAGGGTGGGAAGTATCTGTACGACGAAACTCCAATCCCATTCCATCGCTGCCTCCTATGACCGAATGCCGTCGAGGCCGCGCGTCAGATAACGCTCAAGACCACGGATTGCGAGGGATATGACGCTTGCCATGATGAAATAGAGAATGAGGATCGTCAGGAACGGAAACAGCGTGTTTCCGGTCTGTGCCCGGACCACCTGGGCCTGAAAGGTCATATCGGTCAGCGAGATAAGGGAGACGACGGCCGAAGCTTTCAACAACTCGATCGCGTTGTTGCCGAAGGTCGGCAGCATCAGCACGAATGCCTGCGGCAGGATGACATGCCGAAGACCTTGCCAGCGATTGAAGTTGAGCGCGATGCAGGCCTCATATTGTTCCTTGCCGATGGATTTGATGGCGCCGCGCACGACCTCGGCCGCATAGGCGCCGACATTCAGCCCCAGCGCCAGCACGCCGGCCTGCAATGGCGTCAGCGAAAAGCCGAACAATGGCAGGACGAAATAAGCCCAGAACAGCTGGACAAAGATCGATGTGCCGCGAAAAAACTCGATATAGGCCGTCGCAAGCCAGCGAAACACCGCAAACCTGGACAAGCGGCCGAGGCCGGCAAGAAACGCCATCACAAGCGCCAAGGCGGAACCCATCAACGTCAGCTTGATCGTGACGACGGCGCCATCGAGGATAAGTTGTAGATAGCCGGCCCATTGGCCCATTGCAGCCACCCTTCGTCGTTGCTGTGGGAGGAGCCGCCACGCCCGCGGGCAGGCGGCTCTACTTTCACGGAGGAGTTACTTTGCGGCGCAGAGCTTGTCGCGGGTGGTCGACATCGCCGCCTGTGCGGAGAACCCATAGGGTTCGACGATCTTGGCGAATTCGCCGGACTTCTTCATCTCGGCGAGCACCTTGTCGAACTCGTCGCGCAGTGCCGTATCGCCCTTGCGGAAGGCGGCGCCATCGCAATAGACCGGCGCACCCTGTACCGGCGCGATCACCTCGAGATTGGGGTCATTGGCCTTCTTGACGAGATCGTTGATCGAAAGTACCGGCAGCGAATAGGTGTCGATGCGTCCGTCCTGCAGCATTTTCAGACCGCTCTGCCCATCCGGGACGACGATGACCCGCTCACGCGGAACACCGGCTTCGAGCGCAAGGCGTTCTTCCGTGCCACCGCCCGGCGCACCGATCGTCGCCTTTTCGTCCTTGGCGATATCCGCATAGCTCTTGAAGCCTTTCGGATTGCCCTTCTTGACGAGGAAAGCTTCGGCGTCGCACAGGATCGGCTCCGAATAGGCGACCGCGTTGCAGCGCTCCGGCTTCATGAACAGGCCTGCGGTCACGACATCATGACGACCAGCCTGCAGGCCGGGGATCATGGCGCCATATTCCGAGATCGACGCAACCACGTCGCCGACTCCGAGCTTCTTGAACACTTCGCGGGCGACATCCGGACCGGCGCCGGAAACGGTGCCGTCCGCCTTCACGGCTGTAAATGGCGGTTCGTTGGCGATGGCGATGCGGGCAAAACCCTGTTCCTTCAGCTTGTCCAATGCCTCGTCTGCACGGGCCGCCGGCGCGGACATGGCAATGCTGGCGCAGGTGGCAGCTGCAAGAAATGCACTCAAACTCTTCAATTTCATGTTCCCAACTCCTCTGGTTGTTTTTTTGGGTATTTCTTGTTCAGCGCCTCAGACGCGATGCCCTGCTGCGATGATCTTCTTCAGGAAGGCCTGGGTGCGCTCCTGTTTCGGGTGCCTGAAAATTTCATCCGGCTTGCCGTCTTCGACGATGCGGCCGCGGTCGAAGAAAAGGACGCGGTCGGCAAAATCATGGGCAAAGCCCATCTCGTGCGTGACGAGCAGCATGGTCATGTCGGTCTCGCGGCAAAGGCGCCACAGGACGTTGAGCACTTCCTCGACAAGCTCGGGATCGAGTGCCGAGGTCACCTCGTCGAACAGCATGATCTTCGGCTTCAAGGCCAGAGCGCGGGCGATCGCGACGCGCTGCTTCTGTCCGCCCGAGAGCTGCGAGGGCATGGATTTTGCCTTGTCCGCCAGTCCGACCATGTCCAGCAGTTCCATCGCGTGCTTCTCCGCATCCCGGCGGGAAACGCCTTTGGTCAGCATCGGCGCGAGGGTGACATTGTCGAGAACGCATTTATGCGGGAACAGGTTGAAGAGCTGGAACACCATGCCGATCTTCTCGCGCATCCTGTGCAGATGAGACTCGTCGGCGGGTTGCAGTTTTCCATTGCGCTCCATCTGGTAGAGATTATCGCCATCGACCCGGATCGTGCCGGAATCGATGCCTTCCAGCGTCATCAATATGCGCAGGATCGTGGTCTTGCCTGAGCCCGATGGGCCGATCAGCGCCAGCTTTTCGCGCGGCTTGACGCTGAACGACAGGTCGTTCAGCACCTTGAAGGCGCCAAAGCTCTTGCTGATGCCGTCAATCTCTATGATCGGGGCGGCGTTGGATGGGGGCATGCGTGTCTCCCTTCTGGTTGAGACAACCTCATGGCCAACGATGGGAGAGTTATCAAATCATGTCAATTGTAAAAATTAAATCATGACAATTTAGGCGAGCGTGCTGAAGAATCGGGCAGTTCGATCATATGGCGAGCAGCAGATGCTCGAGATCGCCGCGCATGAGATTTGCCACCACGGCAAGGCCGGAGCGCAATTCGTTTTCGGTGGTCGATCCGAGCGAAATGCGCACCGCCGAATGCCAGGGATAGTTCGATATGCGGAAGGATGCGCCGGGCGCTATCGCGACGCCTTGCAGGCGCGCATGGGCAACGAAGGCGTCCTCGGTGCGCTCGCCGGTCAATGGCAGCCAGATATGCAGGCTTTGCGGATGCGATAGAAATGGAATGTCCGAAAGCATTTCGGCGGCGGTCGCGTGACGCGCCCTCAATGCCTCCCGCTGCCAATCCACGAGTTCCCTGGCGGTGCCGTCGACGACCCAGCGGCTGGCGATCTCGGCCATGATCGGCGTCGCCATCCAGTTGGATACGAGATGCCGGTTCGCCACCGCGGCAACATAGCGATCCGGCGCCACAAGATAGCCGATGCGCAGCCCCGGAATCACGATCTTGGTGAAACTGGTGAAATAGAGCGTCCGCTCCGGCGCGAGCGCGGCGATCGGAGGAGGGCGATCCTCCACCAGCGGGCCGAGGACATCGCTCTCGATAATCGCTATGTCGTGTTTGCGGGCCACCTCGACAAGCGCCAAACGCCGCTCAAGACCCATGAGGGCGGCGGTGGGATTGATCACCGAAGGCTGCACGAACACGGCCTGAATACCGGTTTCGCGGCAACACTCGTCCAGTGCCTCCGGAACGATGCCCTGGTCGTCGATGGCCAGGCCGTCCAGCGTCAGGCCGAGATAGGAGGCAAGGGGCGTCAGCGTGTGATGGCCTATGCCCTCGGTCGCGATGCGCGAGCCGGGCGGCGCGACGCTCATCAGGGCGACGGTCATGGCTGCGGTCGCGCCATTGGTGACGCTTACATTCGTCGGATGCACGTCGAGCCCGCACAGCCGCAGCCATTCCACCGCCGTGGCGCGGTGGCGGGGGAATACGACGTTCGGCCGGAACGACAGGGCCGAGCTTGGCGGCAGGCTTTCCGAAAGCCAGGCCAGCGCCTTCTTCATGCGGTCGAGATGCGACGTTTCGCAAATCGGCTTGAGGATCGAAAGGTCGATGACTTCGCCGAGACGTTCCGGCAGGTAGGGCGGATCGGGCTCACTGCGGGTGGATGAAACGAATGTGCCGCGCCCCGTTTCGCCGGTAATCAGGTTGCGGCGGATCAATTCCTCATAGGCCCTGCTCACGGTCTGCACCGAAAGCTGCAGATCGTCGGCCATCTTTCGATGGGTCGGCAGGCGCGCGCCTTGCTCCAGCTTGCCATCGGCAATCGCGCGCGCAATCTGTTCGGCGAGCGAGAGATAGGCCGGGCGGCGCAGTGCCGCAGGATCTGGTTGCCAGAATGTCATGATTTATAAGTGATCGAAGTCAGTGCAATTGACAATCAAAAAATGACAACGTCATGATTAGGCGATAGCGAAACAGGCGAAACATGACCTCAATCAAGCTCGATACGATCGATATCCGGATTCTCGACGCGATACAGCGGGAAGGGCGCATCACCAAGCTGGCGCTCGCCGAGCGTGTCGGCATCTCGCCGACGCCGTGCTGGACCCGGCTGCGGCGGTTGGAGAAGGCCGGCATCATCACCGGCTATCACGCGCGGCTCGCGCTGCGTCTGGTCACGCCTGTAACGACCGTCCTGATGGAGGTCACGCTCGGTGCGCACCGGCAGGCCGATTTCGACCGTTTCGAACGGACGGTCAAGACGATACCGGAGATCGTCGCATGCTGGTCCGTGGGCGGAGGCGTCGACTACGTCGTGAAGGTCATGGCGCGAGATATCGATTCCTATCAACGGCTGGTTGACGATCTGCTACAGCAGGAGATCGGCATCGACCGTTACTTCACCTATATCGTGACGAAGACCGTCAAGGACGATGCGGTCCTGCCGGTTGCCGATCTCATTCCCGATGCGTAGCCAGAATATCCTCCTATCCGCGGCAATACAGACAATCTCTCCGTTCTCCCGGCCATAAACAGCCTCTTTCTCCGCATGAAAGCGCGAAACTGGGCCCGAACATATTCGGGAGAGCCTTATGTCAGCCCATTTTGCACGACCAGACCGGCACGCCGCGCTCGACGGTCTCAAGGACCGTCGCATGCTGCGCGAGCTTGCCTATATTGACGGCCATTGGACCGCCGGCGATGCGGGTCAGACATTCGAAGTCAACGATCCGGCCTCGGGCACGGCGATCGGCTGGGTGTCGAAGCTGAATGCCGAACAGGCGTCGCTGGCCATCGATGCCGCTGCCCGCGCGTTTCCGCTCTGGCGCGACCTGCTTCCGCAACAGCGCTCGGCAAAGCTGCGCCGCTGGTACGAGTTGATGCTCGAAGCCAAGGACGATCTGGCGCTGATCATGACCCTCGAACAGGGAAAGCCGCTGGCGGAATCACTTGGCGAGATCGAATATGCCGCATCCTTCGTGGAATGGTATGCCGAGGAAGCCAAGCGCCTGAACGCCGAGAGTGTCACCAGCCATCTCGCCGGCGCCGAAATGATGGTGCGCCGGGAGGCACTGGGCGTCGTCGGCGTCGTCACGCCATGGAATTTCCCCTCGGCCATGCTTACCCGCAAGGCGGCCGCAGCGCTAGCCGCGGGCTGCACGATCGTTGCGCATCCATCATCGGAAACGCCGTTCTCGGCGCTCGCGCTCGCCGAACTCGCCGACCGGGCAGGCATTCCGGCCGGCGTGTTCAATATCGTCACCGGCGAAGCATCGAAGGTCGTCGGCCAGTTCTGCGACGATGCGCGGGTCAGGGCCTTGAGCTTTACCGGTTCGACGGAGGTCGGCCGCCTCATCGCCCGCCAATGCGCTGCCACGATGAAGAACCTCGTCATGGAGCTCGGCGGCCACGCGCCCCTGATCATATTCGAGGACGCCGATATCGAACGTGCCGCGGAAATAGCGGTCAACGCGAAATTCGCCACCTCCGGCCAGGATTGCCTCGCCGCCAACCGGATCTATGTGCAGCGGCCGATAGTCCAGGCGTTCGGCCAGGCCTTCGCCAGGAAGGCGGCTGCGCTCAAGGTCGCTGCCGGCCTGACGGAAGGCGCCGAGATCGGCCCGCTGATGCATGAGCGCGCCGTGAAGAAGGTGGAGGAGCACGTCGAGGATGCGCTTGCAAAGGGCGCGAAATGCCTTGTCGGCGGCAAACGCCATCAGGCCGGAGAACTCTTCTACGAGCCGACCGTGCTCGCCGACGTACCGGACGATGCGTTGATCATGCACGAAGAAACATTCGGCCCGGTCGCTGCCATCACGGCGTTCGACAGTGAAGACGAGGTGGTGGCGCGGGCGAATGCGACGGAATACGGTCTCGTTGCCTATGTCGTTACCAAGGACGGCGCGCGCATGCTGCGCCTCGGGCGAAGCCTCGACTACGGCATGGTCGCCGTCAACCGGGTCAAGATCACCGGCGCGCCGATCCCGTTCGGCGGCGTCAAGCAGTCGGGCCTTGGCCGGGAGGGTTCCCGCCATGGCATCGAGGCTTTCACCGAACTCAAATATCTCTGCATCGATACGCACTGAGAATCACGAAAGGACATGGACATGCTCAACAGATCGAACGAACTCAATGCGTGGGACCGCGATCATTTCTTCCACCCGTCGACACATATGGGCGCCCATGCGCGCGGCGAAACGCCGACGCGCGTCATCAGCGGCGGCGAGGGCGTGCGTATCACCGACAGCACGGGCAAGACCAGCATCGATGCCTTCGCCGGGCTTTACTGCGTCAATGTCGGCTATGGCAGGCAGGAAATCGCCGAAGCGATCGCCGAGCAGGCGAAGCAACTGGCCTATTATCACGCCTATGTCGGCCATGGCACCGAGGCATCGATCACGCTGTCGAAGATGATCATCGACCGCGCGCCGGAAGGCATGAGCCGCGTCTATTTCGGCCTATCCGGCTCCGATGCCAATGAAACCAACATCAAGCTGATCTGGTACTACAACAATGTTCTCGGCCGGCCGGAAAAGAAGAAGATCATTTCGCGCTGGCGTGGATATCATGGTTCCGGCGTCATGACCGGCAGCCTTACCGGGCTCGAACTCTTCCACAATGCCTTCGACCTGCCGCGCGCGCCGATACTCCATACGGAAGCGCCATATTATTTCCGCCGCGCCGACCGCTCGATGAGCGAGGAGCAATTCTCCCAACATTGCGCCGACAAGCTGGAAGAAATGATTCTGGCCGAGGGACCGGAAACCGTGGCGGCCTTTATCGGCGAGCCCATTCTCGGCACTGGCGGCATCGTACCGCCGCCGGCACAATACTGGCAGAAGATCCAGGAAGTGCTGAAGAAATATGACGTCCTGCTCGTGGCGGACGAGGTCGTCACCGGCTTTGGCCGCCTCGGCACCATGTTCGGATCGGATCATTACGGCATCAAGCCCGACCTCATCACGATCGCCAAGGGACTGACCTCGGCCTATGCGCCATTGTCCGGCGTCATCGTTGCCGACAAGGTCTGGGACGTTCTGGTCAGCGGTTCCGATGCGCTCGGCGCGATCGGCCATGGCTGGACCTATTCCGCGCACCCGATCTGCACCGCTGCCGGCGTCGCCAATCTCGAACTCATCGACAAGCTGGACCTCGTGCGCAATGCCGGCGAGACCGGCCGCTATTTCCGCGAGCAGCTGGCGCAGGCGCTGGCCGATCATCCGATCGTCGGCGAAGTGCGCGGCGATGGGCTCATGGCCGCCGTGGAATTCGTGGCGGACAAGGACGACCGGGTCTTCTTCGACGCTGCCGACAAGGTCGGGCCGCGGATCGCAGCGGCTCTGGCCGAACGCGGCGTCATCAGCCGCGCGATGCCGCAGGGCGACATTCTCGGCTTTGCCCCGCCGCTGTGCCTGACGCGGGATGAGGCCGACATCGTCGTCAAGGCCACCGCGGACGCGGTGGAATCGGTCGCCCGGGCGCTTTGAGAGGGACCCATGCAGGATAGAAGCACGCAGACCATGGCCGCCGTCCAATTGGTCGGCCATGGCGGATTGGACAAGCTGGTCTACAACACCAATACCCCGCTGCCAGCCGTGGCGCCGGGTGAAGTCCTGATCGAGATCACCGCTTGCGGCATGAACAACACCGACGTCTGGGTTCGCGAGGGCGCCTATGGCACGGAGGAGGACGCGGGCGCCGTATCCACCTGGCGCCGGCAGGAGCCGACGCTGACATTTCCGCGTATCCAGGGAACGGATATCGTCGGCAATATCGTCGAGGTCGGCCAAGGCGTAGCGCGCGAACGTCTCGGCGAGCGGGTCATGGTCGACTTTTCCATCTATAATCGCGACGACGACAGCCTTGCGGACATCGACTATATCGGACATGGCCGCGACGGCGGCTATGCGGAATATGTGGCGGTTCCGGCCGAGAACGCCCATTTCGTCAATACGGACCTCACCGATATCGAGCTGGCGACGTTCTGCTGCGCCTACCTCACCGGCGAACAGATGCTGGAACGCGCTGCGCTGAAGGCCGGGGAGCGGGTCCTCGTCACCGGGGCTTCCGGAGGCGTCGGTTCGGGCATCGTCCAGCTCGCGAGGGCTCGAGGTGCCATTCCCTACGCTCTGGTCGGACCGGGCAAGGAGAAGGCGCTGCTCGACATAGGCGCCGAGGCCGTGATCACCCGCGGCGAAGGCAATCTCGTCGATGCGGTCGCCAAGGCAGCTGGCGGCAAGCCGATCGATGTCGTTGCGGATCTTGTCGGCGGCGCGATCTTCAATGATCTCCTTCGCATCCTGAGAGCTGAGGGTCGTTATACGACCGCCGGCGCCATAGCTGGTCCTGTCGTCCAACTCGACCTGCGCACCATGTATCTGAAACAGCTCGCCTTGCACGGCTCGTCGCAAGGGACACGCGGCGATTTCCGCCGGATCGTGCGCTACATCGAGGAAGGCCGGATCAAGCCGCTGGTCGGCGGCGTCTACCCCTTGTCCGAATTCCACCGGGCTCAAAGCGATTTCATGGCCAAGAGCTTTGTCGGCAAGCTTGTGGTCGTTCCAGACGCCAAATTGCGCGCCGATCGCTGATCAGTGAAAATCGCGGGATTTCGGCAGCATCCTTTCATTGCGGGGGTGACGCCCCCGCGATTCCATCTGCGATGAATGTGTCGGTTCATCGCTGCGCGAAACCGGCAGATGGGCACGCTGCTCCGACAATCTGTGCAGTTCCGCCGTCTTGTCATGCAGCCTGTTGGCGACGATGTGCACGACATTATCGGCGCTCTGCACCACGCCTTCGATCATGATCAGCCGCGAGCCCATGACTTCCCTGCGCTGCTTTTGGAGAAGTTTTTCCCATATCACGATATTGGCGATTCCTGTTTCATCCTCGATGGTCATGAAAACCACCCCCTTGGCGCTGCCCGGCCTTTGCCGCACGGTAATGATGCCCGCCAGCTTCACACGCCTGTTGTTCGGCAGAGCCGTCGCATCCCTGCAGCTCAAAACGCCTGCTTTCGCGAACATTTCACGCAGGAACTGCATGGGGTGACCCTTCAGTGAAAACCGGGTCGATTCATAATCGGCAACGACATGCTCCGAAAACCGCATGTCGGGCAGTCTGGTCTCGGCCTCGGCCGCCAATTCATTCGTGTCCGCCGCGAGAAAGAGCGGGAGCGTCTCATTGTCGGGAAACCGCCGAACCGCCCAAAGAGCCGCGCGCCTGTCCATGGCTATGGAGCGAAACGCGTCCGCATCCGCCAGCAGCACAAACGCCCTTCGCTCCAGCCGGGTCAGACGCCGCACCTGCTCCATATCGGAAAACGGCTTCTGCCTGATTTCGCAGATCCTCTTCGCCCAGTTCTTGGAAAAGCCTTCCACCTGGCGGAAACCGAGGCGCAGAGCGAGCTTATCCGCGTCGATCCGCTCGATCGTATTGTCCCATTCGCTGAAATTGATATCGACAGGCCTTACCTCGACACCGTGCTCGCGTACATCACGGATAATCTGAGCGGGAGCATAGAAGCCCATCGGCTGTGAATTGAGTAGCGCAGCCGCGAAGATCTCTGGATGATGGCATTTGATCCAGGCGGAGACATAGACCAGAATGGCAAAACTTGCCGCATGGCTTTCAGGAAAGCCATATTCGCCAAAGCCCTTGATCTGGTTGAAGCAATTCTGCGCGAAGGTTCGGTCATAGCCGCGGCCGACCATGCCCTCCACCATGCGCTCTTCCATTTCATGGATCGTGCCCATATGGCGGAAAGTCGCCATCGAACGGCGCAGTTTATTGGCATCATCGGCTGAAAAGCCGGCTGCGACAATGGCAATCCGCATGGCCTGTTCCTGGAAGAGCGGAACGCCCAATGTCCTGCCAAGAACATTTTCCAGTTCGTCAGCAGGGCCATATCTCGGCGAGGGCGATGGATAATGGACTTTTTCAATGCCTTTCCTGCGCCGTAAATAGGGGTGCACCATGTCGCCCTGGATAGGACCCGGCCTGACGATCGCCACCTCGATGACCAGATCGTAAAATTCTTGCGGCCGAAGCCTCGGCAGCATGTTCATCTGCGCCCGGCTTTCCACCTGGAAGACGCCGATGGAATCGGCCCTGCAAAGCATGGCGTAAACTTTTTGATCATCCGGAGGGATCGTGGCCAATTCCCAATGTTCGCCTTTGGTCTGGCGAATGAATTCGAACGCCTTTCGGATACAGGTCAACATGCCGAGCGCCAGGACATCGACCTTCATTATGTTGAGTTCGTCGATATCGTCCTTGTCCCATTCGATAAAGGTGCGGTCCTTCATGGCGGCAGGACCTATCGGCACCATTTCATCAAGCCGATCCCGGGTCAGGACATAACCGCCCACATGCTGGGAAAGATGACGCGGAAAGCCGATCAGCGCCCTGGTCAGTTTGATCGCGCGGCGGATCATGCCATTGTCGGGATCAAGGCCCGCCTGCCGGATCTCTTCGTGCTCGATGGTCTTGCCCCAGCTGCCCCAAACCATGTTGGCGAGAGCGCCGGTGACATCCTCGGTCAGTCCAAGCGCCTTGCCGACATCGCGAATGGCGCTGCGCGGGCGATAACAGATCACCGTTGCAATGATCGCGGCCCGCTTTCGCGTATACCGCTCAAAAATCCACTGCATGACCTCTTCGCGCCGCTCATGCTCGAAATCGACGTCGATATCCGGCGGTTCCTTGCGCTCGATCGAAAGAAAGCGCTCGAACAGCACCTCTGACTTCGAGGGATCGACAGCGGTGATGCCAAGGCAATAGCAGACGGCCGAATTGGCTGAAGAACCGCGCCCCTGGCACAATATGCCTTGCGAACGGGCATATTGGACAATGTCGTAGACCGTGAGGAAGTAGGGCTCGTATTTGAGTTGCTCGATCAATCGCAGCTCCTTTTCCAGAAGCTTCCGGACCTTGTCCGGGATGCCTTGCGGATAGCGCCGGGCCGCGCCCTTCCACGTCTCGTCGCGCAGGTGCTGCTGCGGTGTCTTGCCCTTCGGCACCGGCTCGTCCGGATAATTATATTTGAGCTCCGCCATCGAAAAGCTGATCGGCTCGATAAAGCGCTGGGTCTCGTCCAGCGCCGCAGGAAAATACCTGAACAGACGCTGCATTTCGTCCGGCGCCCTCAGATGTCTTTCGGCATTCTTCTCCAGTCTGCGCCCGATAGTTTCAATCGTGACTTGTTCGCGGATACAGGTGAGAACGTCCTGCAAAGGGCGGCGGGCAGGGGAATGGTAGAGCACGTCATTATGCGCGAGGAGAGGGACGTTGCTCGCCGCAGCAATCCGGGCCAGCGCTTCCGCCCGGCGTTTATCCGCGCCGTGATGCGGCATGGCAAGGCCAAGCCAGATGCAGGAAGGGGCGATCCTGCGCAATTGCCTCAGAAAATGCAGCAGTCTTCCTTCCGTATGGGCGGAGGGAAGCACGATGATCTGGAAATTGCGCGCCCGGAATTTGAAATCCTCGAAAAGAAGATGACATTCGCCCTTGATTTTGGCCCGCTCCCGGCCTTCGCTGAGCAGGCGGCAAAGCTGGCCATAGGCGGAACGGTGGCGGGGATAGACGATCAGGTCCGGCGTTTCATCCGTAAAGACGAGCCTGCAGCCTATGAACAGCTTCAAGGGCGAGCCGGTTCTTTCGACCAGTTCACTATGCGCGGAATAGGCCCGCACCACGCCCGCCAGGCTGTTGCGGTCTGCAATCCCGATACCGCCGAGGCCGAGATGATGCGCCTGTTGGATCAATTCCTGCGGGTGGGATGCGCCCTCAAGAAAGGAAAAATTCGTGGTGGTGGAAAGCTCGTGATAGGCCATCAGGCAAAGATTCCATGCACGAACCATTTGGGGTCGGGGTCATTGCGCTCATAAAGCCCTTCGCGAAACACCCAGAAACGCCGTCCCGCATCGTCCTCAAGCCGATAATAATCCCGTGTCAAAGCGCGCGAATTCTCCCGCCACCATTCCGGGGCGATCCGCTCCGGCCCTTCTGCCAGCACGATGATGTGACGCGCCTTGCGCCAGACGAATTGCGCCGGCGCGGCATCGGGAATCTCGAAAGTCGCCTCTATCGGTTCCGGCGGGTGGAACATGCGGATAGGACGTTGCGGCGGGTCGCCTGCAACATCGCCTGCATTCCATCTGGCAGCGGCCGCTACCTTGGTGAGAGTGGCAGGCTCCAGGATGGCAGCGCGTTCCGGAATATGCGTATCGACGAATACCGGCCGCAATACGCGCTTGCTGCCGAGCCGGATGGATAAGCGGTCGACAAGGGTTCCGATCTTGTCGGTTTCCTCGGCATGATTGTCCAGGCTGGTTTGCCTGGCCATGGTCTTCTCGACACGAAGCGCGGCGAGGCGGATAATATCGAAGCCATATCCCGCATCGAGCGGGTCCGAGAGCGAGGCGAGACGTTCCTTCAGCAGCCGCATCAGGATTTCCGCGTCGGTGACGGGGCGCCCGGTCTCGATACGCAGGCGGCGGATATTTCCATCCGCCCGGAAAAAGACAGCCTCCACCTCGCGAGCGCCCTCCACGCGTGCCTTCAGCTGCTGTGCAAGTTCCCCGGCAAGCTCGCGAATAACCCCTTCTATTGCCTCCATGAAGGTCAGCGGTTCCGCCATGCGTCTCTCTGCCATGCAGATGGGCACGATGCGGCGCGGGGAAATCGGCTCGCTGTGCCGGCTGAAGAGCGCATCCAGGCGATTGACCGTCCGGGCGCCGAACCTTGCGGTCAAGGCTGCACGCGGCAGGACATCCACATCGCCGACCGTCAACAATCCTGCCCGCTTCAGCCCCGAAAGATGCGCATGCTCGACTTCGAGACTGGTGAGAGGCAATCTATAGAGAAGCTGTTTCAGATCCGCTCCCGCAATCCCGCCTCCCGCAATCCCGCCATTGCCGTAGCGGGCGAGGGCGCGGGCGGCTGCAGGATTGGCGGCGATTGCCGAACGGACGCAAATGCCATGGCGCTTCAGGCTGGCATGAATGTCGTGCAGCAGCTTCTCCTCGCCGCCATGCAGATGCAGGCAGCCTGTCACATCGAGTATCAGCCCATGCGGCTCGTCCACCGCCACCAAAGGCGTATAGCGATCACACCAATCCGCCAGCTTCTCCAGGAGGGCATTGTCCTGGCGCGGGGCCGCAAAGGCCGTATCGAGCTTTTCGAATTGCGCACGGGCATCGGTCAAGGCCATGCCCCTGTACAGTCCCGCCGCGGCAGCCTTTTCGTCCACCGCCATCAAGCGCAGCACATTCGCCGCCTTTTCGACGATGACCAGATGCCCATTAGTTCCCCGTTGCCGATCTTCTCTCTTGAGGCGATCGGTAGGAAGGTATGGAAACCAAAGGGCCAGAAACCGGCTTTCCGAGTTTGAAAACATGATCGTCACTTTCCCATTCCAATAGCCAGCGCCCCGTCATTCCCATTCTGTTGCGGATCAAGCTTGCATCGAAAACCGGATGCCCCGGCGCATTGGCTCCGCTCGAGCGGGAAGGCGCGGCACGGATCATCCAGCGCGTAACGGCAGCATTGTCGGCCGGCGCCGCTCCGAGACGCAGCAGAAATGCCGGTGTATCGGCTTGCTGCGCAGTCAGGAGCAGCTTGCGCGAGGCGGTCAGGTCCAGGCATTTCGGATTGCTCCAGGGGGCGATGATGACCGCACCCATTCCCGCCGTGCCGAGACTGTCGCAGGCTGCCTTCAGGACATCCTGCGATGTCGAACAACGAACAATGATCAAACGCTCGGGGGCGAGGCCGAAATCATGAAGACCCGCAGCATAAGGAACCCCGTTCTCCCGCTCGGCAAAATCCTCTTCGACCCAGATGATGGGGCTGTGCGATGCCGCAGCGCGCAAGGCCAGGGCAATGATGAAGCCCGTTGCGGCGCCCGCATCGCCCGCCTGCGATGCAAAGACTTCATGGATTGCTCCCCGCTGCAGACCTTCGCGAAAAACGCTGTCGACGGCCTTTTCCCCAAAGTGAAAAAACGACCGCAAACTATTGCTTTGAATAGTCTTTCCAAGAAAAATTATATCGCGCCTTAGCGCTTCGAGGTTGGCGGCTGTCACGGTTCTTCTCAAGAATGTTCATGATATGTTCTATTATGTGACCAATCGACAGGCCAGTCAAGTTTCGCTTTGTGTGTGAACCATCATCAGGGCCCTCGATGCGACGAGCACCTTTGCTCCGGCTCCAAACTGCTTCATTGGAAGCGCCTGTAACTCAGCCTTGATCGCTGAGCCCGGCAGGAAACTGCCGAGCTCAGCGCTGTGCGCGTAGAATACGCTTCCAGATCGTCCCGCCCAAATATCGATTAAAGATGATGAAGTAGACAACGATCAAAGCAAATAGCAACAGCGCTCGCCAGCCAGTAAGCTCAAAGCCATTCGATGTGCGCCCGCCAACGATTGTTGCAACTAGAAATCCGAGCACAAAGAAGGCGGTGAAGAAATCCAGCACTGCGGCCGTGATAATACGCCAAGTCGCCGGACCTTTGCTTGGTTCTGCATCAGACATTCGATCTTCCCCCAATCACCTGATCTCAAATAGTTAGCTTGCCGCGCACGTGTCGGCAAGTCCGGCTCTCGATTGGAGTAGAAATGGCGGCTACGGTACCGGTAACTCAATCACCGAGCGCGAGAATCTCGGCAAGTTCGAGGTGGAACATGCAGTGTCGAGCAGCGCCTCGATTGAAGACATGCAGACCAAATTATAATTCTATGTAAATTCATGATTTTGATGTGGTGAGCGCGCAGGGATTCGAACCCTGGACCTACTGATTAAAAGTCAGTTGCTCTACCGGCTGAGCTACGCGCTCCCAGCGAGGCGTTTCAAGCCCTCGGGAAGTGCGGCGGAACATATGTGCGGGATGCCGATCGGTCAACAGCTATTATTATACGATTTTGCGACAAAAGGACTTTTCGAGCCTCGTTTATCCCGCCCTCAAGCGGATTTTGCTCTCATATCGGTTTGCCGCAAGGCAGAATGGCGAAAAGGTGATTGGAGTTTCACCCGGATTCGGCCTAATCCACGGCCAATCTAGCTTGAAGGAGCGCACATGGCGCTGGATGTTTCCTATCTCACGGCCGCGGGGGCGGGCGCATTGTCCTTTCTCTCTCCTTGCGTGCTTCCCCTGGTTCCTCCCTATCTCTGCTACATGGCCGGCGTCACGGTCGAGGATTTCAGGGCCGACCGCGCAGCGGCCGCCATGTCGCCGGTCCGCAAGGCCCTGCTCGTCTCGTCATTCAGTTTCGTGCTCGGCTTTTCCACGGTCTTCGTCCTGCTGGGCGCCGGTGCCTCGACGATTGGCGGCTTCCTGCGCATGTGGCAGCAGGAAATCGCCATTGCCGCGGGCATCGTCATCATCCTCATGGGACTGAACTTCCTCGGCGTCTTCCGCCTTGCATTTCTCTCCCGCGAGGCCCGCTTCCAGAGCAAGGGGGCTCCGGCCAGCCCGATCGCCGCCTATATAATGGGCCTTGCCTTCGCCTTTGGCTGGACACCCTGCATCGGGCCGGTACTCGGGCCCATCCTGGCTTTGGCGGGCGCGCGCGATACGGTCGCCGATGGCGCGACGCTCCTTGCCGTCTATTCGCTCGGCCTCGGCGTGCCTTTCATCATTGCCGCCATGTTTTCCGGCATGTTCATGCGCTTTCTCGGCCGTTTCAGAATGCATCTCGGCAAGGTCGAAAAGATCATGGGCGGGCTTCTCGTCATTACCGGAATTCTGTTCCTCACCGGCGGATTGCAATCCTTTTCCTTCTGGTTGCTCGAAACATTTCCCATTCTCGGCCAACTCGGCTAAAGGGACGAAATTACCTATTGGAAACCTGCGCCGTGCTACGCCTGCCGGCACATGGTTTTCCCGTCGATCTGAAGGTTCAAGATGGCCCAACGTTCCTGTCTCACAATCATACTTGCCGCGGGCGAGGGTACCCGCATGAAATCCGCACTGCCGAAGGTGTTGCATCCGATTGCCGGTCTGCCCATTGTCGGCCATGTCGCCAAGGCGGTTCAGGCGGCAGGCGGCATGGATATGGCGCTGGTCGTCGGCCGGGGCGCGGAGGCCGTCGAGCAGGCGGTTCGCAAGCTCGTGCCGGCGCTGAGCGTCCACGAGCAGACGGAACGGCTTGGGACAGGCCATGCGGTCCTTGCCGCGCGCGACGCCATCGCCAAGGGCTATGACGATATTCTCGTGGTTTTCGCCGACACGCCGCTGATCGAGACTGAAGCGCTGGAACGTGCGCGGCAGAAACTGGCCGATGGTGCCCATGTCGTCGTCATGGGGTTCCGGCCCGGCGATCCGCACGGCTATGGACGGCTGATCGAGGAAGAGGGCCGCCTTCTCGCCATTCGCGAGGAGAAGGATGCCAGCGATGCGGAACGGCGCATCGGCTTCTGCAATGGCGGCCTGATGGCCCTCAGCGGCGAGACTGCGCTCGATCTCCTGGAACGCATCTCCAACGAGAACGCCAAGGGCGAATATTATCTCACCGACGTCGTCGAGATCGCCAATGCAACGGGCCGCAACGCGGTTGCGATCGAAGTGGCGGTCGATAATGTCATCGGCATCAATACGCGTGTCGAGCTCGCGGCGGCCGAAGCCATCTGGCAGGAACGCAAAAGGCGCGCGATGATGCTGGCCGGCGTCTCCATCCAGGCGCCCGAAACCGTGTTCTTCGCCCATGACACCCTGATCGAGGCGGATGTGACGCTGGAGCCCAATATCGTGTTCGGTCCCGGCGTATTCATCGAGAGTGGCGCGATCATCCATGCATTCTCGCATCTCGAAGGTGCAAGGGTCGGGCGCAACGCCACGGTCGGGCCCTACGGCCGGCTGCGCCCCGGCGCGGACCTTGCCGAAAAGGCCAAGGTCGGAAACTTCGTCGAAGTCAAGAATGCCCGGATCGCCGCCGGGGCCAAGGTCAATCATCTGTCCTATATCGGCGATGCCGCGGTCGGCGCAGCGGCCAATATCGGCGCCGGCACGATAACCTGCAACTATGATGGCTATAACAAATCCCATACGGAAATCGGCGCGGGTGCCTTCGTCGGCTCCAATTCATCGCTGGTGGCGCCTGTTTCGATCGGAGACAACGCCTATGTGGCCTCCGGCAGCGTCATAACCAGCGACGTTCCGGCGGACTCGCTGGCTTTCGGGCGGGCGAGGCAGGAGATCAAGCAAGGCAGGGCCATCGAGCTCCGGGCAAAATACGAAGCCCGCAAGCGCGCCGGCAAGCCGAAAGCATAGTCAGGCGTATTTCAGTTCCACCGGACTAGTCCTGTCTATCTCCATTTAATTAGGTAAGGAAAATTGACTTTGCATGCCGCAGTCCGGCAACTAGACGGCAGAACGGTATTGGCCAAGCGTTGAGGTGATAAATGTGCGGAATTGTTGGAATTATCGGACAGGAACAGGTCGCGCCGCTTCTGGTCGATGCCTTGAAGCGGCTCGAATACAGGGGATATGATTCCGCCGGTGTTGCAACGCTCAATAATGGTACGCTCGATCGCCGCCGCGCCGAGGGAAAACTCGGCAATCTGGAAAACGCCCTGAAGGCCGAGCCGCTCAGCGGCACGATCGGCCTCGGCCATACACGGTGGGCGACGCACGGAGCGCCGGTCATCCGCAATGCCCACCCTCACATGACGCCGCGCCTGGCCGTCATCCATAATGGCATCATCGAAAACTTCGCCGAGCTTCGCGCGACGCTCGAAGCCGATGGCTATGTGTTCGAAACCGAGACGGACACCGAAACCGTTGCCCATCTCGTCACCCGCGCCATGGATCGCGGACGTTCCCCGGTCGAGGCAGTGCGCGAATCCCTGCCGCTGCTGCGCGGCGCCTTCGCCATAGCGATCATGTTCAACGGCGAAGAGGACTTGCTGATCGCCGCCAGAAACGGCCCGCCGTTGGCCGTCGGCTATGGCGATGGCGAGATGTATCTCGGCTCCGACGCCATAGCGCTGGCACCATTCACCGACCGATTGTCCTATCTCGATGATGGCGACTGGGCCGTACTGACACGCCGAGGCGTCGTCATCTATGACGAAAGCGGAGCCGAAGTGAAGCGCCCGGTGCAGAAGTCCGCCGGCAGCGCCTTCCTCGTCAGCAAGGGCAATCACCGGCACTTCATGGAAAAGGAGATCCATGAGCAGCCGGAGGTGATTTCGCACACGCTCGCCAATTATCTCGATTTCGCCAGGGGAACGATCCGAAGCGAGGCGAGCGCCATCGATTTCAGCAAGATCGACCGTATCGCCGCCTCCGCCTGCGGCACCGCCTATTACGCCGGACTCGTCGGCAAATACTGGTTCGAGCGTATCGCCCGCCTGCCAGTCGACATCGATGTGGCTTCGGAGTTCCGCTATCGTGAAATGCCGTTGTCCAAGGACAGTCTGGCGCTGTTCGTCACCCAGTCGGGCGAGACGGCAGATACGCTGGCATCGTTGCGCTACTGCAAGCAGCAGGGCCTGAAGATCGGCACCATCGTCAACGTCAGGGAATCGACGATGGCGCGGGAGTCCGACGTGATTTTCCCGACCCTTGCCGGCCCGGAAGTGGGTGTTGCCTCGACCAAGGCCTTTACCTGCCAGCTGGCGGTCCTCGCCTCGTTGGCTGTTGCTGCCGGAAAGGCGCGCGGCACGATCGATGCGGAAGACGAGAAGCGGCTTGTGCGCGAACTGTCCGAGATACCGCGTTTCGCCACGCAGGTTCTGAAGCTTGAGGAGCAGATCGAGGCGATCAGCCGCGAACTCAGCCAGGTCAAGCACGTCCTCTATCTCGGCCGCGGCACCAGCTATCCGCTTGCCCTCGAAGGCGCGCTGAAGCTGAAGGAGATTTCCTATATCCATGCGGAAGGCTATGCCGCCGGCGAGTTGAAGCACGGGCCGATTGCCCTGATCGACGAAGCCATGCCGGTCATCGTCATCGCACCGCACGATTCCTGGTTCGAAAAGACTATATCCAACATGCAGGAATCGGCTGCCCGCGGCGGCAAGATAATTCTCATCACCGACGAGAAAGGCGCTGCGGCAAGCACGTTGAAGACGCTGCACACCATCGTGCTGCCGGACATGCCGGAGCTCATCGCGCCGATCATCTACACCTTGCCGATCCAGATGCTGGCCTATTACACCGCCGTCTTCATGGGGACGGATGTGGATCAGCCGCGCAATCTCGCCAAGTCCGTCACGGTCGAGTAGGCCGCGCTAGCCGGCGCGGAGCAGGCGGATGGCCTCGTCGCGCTCGAAGAGATAAAGCAGGACGCGCAGCGCCTCGCCGCGCGTCGTCTGCAACTCCGGATCGCGCGTCAGTATATAGCGCGCGTCCTTGCGGGCGATCTCCAGCAGGTCCTGGTGGGCTTCGAGATTGGCAAGCCTGAAACCGGGCGTTCCCGATTGCCTCGTCCCCAGCAACTCGCCTTCGCCGCGCAGTTTCAGGTCCTCTTCGGCGATCCGGAAGCCGTCTTCCGTCTCGCGCATGATCTTGAGTCGCGCCTGGGCGACCTCGCCGAGCGGCGCCTTGTAGAGCAGGAGGCAGGTCGATGGCTTGTCGCCGCGCCCGACGCGCCCGCGCAACTGATGCAGCTGTGCAAGGCCGAAACGTTCCGCATGTTCGATGACGATGATCGTGGCATCCGGCACGTCGACGCCCACCTCGATGACGGTGGTTGCGATCAGCAGCCGCGTATCGCTTCGCTTGAACGCGCCCATGGCCGCGTCCTTCTCGGGTCCGCTCATGCGCCCGTGCACGAGACCGACACGCTCGCCGAATATCGGCCGCAGGCTTTCGAACCGCTCTTCGGCGGAGACGAGTTCGACGGCTTCGGATTCCTCGACCAGCGGGCAGATCCAGTAGACCTTCTGCCCCTCGGCGATGGCCTTGCGGATCCGGTCCACCAGTTCGCCGAGACGCTCCATCGGGAGGATGGCCGTGGTGATCGGCCGCCGGCCCGCCGGCTTCTCGGTCAGCTTCGAAACGTCCATGTCGCCAAATGCCGTCAGGACGAGGGTGCGCGGAATGGGCGTCGCCGTCATGACCAGCATGTCCGGCGCCCCGCCTTTCGACGTGAGCAAAAGGCGCTGGTGCACGCCGAACCGATGCTGCTCGTCGATGATGACGAAGGCCAGATCGCGGTAGTTCACCTTCTCCTGGAACAACGCATGGGTGCCGACGATGATATGGATCGAACCATTGGCCAGCCCCTCGAGGACCTGGTCGCGCTCCTTGCCTTTTTCACGTCCCGTCAGCAGCGCGACATTCAGTCCGGCCCTTGCTGCCAGCGGTGCGATGGTGGCGAGGTGCTGGCGCGCCAGCACCTCCGTTGGAACCATGAGCGCGGATTGTCCGCCGGCTTCCGCCACATGCGCCATCGCCAGCAGCGCGACGACGGTCTTTCCCGAGCCGACATCGCCCTGCAGCAGCCGCAGCATGCGTTCGGGCTGGCGCAGATCGGCGATGATCTCCTGAAGCGCCTGCCGCTGGCTGTTCGTCAGCGTATAGGGCAGGGCGGCGACGATCCTGGAGCTGATGTCGCCATTGCCTTCGAGGCGCCTGCCAGAAAGCTTGCGTGTCTTCATCCGCACCAGCGCAAGAGCGAGCTGCCCCGCGAGGAACTCGTCATAGGCAAGGCGCTGGCGGGCCGGCCGGTCGAGCGCGATATCCTGCGGTTCGCGAGGATTGTGCAGGATATCCAGAGCTTCCCGGTGCGATGGAAGCGCATATTTATCGAGAAGCGGGCGTTCTATCCATTCGGCGAGATCGGGCGACTTTGCCAGCGCCTCCTGCACGCCGCGTACCAGCACCTTCGGCGAAAGCCCGGCCGTCAGCGGATATACCGGCTCGATCAGCGGCAACGACGCGGCATTCTCGATCGGCGTGATATGATCGGGATGAACCATTGTCGGGCGACCGTTGAACCACTCCATCTTCCCGGAAACGATCACCGTCTCGCCGACAGGCATCATTTTCTCGAGCCACGCCTGTTTCGCATGAAAGAAGGTCAGTCCGACTTCACCCGTATCGTCATGGGCATAGACGCGGTGCGGCACGTTGTTTCTCCCCGCCGGCGGCGGCTGGTGCCGGTCGATACGCACTTCGAGCGTCACGATCGCACCTTCGGGAGCAAAGGCGATACCAGGCCTGTTGCGCCTGTCGATGATGCTGTGCGGCGGCAGGAAGAGCAGGTTCACCACGCGCGGATCGCTGCCGGGCGGCTGCGCGCCCAATAAGGTGCCAAGCAGACCGGAGACCTTGGGGCCGATGCCTGGCAGCGAGCGGACGGATGCGAAAAGTGGGTCGAGTTGGGATGGACGCATAAATAAGGTTTAGCGCGTTCAATATACGTTGCAAGGCTGACAGACGCGGCAAGGCAGGTTATACCCACCGCCACCCGCCTCTTGTAGCCCACCCATGGAGTTCCCAAATGTCCGGAAGCAGTCGCACCACTGCGGATCTGTCGCCAAGGCAGCGAAAAATCCTGTTTCGCTGCTGGCATCGCGGCATGCGCGAGGTGGATTTGCTTCTCGGCCAGTTCGCGAATGAGCATATCGATCGCCTGACCGATGAGGAACTCGACCAACTCGAAACACTCATGGATGAACTCGACCGCGATCTGTTGAAATGGTTCACGGGCGAGGCCGAGGTGCCCACCAGGCTCGACACTCCAATCTTCCGCAGGATCGTGACCTCGCGAAGCCAGATGAAGTTCTAGAAGACAATGAACGCATTCAACAAGCTCGGACTGAATTCCGGTATCGGCTCCCATGTCGTCATCGATGGCGTCGTGGACGGCTATGAGGCCTTTGCTCTGGCGAAGATCGTCGCCGAGGCGGGCGCCGGCGGTCCGGTGCTCTTCATCGCCCGCGACGGCCAGCGCGTCGCCGACATCGAGCAGGTGTTGAGCTTTGTCCAGCCGGACCTGCCGGTGTTGCAATTGCCCGCATGGGATTGCCTGCCCTATGACCGCGTTTCGCCGGGTGCGACCACATCGGCGCGCCGGCTGGCGGCGCTGACCGGGCTGCTGGCGCTGCGGGAACAGACGCACCCGGCGGTCATCCTGGTGACGGCCAACGCCGTCCTGCAGAAGCTGCCGCCGCGCGATGCGCTTGAGAAACAATTGTTCCGCGCGAAGCCCGGCAACAGAATTGACATGAACGAACTTGTTCAACGCCTTGAAAACAATGGCTTCGAACGCGTTTCGACTGTACGCGAGGTCGGCGAATACGCCGTGCGGGGCGGTATACTGGACCTGTTCGCACCGGGGGAGGAAGAACCGCTGCGTCTCGATTTCTTCGGGGATACGCTCGAAACCATACGGGCGTTCGATCCGGCAACGCAGCGGACTTTAAGTCAGAAATCCGAATTCGCCATGCAGCCCATGAGCGAAATCACGCTTTCGCCCGAGACGGTCAGCCGTTTCCGCTCGCAATATGTGCAGAAATTCGGCGCTGCCTCGCGGGACGATGCGCTCTATCATTCCATATCGGAAGGCCGTCGCTTTGCCGGCATGGAACATTGGCTGCCGCTCTTCTACGACCATCTTGAAACCGTGTTCCATTATGCGGGCAAGATGCCGGTCATCTTCGATCATCTCGCCCATGAATCGATGGCCGAGCGGCACAAGCTGGTGCTGGACCATTACGAAGCCCGCAGCCGCCAGTCGGACGGCAAGGAACCGGGTGATGCGATACCGTACAAGCCGGTCGAACCCGATGCGCTGTACCTGTCTTCAGAGCAGGTGGAGAAGGCTGCGCTCGATTCCGGCATGCGCATCGACTTCACGCCGTTCGATGCGCCATTCGTCTCCGGCCGGGCCACCATTCACGCCGGTGTCCGCAAGGGCCGAAGCTTCGTCGAGGAGCGATCGGCGAAGGATGTCAACGTCTTCGACAGCGTGGTCAAATATATCGGCGATGAGCGCGCTGGCGGCAAGAAGGTGCTTCTGGCCGCCTGGAGCGAGGGCAGCCGCGACCGGCTCGTTCAGGTTCTTGCCGAACACGGGCTCGAAAAAATCGAGTTCGTCGAGGATCTGCGCACCGTCAAGGCACTCGGGCGCGACAAGATCACGGCGAGCATCCTTTCGCTCGAGACCGGTTTCGATGCGGGCGACCTCGTCGTGGTCGCGGAGCAGGATATACTTGGCGACCGGCTTATCCGCCATTCGCGCCGCCGCAAGCGCGACAAGGACTTTATCAGCGAGATCGCGGCGCTGAACGCGGGCGATATCGTCGTGCATATCGATCACGGCATTGGCCGCTTCGTCGGCCTGCGCACCATAACGGCCGCCGGCGCGCCGCATGACTGCCTGGAACTGCATTATGCCGGCGACGACAGGCTGTTCTTGCCCGTCGAGAACATCGAACTATTGTCGAGGTTCGGCTCGGAGAGTTCCACCGCGGTCCTCGACAAGCTCGGTGGCGGCGCCTGGCAGGCGCGCAAGGCCAAGCTGAAGAAGCGGCTCCTCGACATTGCCGGTCATCTCATCCGCATCGCGGCCGAGCGCCAGATGCGCGGCGCGCCCGTGCTGGCGCCGCCGGAGGGGCTTTATGGCGAATTCGCCGCCCGTTTTCCCTATGATGAAACCGAGGACCAGGATCGGGCAATCGACGCGGTGATTGACGATCTCTCGCAGGGCAAGCCCATGGACCGCCTCATTTGCGGCGATGTCGGCTTCGGCAAGACCGAAGTGGCGCTGCGGGCGGCTTTCATTGCCGCGCTGAACGGCGTGCAGGTCGCGGTGGTCGTGCCGACGACATTGCTGTCGCGGCAGCACTTCAAGACCTTCGCATCGCGTTTCCAGGGGCTGCCGGTCAATGTCGTACAGGCATCGCGCCTGGTGGGGGCCAAGGAACTTGCCGAAAACAAGAAGGCGCTGGCGGAAGGCCATGCCGATATCGTCGTCGGCACCCATGCCTTGCTGGGGCAGGGCATCAAGTTCAAGAACCTCGGGCTGCTGATCATCGACGAGGAGCAGCATTTCGGCGTCAAGCACAAGGAACGGCTCAAGGAGCTGAAATCGGACGTGCATGTCCTGACCCTGTCGGCCACGCCCATACCACGCACGCTGCAGCTTGCACTGACCGGCGTTCGGGAACTGTCGTTGATCACCACGCCGCCGGTCGACCGCATGGCCGTGCGTACATTCGTTTCCCCGTTCGATGCGCTCGTGATCCGTGAAACGCTGCTGCGCGAACGCTATCGCGGCGGGCAGAGCTTCTATGTCTGCCCGCGCATATCGGATCTTGGCGAGATCAAGGATTTCCTCGATGCGAATGTGCCGGAGCTGAAAGTGGCGGTCGCGCACGGCCAGATGGCGCCGGGTGAGCTCGACGACATCATGAACGCCTTTTATGACGGCCAATATGATGTGCTGCTCTCGACCACGATCGTCGAATCCGGCCTCGATATCCCGACCGCCAATACGCTGATCATCCATCGCGCCGACATGTTCGGCCTGTCGCAGCTCTACCAGCTGCGCGGCCGGGTAGGGCGGTCGAAACAGCGCGCCTATGCCCTGTTCACGCTTCCGGCGAACAAGGTCCTGACCCAGATGGCCGATCGCAGGCTCAAGGTGCTGCAATCGCTCGATACGCTCGGCGCGGGGTTCCAGCTGGCGAGCCATGACATGGATATCCGTGGCGCCGGCAATCTGCTCGGCGAGGAGCAATCCGGCCATATCAAGGAAGTCGGGTTCGAGCTTTACCAGCAGATGCTGGAAGAAGCGGTGGCGGAACTCAAGGGAACGGGCGACACCGGATCCGACCAATGGTCGCCGCAGATATCCGTCGGCACCGCTGTCATGATCCCGGAAAGCTACGTGCCGGATCTGCAACTGCGCCTCGGCCTCTATCGGCGCCTTGCCGATCTCGACGATCTTCAGGATATCGATGGCTTCGGCGCGGAACTGATCGACCGTTTCGGCCCGCTGCCGGAAGAAGTGCAGCACCTGTTGAAGATCGTCTATATCAAGGCATTGTGCCGCCGTGCCAATGTCGAGAAGGTCGATGCCGGCCCGAAGGGCGCGGTGATCCAGTTCCGCAACAAGACCTTCGACAATCCCGCCGCGCTGGTGAAGCTGATCGGAGAGCAGGGCGCCATGGCGAAGATCCGGCCGGATCAGAGCATCGTATTCGTGCGCGACTGGCCGACGCCCGAAAAACGCCTGAACGGCGCCGCGGTCATCATGACCCAGCTTGCCAAGCTCGTGACGGACTGAGCCATGCCGCCGCGCTCAGGCAGGGCGCGGTTCATAGCCATCGGCGGTCTGGCGGATCGCATCGGCGAGCACGTCCGCCGATTGCGCGCCCATGATCGCGTATTTCTGGTCGAGGATGAAGCAGGGAACGCCGCGAACGCCGACCTGGCTGGCCATATCGATTTCCTGCCGGACGCCGACAACATCCGCATCGGTCGGCAGCAGGCTTTCGACGATCGCAGCATCCAGCCCCGCTTCGGCGGCGGCTTCGAGCAATATCTGCCGGTCGCCAATATCCTTGCCCTGCTCGAAATAGTACGAAAACAGGATGCCGACGAGCTCGTCCTGAACGTTCGGCGTTGCCTGGGCGGCCCAGCGGATGAGCCTGTGCGCGTCAAGCGTGTTGGGACTGACCTGGATGGCTTCGAAGTCGAACTCGATCCCGACTTCGCCGCCGAGTTCGGTCAGTTGCTGGTGTACCTCGAAAATCCGGTCGGAACTGCCGAATTTCTCCTGCATGTAGCGCTGCCGGTCCTTGCCCTTGGCCGGGATGGTCGGATCGAGCTGGAACGGCCGCCAGTTCACGGTGGCATCGAGGTCGGGATTGAGCGCTAATGCCTGTTCGAGGCGCTTGCGGCCGACGAAACACCATGGGCACACCACGTCGGAGACGACGTCGATCGTAATTTTCTTGGCAATCATGTCCATCTAGCGCCTTTCCGACCACCAGGTGGGTAACTGGTAGCCTATGAGTGCGGTTGCGTCCGGGTGCTTGATATGGGTCCAGCGGGCAACCCATTGCGCAGGCTGATAGTAGATAGGTATGAAATAATTGCCCGATATCAACACCCGATCGAGGGCGCGAACCGCGCTGACGAATTCGTCCTGCCGGCGCGCGGCAAGCATCTTGCCGATCAGCGTATCGACCGCCGGATCGGCTACCCCGGCATAGTTGAAGCTGCCGTCCGTATCGCGCGCCTCGCTGCTCCACCGCCGGAACTGTTCGAAGCCCGGCGAGAGCGAACCCGTATAGGCGCCGAGGATCATGTCGTAATCGAAAGTCTCGAGCCGCTTCTGGTACTGGGCGTCATCCACGGTGCGAATGGAAACGTTGATCCCGAGGCGAGACAGGGTGCGCCTGTAGGCGAGGCCGAGCCGCTCCTCCGCCACCGAGCGGGTCAGGATCTCGAAGGTCAGCGGATTGCCCGCAGGATCGAGCATGGTCTCGTCCCTGATCGCAAAGCCTTTGCCCATCAGGATGTCATAGGCCTGTTTCATCGCCGTTCGGTCGCGCCCGGAGCCATCGGTTTTCGGCGGCGCGTAAGTGCCGTCCATGACGTCGGGCGCAACCGCGGCGGGAAAGGCAGCAAGCAGCGCACGTTCGGTACTGTCCGCTGGTTTCCCAAGAGAAGAAAGTTCGGAGCCCTGCCAATAACTTGCGAGGCGTTCATAACGTCCCGCATAAAGATTGCGGTTGGTCCATTCGAAATCGAACATGGCGGAAAGCGCCCGCCTGACATCGCGATCGGCGAATTTTTCGCGGCGCGTATTGAATACGAACCCGAACATGTTCGACGGCGCCTTGGTCTTGAACGTTTCCTGGACGACACGCCCCTCCTTGAAGGCGGGGAAATTATAGGAGGCCGCCCATTTGTTCGGATCGCCTTCCATGAAGATATCGAACACGCCCTTCTTGAAGGCTTCGAACTGCGATTGCTCGTTGCGGAAATATTCGACGGTGATCTGGTCGAAATTGTTGAAGCCGCGCCGGCTCGGAATGTCCTTGGCCCAGTAATCGGGGTTGCGCTTGTATATGATGCGCTGTCCGGGACGGACCTGCGATACGAGATAAGGGCCGGTTCCGACCGGGACTTTCAGCGGCGAGGCATCGAAGTTTTCCGCATCGACGGCATGCCTGGGCAGGACGGGCGTCAGCGCGAGGATCAGGGGCAGTTCGCGGTCTGCCTGCTCGTTGAAGGTAAAGCGGATGCCCCGTTCCCCGACCTTGTCGATCTTCTCGATGCGGTCGAGGCGCTGCTTATATTGCGGAAGGCCCTTTTCGGCGAGGAGATGCACGCTGAAAATGACGTCATCCGGCGTAACCGGCATCCCGTCGGAAAACCTGGCGCGCGGATCGAGCGTGAACTCCACCCAGGTTCGCTCGTCATTCGTCTCGACCTTTTCCGCGAGGAGGCTGTAAACCGTGAACGGCTCGTCGGCGCTGCGCTGCATCAGCGTTTCATAGACGAGGTTGCCGAACTGGAGATCGTTGAAGATGCCGCGCGCCGTCGTGCGAAGGCTCTTCACGAGGAAGGGATTGAGGCTGTCGAACGTGCCGACGACGCCATAGGTGATCTGGCCGCTCTTCGGGGCATCGGGGTTTGCATAGGGGAAATGCTCGAAATTCGCGGGCAGGGCAGGCTCTCCCCGCATGGCAAGGCCATGAGCGGGCTCGGCGGATACCTGACTCCACGGCACCAGCGAGGTCGCCAGTACCAGTGTCACAATCTGCAAGCAATTTTTCAACATCAAACAAACCTTGAACTCGACCAGGCACATATCCTGATTCGAACCACAGAATATCATTTGGCGACAATTATGCGGCGGATCATGTTGAAACTCGGCGTCAAACGCGAAAAACTCTCAAAAACTGGTCTGGATTTGCTGGCACATGCAGTGTAACACGGCGTTCGGTAATCAGGGTCACTCTGTTGCCGCATTTGGCAATCAAAGCCAGACGAGCAAATTAAGTGATCGAGAGTGACACACTTGGGATAAGTGCGCTGAAAGGAACCAGTTGACCATGTCCAACCCAAAGATAATCGCTGCCACCACGTCTTTGGCGGGTGCCATCGCCCTGCTCGTCGGCGCAGCGCTACCAGCATCAGCCCAGCAGCAGCAGCAACAGCAGAGAGCGCCACAGGGTTGGTACAAGGTTTGCACGAAGCAGGATGAGAACGACATCTGCAACACGCAGAACATCGTTACCGCCGACAGCGGCCAGCTGCTGACCGCGTTGAGCCTGCTTGAGATCAAGGGCAAGGTAAACCGGAAGATCTTCCAGGTTTCCGTCCCGACCGGCCGTCTCATTACCCCGGGCGTCGGACTGCAGATCAATGGCGGCAAGACCGTCAAGGTCGAATACGCAATCTGCTTCCCGGACCGCTGCATCGCCGAAGTGGCGCTTTCGGACGATCTCGTGAATTCGTTCAAGAAGGGCAACCAGCTGACGCTGACATCCGTCAATTTCCAGAACAAGCCCAATCCGATCAATGTCGCGCTGACCGGGTTCACGCAGGCCTATGACGGCCCCGGCATGCAGCAGAACGAGCTTGAACAGCGCCAGAAGACGCTTCAGGAAGAAGTCCAGAAGCGCCAGAAGGAATTCCAGGACAAGATGAAGGCCGAACAGGAAAAGGCCAAGACCGCAAATTGACCTGATTTAAGGGCGCCTCGGGCGCCCTTTTTCTTCGGCCCTTTTTCTTGGGCGCCTTTTCCTTGGCGGCCTCAGTTCACATGGGGCGTTTTCACCCGGTAGAAGCCATCATTCACCTTTTCGAACAAGGCGCCTACCTGCGGGTGCCGCAGCGGCACCCCGGTCGTATCGGGCACGAGGTTCTGTTCCGAAACATAGGCGACATACTCGCTGTCGGCGTTTTCGGCGAAGAGATGGTAAAACGGCTGGTCCCGCCGCGGCCGGATGTTCTCGGGTATCGACTGGTACCATTCCTCGGTATTGCTGAATTCCGGGTCGACATCGAAGATCACGCCCCGAAAGTCGAAAATGCGATGGCTTACGACCTGGCCGATCTGGAACTTGGCATGTGTTATCTGTGTCATCGATATCGTTTGCTTTGGATGGTGTTTCCGTAATACCCGGGAATTCTCGATTCTCGCGCGCTAAAATCTAAAAGTTCATCATGCTTGACGTCTTCAATCTCGTACTACCGTTCTTTGGACTTATCTTTCTCGGCTTTTTCGTGGCGCGAGTGAACCGGCAGCCCCTGGAAGCGCTGGGCTGGATGAACACCTTCATCATATATGTGGCGTTGCCCGCCATGTTTTTCCAGATACTTTCGAAAACTCCCGTAGCGGAACTTACCCAATGGTCGTTCATCGTCGGCACGACCGGCACGACGTTTCTGGTGTTCGCGGCAATGTTCGCCATCGGCTTCGCCCGCACGCGCCGGGTTGACGAAAGCACGATCCAGGGACTGGCAGCGGCCTATGGCAATATCGGCTATATGGGCCCGGCATTGGCGATTCTCGCCTTCGGCGCACCGGCGGCGGTACCTGTCGCGCTGATCTTCTGCTTCGACAACATCCTGCATTTCGTCATGGCGCCGACCTTGATGGCCCTGTCGGGGAGGGAGCAGCGCCCGGCAGGTCTCGTCGCACTCAACGTCCTCAAGCGGATATTCCTCCATCCTTTCATCATTGCGACGATTTTCGGTATCGGCGCCGCCATTCTGGGTGCGGAACCGCCGCTGGCGCTCGAGCGCCTGATCGATCTTCTGGCGCGCGCAGCCGCGCCTTGCGCATTGTTCGCAATGGGCGCGACCCTGGCATTGCGACCCTTGAAGCGCGTTCCGCGCGAACTCTACGTCATCGTTCCGCTGAAACTGTTGCTGCAGCCCTTGCTCATCTATCTGGTGCTGACATGGATCGGCACGTTCCCCAAGGTGTGGATATTCACCGCCATGCTGACGGCGGCCCTGCCGACGGCAACCAATGTCTTCGTCATTGCCCAGCAATATGGCGTCTGGGTCGAGCGGGCTTCGAGCAGCATTCTCGCCACGACGCTGATCTCCATCGCGACATTGACCCTTTGGCTCTATGCCATGACGCATGGCTGGATAGGCTGATGAACAGCGCCCACTTGCGGCGGCCGTCCGCGAATGTATATATTTGCAAATGATTTGCAGTTGCGGATAATCAGCATGGATCAATTGGGTCGGACAGGGGAGCAGCCGGAAGGCTGGCTCCGCGGTAGGGGTGAGGCGTCGCTGTCGGACGTCCACCGCTCCATAGCGGTACGGAAGACAGGCCCGGGCTGGCGCCGCGCCGCTGCATTTGTCGGCCCGGGCTATCTCGTGGCTGTTGGCTATATGGACCCCGGCAATTGGGCGACATCGCTCGCCGGCGGATCGAAATTCGGCTATTCGCTGCTCGTCGTCGCGCTTGTATCGAACATCATGGCGATCGTGCTGCAGGCGCTTTGCGCGCGCCTCGCCATCGGTTCGGGGCGGGATCTTGCCCAGGCTTGCCGCGATGCCTTCCCCCGTCCGGTGGCCTATGTCCTGTGGCTCCTCGCGGAGATAGCCATCATCGCCACCGATATCGCCGAGGTTATCGGAACGGCCATCGGCCTCAATCTCATTTTCGGCATACCGCTGGAAATCGGCGTGCTGATTACCGCGCTCGACGTTTTCCTCATTCTCTACCTGCAAAAACTCGGCTTCCGCTGGGTGGAAGCGCTGGTCATCACGCTGCTGGGCGTCATCGCAATCTGCTTCGGCATCCAGATCATGCTGGCGGACCCCGAATGGGGCGCCGTCGTGCTCGGCTTCGCCCCGACGACCGAGATCGTGCGCAATCCGGAAATGCTCTATCTGGCGCTTGGCATTCTTGGCGCCACCGTCATGCCGCACAATCTCTATCTGCATTCGGGCGTAGTCCAGACCCGCGCCTATGGCCATACGACAGAGGAAAAGCGCCACGCCTTGAAGTTCGCGACGATCGACTCGACCGTTGCGCTGATGTTCGCCCTGTTGATCAATGCGTCGATCCTGATCCTTGCGGCGGCAACCTTCCACAAGACGGGTCAGACCGAGATCGCCGAGCTCGGCGATGCCCATTCGCTGCTGGCCCCGCTACTCGGCTGGTCGATAGCGCCGACGCTGTTCGGCATTGCGCTCCTCTGCTGCGGCATCAATTCCACCGTGACCGCGACGCTTGCCGGCCAGATCGTCATGGAGGGGTTCCTGCATCTGAAACTTGCTCCCTGGATGCGCAGGCTCATCACCCGCGCCATAGCGATCGTTCCGGCGGCCGCCGTGACGATCTGGTATGGCGATGACGGCACGGCCCGCCTGCTCATCCTGACCCAGGTGGTGCTGAGCCTGCAGCTTTCCTTCGCGGTCTTCCCATTGGTGATGTTCACGGCAAGCCGCGGCAAGATGGGCGCGCTGGTGGCGCCGCGCTGGCTGACCGCCATCGCCGTCTTCATCGCCATCATCATCGCGGCGCTGAACGTGAAACTGCTGCTGGACTACGTGCTCAGCTGATCGGCTTGGTGCGCCGGCTCGCCGCCGCGCGCCAGCCGCTGCCGGGGCGCAGACCCTCGCGCATGATGAAGCTGCGCAGCGGCGAGAACGCCCGCAACAGTTCCAGCCCGCCGCTGCGCACGATCTGCATCGGCAGAAAATCCGACAGCAGCGAACGGTTCAATGCGTCGACCGCGCCTGTGCGCGCCAGAATATCGGGGCGCCGGGCGCGGTTATAGGCGGCGATCAGGCCATCCGCGCCAAGGTCTGAACCGTCCAGCGGCAAGGTTTCCAGCAGCGCTTCGACATCCCTTATGCCCAGATTGAGCCCCTGCGCACCGATGGGCGGGAACACATGGGCGGCCTCTCCGGCGAGATAGACGCGGTTGCGGGCAAAGGCGGACGGGACGAGGCCCGCGAGCGGCCAGCTCTGCGGACCGGTTTCGATAGTGACGGCGCCGAGCATCGATTGCATCCGCTCCTCGACGCTCGTCGCCAGGTCCTTGGGCTCCAGCGTCATCAGCCTCTCGGCGTTCTCCGGCGTTGTCACCCAGACGAGGCTGGACCGCCGCCCGCTCAGCGGCACCTGCGTGAACGGCCCATGTTCCGTATGGAATTCGGTCGAGGTGTCGTGATGGTCGCGGCTGTGGCGGAAGCTCAACACCACCGCCGTCTGGCGATAGCTCCACTGCCGCACCGCGATGCCGGCGGCTTCTCTCGCCAGCGACGAACGGCCGTCCGCTGCAATGACGACCTCGCCGGCATGGACGCTTCCGTCGGCGGTTTCGATCTCCACCCCGTCCGCGGTCAATGCGTAGCGGCTTGCCTGCGAGGCGACGACATCGACGCCCGAGGCGGCGAGGGCGGTGCCCAGGCATTCGCTCAGCGCCTGGTTCGGAATATTATAGCCAAAAGTCGGCTCGCCGATCTCCGCTGCATCGAAAGTAACGGTAGAACTCCGGATGAGCCGGCTGGTTCCGTCGATGATCCGCATGGAAGTCATCGGCGCGGCGTGCGGCTCGATCGTCTCCCAAAGCCCCACGGATTGAAGAAACCGGATGGCCGGCATCATCAGGGCCGTGGTCCGCTTGTCCGCTGCGCCGGGCAGGGCGCCGATGGCAAGCACATCATGGCCGGACCGCTTCAACGCGAATGCAGCGAGCAATCCGACATGGCCTGCGCCTGCTACGATGATTCTGCCCATGACAACCGCACTCCTCGCTACCGCTTTCAACAGCTATATCAATCTCATTGCTTGCACTTTCCGCCATTTTCAAGAAAAGCTGGTCGCAAAGCGCATGTCATACAAGGATATAGTGGCGGCGAGACAATTATCATGCAGCAGATTGGCGCGGTCCCGTGAAAAAACCAGCTTTACCCAAGGGCATCAAGGCAAAGAAGGTGACGGCGCCGCAGGCCAAGGCCTTCTCGGTGCATCTTCTGACCGCATCGGGCTCGTTCCTGGCCTTTCTGTCGGTCGTCGCCGCCAGCGAGGAGAGCTGGACCGCAATGTTCTGGTGGCTGGGACTGGCGCTGTTCGTCGATGGCATCGACGGGCCCATCGCGCGCAAGCTGGACGTGAAATATGTCCTGCCCAATTGGTCGGGAGAACTGCTCGACAATATCATCGACTACATGACCTATGTGCTGATACCGGCTTTCGCGCTTTACCAGCGCGGCTTCATGGGCGAGGGGCTTTCGTTCCTCGCGGCGGCGATAATCGTCGTATCCAGCGCAATCTACTATGCCGATACGGGCATGAAGACCAAGGAGAACTTCTTCAAGGGCTTCCCAGTGGTATGGAACATGATCGTCTTCACGCTCTTCGTCGTGCGGCCGGGAGAATGGGTGGCCTTCGCCATCGTGCTCGTCGCCGCCATCGTATCCTTCCTGCCGATCTATTTCCTGCATCCGGTGCGCGTGCAGAGGCTGAGGCCGCTCAACCTGGCGATCTTCATCATCTGGTGCCTGTTCGGCGCCATCTCGCTGTACCAGCATCTGGATTCGCCGCTCTGGGTGCGCATCGGCATCTCGGCGACAGGCATCTATCTCTTCTGCATCGGCGCGGTGATGCAGGCATTCCCCAATCTTGGACGTGTGGAGAAAGCGTAATGGTCAAGGCGATAAGGGTTCACCAGACAGGCGGTCCGGAAGTTCTGTCCTATGAGGACGTGGAGCTTGCAGCGCCGGGCGAGGGGCAGGTCCATATTCGCAACGAGGCGATCGGCCTGAATTTCATCGACGCCTATTACCGCACCGGTCTCTATCCCGCGCCCAAGGGCCTGCCGCTCATACCGGGTCACGAGGGCGCTGGCGTCGTGCTTGCCGTTGGCACCGGGGTTACCGACCTCAAGCCCGGCGATCGCGTTGCCTATACCGATCCGATCGGCGCCTATGCGCAGGAGCGCCTTATCCCCGCCGATCGTCTCGTCAAAATTCCGGACGGCATTTCGGCGCAACAGGCGGCCTCGATGATGCTGAAAGGCATGACCGCGCAATATCTGCTGCGGCAGACCTTTCCGGTGAAGGCGGGCGATACGATCCTCTTCCACGCATCCGCCGGCGGCGTCGGCCTGATCGCCGGTCAATGGGCCAAGCATCTTGGCGCAACGGTGCTCGGCACTGCTGGCTCGCCCGAGAAGATCGAACTCGCCCTCAAACATGGCTATGATCATGTCATCAATTACCGCACCGAAGACTTCGTCGAGCGGGTCAAGAGCCTGACCAACGGCAAGGGCGTGGACGTCGTCTACGACTCCGTCGGCAAGGATACGTTCGATGGCTCGCTGGATTGCCTGCGGCCGCGCGGCATGATGGTCGGCTTTGGCCAGTCCTCGGGGCCCGTACCGCCGTTCGATCTCGGCATACTGGCCAGGAAGGGCTCGCTTTTCCTCACGCGCCCGTCGCTCTTCGCCTATGTGTCGTCGCGGGAAGCGCTGGTGCAGGCAGCTTCGGAACTGTTCGATCTGGTGCTCAAAGACGTCATCCGCATCGAAATCAACCAGACCTATGCGCTGAAAGACGCGCAGCAGGCCCATCGGGATCTCGAAGCGCGGAAAACGACGGGGACAACTGTGCTCATTCCTTGAGCCTATTGCAGGCTTGCACTATTTGTGTGCGAAATGATCGCAACCATAGATTTGTCCTTCCCAAGTTCGGTGGGCCTGACATAGGATTGATTACGGTCTTGGCCGCGGGGAACTATGACAGGCGACACAATAATAAACAGCTCCGACACCGTGCTGCTGCGAGCAAATGGGCTAACGAAGATTTTCGGCACACTGAAGGCGTGCGACGACGTTGATCTCGTCATCGCGCGTGGGGAAATCCACGCGCTGCTGGGCGAGAACGGCGCAGGCAAGTCGACGCTGGTAAAAATGCTTTTCGGCGCGTTGCAGCCCACGTTGGGCAGCATTGCCTGGAAGGGCGAGGCGGTGACGATACCCAGTCCATCCGTGGGAAGAACCCTCGGTATCGGCATGGTTTTCCAGCATTTTTCACTGTTCGACGCGCTGACCGCCGCCGAGAATATCGCCCTGTCGATCGATGAGGCGACGCCCATCGGCATGATCGCCGAAAAGGCGCGGCAAATCGGCAAGGCCTATGGCCTGCCGGTCGATCCGGATGCGCTCGTCGGCGACCTTTCGGTGGGCGAGCGCCAGCGCATCGAGATCATCCGCTGCCTGCTGCAGAACCCCGATCTGATCATCCTCGATGAGCCGACTTCCGTCCTCACCCCGCAGGAAGCGGAACTGCTTTTCGTCACCCTGGAGCGGCTGCGGTCCGAGGGCAAGTCGATCCTCTATATCAGCCACCGCCTCGAAGAGGTGCGCCAGCTTTGCGACAGGGCGACCGTGCTTCGTCACGGGAAAGTGGTCGGCGAGTGCAATCCCCGCGAGCAGACGGCGAATTCACTGGCGCGCATGATGGTCGGCGGCGACATCCACCGGGTGGAGCGCGAACCGCTCGCTGCCGATGCGGCTGCGGCCAAGGCGGCGCTGATCGAGGTCAAGGGACTGTCGCAACGTCCCACCGGGCCGTTCTCGGTCGCCTTGCACGATATCGGCTTCACGGTTCATGCCGGCGAGATCCTCGGCATAGCCGGTGTGGCCGGCAATGGCCAAAGCGAGCTCTTCGAGGCCGTTTCGGGCGAGCGATTGCAGGAGCGCCCGGATATCATTCGCATCAGAGCCATCGACGCGGGCAGGCAAGGCATATCGGCACGTCGCAAGCTTGGCGCGGCCTTCGTGCCGGAGGAACGGCTCGGCCATGGCGCCGTGCCGGACATGTCGCTCAGCGACAATCTCCTCCTCTCGCGCCACGCCACCGACCGCAAGGTCTTCACTTCGGGCGGCGTGCTCAAGCTGATTTCGGCTTCGAGCCTGACTTCCGCCGCCAGGCGCATCATCAGCCGCATGGATGTGCGCAAGAGCGCGGAAAATCCGGATGCTTCAGCGCTTTCGGGCGGCAATCTGCAGAAATTCCTGATCGGCCGCGAACTCGATCGGAACCCTTCCGTCCTCGTCGTCAATCAGCCGACATGGGGCGTCGATGCCGGTGCGGCGGCGCATATCCGCCAGGCGCTGGTCGATCTCGCACGCGGCGGCTCCGCCGTCATCGTCATCAGCCAGGACCTCGACGAACTCTTCGAGATCTCCGACCGGATCGCCGCCATGGTGCATGGCCGGCTGTCGGATTCGGTGCCGATCGAAGAGATGAACATGGAGCGCGTGGGCATGATGATGGGCGGCGCCGACCACAGCGCGCCGGAGGCGGCATGATGCGCATAGAGATCATCAGGCGGCCCCAGCATTCGGCGCTTTTCAGTGCGCTTTCGCCGTTCATCGCGCTGCTGCTGACGCTTCTGGCTGGCGCGGTGCTGTTTGCGATACTGGGCAAGAACCCGGTCGCCGCGCTCTATTCCTATTTCGTCGAGCCCCTGACCGAAATCTGGTCGATCCACGAATTGCTGATCAAGGCGGCGCCGCTAATCCTCATTGCCGTCGGGCTTTCCGTCTGCTTTCTGTCGAATAACTGGAATATCGGCGCCGAGGGGCAGTTCATCGCCGGCGGCATAGCGGGCTCCATTCTCCCGGTCGTGTTTCCGGATTTCCAGGGCTGGTACGTCCTGCCGGTCATGCTCGTCCTTGGCATGGCTGGCGGCATGGCCTATGCCGCGATCCCCGCTCTGTTGAAGACCCGGTTCAACACCAATGAAATTCTCACCAGCCTCATGCTGGTCTATGTGGCGCAATTGTTTCTCGACTGGCTGGTGCGCGGCCCATGGCGCAATCCGCAGGGCTATAATTTCCCCGAGACGATCCAATTCAACTCCAGCGCCATACTTCCCGAGATCTGGACGGCATCCGGCCGCGCCCATTGGGGTTTCGTGCTGGCGCTGCTCGCCGCGCTCCTCGTCTGGTTCATGCTGTCGCGCATGTTGAGCGGCTACGAGATCAAGGTGCTCGGACGCAGCGCGCGGGCAGGGCGCTTCGCCGGGTTCAGCGCCGGACGGCTGACATTCTTCGCCTTCCTCATCTCCGGCGCCCTGGCGGGACTGGCCGGCATCAGCGAAGTTTCCGGCGCTGTCGGGCAGCTGCGTCCCAGCATTTCGCCGGGATACGGGTTCACGGCCATCATCGTCGCATTTCTCGGCCGGCTCAATCCGCTCGGCATCATAGCCGCCGGACTGGTTCTCGCCCTCACTTATCTCGGCGGCGAGGCGGCGCAGATATCGCTCGGAATATCCGAGAAATCGGCGCGTATTTTCCAGGGAATGGTGCTGTTCTTCATCCTCGCCAGCGATACATTGATCTATTACCGCATCCGGATCGTGTCGCGCTCCGTCGAGACCGCGGCAAAGGGCGCTTGATCATGATGTTTGAAGCAATCCTGCTGACAGTTGCCACGGCGGCGACGCCGCTTCTGATAGCGGCCCTCGGCGAGCTCGTGGTCGAACGGTCGGGCGTCCTCAATCTCGGCGTCGAGGGCATGATGATCATGGGCGCCGTCTGCGGTTTTGCCGCCGCCCAGATGACGGGATCGGCCTGGATCGGCCTCATCGCTGCCATCTGCGCCGGCGCGGCGTTCTCGCTGCTCTTCGGTTTCCTCAGCCTGACGCTGGCGACCAATCAATACGCCACCGGCCTGGCGCTGACCTTGCTCGGGCTCGGAGCTTCGGCGATGATCGGCGAAAGCTTCGTCGGCATGCCGGGCGTGCGCATGCAGTCGATCAGCATTCCCGGCCTGACGGAAATTCCCTTTATCGGCAAGTTCCTCTTCGGGCAGGACCCCATCTTCTATATTTCCATCGCCCTGACGGCAGCCGTCGCCTGGTTTCTGTTTCGAACCAAGGCCGGGCTGACATTGCGCGCCATCGGCGACAATCACACATCGGCGCATGCGCTCGGCGTGCCGGTGCTGCGGTACCGCTATCTCGCCGTCCTCTTCGGCGGTGCCTGTGCAGGTCTTGCCGGCGCGCAGCTTTCGCTGGTCTATGTGCCGCAATGGGTCGAGAACATGACCTCCGGCCGCGGCTGGATCGCGCTGGCGCTGGTGGTCTTCGCTTCATGGCGCCCCTGGCGGGTGCTGGCGGGAGCCTATCTCTTCGGCGCCGTCACCATCGGCCAGTTGCACGCGCAGGCCCTCGGGATCGGCATTCCATCGCAGTTCATGTCGTCCTTGCCCTATCTGGCGACGATCATCGTCCTCGTCCTGATATCGCGGAACAAGCGGCTGACGCTCATGAATACACCAGCATCGCTCGGCAAGGCCTTCGTGCCGGACCGGTAGCGCTTACAAACTGAATTAACAGAGAGGTGAACACGCAAATGAAAAAATACATTCTGGGACTTGCGGCAGGTCTTGGCCTCGCCAGCCTTGCCGTCACCGGCGCCTTTGCCGCCGACAAGCTGAAGGTCGGTTTCATCTATATCGGGCCACCCGGTGATTTTGGCTGGACCTACCAGCACGATCAGGGCCGCAAGGAAATGGAGAAGGCGCTCGGCGATCAGGTCGAGACGACGTTTCTCGAGAGCGTTCCGGAAGGAGCCGACGCCGAACGTTCGATCGAGCGGCTGGCGCGCGCCGGCCACAAGCTGATCTTCACCACCTCGTTCGGCTATATGGACCCGACGGTCAAGGTCGCCCAGAAATTCCCCGACGTGAAGTTCGAACACGCCACGGGCTACAAGACCGCCGAGAATGTCTCCGTCTACAATTCGCGCTTCTATGAAGGGCGCTATGTCCAGGGCGTGATCGCCGCGAAAATGTCGAAGGTCGGCGTCGCCGGTTACATCGGCTCTTTCCCGATTCCCGAAGTGGTGCAGGGGATCAACGCCTTCATGCTGGGCGCGCAGTCGGTCAATCCGGATTTCAAGGTCAAGGTGATCTGGGCCAATTCCTGGTTCGACCCGGGCAAGGAAGCCGATGCCGCGAAGGCGCTGGTGGATCAGGGCGTCGATATCATAACGCAGCACACCGATTCGACGGCTCCGATGCAGGTCGCCGCCGAGCGCAAGATCAAGGCGTTCGGGCAGGCCTCCGACATGATCAAATTCGGACCGGAAACGCAGCTCACCTCGATCGTCGACAATTGGGGCCCGTATTATATCGAGCGCGCCAAGGCCGTCATCGATGGGAGCTGGAAGTCGCACAACGTCTTCGAAGGCATGAAGGAAGGGCTGGTCGTCATGGCTCCCTACACCAACATGCCTGACGACGTGAAGAAGCTGGCCGAGGAGACCCAGGCGAAGATCGCATCCGGCGAGCTCAAGCCCTTTACCGGCCCGGTCAAGAAGCAGGACGGTTCCGATTGGCTGAAGGCCGGCGAGACCGCCGACGACAAGACGATCCTCAGCATGAACTTCTATGTCGCCGGCGTGGACGACAAGCTGCCGCAATAAGAAGCGCATCGCGAGCAAACAGAAAGGGCGCCTTCGGGCGCCCTTTCTCTTTACCGGCTGATCGGAGCGGCGGCCGGCGATACAGGGCCGCCCGTTCCGAAATCAGATCATTCAGCGTCGTTGGCCGGTGCGGCGTTCAGCTGTCCGTAGCGCTCGACGCCAATGCGGTTCAACAGGTCAAGCTGTGTCTCGAGGAAGTCGACATGGCCTTCCTCGTCCTTCAGCAGCTCGTCGAAGAGCTCCTTGGAGACATAGTCGCCAACCTCGGCGCAAATCTCGCGCGACTTCTTGTAGGAAGCGATGGCGTCATACTCGCCGGCCAGATCGGCCTCGAGCACTTCCTTGATGTCCTGGCCGATGCGCAGCGCGCCAATGGACTGGAGGTTGGGGTGGCCTTCAAGGAAAATGATGCGCTCGATGATGCGATCGGCATGATGCATCTCCTCGATCGACTCGGCGCGCTCTTTCTTGGCCAGGAGCTTGTAACCCCAATCATCGAGAAGACGATAATGGAGCCAATACTGGTTGACGGCTCCAAGCTCGAGAAACAATGCCTCGTTAAGCCGCTCGATGACCCGTGTGTCGCCTTTCATGCCTTAAACTCCTGTATTCGTGACGCAATGACCGCACACGGTCAATAAACGAAACCGAATCAGAATCGTTGGAACCGTGGCGAAGATGATAATCCTCGGTCACCTTTATGATGGTTTCAACGACGTTTGGGAAGCAGCCACAGCACCTGCCGCGCTTCTTCAGGGCATGATAGACCTTCGCCGGGACTACGAGTTGCCACGGGTCAGCATCGAGGAGTTCAATGATAGTATCCTCGATCTCTTTCTGGGTGATGATATTGCAGTGACAGACCAGCATCGCGTTATGAAACAGTTGTTCCGCAGTCACGCCCGGAATTGATGGCGCGATAACTGCTGAAATGCGAACACGGTACTATCTTGGTCGTCATCCTGGCCGAACTGCAGGCCGAAAATACACGTCCACCGGAGTGGAATACTTTTGAACCAGTCAAAGGTTCCTCCAATCGCAAGGGTTCAAGGCCCTAACATTAAAGGTCAAGCGCTTGTGCAGCGCGGCTTCCATCAAAAGACTTTCAGAGGATTATGTCAAATCGCCGACAATAATAACGTTGTGAATTCAATAAGTTAGAACAGTTCTAAACTAGGAAATAATATAACCAAATCAATCATGTTTGACCAGGGAAGCACCCGCGCGGCGCCTGATTTCGGCCGCGGATCGCACTGTGTCAAAACGTCTCATCCAGCACGGTCAGGGCGGAATCCGAGGTCAATCCGGCGCATGGGCCACGCCATTGCGGCGCGAGAAGACGCCGAGGCGCTTCCTTGCAGCGTCAATCGCGGGCCGATTCGGGGAAGGCGTGAAACTCAGCTCGCGGTCGCGAGCTGGGGTCCGAGGGAATCGATGCCGAGAAGCGCACGAACGTCTCTCTTGTCGACAATATCGTCGATCGAGTACTGCGCGAGCACTTCGAAGAAGGCATTCAGCGCCTTGCGCAATGCGGCGTTCAGGCCGCAGCTGTCGATGAGGGGACAATCCGCGCCATCCGCCTCGAAGCATTCCGCCATGGCGAAATTCTCTTCGGTGACGCGGACGACATCGAACAGGGTGATGGCATTGGCCGGCTTGCCGAGGCGGACACCGCCATTACGGCCACGAACGGTTTCGATAAAACCATTCTCAACCAATGGCTGGAGAATCTTGAACAGAAACAGTTCGGAAACGGTGTAGGCCTGCGCGATTTCACCGATGCGGCTGAGCCTGCCTTCATTGGCGGCGCAGTACATCAGGATACGGATGGCGTAATTGGTCTGGCGTGTCAGTCGCATGTCAAATGTCTTTCTCAACCTTAAATGGCGAGGCCATTAACTCGGGCCTAGTTTAGAATTATTCTCGACAAAGTAAATGGGAAAAATATGAACGACATTATCATATTTACATCAACGGACGAGCACCGTGATCGAAGCTGCGATGAGAAGGATCGCGCACAGGAGCAGCAGCCCGTACAGGCGCGGCTTGTCGAAGAGGACGGCAAATCCCGCGCCCCAGACGACGACTGCCGATCCGAGGGCGAAGAGGAAGCCGGCCTTGTGCATCCAGGCGATATGAATGGCCATGAGACCGCCGATGACGAGGGCACCGAACACGACCATCAAGGCCAGGGCGTAGTTTTCGAATTTGTCCACCGGTGACTCCATTGAGACTCCACGGCATGCAACCGCGCGCCGCCAGGATGTTCATACCCCGTTCGGCCGCTACAACGCAACAAGGGGGAGGGCGTCCGGCGGGCCCGTCACATGAAAAAGGCCGGGAGGAGAATCCCGGCCTCTTTCTGCAGGACAACGCTGCATCATCGGCGATAAGCACTCAAACCAGCCAATAGCCCGATAGCGGCGACCGCAGATACGATGGCAACGGCAGTCAACGGATTCTCCCGCGCCTTGTCGGCAACGAAATGTGCCTCTTCGCCAACATATTTCACGGCTTTTCGGCCGCTTCGCTTGACGGCGTCATAGGCGGTGGCCGCCTGGTCGCCGATCTCATAGCCCTGTTCGGACAAGGATTGCGTTATTGATGAAAGCTCTTTGCGCAGCGACGCGATCTGGCTCTCCAGATCTTCCTCGGTAGCCGCTCGAACCTTCTCCATATTGGTAGCCATTCCACTTATCCTCTATGTTGCAACACAAAGGAAACGTGGCAATCGCCATCTTTGTTCCGGCCTGCGGGGTTCAGCGCGGAACGGCGTTATTTCCAGCAGCCATTGTTCTGCCCGTTCAGATTATGCGCGTCGATGTCGATGCCGGCGGCAAAGTCGTTCCTGGCAAGATAAAGCGCCGTTTCGGGCTTGATCCTGATCTTGTTCCAGCCGGCGCAGGCCGATGTGACCTGGGGCCGCTCGGTCGCCCAGCGGGTACTGCCGCAGCCGGACATTCCGACCGCGCCCGGAACGAGCATGAATGTCACCACTCTCTTGAAAATGCAGTTCACTTCCGACCTCACCAACCCCGCCAGGGGTTCCGCTGCATGATGCCACAATTCCCGTCGCAAACATATGTCTTTGGGTCAATCATCATTGCTGGCGTCAATCATCATTGCTGGCATTGAGTTCCTGCGGCGGCATGCCTTCGGCGGCGCGCGGGCTGAGCGATTGCGCGAGAATGAGACGGCTGGATTTCAGCAGCGGGGCGTTCGTGGCGCGCAGCTTCGGCATTCGCGGGTTGTTCTCATGCGCGGTGACTGCCGCCTCGTTGGCGTAGAGTTCATTGACCATCACCCTGTTGGGAATGGGAGTGCCGTCGCGATTGATCGGCTTGATCACCTCGAAACGCAGGCAGCCCGGCTCCTCTTCCAGCGTCTTGCGGGCATGTTCCCTGATGCTGGCGATGAATTCCTCCTCGCGGCCCTCATTGGTCTCGAACTCGACGATAATGGTCAAAGCAGTCATTCATGTCTCCCGGTCTGCACGCTGCACGAACCTAGCTCTAACAGCGCGTGGCCGACAAATCCAGCGCGGCGCGGCTGAGTGCCGAACACCGGCCGGAGGGCGGGAACATCTCGATTGGGCAGGCGTTAAATTCGTGAGCGGGAAATGCACGCCCGGCTCGATGACCGCCATTCGGAAGGAGACCCCCATGACATGCAATCATCTCGAAACCCTCGGCACGGGAGCGGAATGATATGGTCGACCTGCCACTCAATCGCAAGACGTGGATCATCGTTGCGGATGGCGAGAAGGCGCTGTTTCTTCGCAACGGCAAGGACGTCAAGAACGTCCATCTCGAAACGATCCATCAGATGACCCAGTCCAACCCGGCAACGCGCGAGCAGGGCACCGACAAGCCCGGGCGCTTTGCCGATGGTCCGAGCGCCCACCGCAGCGCAACGGAAGAAACCGATTGGCACGAGATCTCCAAGCGCCGCTTTGCCAGGGATATTGCCGAGGCGCTCTACGCTTACGCCCACAAGGGAGAATTCGAACGGCTGATCATCGTCGCGCCGCCTCTGGTTCTCGGCGAGATGCGGCAGGAATTCCATAAGGAAGTGACGGACAGGATCGTAAGCGAGATCCCGAAGACGCTCACCAACCATTCCACGGACGATATAAAGGCTATTGTCGAGGCAAGCTGACGCCCCGGGTAATGACAGGTGGCAATATCAGGCGGAAATATCAGGCGGTAGCGTCACAAGCAAAACCCCTGCCGGACGGGTAGGGGCTTTGCGCGTTGAGGCTTGATTTGGCTCTAACAGACTGGACTCTGGATAAATCTATCACGCATCGTTTCAGTGTGGCACAGGCTCAAGATACCGCGACACTCAACTATGGACATAGTACCATGATCGGCGGGATATTCAAGAATCAGCTGGGCCCGAGCCGTTCAACTTTGCTTTCAGCTGCGCCGTTTCCCGCTCGAGTTCCTTGATCCTTTCCTCGAGGGCATTGATCGCCTTGAACACGGCGATACCCATGCTCTTGAAATCGCCGGAATGAATTGCAGCCTCTATTGCCTGTCTGGCATTTTCGAGCGACATCGATCCCTCCATCGCAAAGAATAAAGCCCAATCCTCAGGGGCAAGAGGATTGGGCTGTTTGGCTTGTGGGTTTTAGCCATACTGGTCTGGGGGAACCAGTGCCTCTATAACGACGCGCCTGAAAATAGGTTCCGGCGAGTTGCAGATTTTTTTGCTTTTTTGGAAGTTATTTCGGCAGAAGGTCAAAAAGAATGGCGAGGTGGAATATCACCGCGCTGAGGAAGAGGGCGAAGCCGCCGATCCTGTCGGCGCGCAGCGGATTTGCCCGGCGCGGAATGGCTCTCGAAAGACGGACTTCTTCATTCAGCATCATGTTCTTCCCGTTGCCGGCGAAGAATAGGGGCTTGCTTACCCGATTGGAACGGTCGTGTTTACGCCTTGTGGCGCAATCGGGGAATGATTTTGCGCGTCAGCGGCGATTGTTGGATTTTATGACTAGGTGACGATGGCCGTCACCGATCCGGCGATGAGGACGAACGAGACGAACAGGATAAGGCCGTAGAGCCGCGGCTGGTCGAATATGACGGCGAAGCCGAGAAAGAATGCGCTGCAGGCGGCGGCGAAGGCAAAGAGGAACACGGGTTTGTCGTCGGCGGCGATGCCGAACGCCATCAAACCGGCGATGATCAATGCACCGAAGACAATGAATATCCAGGTGGCAAACGTTTCAAAGCGGTCCATTCAATGCTCCTGCAACTCGGTACGGCGCGGCAAATAAAACGGATTAATCGCCCACAGTCAAATCGCATTGCGCCGCGGCCGCATGGCAAATCAATTCCATAATATGGTTCCAAACGGGCAAAGCCTGCTCACAAGCACCGGGTTTTTGATCGGATTTGCGTTATGGAGCGAGGGCCTGTCCGCTAAAATCGCCGCAAACGAAGCAATTTCAGGACAGATGACCGCCAATGAATGCCAGAACCACCATCGCCAGCAACGGAAGCGGCCGCGCCCAGGCCGCTCGTTCGCCGTTGCCCGTGCCGGCGATCTACGGTGAGGATCAGGCGCAATCGGCGCTCGCCGTGCTCGAAGCGGCCAAGCAACGCGTCGCCAAGGCGCGTGCCGCCGCGGATTCCAGCCTGTTGAAAGCCAAGTCCGCGCCGCCGCCGCATGAAATCGGCAACCCGCTATTTGTGACGCTGTTCGAAAAGCACCAGAACGATCGCGAGGTCCTCTTCGCCGCCATGCGCGCCCTGGAAAGGGCGCGTGCCGAGGCAGGGCGCGGCGGCGAGGAATGAACTCGGCCTTCTAGGCCGAGCGGGCCGGAATTTCGAGCCCGCGTTGCACGGCGGGGCGCGCCAGCCCACGCTCCAGCCACGCCGGAACATGCGTCAGGCCGGCATAGTCGACAAGTTCGCCCGCGCCATAGAAGCCGACAAGATTGCGCACCCAGCCGAGCATCGAGATATCGGCGATGGTATATTCGTCGTCCATGATCCACTGCCTGCCGGCGAGGCGGCTTTCCAGCACGCCGAGCAGGCGCTTCGATTCCTTGCTGTAGCGTTCCAGCGGCCGCTTGTCCTCGATCTCCCGGCCGGCGAATTTATGGAAGAAGCCGACCTGGCCGAAGATCGGACCTATGCCGGCCATCTGGAAGAACACCCATTGGATGGTCTCGTAGCGCCGCGATGCGCTGGCGGGCAGCAGCTTGCCCGTCTTCTCGGCGAGATACAGCAGGATCGCGCCGGATTCGAACAGGGCGAGGGGCTTTCCATCCGGCCCGTCCGGATCGATGATAGCCGGGATCTTGCCGTTCGGATTGAGCGACAGGAATGGCGGCGTCCAGGTCTCGTCCTTGCCGATATTGATCGCATGCGCCTCATAGGGCAGCCCGATTTCCTCGAGCGCGATCGAGACCTTCACGCCGTTCGGCGTCGGAAAGGAATAGAGCTGCAGGCGGTCGGGATGCTGTGCCGGCCAGCGCTTGGCAATGGGAAAGGACGAAAGATCGGTCATCGAATTCTCCAGATGGATTCGGGGAGGCTCATACGGTTTTAGCCGGGACGAGCCGCGACCGGAAGCGGCATGAAGGGAGAAATCGTGTTCCCGGGAGCCCCGGTTCATGGCACGAATACGTCGATCGCCTTTTCGCGGATGGTGAAGTGAACGGGCGTATGCGTCTTCAGTTCGCCGTCAAGATTGACCGCCCGCGGGCGCCGGGTCCGGATGACGAGTTCCTTGGTCGAAAAGGCGCGCACATCGTCCCATTGCCCATGCGTGCCCTTGCGCAGGCTCGGCAGCAGGCCCAGCAGGCGCCACCAGTGATCGACTTCGAGACTGTAGAAATCCAGCAGCCCGTCCGTGGCGGTCGCATCCTCATGCACGGTCATGCCGCCGCCATAATGGCGGCCATTGCCGACGGAAACCTGCAATGTCCTCAATTCCTCGCTGGTGCCGTCATGCTCCAGCGTGGCCGTGAACAGCCGCGAGGCTGCCAGAAGCCGGGCGGCAACAATGGCGTAGCCGAGCTTGCCCCAGTATTTCTTGGCTTTCTCGGTCAGCGCCATGGCGAGATCGGCGCTGAAGCCAATGCTGGCGACGTTGAAGAACGGGAAGTCATTGGCCATGCCGAGATCGACCGGCGTGGTCTTGCCGGCGGCGATTGTCTTGACGGCGGAGGGCAGGTCGAGCGGTATGCCGATCGTGCGGGCGAAATCATTTGCCGTGCCGAGCGGCAGCACGCCGAGCGGAAGTCCTGTCTCCAGCAGGCCCTGCGCGGCGTCGTTGAGGCTGCCGTCGCCGCCGCCGACGATCACGAGATCGATCTTCCCGGCATTGGCCCGGATCGTGTCCGACAGCGTTTTGCCGCGCTCGGGAAAATCCTCCACCGCGTCGATGTCGATCTGCTCCAGCAGGATACGGGCCTGTTGCAGCCCGTTCTTGCCCCGTCTGGCATAGGGATTGATGAGAACCAGGGCAGTTTTTCTCGGCACGCTTTACTCCGTACAAGGCAACGATCTATGAAGAAGTGTCAGCCGCATATGTGCCGCTGGTGCGATATATTCAAGCACCATATATTGAAGCATTGGGACGTTATGATGATCATTCGCAGCGAGACCGCCACGGATGCCGGAGCGATCGGCAAGCTCATCGACGATGCCTTTCGGGACGTCGCCTATGCCAGCGGCACCGAGGCGGCAATCGTCCGGGCTCTGCGCGCTGCCGGAGCATTGAGCCTGTCGCGCGTCGCCGTCGAAGACGACCGGATCATCGGCCAGATCGCATTTTCGCCGGTCACGATCAATGGTGCCGACCTTGGCTGGTACGGGCTCGGTCCCGTCGCCGTCCGGCCGGATTGTCAGGGACGTGCCGTCGGGGCCGAATTGATCCGGGATGGCCTGGATCATATGCGCGGGCGCGGCGCCGAGGGCATCGTGCTGCTGGGCAATCCGGCATATTACGGCCGTTTCGGCTTTGAGGCAGTGCCGGAGCTTCGACTTCCGGACGTTCCGCCCGAATATTTTCTGACGCTTGCGTTCAAAGACAAGATACCCAGCGGCATCGTTGCATTTCATCCTGCGTTCGACGTGTCGGCTTGATACGTCAGTCTGACCAGGCAAAAGGCGAGTGCACCGCATCAGTTGCAGATTGAGCTTCGGGCACCACGGAGGAGACGCATGTCGCATTTCATCCTTGAACCCACCCGGGTCGGCATAAAAGTCGCATAAGACAGATTATGGAACCAACGGACATGGCGCGAATGCCGTACTCAGCCGGTTATATCGGCAATACGCGCCTTTGCCGCCTTCGCCAAAGCCCGAGGCTCGCACGGAAAAACGAAGTTCACGCCACCTGCCGCCGCCCAGACGACATCATACTGCATCAATGTCTCATCCGCATAAGCGTCGATCTCGATCTGATGGCCCAGCGGTGAAACGCCGCCGATGGCGAAGCCGGTCTGCTTGCGCACGAACTTCGGATCGGCCCTGTGCAATTCCTCGCCGATCAGCGCCGCAGCTTTCGCCGGATCGAGCCTGCGTGGACCGGATATCAGGAACAGGTAGAGTTTGCCGCTCGTGCTGCCCTGGAACACAAGCGACTTGACGATCTGGCCGACCGTCACGCCGCACTGGATGGCGGCGTCCTCGGCCGTATGGGTCGAATCCGGCATCTGGCGGATCTCTATGTCGAGGCCTGCCGACCGGGCGGCCTGCCGTACGCGCTCGACGCTCTTGCTCACAGTTCGACCTCGAATGTCAGCCCGTCAAAGGCCGGCTCCACATGCTCCGGCGTGCCGCGCATGACAGTTCCATAATCCAGGGGAATGTGCATATGGGTCAGGATGGCTCGACGCGGCTTGAGCTTCTCGATCCATGTCATTGTTTCGTCGATGGAAAAATGGCTTGGGTGCGTACGATATTGAAGCGCGTCGATGATCAGGACATCGAGATCGCCAAGCTGGTTGACCGTCGTATCGGGAAACTCGCTGACGTCGGAACAATAAGCCACATCGCCGATCCTGAACCCCAGCGACAGGATATCGCCATGCACCTGCGGCAAAGGCAGGAAGCGGATCGGCCCGCCGGGTCCGGTAATTTCGAAGGCCTCGTGGTGGACGATCTCGTGCGGGCGAAGGATCGGCGGATAGCTGGAACCGGCCGGCGTCCTGAAACAATAGGCAAAGCCCTCGACCAGCCGCCGCTGGGTCGTTGCGTCCGCATAGATGTCCATCAGGTCGCGGCGATCGATGACGAAGGTGCGCAGGTCGTCCAGCCCGTGTATATGGTCGGCATGGGCGTGCGTATAGACCACCGCATCCAGCCGTCCATGGCCGAAATTGATCATCTGCGTGCGAAAATCCGGGCCGGTATCGATGATGACGGTTGTGGTCGCGCCGCCGGCCGCGATCCTTTCGACAAGCATGGAAGCCCGCATGCGCCGGTTCTTCGGCTCCGCCGGATCGCAATTGCCCCAATCGCCATTCAGGCGTGGAACGCCGGGCGACGATCCACAGCCGAGAATGGTGAAGCGCATGCGATCAGGCATCGGCAGGCCTTGGCATCTTGGTGAACAGGCGGAAGAAATTGTCGGTGGTTATCCACGCGATCTCTTCGTCGCTGACGCCGATCGTCTCGGCCAGGACGGCTGCCGTATGGCGGACGAAACTCGGCTCGTTGCGTTTGCCCCGATGCGGCGCGGGCGCCAGATAAGGCGCGTCCGTCTCTACCAGCAGCCGCTCGCGCGGCACCGTGCGGGCAATGTCGCGGATCTCGGCCGAATTCTTGAACGTCAATATTCCCGAGAAGGAGATATATCCGCCCAGCTCCACGCCGACACGCGCCAGTTCGGGACCGGACGAGAAGCAATGGAGGATGAAAGGGAAGGCCCCCTTCCCCATCTCTTCGCGCAGGATGGAAATCATGTCCTCATCGGCGCTGCGGGCATGGACGACGAGCGGAAGCTGCGTCAGCCGCGCGGCGGCGATATGGTTTCGCAGCCCCTCGGCCTGCGCCGCGGGCGGCGCATAGTCGTAATGATAGTCGAGACCCGCCTCGCCTATGGCTACGACTTTCGGATGTTCGGCCAGCCGGACGAGTTCGTCCGCCGTGACGTCCAGCTCTTCATGCGCATTGTTCGGATGCGTTCCGACCGATGCGTAGACGCTGTCATAGGCTTCGGCGATCTCGAGGATCGATGCAAACCGCCGGACCCGCGTCGAAATCGTGACGAGGCGCTTGATGCCCTGATCCAGGGCGCGCTGCACGATCGCATCGCGTTCCTCGGCGAAGTCGGCGAAATCCAGATGGCAGTGACTGTCGACTAGCATGGTCAATTCGACTTATCGGCCTCTACATAGCGCGGGAAAACCGGCTGGGGCGGCGGCAGGTCCGTCCCCACGACGAGCGCACCCGCGTCTCCAATATCCGAGAAATTGCGCTTGTCCGGCGCAACGGCGAGGATGTCCAGCAGCTTGGCCGCGGAACCCGGGATGAAGGGCTGGCTCATGATCGCGACGCGGCGGATGACCTCGGCCGTCACATAAAGCACGGTCTCCATGCGCGCCGGATCGGTCTTCTTGAGCGCCCAGGGTTCCTGCGCGGCGAAATAGCGATTGGCTTCCGCCACCACCGCGAAGATCGCCGCCAGCGCCTGGTGCAATGCCTGCGTCGCCACCGCCTTGCGCGCCGTATCGAGCGCCGCCACCGCCTGTCCGAGGATGGCCTGGTCGGCCGCCGTCAGCTCGCCGCGCTGCGGCACCTTCGCCTCGCAGTTCTTGGCGATCATCGACAGCGACCGCTGCGCCAGATTGCCGAGATCATTGGCAAGATCGGCATTGGTGCGATTGACGATAGCCTCATGGCTGTAATTGCCGTCCTGGCCGAACGGAATTTCGCGCAGCAGGAAATAGCGCAGCTGGTCGAGGCCGTAATGTTCCACCAAGGCCGCCGGATCGATGACATTGCCGACCGATTTCGACATTTTCTCGCCGCGGTTGAACACGAAGCCATGGCCGAAAATGCGCTTCGGCAGCTCGATCCTGGCCGAAAGCAGGAAAGCCGGCCAGTACACCGCATGGAAACGGATGATGTCCTTGCCGATGACGTGAACGTCGCACGGCCAGAAGCGCCTGCGTTCCGCGCTTTCGTCCGGATAGCCGATGCCAGTCAGATAATTGGTCAGCGCATCGACCCACACATACATGACGTGCTTTTCGTCGCCCGGCACCGGCACGCCCCAGTCGAAGGTCGTGCGCGATATCGAAAGATCCTTCAGGCCGGATTTGACGAAGGAAACGATTTCATTGCGCCGCTCGTCAGGGCCGATGAACTCCGGATTGCCTTCATAGAGCGCAAGCAGGCGGTCCTGATAGGCAGAAAGCCGGAAGAAATAGCTCTCTTCCTCGAGCCATTCCACCGGAGCACCGGTCGGGGCATAGCGAACGCCGTCGCGCAGCTCCGTCTCATCCTCCTGGAAATAGGCTTCGTCGCGGACGGAGTACCATCCGGCATAGGAATCCTTGTAGATGTCGCCGGCGGCTTCCATCCGCTTCCAGATCGCCTGGCACGCCTTGTAGTGGCGCTCTTCGGTGGTGCGGATGTAATCGTCGAAGGACGCATTCAGAAGCGTGCCCATCTCACGGAAAAGCTTGGCGTTTCGATCTGCAAGCTCGCGAACCGGAATACCCTCCTTGCGCGCCGTCTGCAGCATCTTGATGCCGTGTTCGTCGGTGCCGCTGAGAAACATCACATCCTTGCCATCGTGCCGGTTGAAGCGGGCAATGGCGTCCGTCGCTATGACCTCATAGGCATGGCCGATATGGGGGCTGCCATTGGGATAGGCGATCGCAGTCGAGGTGTAGAATGTTTCGCGGCTCATCGTATGTGATTTCGTCTTTGTTGGACAATCGGGGAAATGGTCAGGCTGACATAACCCAACTTGGGTGGGAATGCCATAGCGGCGCAGTCCATGGAAGGGCTATGACTGCGCGCCGTGCATTCGCTCCAGAAATATGAGCACTGTCTGCTTGCGGTCAAGGTTGAAGGCCGCGGCCTCGTCGGCCTCTGCCTGCATGTCCTGCCACAGCTGCGACCAGCGATTGGCCTGCGCCAGGTCGCCCTGCTCCGCCGCAAGGCGCGCCCTGTTGCTCAGGCGGGCGAAAATGTCTTCGAGGAAGAGTTCGTACTGGATCTCCGAATCGCGGCCGGACAGGACACCGGCCAGCGCCTGCGCCTTCGGCACGTCGAACCGGCCCGTACCGATGATCTCCTCGGTTGCCCGCGCGATTTCCAGCCCGCCGAATGCCAGCAGCAATGCGGCTTTCCTGACGCTGCCATTGGCCTGCGCCACAAGCCCATCCATCTGCGCGGCGTCGACGTCGAGGCTGATGGCCGCAAGCGCTGCCGGAAGCTCCTGCTGCGACAATGGATCGAGGCGCACCGACTGGCAGCGCGAGCGGATCGTCGGCAATAGCCGGCCGGAGGAATGCGACACCAGAATGAACAGGGTTTTCTTCGGTGGTTCTTCGAGAGTCTTCAACAAGGCATTGGCAGCATTACGATTCATGTCGTCGGCCGGATCGACGATGACGATCCGCCACGCGCCGTCATGCGCCGTGCGGTTGAGGAAATGCGTGACGCGGCGAACCTCGTCTATGGTAATGGCGGTCTTGAACTTGCCGGTCTTCGCATCGACCGGCCGCGTGATGTGCAGCACCGAGGGATGCGTGCCGGTGGCGATCTGCCGATAGGGCGCAACGCTGAAATCCGGCTGCGCCAGCACCAGCGGCGCCTCGCCGGCGCGCGCATGTTTCAACATATGGCCGGCAAGGTGGAAGGCGAGCGTCGCCTTGCCGATGCCCTGGGGCCCTTCGAGCAGCAGCGCGTGATGCAATTGGCCGCTCTGGTACGATCTTGCCAGGAAGGATGCCGCGCCCGCATGGCCGACAAGCGCCGGATTGGCGGAGGGCGCAACGATGCCGTCAATGGAATCATGGTTCAGCGGAACGTCGAGCTCGACTTCGCTCATAGCGCCACCTCCTTGTTGACCGCCGGGCCGCCGGCCACCTGCTCCAGCCCGTCCACCAGCGCGGCTATCTCGCCCGCGATCTCATCCACGGGGCGGTCGGCCGGCACCACCTTGCAGCGCCCGGGCTCCATCCTGGCGATATCGAGATAGGCCTCCCTGCGCCTGACATGCAGGTCCAGCGTTTCCTTCTCGAATCGATCGGCGGCGCCCTCCCCGCGTCTTTTGTTGGCGCGTTGCAATCCGGCTTCGGCGGGAAGGTCCAGTATGACCGTGAGGTCCGGCATAAGCCCGTTGATCGCGGCGTTTTCCACCGCGCGCATCAGCCTCGGATCGAGGTTGCCGGTGACGCCCTGGTAGACCCGGCTGGAATCGATGTAGCGATCGCAGAGGACGACCTTGCCGGCTGCCAGCGCCGGACGAATGACCTGTTCGACATGATCGTTGCGGGCGGCGGCGAACAGCAACGCCTCCATCGCCGGCCCGAACGATTCGACCGCGCCGCTCAGAATGACATGGCGCGCCGCCTCCGCCCCGGGCGTGCCGCCGGGTTCGCGGGTGACCACGACTGTCCGCCCCCGCTCGCGCAGATGCGTGGCAAGCAGGCCGATCTGGGTGGATTTACCCGCGCCCTCGCCGCCCTCGAAGGTTATGAACAAACCGCGCACGCCTGCCTTCTTCCGCTGATCGTCTATCGTCATTGAGTGGCATGTTTAGCCTCAGCGCGGGCAAAGGTCGAGGCAAATGCACATCGGCACGGATCAGAATCGCAGCCGGCGCATCCAGCCGGTCGTCAGCTCGACGACAGCATCGAGCGCCTTCTTTTTCAGCCCCGCCGATTCCACCGGCTGCGCGGTATAGACCGGCGTTTCCTGCACAAGGGCCTCGCCCATCCAGATTTTCAGCGTACCGACCGGCTGGTCTGCGGCGAGCGGCGCGATCAAGGGCCCGTTATAGACGATATGGGCCTTGAGGCGGTCGCGCCTGGCCACCGGTACGAGCAGGCTCACCTTGTCATGCGCCTTCAGCGGCACGCTCGAGACCACGCCGCCATAGACGCTGGCTTCGCCGACGGTTTCCTCCTTGGCGAAAATATCGAGTTCGTCGAAGGCGCCATAGGCCCACTCGAAGATGCGCCGCGCCTCGTCCGCCCGCTCTTTGTCGCTCGCCAGTCCGCTGAGGGCCGCGACATAGCGCCGACCTTCATGTTCGGTCATGCCGACGATCCCGTAGCCGGACTGTTCCGTATAGCCGGTGCCCATGCCGTCCGCGCCGATGCTCAGCCTGAGCAGCGGATTGCGGTTGCGCTGGAAAATATTGTTCCAGGTGAAGCTTTCCTGCGCATAAAGGCGGTATTGATCGGGATATTCCCGCCTTATATGCCGCGCCAGCGTCACGAGATCGGTAAGCGAAACCCGCTGCGCAGGATCGGGCAGGCCCGTGGAATTGACGAAATTCGAGTGCTGGAGGCCGATCTCCTTCGCCCTTGCATTCATCAATTCGGCGAACTTGGCCTCCGAGCCGGCGATTCCCTCGGCAAGGACGATGCAGCCATCATTGGCCGATTGCACGATGACGCCCTGAATGAGGTCGCCAACGGCGACCGAGGATTTCAGCTTGGCGAACATGGTGGAGCCGCCCGACGGGGCGCCGCCGGTCCGCCAGGCATTCTCGGAAACCGGATATTGCGTCGATGGCTGGATCCGGCCCTGCTTCAATTCATGGAACACGACTTCCATGGTCATGAGCTTGGCGAGCGCGGCCGGCTCGATGAGCGCATCGGGTGTCTTGGAGTAGAGAACCGTCCCCGTCCGGTCCTCGATCATCAAGGCGTGCTTGGCCTTGCTCTCGAACAGAGTATCCTGCGTTTGCGCATAGGCTTGCGAAACCAGAGAGAGCCCGACGAACAGCAGCGGCAGCAGGCGATGCGCGAACGGACGGGTCCTGTCCTCTTCACCTGTCATCGCGCACGACAAAGGCATCTTCCGCACCGGCGTTCCAGGCAGCACGGAGCAAGGCATCATTGCCGGCCGCATCCCTGGCCTTGGCCACGAGCGCGGTCCGCATGCCTTGCGGGCTTGCCACCTCCGACAGGCTGACACTGCCAAGACCCTGCAACAGTTTCGACAATCGCAGCGCCTCGGCCCGATCCTCGAACAGGCCGAGATCCACATATTCGCCTTCCGGCGCCGGCAGGTTCGACAGGCGCGCAAGGCGCTTCCAGGTTGCGGATTCGACAGCGGGGTCGACGGTGGGGTCGATGGCAGCTTCGAGCGCGGCGCTGGCCGAATTGGCGGCGGCAATCCGCTCGTCCGCATAGGAACTGACCAGAGCCGAAGCGCGGCGCTGCTCCTTGTAGGTACCGATCATGATCGCCGGCTTGTCGGCGACAAAGGGGCCGATCAGCGGCAGGACCGGATCGGCGTCGCTGAAATTGAGACCGCTGCTGTCGACCGCCGGCTGCGACTGCGCCGTGCCTGCGAGACTGCTTGCCTGGTAGTCCAGCGAAGGCGCCGCCGCGTCGAGGCTGGCGACCTGCACGCCCGTTGCGGGCTGCGGCGCCATTCCGGGAATGGCAGCCGCCGCCTTGCTCGTCGGCGTAGCGCCGTTCATGGCGATCATGACACCCGATGCCGGCTGGCCATAGGGATCGCCGGCGCCGGGGCCGCGATAGGAAGCCATGAGGAAGCTTTCATCCGCACCGTCCAGCGGCGCACGCCCCACATATTCGACTTTCACATCGGCGGTGCCCGTATGCTGGTAGTCCAGCATCGACGCCGCCCGCTGCGACAGATCGATCACCCGATTGCCATGATAGGGCCCGCGATCATTGACCCGCACGACGACCGAACTGCCATTCGCCATGTTGGTGACGCGCGCATAGCTCGGCAGCGGCATGGTCGGATGCGCCGCTGTCAGATGATTGGTGTCGTAGACCTCGCCATTGGCCGTCAGCCGGCCGTGGAAGGCCGCGCCATACCAGGACGCCTTGCCCTTGCGCACATAGCCCGGCTCTTCCTTTGGATAATACCACCTGCCCGCCACCTGATAGGGCTTGCCGACCTGATAGCGGCCGCCGCCACGCGGGATTTTCCGCCCCTCGCCCACGATTCTGGGACTGGCCTTCACGCCATATTTCGATTCGGCGAAATATTCCTTGCCGTGGGATTTCCTGGCGGATTTCGGCTTCGGCGAAGCGCAGGCAGCCATAAGGGCGCCCATTGCCACCACCCCTGCTATTCGAAAAGCTTTGGCTTTCAGCAAACTCAACACGGCGGATGCCGTCCCCACACAAGTCAGACTCGGATACGATAACAGATGGAAACATCTGCGCAAACCCGTGACCGCGGGTTATCAAGCCTATAGATGGCATCGATTGGTTGATGCCGCGTTAACCCCCGAGATGGCCGCCGCGACCCGGAGCCGGCGTCCCGCGCGGCCATGCCAATCGGCCCTGGAGCCGATATTTACTTGTTCACGCCATTACCGGTTGCGGGGCCGGTTTCGGGGCCGGTTGCGGGCCCGGTTTCAGCACCGGTCGTTCCGGATGTTCCAAACGTGCTCGATATATTGTCGCCGAGCGACGAGATGGCGGTGATGATGCCGACGGAGATGAGGGCTGCGATCAGGCCATATTCGATAGCCGTTGCGCCCGATTCGTCCTTCAGAAAACGCCAGAAGAGATTTTTCATCTGATTGCCTGCCTGTCAGTTGTTTTGGGTCTTGTTGAATTGCCCCGAACATAAGGCGACGCGAATTGCGGGCTTCTTAATTGTAATGGTTAGCAAAAACTCTCTGAAATAACTGGATAATTTTCGCTTGCGAACTTGTTTAAAATGCGGATCAAACTGGAACGAAAGCCGGCTGCACTCTAATCCTCGGCCTTGCGTATATTGAAGCTTCGAATGGAGCGGTCGACCTGGTCCGCCTCGATCCGTCCGGCAGCGATCAGATGGCGCAGCCGCGATATGACCAGGATATCGCCGAGGCCATTGCGCGGATCGCATCGCGACATGACGTCTCCGACGACGCGCGCGGCGCGTGTCCATTCGGGATCATTCATGGCGATCCCCTCCGTCGAAGATTGCGCAAGCAACCGACGCTTCTAAAATGACAATTGCCAATGTTCCTGTCTCTCATGCCCACCTCCTTCATACCGAGCCTGTCCCGGTTGATTGCAGTGATGTACCGCGTGCTTCGACAGGCTCAGCATGAGGGAGGTGGGGGCTCAGCATGAGGGGGTTGGGTGTTTGGCAGGGTGGTAGTTCTGCGAGGTTTCAAATTTCAGCGCCCTCCCTTTTGCAATCAATCCAATTTCCCTCATCCTGAGCCTGTCGAATGGCGCAGCAACGTTTGTGCAATCCCTTTTCCAGATGCTGGATAAGCAAAATCCGCACCACGCCCGCGAAAATCGCGTCTGGTCATTGAAATGGGGGGAGACGGGCGGTCTTCAGCGCGT
>NZ_JAPMAB010000007.1:0-7350 GCF_026420825.1 Phyllobacterium sp. 0TCS1.6A
TACTGACGCGCTGAAGACCGCCCGTCTCCCCCCATTTCAATGACCAGACGCGATTTCGCGGGCGTGGTGAGGATTTTGCTTATTCTGCATCTCCAACAAGAGATTGCACCCCACCTCCCTCATGCTGAGCCTGTCGAAGCACGCACTATTTTGATGCAACCAAACAAGGGACTGCACAAACGTTGCTGCGCCCTTCGACAGGCTCAGGATGAGGGAGAGTAGAGTTTTGCAGGGTTCTGGTTCTGCAAGGCTTCAAACCCAAGCTCCCAACCCTACCGCCATCAAATCAATCCCCTCATGCTGAGCCAACCTCCCTCATGCTGAGCTTGTCGAAGCACGCACTATTTTGATGCAACCAAAAAAGGGACTGCACCACCGTTGCTGCGCCCTTCGACAGGCTCAGGATGAGGGAAATTGGTTTGATTGCAAGGAGGTGGTTCTGCAAGGCTTCAAACCCAAGCTCCCAACCCTCCCGCCACCTTATTCGGCGAAGCGCACCAGTGCGGCGTTCTCCTTCACCTGCGTGTTTTCAGCGACGATCTCCAGGATCTTGCCGTCATGCGGCGCGGTGATCGTGTGCTCCATCTTCATCGCCTCGAGCACCAGCAGGATCTGGCCCTTGCGCACCGTATCGCCGCTCGTGGCGCGCACCGATTTGACCAGCCCCGGCATCGGCGCGTTCAGCCTGTCGCCCGCATGGGCGGCCTCCTCGGCCAGCAGGAACGGATCGGCCAGCGCGAAGCTTGCCACCGTACCGCCGGAAAGCACTGCGATGCCGTTTGGAACGGCCACAGTTTTCGCCCGCATGTTCACATGCCCGCCGGCCACATGCCTGCCGACCACATGCCAATGCGGCCCGTCGCGGCGCACGCGCAGTTCGGTCGTGCCATCGGGCCCGTCCATGCCGAAATGCCCGGCGCCGCCGGTTGTCGGTCGCCCGCTTCCCCCGATCCCGCCTCCAATGATCCTGACATTGTGGCGCTCGACGCCGGTTTCCGTCTTGAGCAGCACCGGATAGGACTGCGTGCCGAGATTGCTGTAGCCGCGAAGGTCCGACCACGGGTCGCCGCCGGGCGCAGGCTCCAGCAGGCCGCTTGCCGCCAATATGGCGAGTTCCCGCGCGCCCTCCGGCGCTGCGGCGCGGGTGATCAGGCTGTCGACATTCCTGTCGATCAGGCCCGTATCGACATCGCCCGCGACGAAGTCGGCCTGGGCGGCGAGCGCGGCGAGGAACCCCGCATTGGTGATGGTGCCGGCGATCTCGGTGTGGAGCAGCGCATCGCTCATCGTTGCCAGCGCTTCGCTGCGCGAGGCGGCGCGCACCACGATCTTGGCGATCATCGGGTCGTAGAACGGCGATATTTCATCGCCGCTGCGCACGCCGGTTTCAATGCGGATGGCGCCGCTGCCGGCGGCCTCAGGGAAGGCGATATGGTGCAGCGTGCCGACGGCCGGCAGGAAGCTGCGGGCCGGGTCTTCCGCATAGAGACGCGCCTCGACAGCATGGCCGTCGAGCCTGATCTGCGCCTGTGAAAGCGGCAGGGCCTCGCCGGCCGCGACGCGCAATTGCCACTCCACCAGATCGAGCCCGGTGACCATCTCGGTCACGGGATGCTCCACCTGCAGGCGCGTGTTCATTTCCATGAACCAGAAGCGGTCCGGCTGCAGGCCCTCGGTCGCGTCGACGATGAATTCTATCGTGCCGGCGCCGGAATAGCTGATGGCGCGGGCGGCCTTCACGGCGGCGCCGGTCATCGCCGCGCGCATCTCGTCGGTGATGCCCGGGGCGGGCGCTTCCTCGATCACCTTCTGGTGCCGCCGCTGCAGCGAGCAGTCGCGCTCGAAGAGATGCACCACATTGCCGTGATTGTCGCCGAAGACCTGCACTTCGATATGGCGCGGCTTGGCGATATATTTCTCCACCAGCACGCGATCGTCGCCGAAGGCGCTCTTGGCCTCGCGGCGGGCGCTGCCCAGCGCCTCGGCGAAATCATCGGGATCGTCCACCTTGCGCATGCCCTTGCCGCCACCGCCGGCGCGCGCCTTGATCAGCACCGGATAGCCGATCTCCCTTGCCTTGGAGGCGAGCACCACCAGTTCCTGCGCCTCGCCGTGATAGCCCGGGACGACCGGCACGCCGGCCTTTTCCATCAGCCGCTTGGCGGCGTCCTTCAACCCCATGGCCCTGATCGCTTCCGCCGAAGGGCCGATGAAGACGAGGCCGGCCTTGGTGACCGCATCGACGAAACCGGGATTCTCGGACAGGAACCCGTAGCCGGGGTGGATGGCGTCGGCGCCCGTGTGCAATGCCGCCTCGATGATCTTGTCGGCCCGCAAATAGCTGTCGGTGACCGGGGCAGGGCCGATATTGACCGCCTCGTCCGCCATGGCCACGTGCAGCGCCTTCGCATCGGCATCCGAATAGACCGCGACGGTGGCGATCCCCATCCTCTGCGCCGTGCGCATGATCCGGCAGGCGATCTCGCCGCGATTGGCGACCAGGATCTTCGAGAAGCTTGTTGTCATTGTCGGTCTCTCTCCTTGGACATCGGGCTTGCTGCGCCATTGGCGGAAAGCCCGAAGGAAGTGGTATGTCGCGGGTCCCGTTACATCCTGAACGTGCCGAAGCGCGTGGCTTGCGGCGCGGCGTTCAGGGCGGCGGAGAGCGAAAGCGCCAGCACCTCGCGGCTCTTCGCCGGGTCGATTATGCCGTCGTCCCAGAGCCGTGCCGAGGAATAGAGCGGGTGGCCCTCGCGCTCGTATTTTTCGAGGATCGGTGCGCGGAAGGCGGCTTCCTCCTCGGCCGACCACGTGCCGCCCTTGCGCTCCATGCCCTCGCGCTTCACCAGCGCCAGCACCGTTGCCGCCTGTTCGCCGCCCATGACCGAAATGCGCGCATTCGGCCACATCCACAGGAAGCGCGGCGAGAAGGCGCGTCCGCACATGCCGTAATTGCCCGCGCCGAACGAGCCGCCGACGATCATCGTCACCTTCGGCACCCTGGCGGTGGCGACCGCCGTGACCAGCTTGGCGCCATCCTTGGCGATGCCGCGCGCCTCGTAGGAGCGGCCGACCATGAAGCCGGTGATATTCTGCAGGAACACCAGCGGAATGCCGCGTTGCACGCAAAGCTCGATGAAATGCGTGCCTTTCAGCGCGCTTTCGGAAAAGAGCACGCCATTATTGGCGATGATGCCGACGGGCATGCCGTAGAGATGGGCGAAGCCGGTGACGAGCGTTGCGCCGTAATTCTTCTTGAACTCGTCGAATTCGGAGCCGTCGACGATGCGGGCGATCAGCTCGCGCACGTCATAGGGCTGGCGCAGGTCGGTCGGGACGATGCCATAGAGCTCGTCCTGATCGTAAAGCGGCGGAATCGGTTTGCGAAGGTCGAGCGCTATCTCCTTCTTGCGATTGAGGTTTCCGACGATGCGCCGCGCCTGCATCAGCGCATGGACGTCATCCACCGCATAATGGTCGGCGACGCCGGATTCGCGCGTGTGCAGGTCGGCGCCGCCAAGCTCCTCGGCGGTGACGTCCTCGCCCGTCGCGGCCTTGACCAGCGGCGGGCCGCCGAGGAAGATCGTCGCCTGGTTCTTCACCATGATCGTCTCTTCCGACATGGCCGGCACATAGGCGCCGCCCGCCGTGCACGATCCCATGACGACGGCGATCTGCGGTATGCCCGCCGCCGACATGTTGGCCTGATTGTAGAAGATGCGGCCGAAATGTTCCCTGTCGGGAAACACCTCGTCCTGGTTCGGCAGATTGGCGCCGCCGGAATCGACGAGGTAGAGGCAGGGCAGGTTGTTTTCGAGCGCGATTTCCTGCGCCCGCAAATGCTTCTTCACGGTGAGGGGATAATAGGTGCCGCCCTTCACCGTGGCGTCGTTGACGATGATCATCACCTCCTTGCCGGAGACGCGGCCAATGCCGGCGATGAGCCCCGCCGCGGCGATGCTGTCGCCATACATGCCCCAGGCGGCGAACTGGCCGATCTCCAGGAAGGGCGAGCCCGCATCCAGCAATTGCGCCAGCCTCTCGCGCGGCAGCAGCTTGCCGCGGGCCGTATGCCGCTGGCGCGCCTCCTCCGAACCGCCGAGCTCGACCTCTGCCGCCGTTTCGCGGATCTCGGCGACCAGCGCCCGCATCCGCGCCGCATTCTCGGAGAAGGTCTCGGTGGAAGTGGAGATTTGCGAGGTGAGAATGGTCATTCTGATTCCTTGCCTGATTCCTGTGGGCTGATTCCTGTGGGCTATTTCCTGTGGGATTTTCCCGATAGCGGCCGGCCGGGAAAATCTTTCGTCTCAGGCGCTTTCCCCGAATATTTCGCGGCCGATCAGCATGCGGCGGATTTCGCTGGTGCCGGCGCCGATCTCGTAGAGCTTGGCGTCGCGAAGCAGGCGCCCGGTCGGATAATCATTGATATAGCCGTTGCCGCCAAGGGCCTGGATGGCTTCGAGCGCGCACCATGTGGCCTTTTCCGCCGCATAAAGGATGCAGCCGGCCGCATCCTTGCGCGTGGTCTCGCCGCGATCGCAGGCGGCGGCGACGGCATAGACATAGGCGCGCGACGCGTTCATCGTCGTGTACATGTCGGCAAGCTTGCCCTGCATCAGCTGGAACTCGCCGATCGGCTGGCCGAACTGCCTGCGCTCATGCACATAGGGCACGACGACATCGAGACAGGCGGCCATGATGCCGAGCGGCCCGCCCGACAGCACCACGCGCTCGTAATCGAGCCCGGACATCAGGATCTTCACGCCCATGCCTTCCTCGCCGAGCACATTCTCGAACGGGATCTCGCAATCCTCGAAGACCAGCTCGCACGTATTGGAGCCGCGCATGCCGAGCTTGTCGAGCTTCTGCGCCGTGGTGAAGCCCTTGTGGCCCTTCTCGACCAGGAAGGCGGTTATGCCGCGCGAACCGGCGGCGGGGTCGCTCCTGGCATAGACCACCAGCGTATCCGCATCGGGGCCGTTGGTGATCCACATCTTGTTGCCGTTGAGCACATAGCGGTCGTTCTTCTTGTCGGCCCGCAATTTCATCGACACGACATCGGAACCGGCGCCGGGCTCGGACATGGCCAGCGCGCCGACATTCTCGCCCGAGCACAGTTTCGGCAGATAGCGCGCCTTCTGCGCTTCGCTGCCCCAGCGATTGATCTGGTTGACGCAGAGATTGGAATGGGCGCCATAGGACAGGCCGATGGATGCGGAAGCGCGGGAAATCTCCTCCATGGCGATCGTGTGGGCAAGATAGCCGAGCCCGGAGCCGCCGAATTGCGGATCGGCGGTCATGCCCAGGAGGCCGAGCGCGCCGAGTTCCTGCCACAGCTGCATGGGGAACTGGTTGTTCCTGTCGGTTTCCGCCGCCAGCGGCGCAATCCTCTCCTGTGCGAAGCGGTGCACGGTTTCGCGCAATGCCTCGATCTCGTCAGAGAATCCGAATCTTAGGCCCGACTGGTACATTTCTGCCTCCCGCTGCATCTGCATTGATCTTCTTGGCGCCAACAAGGCGCATGCCGAGATTGACGTAACCTTCGGCGATTTCCGTGACGGAAAGCCTGTCATCCTTGCGGAACCAGACATTGACCCCCGTCGTCATGGCGATGATCGCCCGCGCCGCCAGCGCTATGTCGTCGATGGCGAAATCGCCGCGCCCGACGCCCGCATCGAGAATGGCGCGCAGGCTGCCCTCATAGTCGGAACGCAGCGCCACGATGGTCGCGCGGTTCGCCGCATCGAGGCTGCGCAGCTCCATATTGGCGATGTGCACATCCTCGCGCCGCTCGATATGATAATGGATGTGGAAGCGGATGAAGGCCGCGAGCCGCCGCGCCGGTGCATCCTCGACCGGGTCCTCCGCCCGCCATGCGCCGAGCAGCCGCTCCATATGGCCCTGCATCAGCGAATGCAGCAGCTGCTGCTTGTTGGAATAATAGCGATAGAACGCCGCCGGCTGCACGCCGACCTCATCGGCCAGCCGGCGCATCGACATCGCCTCATAGCCGGTGCGGGCGATGAGCCGCTTTGCCGCGGCCTCGATCGCGCTGCGCGTCTTGCCGCCTTCGGAACCCGTGGTGCGTGCCATGAAGAATTAATAAAACGAACGTTCAATTAATTCAAGGCCCGCTGCCATCCGGTTCGCCGCGCCGACATCCGGGCAGGGAGGGTTTAGACGAAGGTATGGATGGTGTTGGCGTGCGGCGCACTATAGGCTCCGGGCATATTCGTCGCGCGGTCTATTCCGTGGTTTGTTTTATTCATTGGTTTGTTTCATTCATTGCAGGATCATCCATGTTGGACGCCCATATCGCCCGTTTTCTTTTGCTTTGCCTCGCTTTCGCAGCGATGCCGCTGGGTGGAGCGGCGGCGATGAGCATGAAGGAGTGCAGCGTTAAATATAAGGCCGCGCAGGTCGCCGGCGAGGTGCTGGGCTGGAAGGATTTCCGCAAGGCGAATTGCGGGGCTGCGCCCCCGGCTGATGGCGCGGATGGCGCGGATGGCGATGCCGCCACAACCGAAACCGTGGCCGGAGACGCGGAGAGTGGAAATTCCGGATCTGCGGGTGCTTCCGCTCCGGCGCTGGAGCACAAGGCGGCGGATTTGAGCTTTCCCACCGCCATTGCCGGGAAATTCGCCGGCGAGAAGCCATCGCAGGGGCGCATGCACACCTGCCTCGAAGAATATCACGCGCTGAAAAAGGCCGATCGCCTCGGCGGCACGCGCTGGATCGAGAAGGGCGGCGGCTATTACAAATTGTGCAATGCCCGGCTGAAGGACAAGCAAAAGGCCGACGCCGCGCCCGATGCCGGATGACCGTTCGCTTGCCTGTCGCCAACCGACTCGAACGGAGGTGCAATCTCACAGACCCCTGCCACCGATCCACTTTCTCTCATCCGGAGCGAACCTCAGCACGAGGGGTTTGATTTGATTGCAGGGCTCTAGTCCTGCAAGCTGCTCAGCATCTGCCAATGTCGCAGAACGACCGCCCTGCCAAACACCCACACCCCTCATGGTGAGCTTGTCGAAGCACGCACCATGCTGATGCAGCGCGCCAAAAAGGGATTGCATGAATGAAGCGCGTGCTTCGACGGGCTCAGCATGAGGGTAAATTGTTGTTTGCAGGAAAGCAGGGAGCCAGAGATGGAAACCTCGCAAAGCTATCACCGTGCCATTCTCCACCCCCTCATGCCGGGCCTCAACCTCCCTCATGCTGAGCTTGTCGAAGCACGCACTGTGCTGATGCAGCGCGCCAAAAAGGAGGGGGTTGCATGAATGAAGCGCGTGCTTCGACGGGCTCAGCATGAGGGTAAATTGTTGTTTGCAGGAAAGCAGGGAGCCAGAG
>NZ_JAPMAB010000007.1:7448-263577 GCF_026420825.1 Phyllobacterium sp. 0TCS1.6A
AAGCGCGTGCTTCGACGGGCTCAGCATGAGGGTAAATTGTTGTTTGCAGGAAAGCAGGGAGCCAGAGATGGAAACCTCACAAAGCTATCACCGTGCCATTGTCTACCCCCTCATGCCGGGCATCTACCCCCTCATGCCGGGCATCCACCCCCCTCATGCCGAGCCTCCACCCCTCATGCCGAGCCTCCACCCCTCATGCCGGGCCTCCAACCCCTCATGCCGAGCCTCCAACCTCCCTCATGCTGACTCAACCTCCCTCATGCCCAGCTTCCAACCTCCCTCATGCTGAGCCTGTCGAAGCACGCGGGGCAGTGGTGCAATCGCCTTTTGTCGACCTCGGGGTGGCAACAATATCATGCGACCCCTTGATCATGCGACCCCTTGGACAATGGGAGGTTGGCACCAGTTGGAGAGAGATCAGGAACCCCGTTGGAAATCGAGGGCGCGGAAGGCGGTGGCGGCGATGCCGAGCCAGCCGATGATCAGCAGCGAACCACCGAGCGGCGCCGCAAAGGCAAACGCCCTCGCGCCGGTGAGATCGCGGGAGAACAGGTCGCCGACGAACAGCAACAGGCCGAGCGCCAGGATCAGACCGCCGAGCAGCGCGGCGCGGTTGATCCGCGCCAGCGGCGAAAGAGCCAGGAACACCGGCGCATGGATCAGCAGCATCGGGGCGATCGTGGCGATGTGGCCGCTGGGCGAATGCGCCGCCGCCGCATAGGAGGCAATGCCGCCGGCCCCGATCAACCCGCCAATAGCGACAAATCCACGATGAATATTCATTTTTCCTCCTTAGCGCGGGTTATAGGCGCAAACTGCCACGCATGCGGCCAATCCAAGTTCGAGCTGTCCGCCAGCGCTGTCTTTAACCACGCTGCATTCCACGGTGCAGCCTTCAACCGCGCTGCCTTCAACCGCGCTGCCTTCAACCGCGCCGCATTCAACATGGTTGCAATCGAGGGGTGAACATCCACGGTTTTCTCCTTTGCCCCGTCAGCCGGATCGAGTGGCGCGTCAGTCGCCGGCTTCCTGACCCCCAATCACCATCTCGACTTGTCCCGCCATGCTTTCTGCCAGACCCGTCATTGGCGAGGACGCTGCAAATGCCCCGCCAGCCGGATCAAGCCAGCCGATGCGGCCCACCGCTCCGGGCTCAACGATTTCGGCGTACCGACCCCCGCCATTTCACCAACCCGCCATCTCACCAACCCGTCATTTCACCCCGCCGCCCGCCGCAGCGCATCGGGCAGTTCCTCGGCGAAAAGGTCGAGTTCGGCGGCGGGTCCGACGCTGACGCGAATGCAGCGGTCGAGCACCGGCGCCGCCGGCTTGCGCACGAATATGTCGCGCTCCGCCAGCGCATTGAGCACGGCGAGCGCAAAGGCGCCATCGCGGCGGCAATCGATGGTCACGAAATTGGTCGCCGAGGCAATCGGGCCGAGGCCATTGGCGGCGGCGATGGCGCTGATCCGGTCGCGGCCCTCGGCAATGCGGTCGCAGACGTCGCGGAGATAGTCCTGGTCCTCCAGCGCGGCGAGGGCGGCAATCTGCGTCAGCCTGTTCATGCCGAAATGGTTGCGCACCTTGTCGAAGGCGGCGATCTGTTCTTTGGCGCCGATCGCATAGCCGCAGCGCATGCCCGCCAGGCCATAGGCCTTGGAAAAGGTGCGCATGCGCAGCACATTGGGCCGCGATATGTCGAGCGCCGGCCGCGCCGTATCCGGCGCCGTCTCGGTATAGGCCTCGTCGAGGATCAGCATGGTGGTTGCGGGCAGCGCCTCGATGAAGGCCTGCACGTCGCTGGCCTCCCACCATGTGCCCATCGGATTGTCCGGATTGGAAAAATAGACCAGCGGCGCATTTTCGCGCTTCACCGCCTGCAGGAGCGCGCCAAGATCCTCGCGGTCGCGGCGGTAGGGGACGGTGACGAGCCGCCCGCCGAAACCGGCGACATGGAAATTGAAGGTCGGGTAGGCGCCGAGCGAGGTCACCACGGTCGTCCCGGCCGTGACATATTGGCGGACGGCAAGGCCGAGCAGCGCGTCCACGCCTTCGCCGACGACGATATTGGCCGCGTCCACGCCGTGCTTGCGGGCGAGGGCATGCTTGAGCTCGAAATTCTCCGGATCGGCATATTTCCAGGCATTGCCCGCATCGTCGCAAATCGCCGCGATCACCGATGGCGCCGGTCCGAAGCCGTTTTCATTGGCGCCGAGCCGCGCACGGAAAGCGCTGCCGCGTCGTCGCTCCAGTGCCTCCGGTCCGACGAAGGGAACGGTGGAGGGCAGGCTGTCGATAAGGGGGGTAAGCTTCGGTTCCATGGCTGCAACGGATAGCAGTTTTTATGCGGCGGGAAAGCAAAACTTGTGCGCCCCGTCATCAGGTCGCAGGTGATTTTTTTCCTGTCGCCGGCTTCTCCCATCGGGCTTGCCCAATTGGAATGCCGGGGGCGGATGCGGGAGCGGAATGTTACGGGCCGTTTCATCAAGTGTGATGGCCGCGGGCGGAACCAATGATCCGCTGGCCGGTTGTTTCAGCCATTGGGACGCAAACTCGAAAGAGAGGCTGAAAATGAAAAAGGCTCTTATGTTAACGGCGGCGGCGCTTATCGCCACGTCCGGTCTTGCCCCGGCTGGTCTTGCCCCGTCTGGTCTGGCCATGGCGCAGGACACCGTGCTCGTCGAGGTGCCCCAATCGGCCCGCGACTATGTGATCGAAAATCCGGCCGATCCGGTGGTGATCGAGGACGATATCAGCCAGGGCTATGTCGTGCCCGACACGGTGACCCTGCGGCCTATCCCCGAAAGCCCGGGCTATGGCTATATCTATGTCGACGGGCGCCCGGTGATCGTATCGATGGAAAACCGCCAGGTGGTCTATTATACCGAAGGCCCGAATGCCGGCCCCGAAATCCCCGCCTCAGAAATCCCGGCATCAGAAATTCCGGCTGAAGTGGTGACCTATATCGAGAGACACCCGACGGACCCCATCGTCTATGAGGGCGAATTGACCACCGGAACGGTGATCCCGGCCGATGTGCCGCTGGTCAGGGTGCCGGACGAGCCGGGCTATTCCTACGTCTATGTGGATGACCGGCCGGCGCTGGTGGAGAACGATTCGCGCCGCGTCGTCTGGGTGCGCTAAGTTCGGGCTTCCCGGCTTACCACCAGAGGGGGCGATAGCCACCATAGAGCAGCATGGGCTGGTTTCTATACTGCATCTGTTCGAACCTGGACCGTCGCTCGGCGCGGCGGTCCAGTTCCAGCTGCAGCAGGCAGGTGGAATAGGCATCGGTCTTGCGCTTGAAGCCATAGGACAGGCAGGTGCGGCTATCGATCGCCCGCTGTTCCTCAGGCGTGATCGTCGTACAGCCTGCCAGGAATGCCGATGATATCAGGATCGCGGCCGCCAGTGCTCTCATGCCCTAACTCCATTGCGCGACATCTGGAATGTCCTGCGCATAATTTATGCCTGGGCAATGTTATGATCCATCGGAAAAGTCGCTGCAACCTACCGGAGGTTGTTTTAGAGTGGAAACGCTCGCGCGACAGAAGCGCCCCGCCATGCGGCAGGGGCGGGCCATCTCAGTACCAGTTCGGTACGGTCAAAAGCAGCGCGGCGACAATCTGTGTTCCGAGCAGGAAGCTCACAAGCGGAACGAACCCATCGCTGATCTTGCGGTTGTCATTGGCAGCAGCAAAGCTTGGCATCTGCATCTCCCGATTTGACGACCCCCTGCATAGCGCCGGTGGTCATGATCGTTAGGCCGATATTCGGCTTGGTCACATGAATGTAACACGGTGCAATGTTTTGTCACCCAAAAAATGCACCCACGGAAAAATAACTGGAAGCTGTGGGATAGATGCGGGCGGTGCGTCGAAATCACCGCTGTATTCAGTGGTTTAGGCGAGGGCAGCGCGGCTGGCACCAGCCGCCGCGCTGCCCGGATTGTTATTCCGCCGGGGCGGGGCTCGGCGCGATAACGCCGGAATTGTGGCCGGTTTCGCCATCGAAATGGCTGCCATGATGCTTCAGCGCGCGGTTGCCGGTGAGCGAGCGGACGAGCACATAGAACACCGGCGTCATGAACAGGCCGAACAGCGTCACCCCGATCATGCCGGAGAAAACCGCGACGCCCATGGCGCTGCGCATCTCGGCGCCGGCACCCGTGGACGTGACGAGCGGCACCACGCCCATGATGAAGGCGAGCGACGTCATCAGGATCGGCCGCAGGCGCAGCCGGCTGGCCTCGACCACGGCCTTGAACGGCGTTGCTCCCGCAAATTCGAGCTCGCGCGCGAATTCGACGATCAGGATCGCATTCTTCGCCGACAGGCCGACAAGGACGATGAGGCCGATCTGCGTGAAGACATTATTGTCGCCCGCAGTCAGCCAGACGCCGAACAGCGCGGCCAGCAAGGCGAGGGGGACGATCATGACGATCGACAGCGGCAGCGACAGGCTTTCATATTGCGCCGCGAGCACGAGGAAGACCAGCAGGATCGACAGCGGGAAGATCCAGTAGGCGGAATTGCCCGCGATGATCTCCTGATAGGTCAGTTCCGTCCATTCGAAGCCTATGCCGGCGGGGAGGGTCTCCGCCGCGATCTTTTCGACCGCCGCCCGCGCCTGGCCGGAAGAGAAGCCGGGCGCCGCATTGCCGTTCACATCGGCGGAAAGGAAGCCATTATAGCGCTGCGCGCGTTCCGGTCCCGCCGTGGATGAGACGTTGAGCAGCGCCGAAAGCGGGATCATCTCGCCCGAGCCGGAGCGGACCTTCAGGTCGCCTATGTCTTCGGCCTTGGCGCGGAAATTGGATTCCGCCTGCATGCGCACCGAGTAGGTGCGGCCGAACTTGTTGAAATCATTGACATAGACCGAGCCGAGATAGATCTGCAGCGTGTTGAATATCTCCGGCAGGGAAACATTCAGCTGGCGCGCCTTGGCACGATCGACATCGGCATAGAGCTGCGGGACATTGATCTGGTAGCTGGTGAACAGTCCCGTCAGTTCCGGCGCCTCTGCCGCCTTGGCGAGGAACGCCTTGGTGGCCGCATCGAGCGCCTCATAGCCGAGGCCGTTGCGATCCTCGATCTGCAGCTTGAAGCCGCCGATCGAACCGAGACCCTGCACCGGGGGCGGCGGGAATACGGCGCTGAAGGATTCCTGGATGCCGCCCAATTGCTGGTTGAGCGCCATGGCAATGGCGCCGGCGCTCAGTTCCGGCGTCGTGCGTTCCTCGAATGGCTTGAGCGAGACGAAGACCACGCCGGCATTGGAGCTGTTGGTGAAGCCGGCGATGGAAAGGCCGGGGAAGGCGATGGTGCTTTCGACGCCGGGAATGGCCAGCGCCATGTCGCCGATGCGGCGCACCACGGCTTCCGTGCGGTCGAGCGTGGCGCCATCGGGCAATTGGGTGAAGCCGACCAGATATTGCTTGTCCTGCGGCGGCACGAAGCCGCCGGGCACGGCGCGGAACAGCAGCGCCGTCGTCGCGATGAGCACGAGATAGACGCCCATCATCACCGTCTTGCGCGAGATGACGCCGCGCACGCCGCGGCTATAGCCATTGGCGCCGCGCGTGAACATGGTGTTGAAACCGCGGAACAGCCAGCCGAGCCAGCGATCCATGAAGCGCGTCAGCACATCCTTCGGCTGGTCATGGCCCTTCAGCAGCAGCGCGGCCAGGGCCGGGGAGAGCGTCAGCGAATTGAACGCCGAGATGACCGTCGAGATGGCGATCGTCAGCGCGAATTGCCGGTAGAACTGGCCGGTCAGGCCGCTGATGAAGGCGAGAGGAACGAACACGGCCACCAGCACGAGCGCGATGGCGATGATCGGGCCGGAAACTTCCCTCATGGCCTGGATGGTCGCCTGTCTCGGCGCCAGGCCGTTCTCGATGTTGCGCTCGACATTCTCGACGACCACGATCGCGTCGTCGACCACGATGCCGATGGCGAGAACGAGGCCGAAAAGGCTCAGCGCGTTCACCGAGAAGCCGAAAAGATGCATCACGGCGAAGGTGCCGACGATGGATACGGGCACGGCGATGAGCGGGATGATCGAGGCGCGCCATGTCTGCAGGAACAGGATGACCACCAGCACCACCAGCACCACCGCTTCGAGCAGCGTGTGGACGACGGCCTCGATGGAGGCGCGCACGAACTGGGTCGTGTCGTAGACGATGCGATAATCCACGCCCTCGGGCATGGTCAGCTTGACCTCTTCCATGACCTTGCGGACCTGGTCGGCGATCTGGATCGCATTGGAACCCGGCGCCTGGAACACCGGAACGGCCACCGCCGACTTGTTGTCCAGCAGCGAACGCAGCGAATATTGCGCCGAGCCGAGCTCGATGCGGGCAATGTCGCGCAGATGCGTGATGGCGCCATTGGCCGCCGTCTTGACGATGATCTGCCCGAATTCCTCCTCCGTCTGGAGGCGGCCCTGGGCATTGACCGACAATTGCAGGTTCACGCTGTTTTCATTAGGCGAGGCGCCGATGGTGCCGGCCGCAGCCTGCACGTTCTGCGCGCGAATCTCGTTCAGCACATCCGTGGCCGAAAGGCCGAGCTCGGCGGTCTTCTGCGGATCGAGCCAGACGCGCATGGAATAATCGCCCGAGCCGAACAATTGCACGTCGCCGACGCCATCGATGCGGGCCAGCCGGTCCTTGACGTTGATCAGCGCGTAATTGCGCAGGTAGGTGACGTCGTAGCGGTCATTGGGCGAGATCAGGTTGACGACGAGCATCAGGTCCGGCGAACTCTTGACCGTGGTGATGCCGAGCGCGCGCACCTCTTCCGGCAGGCGGGGCTCGGCCTGGGACACGCGGTTCTGCACCAGCTGCTGCGCCTTGTCCGGGTCGGTGCCGAGGGCGAAGGTGACGGTAAGCGTCAGCTGGCCGTCGGACGTCGCCTGGCTGCCCATGTAGAGCATGCCTTCGACGCCGTTGATCGCCTCTTCCATCGGCGTCGCCACCGTTTCGGCGATGACTTTCGGATTGGCGCCTGGATATTGAGCGCGCACCACCACCGAAGGCGGCACGACGTCGGGATATTCGGAAACCGGCATCGCCGTCAGCGCTATCAAGCCGCCGAGGAAGATGACGAAGGAGAGAACGCCGGCGAAGACCGGGCGGTCGATGAAGAAATTGGAGATGTTCATAGCAATTTACCTGCCTATGAGCACATGCGCCCCATCTTCCTGATGCAGGCGAAATGCGCGGGATTTTGAAAAGCAAGCGCCGCAGCTTCATCCGAAGCTGCGGCGCAATCGCTTATTGTTTCAGCTTCGCCTGGTCGGCCTGGGCCTGCATCTGCGTGCCGTCACCGCCCATGGCTACCATTTCCGGTTGCACCAGCGCGCCGGGGCGGATGCGCTGCAGGCCGTTGACGACGACCTTTTCGTCGGCGCTCAGCCCGGCCGTGACGATGCGCAGGCCTTTTGCCTGGCCGCCAAGGCTGATTTCGCGGTATTCGGCGACGTTTTCGGGATTGACCACCAGCACGAACTTCTTGTTCTGGTCGGTGCCGACGGCCTTTTCGTCCACCAGCAATTCCTCGCGCTCGGTCGCCTGGCCCATGCGGACCTTGGCGAACTGGCCCGGGATCAGCCGTCCATCCGGATTGTCGAACACCGCGCGCACCTGCACCGTGCCGCTGGCCGCGCCAACGCTGTTATTGATCAATTGCAGCGTGCCGGTAATGTCCTTCTGGGTGTGAACATCCATGCGCACCGGGATGCGGCCGACGAAATCCCGGCTGTTGAGACCTTCCGGCAGTTCGGCCAGCGCCGATGCCACGACATCCTCGTCGGCCTCGAAGCTTGCATAGATCGGGCTGATCGACACCAGCGTGGTGAGGACCGGCGAGGTGGGCCCGGCGGAGATCAGATTGCCCTGCGTCACCTCGATGCGGCCGACGCGGCCGGTGATCGGCGCGCGGATATCCGTATATTCGAGGTTGAGCATCGCAGTCTTCAGCACCGCCTTGGCCGCTTCGAGATCGGCGAGGGCGCCGGCCTGCACATTCAACCGCTGATCGTAATCGCTTTGCGAGACGGTGCGGGAATCGATGAGCCGCTTGCCGCGTTCCAGTTCGTTGCGGGCGAGGGAGAGGCGCGATTCGGCAGAGCTTACCTGCGCCTTTGCCCGGGCGACTTCCGCCTCATAGGGCGCAGGGTCGATCTTTACCAGGAGATCGTCCTTCTGCACGATCGAGCCTTCCTTGAAATGGATGGACTGGACGGCGCCCGCCACCCGCGAGCGCAGCTCCACCTGGTCCACCGCCTCGAGACGGCCGGAGAATTCGCTCCAGCGCGTTATGCGCTGCGGCTGGACGACAGCAACCGAAACGGGCGTCGCCTGCGGCTGCGCGGATTGCTGCTGCTCGCCTTCGGCCCGGCTCTGGCTCAGGTCGAGATATTGGGTGCCGGCGGCAAGGCCAAGCGCCAAAACGAGACCGCCTATGGCAAGATTTCTTTTTGAAGTGCTGATTGACATCGTGGTCATCCTGCTTGAATTTCAGCCATTGGGAGGATGGCGTGGTTGAATTCGATGCGCGAATTCGATCATTGACGATCCATACCGATCGGTATAGAACGGCGATATAAGGCTGCGAGACGGCAGCTGTCAATGGATTTTATACCGAGCGGTATAAATATTTAGGGAGTGTTGTCCAATGGGACGGCCAAGGGAATTTGATGCGGACGATGCTCTGCAGACTGCCCTGGAACTGTTCTGGCGTAAGGGTTACGAAGGAACGTCCATCACGGATCTGACCGATAGCATGGGCATCACCAAGCCCAGCCTTTACGGAACTTTCGGCAACAAGGAAGAGCTCTTCCGCATGGCGCTGGAGCGCTACGAACAGAATTACATGGCCTTTTTCTGGAAGGCATTGGAACTGCCGGATGCGCGCAGCGTCGCGCGGGCCGTGCTTTACGGCTTTGCCGATGCGCAGACCTGCGAGTACAATCCGAGCGGCTGCCTCGGCGTGAACGCCGCCATGGCCTGCAGCGATGCGGCCGAGGCGATCCAGAAGACGATCATCGAAAAGCGGCAGATGGGGCAGAAGGCGCTGGCGCGGCGCTTCGAACGTTCCAAGCGCGAAGGCGATCTTCCCGCCGACTGCAATGCCGAGGACCTCGCGCGCTATCTGCTGACCGTGTCGCAGGGCACCGCCGTCCAGGCCGCCAGCGGTTCGAATCGCGAGGAGATCCACCGCCTGGTCGATATCGCCATGCGCGCCTGGCCGGGCTCGAACTAGTGTGGTGGAATTGAAATACGCCTGACTGTGGTTGCTAGTGACCCTATCGAATCTGAAGTTCACTACATTATTGCAGCAGCGTCGGATGAACTTCAGGTTCGGTCACTAACCCCGGTCGGGATTTTGCGTGCTGATGGTGTTGCAGGGGCGGGGATGCCGTTGCAATCCTCCCGGTTCATTCAACCCGAGCCTGCAAGTGCCCACGCGGGCTTCCTCATGGTGAGCTAGAAACCTCGCAGAACGACCTCCCTGCAAAACTCTATTTCCCCTCATCCTGAGCTTGTCGAAGGGCGCAGCAACGTTTGTGCAATCCCTTTCTGGAGCGCTGTATCAAAATCGTGCGTGCTTCGTGCTTCGACAAGCTCAGCATGAGGGGGGTGGAGGCCCAACATGAGGGGGGGCAGCATGAGGGAGGTGGCAGAGGGGGTATTCATTGCATGCAGGCGGTTTCATGAACCCCCGCCAGTGCCACGGAATCACTGCCCTGCCACCAACGCGCAATGCTGGTGGCAGGATTCAGAACATAGCGGTGGCTATTGGGCGAGGTCGGCGCGCTTTTCCGCGTTGACCTTTGCCGGAGCGTCGAAAGCGGGCTTCTTCTCGGTTTCAGGCTTGCTGTGCAGAGCCTGGCGCAGCATTTGCCATTCTCTTTCGTGACGGAGGTAAACATCCTGCGGAACGGTAGGTGTCGTCATTCTGCAATCTCCATTGAGCTTTGTGGCCCCTATAATCCCGGAGATAGGACGGTGGTTCCGCAACGGCAATTCAAGATTTGCAAACATCCGACACACTGCGCATAGTTGCGAAATACAGCCTCCATGCGCACGAAAATTACAAGAATCGCTGCCGATTGCTGGCGCAACGATAGGCTCAGGCCGGCCGCCGTCTCAACCGCTCATTGCCGATTCGCAATTTTTCCGCTTGCTTGAGCAGCGTATCGCGACAGGTAGCCGCATCGAGATCGTTCGGCTTGTGGCTTGAGGCGATCAATTCGCGCAGCCAGCCGCGCACCGTGCCATCGGCCTGTTCCGGCGAGCTGCCGAGATGCCTCAGCACCGTCTCGCTGCTCTCGATGGCGGAAAAATGCGGCTCGCGGCCAAGCGCCTCCTGGCATCGGTAGGAGGTGGTGACGAGGCTGCGCGCGTCATCGGTCAATCCGCCGCTCGCACCGGTGGTGGTGCATGCAGCGATGAACAATGCAGGCAAACCTGCCGCAACCAGCCTGGTCAGATCCATGGCGCCCCCTTGGCCACAACCTAGCGGGCCGGCCCGGGCCTGTCGAGCGCTATGTGCCAGATGGACCCGGCCCCGAGGCACCGCTCAGAAGCGGTAGCGAATGCCGATCGTATTGGCGTTCGATGTTTCGCCCATGTCGCCGAAGGTGCCGCCGCCGCCGGAGCGGTGATGCAGCTGCCAGGTCAGTTCCAGATTGGGCGCGCCGCGCCAGCGGACCGACAGTTCGGGCCCGAGGAAGCCGATGAAGGAGGCGTCGCCGTCATAGCGCGCCTCGCGTTCCTTCTCGATTTCCGTCTCGCCGGTGACCGCGCTGAGACCGGCGGTGAAGGCCGGCGAGATCACGATGTCGCCGATGACGAGGCCCTGATGCTTGAGCCGCACGCCGCCCCAGATTTCGCCCGATGTATCGTCATCCTCGCCGAAGCGGATGGCGACGCCGGCGACGCCGCCAAGCAGGAAGCCGGCGCCGAGATCGAAGACATCGCGGCCATAGGTGACGCCGATAATGTAGTTGGACGTGTAGTCGGCACCGAAGATGCTCAATGCGCCGCCGGCCGTATCGGTGGTGAAGGGCCCGCCAAAGAGCGTCACATCATTGCGCGTCGGCTTTTGCCCCGGCGCAAGGAATGGATCGGTGGTGGCAAAATAGATGAATGGCTTCCGTTCGGTGCTGGCTGCGGCTTTGTCTGCTGCCATGCTCGTGCTGATTGAGGAGCAGACAAGCGCTGCTCCGAGCGACGCTCCCAAGGCAATAGAGCGACACTGCTTCATGCTGGCCTCCATGGTCCAAGATCACTGCGATTCGCACCTATGTTACAAATTCGGAGCCGATTGGGAATCCCATCCATTGGTTAGGTGCGAGAACGGCCATGGCGACGATCGTCAGGCGAAAAGCGCTTTTCGGCCAGAGGTTTGAACTCGGTTTTTCCCGTGAAATCACCGCCATCATATTGTGATTATTTCGCCACATTCATTCGCTTTTCGTCTTTTGGTTGCCGCAATGCAGCGTAAAATTGCAGGTCGATCCCGCACTTCGCCGAACCGGGCGAGGCTGGCGGCATTTTTTAGGCGGCACTGAAACAAAAACCTTGCCAAGGCGGGGTTTCATCTTTAGTCAGCGTCCTCGGAGAGGTGGCCGAGTGGTCGAAGGCGCTCCCCTGCTAAGGGAGTAGGGCTCAAAAGGCTCTCGAGGGTTCGAATCCCTTCTTCTCCGCCATTTTTCTTATGCAACCCGCTGACTTCGAAGCCTGTTTGTGCGACCTGGGTTTTCTTCCGGTCGCTTGGCGTGGCAGGCGGCGGTGCTGTCCTTCATGGGGCGGGCACACAAACCCCATTCATGTTCCCGGCCTTGCGCTTCGGTTTGGCGAACCGGAACCGGCCCGCCTGGAGGCCCGGATACGCACTGCCGCTTCGAATGCCTCCTATCGGGACATCGAGTGACCTATATCTCGAAGACGTGCTCTATGAATTGACTCTGGAACCACATCTGAGAGGCTTTTCTCTCGATCACCTTCTTGAAGCTCGTGGCAAGATCGACCGTATCGGGCCCATCATAGATGAAGCCATTCTCGTGCAGGAAGGCCAGTCCGGATGTGAACCCCGTCCTCTTGTTGCCCTGCTCGAAGGCGTGTGTCTCTGCTATGGCAAACATCAGGCTGACGCCTAATGTTACGACGCTATATACGCTCCGGTAATGAAAAAGATTTTGAGGACGCACCAACGCGCCCTCCAGCTTCGGCTTCGACAGGAGAGCGTGATTTTCTCCCGTATCCTCAACATGGGCCCGATTGATTTCTACAACCGCCTTGAGCGGCAGCCATCTTGGCTCACTTGGCAAGTTCAGCGATTACCTTGGGGAATCGCTTGATAACGTCCTTGGTGAAGGCCGTGTAATCGGTCTTGCTGGCCGTTGGGCGTGCGTCGAATCCGGTGTCGCTGTTCTGCGACTCGCGGGCATCTTTAGCCGTGTGAGTGAACGTATTTGTGTTGGAAACCATCACGCTCTCCCTTCATGCCAGATGTTTACGTGCGTGTGTCATACATATGTTGCGATATCCGCAACAAGTCAAGCAGACGGCGCTTTCCCGCCCAATCGCAACCGCTCGAACCAGTCGCCAGCTGCAATCGACATCACAATGTTCCATCACGATTATCGGGCCGGTTCTGCTGAGCCATACACTACGCCCGTTCCAATACTGCCACGCAGGCGTCGAGGTCGTTGGTGGCGAGGTGGGCGTAGCGCATGGTCATCGACAATGTCTGGTGGCCGAGCCAGATCTGGACGCGCCTGATGTCGATACCGCCGCGCACCAGCCGCGAGGCGCAGGTGTGGCGCAATATATGCGGCACGACCTGGTCGTCCGCGCCAAGACCGACTTGCTGCTTCGCCTCGTTCCATATGGCGCGGAAACGCACCTGGGCGAGCATGGCGTAAGGCCCTTTCAGCCGGCCATGGGGAATCTCGGTCGATTGCCGGGCGCGCAAGGTGAGGGGGACCGTGCGGCTGCGGCCGGATTTCGTCAGCCAGAATGTCGCGCGCGCCTGCTGCAGATCGTTCCAGGAAAGCCCGATCGCCTCGCCGAGGCGGCAGCCCGTATCGACGAGAAAGATGGCGAGCCGGTAACTGTCTTCGCAGCGCGACCTTATCGCCTCGAACAGCGCGAGTTCTTCATCCTGCTCGAGAAAGCGGATGCGGCCCTGACGCTCCTTCTGCCGTTGAAACTCCGGCAGGCCGTCAATATCGCCCATCTTCTGGGCTTTTCGAAGCAGCTTGCTCAAGGCCGCCATCTTCCTGTTGATCGTGGCATTGCTGTTGCCACGCTCGCGGAGCGTGCCCACCACATGGTCCAGCATCTCCTGCGTGAAATTGCTGAAGCGCCGGCCAATCAGGATCTCGCCCATCTCGCCGAGAAAGGAGCGCACATTCGTCTTGTGCGGGCCCTCATCCCAGAGGATGCTGATATAATTCGCCGCCAGATCATGCAGGCTGTGCTCCCGCCTGAGATGCAGCTTGCCCTGGCTCTGCGATGAATAGCGCAAATCATAGTCATACTGGACCGCAAAGGAGGGTTCGACCGCTCCGGCCGGATGGGAAATGGCTGAAATCAACATGCGGGCGACACCCTGGCATTAAAAACATCGATCGGTAAAATATGCGGAGAGTTGTACCCGCCTTCCCGAAAAACGCAATGCACCCAGCCATGCCACTTTAGAATGATAGACCTTCGTTCGATAAAACCATAACCGGTTCTATCGACCCTCCACGCCATCAATGTCGTTCCAGGCATTTCCAATCTCTCCTCGGTCCGCGACCGGTGCTGAAATCCTTTCTTCTCTTGAAATGAGTGCTGCGCTGCCAAGGCCGGCGCTGAAAAATAGCCAATATGAAACGATCGTGAAAAAGCCGACGCCGGTCACCCGGCGTCGGTATGCGAGTTGTGATTAGAAGTTGCGCTGGAAGCGGATAATGCCGCCGAACTGATCTTTGGTCTTCTTTTCGTCCTTGTAGTCGATTTCCGGCGTGATGACGAAGCCATGCACGAGTTCATAATCGACGTTCAAAGAAGCAGCGATGGTTTCAGCTTCCGTATAGGCGAGCTGGCCATTGATCGTTGCCTTGTCGGACACCTTGGCGGAGAGACCACCCCAGACAGCCCAGTCGCCGGACCATGCACCGTAATAGTTCTTGATCTTGGCCTTGGTGTAGGCATCAGACTGATAGCCAGCCATGATGAAACCGGTGATGCTGTCGCTGAAATTGGCATCCAGACGGAGCTTGCCGGCAAACTCTTCCACGACCGAGTCGTAGCCGACCACGCCGGAGATAGCGCCCCAGGCCTGCTTGAACTTCGCGCCCGCTACGACATGCGGCATGTAATCGGTGACCAGGTGATCCTTGTCGCCCTGTTCCAGGCCGATGACGGCGGAGAAGCCGTTGCCGCCGGCGAAGGTGTAGTTGACCTGGTTGGTCTTGTCGCCGTCATAGTCGATAAGGTCGTCGTTGATGACATTGCCGCCGCCGGTCCAGCTGCCGAATACCGAGTCGGTCACGCCGATGCGGAAGCCGCCAAGCTCGATGAATGCGTGCGGCAAGCCTACACTGTCAGCACCTTCGTCAACCGTGAATTCGGTCGCGATGTAGGAACGGAGCGTGCCGAGCTCTGTATCGGAGCGGGCATCGAAACGGACGACGCCGCGCGAGCGATGCTTGTAGCTATCGATTTCGGCATCGGTGTCGGTGTTGCGGCCCAGAAGATCGCCGCCTTTTACGTCGACGCGGACATAACCGTCGATCTTCAGGCAGGTCTCCGTGCCGGGGATGTAGAAGAAGCCGGCGCCGTAGGTGTCGCAAACGCGGACATATTCGACGGGCTCGGGTTCGGCGACGACAACTGCGTCTGCGGCGCGTGCGCCGGTTGCTGCAACGAGTACTGCAGCGGAGCCGAGAAGAAGGCTCTTGATGTTCATTTCTGACCTCCAGTCAAGATTCGGACTGGAGGCAGCGGAGAACGAGCCGTTTCAGCGGCGGTTAATGGCCGATCGTGCGGGAGAAGAGGTTGACGATCAGCACGCCCGCTATGATCAAAGCGAGGCCGATGACCGCCGCCAGATCGAGCGACTGCTTGAACCAGACGAGGCCGACGGCGGCGATGAGGACGATGCCGGCGCCTGACCAGATCGCATAGACGATGCCGACCGGCATGGTCTTGAGCGGGATCGACAGCAGGTAGAACGCCGCGCCATAGCCGGCGATGCAGATGAGCGACGGCCACAGCCGGGTGAAGCCATCGGCCTGCTTCAGCGCGGACGTGGCGATCACTTCGCAGACTATGGCAACAAGGAGGTAGAGATAAGTCATGTCAAATCACCATTGGGAGATTGGCCGGCGGCGAGGCGATTCGAAGGGAACAGCCGCGAAAACCGCCTCGAAATAGGCGATTCTCGGCGGCGCTGCCGTTCCGTTACCGGCATCGCAGGCGAAAATTTCGTTAAAATCCGGGTTACCTATATTAATGAGTGGTAAAGATATTCCACGGGAAGCGGCTATTTCGTGGCTTTTGTGCAACAGCACCTGGTCTACGAGCCGGGAGAGGATGCCCCGGCCGACATTCGCTGTTGAAAGAGTAGCGCTGCCGAGTATGGTCAATCGAGAGGAAGGGCGTTATCCGCATTTCTTCTGAGACTTAGGGGATGGGGGCAGGTTGTCCTTCAGCCAAATTGGAATGCCCAGACCCATTTTTAACTTTGACTGGAGGTCAGAAATGAACATTAAGAGCCTTCTTCTCGGCTCAGCTGCAGTTCTCGTTGCAGCAACCGGTGCACGCGCTGCCGATGCAGTCGTCGTTGCCGAGCCGGAGCCCGTTGAATACGTTCGCGTTTGCGACACGTACGGCGCAGGCTTCTTCTATATTCCGGGGACCGAAACCTGCCTGAAGATCAGCGGTTACGTACGTTACGACGCCAAGGCTGGCGACGATGCCTACACTGGCTTCGAGCGCGACACCTGGGCAAAGCGCAGCCGTGCAACTCTGCGCGTCGACGCTCGTAACGAGACCGAGCTTGGCACGCTGCGTTCGTACGTCGAACTGCGTTACAACTTCGACGATGGCGCCAATGCCGACTCCGTCGAGCTGAACAACGGCTTCATCGAACTCGGCGGCTTCCGCGTCGGTGCAACCGACTCGCAGTTCACGTCGTACCTCGGCTACCTCGGCGACATCATCTCGGATGACGTCATCGAGCCAGGCGGTTATGTTACCAACCAGATCAGCTACACCTTTGCCGGCGGCAATGGTTTCTCGGCCACGATCGGCCTGGAACAGGGTGACGATGCTGGCTTCAACTCCTACTACGGCTCAAGCGACAACTACGTAATCGACGATTACATGCCGCACGTCGTTGCCGGTGTGAAGTTCGACCAGGCTTGGGGCATGATCGGTGCCGTTGCCGGTTACGACGCTCTTTCCGAAGAGTGGGCTGGTAAGGTTCGCGTTAACGTGAACTTCACCGACACCATCTCGGCTTGGGTACAGGGTGGCTACAAGTCCAATGGCGACGAATACCGCAACAACTACTTCGGTCGTTGGAATGGTGACTTCGCTGTCTGGGGCGGTCTCGCTGCCAAGGTTTCCGAAAAGGCAACCTTCAACATCCAGGGCGCATACGAAGACGACGGCACGTTCGCTGCCGCTGCCAACGTAGCTTACGAGCTGGTTCCTGGCTTCGTAATCACCCCGGAAATCAACTACACCAAGTTTGATGGCGATCGTGCTGACGTTTCCGGAAGCGACGACGCTTTCCAGGGCATCATCCGCTTCCAGCGCAACTTCTAATCCTTTCACGGATTATTGTTGAAAGAAGCCCGGCAGTGAAAACTGCCGGGCTTTCTTTATTCCGTGCCGCGAGTTGAAATTGCCGGGCACATGCGGCAGAACCTTGCTTCGTGACTTTTGGAGTTATGGGCCGCGCCGGGCGGCCAGGGGTCATGGGGCCGCGCCGGGCGGCCGGGCTGCGGCGATAGGGATAATAATGCGACATGCGCTCGATAGTTAGCTGGTTCTGGCCGGGGCTCATCACCATTGGCCTGCTGACCGTGCTCGCCGGCTGGTTTCTGGCCGGGCCGATCGACGAAAGGATAACGGCGGCGGCGACGACGGCACTGGAAGCGCAGCCCTGGGCCAGCGTGGAGGTCGATGGCCGCGACCTGATCCTCAAGGGCGTCGCGCCTTCGCCTGAAGATCTGGCGGCGGCGGTGCGGCTCGCGGATGAAACGCCGGGCGTGCGCATCGTCGACAACCAGACCACGCTGCTGCAACTGGCCGATCCATTTACCTTTGCCGTGACGAAATCCGATGATGGCGTGCTGCTTTCGGGCAATGTGCCCTATGGCGACATGCGCGCCAGGGTGCTGGATGCCGCCGAACTGGCCATGCCCGGCATTGAAATACTGGACGAACTGGCCGTAGCGCGGGGCGCGCCGGCGGATTTCCTCGACATGGCGAATTTCGCCCTCGTGCAGGCGGCGCAGCTGATCAATGGCGAGATCGAAATATCCGGCTCCGTCCTCACCATCCGCGGAGCCGTGGCTAATGCCGCAGCCCGCGCATCGGTGACGGAGGCGCTCCGGGCGGGGATTCCTGGACAATTGAGCCAGGGAGACATTAACCTGACGGTTCAGAATTCCAACGGCGGATAGGGGGATGTCGGCATGCTATATCTCATGGGGCAATTATGGCTGTTTCTGATCGTGGCGCTGCTCGTCGGCTTCTATGTCGGCTGGGCAACCCATGACGGGCGTGGCGCCTGACATGATGCGGGGAGTATAAACGCCATGGTCATGTTTCTTCTGCAATCGCTGTTTCTCATCGCCGCCGCCTTCGTGATCGGCGCCGTCATCGGGCGCTTCTATCGGCATTTTTCACCCGGACAACCGTCTGCCGCCGCGGATTCGACCCGTGCCGCCGATGCTCGCCTTGCCGCCCGCGGCGCCTTGCCGACAGCCGCCGAGGACGTGCGCAAATCGGCGGCGGACGCCGCTGCCATGGTTCCGCCGGCGGAGCCGGTGCCGCCAAAGCCGCTCAAGAGCCCGCCTGCAAAGCGGAAAACGCCGCAGGTCCAGGAAAAGCGTTCGCATCCGCGCCAGATCGAGGCCAACAAGCCCTCGCTGCTGGCCAAGGCGCGGCGCGGCAAGGCCGACGACCTCACCCTCATCGACGGCATAGGCCCGGCGATCCAGACCCGGCTGCATGGTATCGGCGTGTTCCACTTTGACCAGATCGCCAGCTGGAATGCCGAACAGGCGGCATGGATCAGCGACGAGATCGGCTTTTCCGGCCGGGCGACGAGGGAGAAATGGCCGCAACAGGCGGCGGGTTTCGTCAAGACCATAGCGCCGAAGGCAAGCGTGGCGCCGAAGGCAACGGCAAGCACCGCCGCGCCGAAAGCCGCAAAACCTCAGCGGAAATCAACGAAATAGATCGATATCCGCGCAGAATTGCGAAATCCGGGCGGGAATCTCTCCCGTTTCGAGCAGCGGCGCATGGCCCTGGCCCGGAACTTCCAGATATTGCATGGAGCGATGCAGCCGCCGCATCTCGTCCACGGTCTCACGCGTGACGAGGCTCGTATTCTCGCCGCGCACCAGCAAAAGCGGCAGCTGCGCCATCAGCGAGAATTGCGGCCACAGATCCGGAAGCTTCGCGCCGAAGTCGATGCCCTGCAGCGTATTGCGCAGTTGCGGATCGTAATCCGGGACGATGAAACCATCGTCCTCGCGGTAGATCGCCATGGCGAAGCGGTTCCAGTCGGCGGCGTCCAGGGCCGGAAATGCCGCGCCGTGGACCTTGCGCTGCTGCTCGGCCGCCTCGGCCCAGCTGCGGATCGGGTCGGACGGGACGGAGAGGTAGTGCGCAATCTGCATCAGGCCGGCCGGGCTGATCTCCGGTCCGATGTCGTTCAGTATGACGCCGGCGATCATGGCGGGCGCCATTGCCGCCAGGATGTGGGTGATCAGGCCGCCGCGCGACGTGCCGAGGAAGATGGCGCGCTCCAGGCGCAGGCTGGCAAGGCCGGCCAGTATGTCCCCGGCCTCGACGCCGACATTGTAGTTCGTCCAGACCGGATCGTAACCGGAACGGCCCCGGCCGCGATAGTCGAAGGCCACGACCATGCGCGGCCTCTCGGCCTGATTGGCGAGATGAAACGCCAGTTCGTGAAAATCGCGGCTGTTGCGGGTAAGGCCCGGCAGGCAGACGAGCGGCAGGCCCGCATCGCCGCCGCTTGCCGGGTAGATGCGGGCATAGAGGTCCAGCCCGTCGGCGGCCTTGTAGAAATGGTCGCGACAGGGCTGCGCCAAAGCTCCTAGCTCCGACCGGCCGTCAGGTCGCTCTCGATCCGGGCCTTGCCGGTCAGCCGCGCCTTGTAGACCTGGTAATTCTCCATGACGCGCTGAACGTAATTGCGGGTCTCGGTATAGGGAATGCGCTCGATCCAGTCGACGACTTCCTCGACGCTCTTGCCGCGCGGATCGCCATAGCGTGCCTTCCACTCATTGGCGCGCGTCGGCCCGGCATTGTACCCGGCAAAGGTCAGCACATAGGAACCGTCGAACTTGGCGATCTGCTCGCCGAGGAATTTCGCACCGAGCGTCGCATTGTAGGCCGCATCCGTGGTGAGGCGCGACTGCGAATAGGACATGCCCGCACGGGTTGCAACGCCCTTGGCCGTACCAGGCAGGAGTTGCAAGAGGCCGCGGGCACCCGCACTCGACACTGCGCCGGGGTTGAACTCGCTTTCCTGCCGGGCGATGGCATAGGCGAGGGCGGCGCCGGAGCCGGAAATATTGGCATTCTCGGGAATGGCGCCGATCGGATGCGACAGGGCCCCGACGTCGATGCCCCGCTGGGCCGCCGCCTTGCCGACGCGCAAGGCGACGAAATGATTGTTCTTGCGCTCCGCCATGACCGCGAGGAGGGCGAGTTCGCCCGGACTGTCGAGTTCCTGTGCCAGGCTCGAATAGAGCAGGGCGGCGCGGGAATCATAGCCTGCCTGCTCCAGCCGCTGGATGGCGCGCACGGCTTCGCGCTGGGCAAACCGGTTCCGTTCCGCATCCGTCGGGCGCGGATAGGGCAGTTGCAGCCCGGTCTGGCCAAGCTTGGCGGCTGCGAGCTGGCCGTAGAAGGTCGTGCCGTAATGGGCGGCGCGCGCATAATAATCGCGTGAATTGCCGCCGGCGCCTGCCTCGGCGGCGCGGCCGAGCCAGTAATAGGCGCGCGAGGCGGACATCGGCCGCGAGGAGAGTTCGGCGATGCGGGCGAAATGGCGATGGGCCGTACGCGCATCGCGCAGTGCCCGCAGCGCATACCATCCCGCATGGAATTCGGCATCGGCCGCCACCACCGGCGTCTCCGCGACGTGCATTGCGGCAACGCGATAGGCGCGCTTGGCATCGCCGATATCGAGAAGCTCGCGCGAAAGCACGCGCCGCTCGGTCCACCACGCATCAGGATCGACCAGCGCGGCGGCATTGCGCGGCGCGGTATTGATCACATCGGCGGCTTCCTTGAACTTCTCCTGGCGGCGCAGATATTGCGCCTTGGCGAATATATAGGCCGGGTTGCCCTTCCAGCTCTCGTGCACGGCAGCGAGCTTCTTGCCGGCATCGGGCGATTTCTTCAGCACCGCCGCAAAAGCCTGGTACAGCGATTCCGCGTTGGAAAGCCCGGCGACCCGCCCGGCGGATTTCACCTTGCCCTCATAGAGCATGGTCAGCATCCGCATCAGATGGTCTTCGCGGGCGATGACCTGCGAAAACTCCTTGAGGATCGCCGCTTCCTGGCCGTCATCCAGCTTCCTGGTGCGCCAGAACGGCCCGAGAACCTGCCGGGCCCTCGCTGTATCGCCATTTGCGACATGGGCGCGGGCAAGGATGATCATGCCCTCGGGCGTCTGCGGCCTGGTATTGCCGAAGGCGTTGATGACGGTCGCGGCCGGCGGGTTCTCCTTGAAAAGCGCCCGCTCGGAATTGCTGCGGAATGTCGCCATTCCCGGCCAGCCCGGCAGTTCCGCCGCCGCTCTCGCGATCTCGGAACTCGGCAGGCCCGGCGCGTTCGACAGCCCGATCGCCCAGGTGAGGATATGGCGGTCGAGGGCGTTCTGCGGCAGGCCGTTGCGGATGGCGAGCGCGCGGCGCACATCTCCGGAAGAGAGCGCATCGAGACCGCTTTTCAGGCTCCCGGCCACAGCGGTCGGGCTCGAAGGCGGCTTGATGGCCGAAGTCGTCACCGGGTCTGGCGGCGTCACGGCCTGGATAGCCGGACTGACGCGCGTTTGTGTCGGCGCGAAGGGCTTCAGGGTCGGCACCGGCACGGCTGCCGGCGGTGTTGGAGCCTGGGCGTGCGCGGTCAATGCCGCAGCCGGAAGGCCAAAGCCAAGAATGACGGAACGCAGAACAAGTTTTCTCAGCATACGGGCTACCAAATTCACGAAAGCGGGTCTTGAACGTCCCGCTCGGCGAGACGTAGACAGACAATAATGGCGGACCTATGAAAGCCTTCTTAACGGAACCTTACCGCGACAAGTAGATTGCAATCTTTCACTTCTGGCAAGTTGATAGTTTTCATCAAGGAAATCAACTTGTGCCAGCGGGCCTGCGCGATTATGGTGCGCCACCTTACGACCGTTCTGGTTTGAAACTGGCGGTTCGCATCATCAATACTCGGAGTTACCCATGCTGAAAGGCTCAATCACCGCACTCGTCACGCCATTCCTCGACAATGGTGCCTTCGACGAAAAAGCCTTTCGCGCCTTCGTATCCTGGCAGATCAGCGAGGGTACCAACGGCCTCGTTCCCGTCGGAACCACGGGTGAATCGCCGACGCTTTCCCACGCGGAGCACAAGCGCGTGGTCGAAGTCTGCATCGAGGAAGCCGCCGGGAAGGTGCCGGTCATCGCCGGCGCCGGCTCCAACAATACCCGCGAGGCGATCGAACTCGCCGAATTCTCCGAGAAGGCCGGCGCGGACGCCATCCTCGTCGTGACGCCCTATTACAACAAGCCCAGCCAGCGCGGGCTCTACGAGCATTACAAGGCGATTGCCCAGGCGGTATCGCTGCCGATCATTATCTATAATATCCCCGGCCGCTCCATCATCGACATGACGCCGGAGACGATGGGCAAGCTTTCGAACGAATTCAAGCACATAGCAGGCGTGAAGGATGCGACCGGCAAGATCGAGCGCGTTTCGGAACAGCGGATCACCTGCGGCAAGGACTTCATCCAGCTTTCGGGCGAGGATGCGACGGCGCTCGGCTTCAACGCCCATGGCGGCGTCGGCTGCATTTCGGTGACGTCGAATGTCGCGCCGCGGCTCTGCGCCGAGTTCCAGGCCGCGACCTTGAGCGGCGACTACCCGGCCGCGCTGGAGATCCAGGACAAGCTGATGCCGCTGCACAAGGCGCTGTTCCTCGAGCCCAATCCGGGCGGGCCGAAATATGCCCTGTCCAAGCTTGGCAAGATGCAGAATGCGCTACGCTCGCCGATGGTGCAGATCGAGGCGGCGACCGCGGCCCGGATCGACGATGCCATGCGTCATGCGGGGCTGGTCAACTGACAAAAGGCCACGCAGTGCCTATATAGATCGCATGAACAAGCCAAAAACTGCCTCAAAGACACCGACGGTTCGCAAGATCATTGCTGAAAACCGCAAAGCGCGCTTCAATTTCGAGATTCTCGACACGATAGAGGCTGGCATCGTCTTGCAGGGCACGGAAGTGAAGTCGCTGCGCAACAACCAGTCGAACATTGCGGAAAGCTATGCGAGCTTCGAGAATGGCGAGTTCTGGCTGATCAATTCCTACATTCCGGAATATCTGCAGGCCAATCGCTTCAATCACGAGCCGCGCCGCCATCGCAAGCTGCTGGTCAGCCGCCGCGAAATGGCGCGCATGGCGCAATCGGTCGATCGCGAAGGCATGACCATCGTGCCGCTGAAGCTTTATTTCAACGATCGCGGCAGGGCCAAGCTGGAACTTGCGGTTGCGCGAGGCAAGAAATTGCACGACAAGCGCGAGACTGAAAAGCAGCGCGACTGGAACCGCGAGAAATCGCGTCTGCTGCGCGACCGCGGCTGATCAGGCCTCGTTCTCGATCCCGTCGAGATAATCCCGCACATTGGCGAAGACGCTGCGGAACATCTGTTCCGTCAGCCGTCCCGTATTGGTGTTGTAGCGCGAGCAATGATAGCTGGAGAACAGCCGGACGCTGCCGATGTCGCTCTGGCCGCCATGGCTGAAAGGATGCCTTGCCACCGGCCGCGCCATGGCCCGCACGGTCGATTGATGCGCGATCGTGCCGAGCGTGACGATGGCGCGCAAGCGACCGAACCGCCCGATCGTCGGCGTGAGAAAGCGCCGGCAATTGCTGATCTCGCCGCCGACCGGCTTGTTTTCGGGCGGCACGCAGCGCACCGCATTGGTGATCGCCGCCCCGATCAGCTCCAGCCCGTCATCGGGGCGGGCAGCGAACTTGCCGCGCGAGAAGCCGAATTCATCCAATGTCCCATAGAGCAGGTCGCCGGCATAGTCGCCGGTGAACGGGCGTCCGGTGCGGTTGGCGCCGCGCAGGCCCGGCGCGAGGCCGACGATGAGAAGCCTGACCGAATCCGGTCCTTCGACCGGCAGGAAGGTCGGGACGGGGGCATTGTGCCAGCCCGGTTCTTTCAAGCGCCAGCTGGCGATGAAATCATGGAGCCGCACGCAGATCGGGCAATCGGGGGAGGGTTCGACACTCATGTGCCGTTAAAAGCACAATGCCGGACGGTTTTCCATGCGGCATTTTCCGGCGGCATTTTCTGGATGTGCCGATCAGTAGTCGGCCTGTTCTTCCTCGACCCTCTGGCGCTGCACGCGTTCGCTCGTTTCGCGGCCGATTTCGGTGCGCAGCGAGGTGAGGTCGATGAAGTGGTCGGCCTGGCGCCGCAGTTCGTCCGAGATCATCGGCGGCTGGGTGGAAAGCGTCGACACGACGCTGACCTTGCGGCCCTTGCGCTGGAGCGCCTCGACCAGCGAGCGGAAGTCGCCATCGCCGGAGAAGATGACGAAGTGGTCGACCGTATCGGTCAGCTGCATGGCATCGACGGCAAGCTCGATGTCCATATTGCCCTTGATCTTGCGGCGGCCGGCGGAATCGGTGAATTCCTTGGCAGGCTTGGTCACGACCTTGTAGCCATTATAGTCGAGCCAATCGATCAGCGGCCGAATGGATGAATATTCCTGGTCCTCGACGAGCGCCGTGTAATAATAGGCGCGAAGCAGGTAACCGCGCTTTTGAAAAGCTGCCAGAAGCTTGCGATAATCAATATCGAAACCGAGTACCTTTGAAGCTGCGTAGAGATTTGCACCGTCGATGAACAAGACAATCTTTTCACGGGGATCAAACATAATATGGTTCCATTTCGAAAATTCGAGCGTCAATTCAAATGAGCTTGATCTCTCAAGTAGCCCGATCTGATCTTATACGAAAGTCTTAATATATCAGTAGGGCGACTTGTCGCAAATGCCAATACCCATTGCGCTAAATTTGTACAGATAACTGGACATAGCTGTTAAATGTTCCGTGAGGAAGTGAATTAGCCGTGACCAGGTCCTGTGGGCCATCGGTCGATCACGCCGTCCGATGGGTTTGCACGGCGAATTGACCGGTGGCGGCGGCACGAATCCATGTTGATTTGAGCGCTTTTACTTGTTTTTTGCCGGCAACCGCGTTATGTGCGCATTAATCCGCCAATTCTTGAAAAATGAAAGGGGCAGTTCATGGCCCGCGTCACTGTTGAAGATTGCGTTGACAAGGTAGAGAACCGCTTCGAGCTGGTGCTGCTGGCAAGTCATCGCGCCCGCCTGATTTCGCAAGGCGCCGCGATCACCGTCGACCGCGACAATGATAAGAACCCGGTTGTCGCCCTGCGTGAGATCGCAGACGAGACCCTGTCTCCCGGCGACCTGAAGGAAGACCTGATCCATTCGCTGCAGAAGCATGTCGAAGTCGACGAGCCCGAAGCAGCCGCCGCAGCGCCCCAGCTGATCACTGCCGAAGGCGAAACCGTCGAGACGGCGAGCGACGCCGACGACAATGTTTCCTTCGACTCCATGTCGGAAGAGGAACTGCTTGCAGGCATCGAAGGCCTGGTGGCACCGGAAAAGAGCGACGATTACTGATCAAGTCGCGGTCAACGCGATAGCGGCCGCAAGGCCTTGATGCGTCGCACGAAACTGCGGCGCATTATTTTTGCGCATTGCCGCGCAAATGCCCATATAGACGGCGCAGATGCCAATCTGTGCCAGTATTAGTGTAATCCCGGAGGTGTGCGCCCATGATGCGTCAGTATGAGCTTGTCGAGCGTGTCCAGCGTTACAAGCCTGACGTGAATGAGGCGCTGCTCAACAAGGCATATGTCTATGCCATGCAGAAGCATGGTACGCAGAAGCGGGCTTCCGGCGATCCCTATTTCTCCCATCCTCTCGAAGTCGCGGCGATCCTGACGGACATGCACCTGGACGAGGCGACCATCGCCATCGCGCTGCTGCATGATACGATCGAGGATACTTCGGCGACGCGCCAGGAGATCGATACGCTGTTCGGGCCCGACATCGGCAAGCTCGTCGAGGGCCTGACCAAGCTGAAAAAGCTCGATCTCGTTTCCAAGAAGGCGGTGCAGGCGGAGAACCTGCGCAAGCTGCTGCTGGCGATTTCCGACGATGTGCGCGTGCTTCTGGTGAAGCTTGCCGACCGGCTGCACAATATGCGCACGCTGAACCACGTTCCCGAGGACAAGCGCCTGCGCATTTCCGAGGAGACGATGGACATCTATGCGCCGCTGGCCGGGCGCATGGGCATGCAGGACATGCGCGAGGAGCTGGAGCAGCTCGCCTTCCGCCATATCAATCCGGAAGCCTTCAATGCGGTGACCAACCGCCTTGCCGAGCTGATGGAGAAGAACCGGCCGACGCTGCAGCAGATCGAGACCGACCTTTCCACCCTGTTCGCCCAGCACGGCATCAAGGCCAGCGTCAAGAGCCGTCAGAAGAAGGCCTGGTCGGTCTTCCGCAAGATGGAGAGCAAGGGCCTCTCCTTCGAGCAACTGTCGGATATTTTCGGCTTCCGCGTCATCGTCGATACGGTCGGCGATTGCTACAATGCGCTCGGCATCATCCATACCACCTGGTCGATGGTGCCGGGGCGCTTCAAGGATTACATTTCGACGCCCAAGCAGAACGATTATCGTTCCATCCACACGACGATCGTCGGACCATCGCGGCAACGCGTCGAGCTGCAGATCCGCACGCGCGAGATGGACGACATCGCCGAATATGGCGTGGCGGCGCATTCCATCTACAAGGATCGCGGCAGCGCGCAGAACCCGCATGTCATTTCCACCGAGACCAATGCCTATGCCTGGCTGCGGCAGACCATCGAGGCGCTGGCCGAGGGCGACAATCCGGAAGAATTCCTCGAACACACCAAGCTCGAGCTTTTCCAGGACCAGGTGTTCTGCTTTACGCCGAAGGGGAGGCTGATCGCCTTGCCGCGCGGCGCGACGCCCATCGATTTCGCCTATGCCGTCCACACGAGCATCGGCGACAGCTGCGTCGGCGCCAAGGTCAATGGCCGCATCATGCCGCTCATGACCGTGCTGCATAATGGCGACGAGGTGGAGATCATCCGCTCCAAGGCGCAGACGCCACCAGCCGCATGGGAGGCGCTCGTTGTCACCGGCAAGGCGCGCGCCGCCATCCGCCGGGCGACGCGGCTTGCGGTGCGCAAGCAATATTCCGGCCTTGGCATGCAGATTCTCGAACGGGCCTTCGAGCGCGCCGGCAAGGTCTACTCGCGCGACGAACTGAAGAAGGGCCTGCCGCGCCTGGCCCGCAAGGAGATCGACGACGTGCTCGCGGCGGTCGGCCGGGGCGAATTGCCGTCCTCCGATGTCATGAAGGCGGTCTATCCGGAATATCAGGACGCGAAGCCCAAGCCGTCGGCGACGGAGCGCGAGGAGGGCTGGGTGAATTTCCGCAACGCCGCCGGCATGATCTTCAAGATGCCCGAGGGCGCGGAAGCGGCCGGCGTCGAGCCGGGCGGCCCGCAGGCGCTGCCGATCCGCGGCGCAAGCGCCGACATGGCGGTGCATTTCTCGCCCGAGGGCGCCGTGCCGGGCGATCGCATCGTCGGCATCCTGCAGCCCGGCTCCGGCATGACCATCTATCCGATCCAGTCTTCCGCGCTGATGGCCTATGACGACCAGCCGGAGCGCTGGATCGACGTGCGCTGGGATGTGGACGAGAGCCGCCGCGACCGGTTTCCGGCGCGCATCAGCATTTCCGCGATCAACGCGCCGGGTTCGCTGGCCGAGATCGCCCAGATCATCGCCGATAGCGAGACGAACATCCACAACCTCTCGATGGTGCGCTCGGCGCCCGACTTCACCCAGATGATCGTCGATATCGAGGTGTGGAACCTGAAACATCTCAACCGCATCCTGTCGAAACTCAAAGAGAGCAAATGCGTGAGCGATGCGCAGCGCGTGAATGGCTAAGCAAGGGGGCAACATGAACACCGAAGAAGTACTGGACGTCTTTCGCGAGGCAGGGGCCATCCTGCACGGCCATTTCATCCTGACTTCGGGGCTGCGCAGCCCCGTTTTCCTGCAGAAGGCCCGCGTTTTCATGCATGCCGACAAGACGGAGCGCGTGTGCAGGGGCCTTGCGCAAAGGATCAGGCAGGCGGAACTCGGCCCGATCGACTATGTGGTCGGCCCGGCCATCGGCGGCATCATCCCGGCCTATGAGACCTCGCGCCATCTCGGCGTGCCGGCGATCTGGGTGGAGCGGGAAGGCGGCACGTTCAAGCTGCGCCGGTTCGACATCGCCAAGGGCGCGCGCGTCGTCATCGTCGAGGACATCGTGACCACCGGGCTTTCCATCCGCGAGACGGTGACCTGCCTCAGGGAACTCGGCGCCGAAGTCCTGGCCGCCGCCTGCATCATCGACCGTTCCGCCGGCAAGAGCGAGATCGGCGTTCCTTTGATTGCGCTGGCGGAATATGAAGTTCCGGCTTATCCTGCCGACCAGCTTCCACCGGAGCTTGCCGCAATTCCGCCGGTCAAGCCCGGTAGCAGGAATATATAGCAGGACTATACGGACCTGCCGGGCCGGCAAGAGCCCGGGGCTGAAAGGGATGCGTTCAACATGCTGTTCAAGCAGCGACATAGGCCTGGAATAGGCGAGCGCCTGCGCCTCGCATTGTGGCCGCGCCGGTCTGTCAGCCGGTCGCTGCGCTATTTCGGCAAGCGCGTCCTGCGCCTGCGGGCTACGCCGCACGCCATTGCGGCGGGCTTTGCCTGCGGCATTTTCGCGGCCTTCATTCCGCTCCTCGGCATCCATATCGCGGTGGCGCTCGCCGTCGCATGGCTGATCGGCGGCAACATGGCCGCTGCCATATTGGGCACGACGCTGGGCAATCCGCTGTTTCTGCCGTTCATCTGGGCGGCAACGCTCGAAACCGGGCGCTTCGTCATGACCGGCAGCTTCAGCGGCGATCCGATGCCGGAGCATCTCGGCGCCATGCTGCATCATCTGGATTTCGGAACGCTCTGGCATCCGCTCTTCGAACCCATGCTCATCGGCGCGGTGCCGCTCGGCCTCGCCGCCGGCCTCCTGGCCTATTTCCCCGTCCGTTGGGCCGTTGCCGGTTTCCAGAACAAGCGGACGCCCGCCTGCCGGCTGCAAAAAATGGCTGAGACTTCATGATCATCGGAATTGGCAGCGATCTCATCGACATACGCAGGATCGAAAAGACGCTGGAACGTCACGGCCAGCGGTTCATCGACCGGGTCTATACACCGATCGAACAGGCCAAGTCCGAGCGCCGCAAACAGCGCGCCGCTTCCTATGCCAAGCGCTTCGCCGCCAAGGAGGCCTGCGCCAAGGCCCTGGGGACGGGGCTGTCGCAGGGCGTGTTCTGGCGCGACATGGGTGTCGTGAACCTGCCGAGCGGGGCGCCGACGATGCGGCTCGAAAACGGCGCGGCCCGGCGTCTGGAGAAGATCGTACCGCCGGGCCATACGCCGCGCATCCATCTGACCATCACCGATGATTTCCCGCTTGCACAAGCATTCGTGATCATCGAAGCGGTTGAAACTTCGAAAATCGAAGAATAGCCGTAATCAAACGCCAAAGAGCGCGATTGAAGCGCATTGCCCCGCGGGCCCCCAGCGGCTAAGAGAGGCAAATTCAGTTATGGAGATATGTGAAGCGTGAGCGATAAAGCTGTTGTAAAGAATTCCGGTGGTCTCGGCGAGACGATCAGCGTTATCGTGCAGGCGCTCCTGCTCGCACTGGTTATCCGCACGCTCCTGTTCCAGCCGTTCAACATTCCATCGGGATCGATGCGCCCGACGCTGCTGGAGGGTGATTATCTCTTCGTCTCGAAATTCTCCTATGGATATTCGAAATATTCGATCCCGTGGTCGCCCAACCTGTTCTCCGGCCGTATCTGGTCCGGCGAGCCGCAGCGCGGCGATATCGCCGTGTTCCGCAAGCCCAGCGATACATCGCTCGATTTCATCAAGCGCGTGATCGGCCTGCCCGGCGACCGTATCCAGATGCGCGCCGGCGTGCTCTACATCAATGATGTCGCAGTGCCGCGCGAGAAGGTCGGGCAGATCAGCAATCCCGATGTCACCGCATCCAACCAGCCGGTCGATGTCTATCGCGAGACGCTGCCGAACGGCATCACCTATGACACGCTCGACCTGTCGCCCAATGGCTACAGCGACGATACGCGCGAATTCGTCGTCCCCGCCGGACATTATTTCATGATGGGCGACAATCGCGACAATTCCAGCGACAGCCGCGTGGATGCGTCCGAGGGCGGCGTCGGCTATGTGCCGCTGGAGAATTTCATCGGCCGCGCCAATGTCATCTTCTTCTCGATCGCCGGCAGGACGAGCCCGCTGGCCATCTGGCGCTGGCCTTCCGAGATCAGGTTCGACCGCTTGCTGCACAGTGTGAATGCGGCTCCGAATTCGGTCGAGAACAATTGACACGCCTATGAGCCTTTCCGCCGACTCGGTCCGGAGACTGGAAGAGAAGACACAGCACAAGTTCCTCGATCTTGGCCGGCTGGAGCGTGCGCTTACCCATGCAAGCGCCCGTTCCTCGGCAGGCTCCGATTATGAACGGCTGGAATTCCTCGGCGACCGCGTGCTCGGGCTCGTGATCGCCGACCTTCTGTTCCGCGCCTATCCGACGGCGACCGAGGGCGAATTGTCCCTGCGGCTGAACTCGCTGGTGAACGCCGATACCTGCGCCTCGGTGGCCGACGATATCGGCCTGCACGAATTCATACGCACCGGCGCCGATGTGAAGGGGCTGGCGGACAAGCGGCTCCGCAGCCTTCGCGCCGACGTGGTCGAATCGCTGATCGCGACGATCTATCTCGATGGCGGACTGGAGGCGGCGCAGCCCTTCATAGAACGCCATTGGAGCGAACGCTCGCGTCAGGTAAACTCGGGCCAGCGCGACCCGAAGACGGAATTGCAGGAATGGGCCCATCAGCAGGACGGCGCCCAGCCGCTCTATGAAGTGATCGAGCGTACCGGACCCGACCATGATCCGCAGTTCACGGTGAGGGCGAGCGTCAAGGGATTTGAACCGGCGATAGGTATGGGCCGGTCGAAGAGAATTGCCGAGCAGGAAGCCGCTATGGCCCTGCTTTTCAGGGAAGGCGTTCGGCAGAGAACGCAGGAAGATGCAGCAAATGGCTGAACAGGAACAAACGCCGCAGACCCCGGGGGAAGGGCCGACCCGCTCCGGTTTCATCGCGCTTATCGGCGCGCCGAATGCGGGCAAGTCCACCCTGGTCAACCAGCTGGTGGGCAGCAAGGTCTCGATCGTCACGCACAAGGTGCAGACCACGCGCGCGCTGGTTCGCGGCATCGTCATCCATGACAATGCGCAGATGGTGCTGGTGGATACGCCCGGCATCTTCAAGCCGAAGCGGCGCCTCGACAAGGCCATGGTCACCACCGCCTGGGGCGGGGCCAAGGATGCGGATATCATCCTCGTCCTTATCGATGTCGAGCAGGGCATCACCGAAGAGGTGGAACGGCTGCTCTCCGGCATCAGGGAGCGGCAGCGCAAGGTCATCCTCGTCCTCAACAAGGTGGATCGGATCGAAGCGCCCAAGCTCCTGGAACTGGCCAGGCAGGCCAATGAAATGGTGCCTTTCGACCGGACGTTCATGATTTCCGCCCTCAAGGGCTATGGCTGCAAGGACCTGCTGAAATACCTGGCCGACAATCTGCCGGAAGGGCCGTGGTACTATCCGGAAGACCAGATTTCGGACATGCCGATGCGCATGCTGGCGGCCGAGATCACGCGCGAGAAGCTCTATCTGCGCCTGCATAATGAACTGCCCTATTCCTCCACTGTCGAGACCGAGAGCTGGGAGGAAAAGCCGGACGGCTCCGTCCGCATCCAGCAGGTCATCTATGTGGAACGCGACAGCCAGAAGAAGATCGTCCTCGGCCATGAAGGACAGGCGATCAAATCCATCGGCCAGGCCTCGCGCAAGGAGCTGATGGAAATCCTGGAGCAGAAGGTACACCTGTTCCTCTTCGTCAAGGTTCGTGACAATTGGGGCAATGATCCCGAGCGCTATCGCGAAATGGGCCTTGAATTTCCGCGCTGATGGCGTGAATCTCGTCCGATGGAATGGCGCGACGAAGGCATAATCCTCGGAGCAAGGCGGCATGGAGAAACGAGCATCATCCTCGAGGTGATGACCCGCGACCATGGCCGCCATCTCGGCCTCGTCCGCGGTGGCAGGTCGCGCCGCATGCAGCCGATGATCCAGCCCGGCAATCGCGTCGATGTGGTCTGGCGCGCCCGCATGGACGAGCATCTCGGCATGATGCAGGTCGAGCCAGTCAATTTTGCCGCTGCACGGCTGATCGAGCAGCCGGTGGCGCTGTTCGGGCTTCAGCTCGCCGCCTCGCATCTGAGGCTGCTTCCCGAGCGCGATCCGCACCGCAACCTGTTCGAGACGCTGGCGGTCATCCTCGAACACAGCGAGGATTCGCTGGTGGCGGGCGAACTGCTGCTGCGGTTTGAAATCGCCATGCTGGAGGAACTGGGCTTCGGCCTCGATCTTCGGCGCTGCGCCGCGACCGGCAGCGCCGAAGACCTGGCTTATGTCTCGCCGAAATCCGGCCGGGCCGTGTCGCGCGAGGCGGGCGCGCCCTGGGCGGAGAAACTGCTGGCGATGCCGGCCTTCATGGTCAGTACCAATGTCCGCGCCGCCTCCCTGCCGGAGCTCGTCGACGCTTTCCGGTTGACCGCCTTCTTTTTCTCCCGGCATGTATGGGAGCCCCGCGCCCAGAAACCACCGGAAGCGCGGGACGGCTTCCTCAATGCCCTGGCGCGTTCGTTGCAGGCAGCCTAGATTCCGCGCCGGCACACCGGATCTGCCATGAGCCCAGACATCGACGATGACACTAACCGTGACGTGAGCGAGGCGATCACCTTCCCGAGTGGCGTCGGCCTCCTGCCATTGGGCGACCTTGCGACGCGGGGCGGGCTGGAAATATTGCAGGCCATGCTGCGCGGCGAATATCCCGCGCCGCCCATGGCGCAGACGCTGTCGTTCGCTCTGCATGAGGTCGAACAGGACCGTGTCGTCTTCAAGGGACTGCCTTCGCCGGAGCACCGCAATCCGATGGGCGGCATCCATGGCGGCTGGATCGCCAGCCTGATGGATTCCGCGCTGGCCTGCTGCATCATGACCACCTTGAAGCCCGGCGAGGCCTATACGACGGCGGAATTCAAGATCAATCTCGTCAGGCCGCTCACTGCCGGCATGGGCATGGTCTATTGCGAGGGGCGTCTCATCCATCGCGGCAGGACGCTGGCGACGTCGGAGGCTTTCCTGCGCGATGCGAGCGGCAAATTGCTCGCTCACGGCACCGAAACCTGTGCAATCTTCCCGCTGGAGAGCTTCATGCGCGGCAAATGAGTCGAAAACCGCGCGGAATCTGTTGAAACTCTGCAACTGCATCGACGCAACGAACGATCGAACCCGTCACCGGCCTGCGGGGCGCGTTGACTCGATCAATTGCATGTGATGAACTTTCATTCGTCACAAAATGCAAAAGTTCTGTGACGAATCAGGGGCGGTGGGGAGCCGCGGGGAGGAATAATGGATAGTTTCTTGACCGGCCTTAAGGCCGCTGTCGACGCAATGGGACCGACTGTCCTGTTGCCGATCGTGATTTTCATCATAGCGCTGGTTCTCGGGGCGAAGATCGGCAGGGCGTTCCGCGCCGCGGTCACCATCGGCGTCGCCTTCATCGGCATCAATCTCGTGCTTGGGCTGATGCTGACGTCGATCGGCGACGTCGCCAAGGCGATCGTCACGAATACCGGCATTCAGCGCGATATCGTCGATGTCGGCTGGCCATCGGCGGCTGCCATCGCCTTTGGCTCTTCGGTGGGCCTCTGGGTCATCCCGATAGCCATCGCCGTCAATATCGTGCTTCTGCTGACGCGGCTCACGCGCACGCTGAACGTCGACGTATGGAATTTCTGGCATTTCGCCTTCATCGGCTCATTGGCGGTCGCCGCGACCAACAGCCTTGCCTATGGCCTGATCGTCGCGGCGCTGATGGTGGCGCTCACCCTGCTGTTCGCCGACTGGTCGGCACGGGCAGTGCAGAAATTCTATGGCATTCCCGGCATTTCGGTGCCGCATCTGGCTTCGGCGCAGATCCTGCCGATTGCGATCATCCTCAACTGGATCATGGACCGCATTCCCGGCCTCAACAGGATCGAACTCAACACCGAGACGTTCGAGCGCCGCTTCGGCGTCTTTGGCGAGCCGGTCATTCTCGGCCTCGTGATCGGCCTCGTCCTTGGCGTCATCGCCTATTACAATGCGGGCGATTTCGGAATCGTGCTGACCAAGGTCCTGCAAACCGGCATGACGCTCGCCGCGGTGATGCTGCTCCTGCCGCGCATGGTCAAGATCCTGATGGAAGGCCTGCTTCCGGTATCGGAAGCCGCGCAGGAATTCGTCCGCAAGCGCACCGGCGACCGCGAATTGCTGGTCGGCCTCGATTCGGCGATCCTGATCGGCCATCCGGCGGCGATTTCCTCGTCATTGATCCTGGTGCCGATCGCGATCATCCTGTCGGTCATCCTGCCGGGCAACCGCGTCATCCTCTTTGCCGATCTCGCGGTGATCCCGTTCATCGTGGCGATGACGGCACCGCTCCTGAAGGGCAATGTCTTCCGCATGGTCATCGTCGGCACGTTCACATTGGCGGTCGGCTTCTACGTCGCCAATGCGCTGGCGCCGCTCTTCACCGCGGCCGCCCAGTCCTCCGGGTTCGAAATGCCGGCCAACGCCGTGCAGATCACCAGCGTCGTGGATGGCTTCCTGTGGATCCCCTATGTGGTGATCTCCCTGATCAACAATCTGGGAGCCATCGGCCTCGTCGTCCTTGCCGCCATCATTGCCGCCGCATTCTGGGCCTATCGCAGGAACACGGCGGCATGGGAACGCGCGGCCGGCGCGGACAGCGATACTGCCGACGAAACGGCATCATAGACTGGAGCAGCAATTATGGCGCAAGCCTTGATCGAACATCTCGACCCCGGGGCAATCCTCCTCGGGGTCAGGGCAGCTTCCGACCGCGAGGTCATAGAACTGCTGGCCGAACGGCTCTTCGCCCTCGGCTATGTCAGGGAGAGCTATGGCGAAGCGGTCCTTGCCCGCGAGGCGAGCCTTCCGACGGGCCTGCCGCTCGGCGCGGATGGCAATGTCGCCGTGCCGCATACGGACCCGGAACATGTCCTGAAGGCAGGCATTGCCTTCGCCAGTCTTGCCGAGCCGGTGGAGTTCGCCAATATGGAAAACCCTGAGGAGAAGCTGAAGGTAAGGCTGGTTTTTCTCATGGCGCTCAACGATAAGGACAAGCAGATCGAGCTGCTGCAGGAGATCGCCGGGACGATACAATCGCCCGAACTGATCGCGGCGCTCGGCCAGGCAAAATCAACGCAGGACGTACTGCAGCTTCTGCGTTAGGCTGATAATCAAAAGGGGGAGCAAATGAACAAGCAGAAGACTGTGCTTTTCGCATGCGGGACCGGCATAGCCACTTCGACGGTGGTGGCCCATGCTGTCGAGGACGCATTGAAGGAACGCGGCATTCGCATCAATACGCGCCAGTGCAAGGCAACGGAAGTTGCGAGCAATATCGACGATGTCGATCTGGTCGTCTCGACGGCGCAATTGCCGAAAGACCTCGGCAAGCCCAGCATCACCACGCTGGCCTTCCTGACCGGTATCGGCAAGACGGATGTGCTCGACCAGATCGAGGCAGCGCTGCGCGATTGATCCTCGCGACAGGCAGGCGCCAGAGGGCAGGGCCGCGCGCTTATTCCGGAGTGCCACGGTTGAATAAACCCCGGCACGGTCTAAATAAGCTCGAAGACTTGAGCTTTCGAAAGGATTACCCATGCGCATGACACTGCCGGTTCTGGCCCTTGGACTTGTAACACTGGCAGGCTGCGCCAATTCGGGCAGGGTGAGCCCGCTGGTCTGGTGCGACCGGCCGACCGATTTCAATGCGAAGGTCTTTACCGATTGCACCCCGCGCATCGGTGGCGACAGCCCGCGCAAGCGCGAGCGTTCCGAACGTCGCTACCGTGGCGATTACTGGCGCAACTGATGGTTTTAAAGGGCGTTTCCGCAACCGAATCGCGGGGTTCTGCGGCGGCTGCGAAGGCGCTTTTTGCGGGCGAGGAGAAATTACGGCCTTGAAGCCAGCGAATTTATCGCCTAATTAAAGGAAGAACGGCGCTGCCGTTTTTCTTTTGATCGTAAATATGCTCAAAGTGAGTATAAATGATCGCGGTGCGGAAGGGCGCCGATCCAAGGATGTCCAGGAGGAATGTGGATATGACCAGCACAGCCCGTAGCAATGATCACCGCGCGCCCGGCATGGCCGCCGCCGATCGTTTTGGCATCCTGCCCATGCCGGACCTCGCCTATACGCCGGCGGTGGAAGCCGAGACTGCCCATCTCTACGAGCGGGTGGCCCATCACATTCCAAGGATCGAGTGGCCGGTCTATGCGCCCTATGTGGCGGCGATCAACCGCCTGAAGAAGCAGCGCAACGCCGTCATTCTCGCGCATAATTACCAGACGCCGGAGATTTTCCACTGCGTCGCCGATATTGTCGGCGACTCGCTGCAGCTCGCCAAGGAAGCCACCAAGGTCGATGCCGATATCATCGTCCAGTGCGGCGTGCATTTCATGGCCGAGACCTCGAAACTGCTCAATCCGCACAAGACCGTGCTCATCCCCGACATGCGCGCCGGCTGCTCGCTGGCCGAATCGATCACCGGCGCCGATGTCCGCCTGTTGCGCGAGACCTATCCGGGCGTGCCGATCGTCACCTATGTGAACACCTCCGCCGAAGTGAAGGCGGAAAGCGATATCTGCTGCACCTCCGCCAATGCGGTGCAGGTCGTCGAGAGTTTCGGCGTCGACCGTGTGCTTTGCATTCCCGACGAGTTCCTGGCGCTGAATGTCGCCGCGCAGACCAAGGTGAAGATCCTGACCTGGAAAGGCCACTGCGAAGTGCATGAAAGGTTCACCGCCGAGGAACTGCTTGCCTATCGCGCCGCCGATCCGTCGATCCAGATCATCGCGCATCCGGAATGCCCGCCAGAGGTGGTCGCCGTGGCCGATTATACCGGATCGACGAGCGGCATGATCAACTACGTCAAGGACAACCGACCGGCCAAGGTCCTGCTCGTCACGGAATGCTCGATGGCCTCCAACATCGAATCCGAAGTGCCGGGCGTCGAGTTCATCAAGCCGTGCAATCTCTGCCCGCATATGAAGCGGATCACGCTCCCCAACATATTGGAAAGCCTCGTCTATATGCGGGACGAGGTCCATGTGGACCCGCTGGTCGCCGAGAAAGCGCGTCTCGCCGTGGAGCGCATGGTCAATCTCAACAACTGAGGCGGAAGGAACGACGATGTCTGTTCGCCCCGATCCCGTCATCATCATCGGCGGGGGCCTCGCCGGCCTGTTCTGCGCGCTCAAGCTGGCGCCGCGCCCCGTGACGATCCTTGCCGCCGCGCCGATAGGCCGTGGCGCCTCGTCGGCCTGGGCGCAGGCCGGCATTGCCGCCGCCGTATCGCAGGGCGACACGATGGACAAGCACGTGGCCGACACTGTGGCCGCTGGCGACGGCATCGTCGACGAGGCCATTGCCCGGCTGATGGCGGGCGAGGCGGCGGCGCGTGTCCACGACCTGCTCGAATACGGCGTCCCCTTCGACCGCGACCTGGAGGGCCGGCTGCAGGTTTCCCGCGAGGCCGCGCATTCCGAAAGCCGCATCGTGCGGGTGAGGGGCGACATGGCGGGCCGCGCCATCATGCAGGCGCTGGTGCGCGCGGTCGAGGCGACGCCCTCGATCAGGCTGCTGGAGGGCTATGTCGCCGAGGATATCACCACGGCGCGGGGCGCTGTCACCGGTGTCATCGCCCGGCCGGACGCGGGACGCGGTGCGAAGACGCGCCTCGCCGCCTCGACAATCGTCCTTGCGACCGGCGGCATCGGTCACCTCTATGCGGTGACGACCAATCCCTCCGAGGCGAGGGGTGAAGGCATCGGCATGGCGGCAAGGGCCGGCGCCATGATGGCCGACATGGAGTTCGTGCAGTTTCATCCGACGGCGCTCGATGTCGACAAGGACCCCGCGCCCCTGGCCACGGAAGCCCTGCGCGGGCATGGCGCGACATTGGTCAACCGCATGGGCGAAAGGTTCATGCTCAAGATCGACCCGGCGGGCGAGCTTGCGCCGCGCGACGTAGTGGCTCGCGGCATCTATGCGGAAGTGCGCAGCGGCCGCGGCGCCTGGCTGGATTGCACCAGCGCGGTCGGCGCTGCGTTTCCGGAGGAATTCCCGACCGTCTACAAATATTGCCGCGACGCCGGCATCGATCCGGTGACGCAGCCCATCCCGGTGGTCCCGGCAGCGCATTATTTCATGGGCGGCATCCTGACCGACAGCAATGGCCGCACCTCGATCGATGGCCTCTGGGCCTGCGGCGAATGCACCTCCACCGGCGCGCATGGGGCGAACCGCCTGGCATCCAATTCGCTCCTCGAAGCCGTGGTGTTCTCCGCACGGATCGCCGCCAGCCTCGGCAAGGGCGAAGATGGCAATGCCCGTGACTGGTCGAAGGGGTCGGTCGAATGCGACGACCTGGTCGCCGAAACGGACAGCGCCGCGATGACGCGGCTGCGGCAGACGATGAGCGCCAGCTTCGGCGTGCTGCGCAATCGCGACGACATGCTGGAGGGTTTGAGGGTGATCCTCGACCTCGAAAAGGCGAACAAGGATGCGGCCTTCCGCAATGCCCTGGCCACGGCAAAGCTCGTCGCCACCAGCGCCCTGCGCCGGCTGGAGAGCAGGGGCGGGCATTTCCGCACCGATTTCGCCGAGACCCGGCCGGAATGGCAGCACCGGACCTTTCTCACCCTTTCCGATGCCGAGGCAACCATTGCCGAGTTGATGGAGTTTGCATGATGAGCGCCAATGCGCAGAAGCAGGTCGCCGCCCATCGGCCGAGCCTGCCGCAGATATTGATCGTCGATGCGGTGCGGGCCGCGCTGCTCGAAGATCTCGGCCGTGCCGGCGATCTGACGACGAATGCGACGCTGCCGGAAGAGGCGCGCGCGAGGGCAGTGCTTTCCAGCCGCGAGGACGGCGTGATCTGCGGCGTCGACTTCGCCCGGGCTGCCTTCGCCGCCATCGATCGGGCCATCTCCTTCCAGGCAATTGTCGGCGACGGAGAGCGTGTCAGCCCCGGCCAGCACGTCGCGACAGTCGAGGGCAATGCCCGCGCCATCCTTTCCGCCGAGCGCGTCGGATTGAATTTCCTGATGCACCTGAGCGGGATCGCCACCCATACGGCGCGTTTTGCCGCCCTCATCGCCCATACGAAGGCGAGGGTATGCGATACGCGCAAGACCATTCCCGGCATGCGTGCCTTCGCCAAATATGCGGTCAAATGCGGTGGCGGCTCCAACCATCGCTTCGGCCTCGACGATGCCATTTTGATCAAGGATAATCACATCGCCGTTGCCGGAGGCGTTGCCAAGGCAATATTGGCGGCGCGGGCCTATGCGGGCCATTTGGTCAAGATCGAAGTGGAGGTCGATGGATTGGAGCAGATGCAGCAGGCGCTGGATGTCGGCGCCGATGTGATTCTACTTGATAATATGGGGCCGGAACTGCTTGAAAAGGCGGTAGAAATCAATGCAGGCCGGGCGAAGCTGGAAGCGTCGGGCCGGATCGACTTCGAGACGATCAAGGCCGTCGCCGAAACCGGCGTCGATTATATTTCCACGTCGAAGATCACCATGGCGGCGCCGACACTGGATATCGGACTGGATATCGAACTGCGATGAAAGTGATTGCTACGATTGCGGAATTGCGGGCGGCGCTGGCGGCCGAGCGCCGAAAAGGCCGGACGATCGGCCTGGTGCCGACCATGGGCTACCTGCATGTCGGCCATATGGAACTGGTGCGCCGGGCAAGGGCTGCCTGCGACGTGACGATTGTTTCCATATTCGTCAATCCGACCCAATTTGCGCCGAACGAGGACCTTTCGACCTATCCGCGCGACATGCAGGGAGACCTCGCCAAGCTCGAGGCCGAGGGCGCGGATTACGTCTTCACGCCGGAAGTGGCGGAAATCTACCGCCCCGGCGCCCATACGATCGTCGAAAATCCGGTACTCTCGCGCATACTCATGGGCAAGATCAGGCCGGGTCATTTCCGCGGCGTCACGACCGTGGTCACCAAGCTCTTCAACATCGTCCAGCCGGATGAAGCGTTCTTCGGCGAGAAGGACTACCAGCAATTGGTCATCATCCGCCGGATGGTCGAAGATCTCGACATGCCGATCAGGATCAACGGCGTTGCCACCATGCGCGAGGCGGACGGGCTCGCCTGTTCGTCGCGCAATGCGCTGCTGACGGCGGAAGACCGCACGGCAGCGCCTGTGCTCGCCCGGGCGCTCGACGAAGCCGCGCGGCTCTTTGCGGAGGGCCAGCGCTCCGTGTCGGCGCTGCGCAACAAGGTGCGGGAGATATTGCAGGGCGAACCGCGCGCGCAGATCGAAGCCGTCGATATTCGCGATGCCGGGACGCTCGATCCCGTATCGGGGCGGATAAGGCAATCGGTGGTCGTTCTTCTGACCGTGAGATTTGGCAAGGTCCGCCTGATCGACCAGCGCGTCATCGGTTAGGGGACGGGGAGGAAAACATGAGCAAGCAAATCGTGACCAGGCGCGTCACCGCGCCTGATATCCGCGGCCGAAAAGGCGCAGAGCCGATCGTGGCGCTCACCGCCTATCATGCCACCACGGCGCGGATCGCCGATCCCCATGCGGATCTGCTGCTCGTCGGCGACAGTCTCGGCATGGTGCTCTACGCGATGGAATCGACGCTCGGCGTCACGCTCGACATGATGATCATACATGGCAAGGCGGTGGTGCGCAGCACGTCGCAGGCGCTGATCGTGGTGGACATGCCGTTCGGCTCCTACGAATCGAGCCCGCAGACCGCATTCGAAAACGCCGCCCGCATCATGCAGGAGACGGGGTGCGGGGCGGTGAAGCTCGAGGGTGGCGCCTTGATGGCGGCCACCATCGCCTTTCTGACCGGGCGCGGCATTCCCGTCATGGCGCATGTGGGGCTGACGCCGCAATCCATCAACACACTGGGCGGTTTCAAGACGCAAGGCCGCGACCAGGCGCTCTGGCCACGGATCAAGGCGGATGCGGAGGCGGTCAGCCAGGCCGGGGCCTTCGCGGTCGTCCTCGAAGGTATCGTCGAACCATTGGCGGCCGAGATTTCGCGCGAGATCGCCATTCCGACCATCGGCATCGGCGGTTCGCGCCAGTGCGACGGCCAGATTCTCGTCATGGAGGATATGCTCGGCTACAATCCGAGGCCGCCGAAATTCGTCAAGGTCTATGGCGCTGTCGGTGCTGCCACCGATGACGCGATCAAGGCCTATGCGGATGATGTGCGCTCGCGCGTCTTTCCGACCGACGCCAATGTCTACGGTCTGTGAGAAAACGTGGCTTAGCCCTTGGCGGAGCAGGAAGAATCGCCATCGGCCCAGCGCTTGACATCCGCGCCGATACGGCTGCCGACCGAGGCATGCATCAGCGGACCGAAGGCCTCGACCTTCGCCGGATTGCCTTCCGCGTGAACGACGAGCAGCGGGCGACCGCCGGGATTGTTGCCCGGCACGACGAGGATGCGCGGCCGGCCTGAATAGGAATTGAGCTCGGGTGCGAGACGATAGGCGCGGAAGCTCGAATCATTCGCCTTGAACCAGCAGCTATTGGCGGCGAGCGCCACGCGTTCCATCGTCGGCAGCGCCGCCTTGCTGGAGGAGAAGGCGAGGCTGCCGGGACCGGGTTTGCTGGCGGACTGGCAGGCGGAGAGCGCGCCGGTGGTGATCAGAACGGTGGCGATCGCCACCATATGCGACATTCTCATTGCATGCTCTCCGGTGGCGCCGCCGTGCGGTCAAATGGATGGTCTGGAAGATCAGGCGGACTCGAGGGGCTTCATGAAGACCTTCAATCCATCCGTCATCTCGTACCAGACCACCGATAGCACCGGGTCCTGAAGAATTCGTTGCTCATAGGCATCGAAATTCGGATAGGGCTCCAGAAGGTCGGAACGGCCGGAAAGCTGGCGGAAATTGTTGAATACGAAGCGGATCGGCGTCAGCCAGGCATCGGCGAGCGTCAACTGATCGCCATGGGCGAAGACGCCGTGGCCGATACGATCCTCGAGCTCGGCCAGGCCGCGCTCCATTCTCTCGTAAAGCGCCGAAATCTGCTTGGCGTCGCTGGACTTGAAATAGAGCAGTTCGAACAGCTGCATGACCGGAACCAGCACCTCCTGTTCGGCGATGCGCGCCACCATGCGGACGACGGCGCGGTCGCGCGAGTCGGCGGGCAGGATTGCCGGTTCGGGAAAATGCTCTTCCAGATATTCCGCGATCACCGGCGCTTCGATGATGGTCAGGCCGGAGCCCGTGACGAGGACTGGAATGCGCTTGAACGGAGAAACGGCGCGAAACTCTTCCGGTATGGGATTGCCGGCGGGCGGCGCCACCACCTTCACCGGCGCATTCTTGTAATAGGCGATACAACGAATGACTGAGGAATAGGGCGAGAGGGGGCGGGAGTAGAGTTTCATTGCATTCCTCCTTGAGAAGCGGCTCTCTTTGCGTGGAGCCGCTGCATCGAGCCTATAGGAATGCTGCAAGAGATCAAGAAAGGTCGCGCCAGACCGGCGCGCCTTGTCGAATCAGGCGGCGACGCCCAGCACGCCGGCAAACAGCGCCCGGCCATCATCGCCGCCATGGGCGCTCTCGATCAGGTTTTCCGGATGCGGCATCATGCCGAGGACATTGCCCTTGCTGTTGATGATACCGGCAATGTCGTTGATCGAGCCGTTCGGATTGGTGCCCTGCGCATAGCGGAAGGTGATCTGGCCTTCGCCCTCGAGACGCGCCAGCGTCTCTTCATCGGCGAAGTAATTGCCGTCGTGATGCGCCACCGGGCAATCGATGATCTGGCCGTGGGAATAGCCGCGGGTGAACGGCGTATTGGCGTTGGTCACCTCGAGCTTCACCTTCCTGCAGACGAATTTCAGCGAGGAATTGCGCATCAGCGCGCCAGGCAGCAGGCCGGCTTCCACCAGGATCTGGAACCCGTTGCATACGCCCATGACCATCACGCCCTTGTCCGCCTTGTCGCGGATCGCCTGCATGACCGGCATGCGCGCTGCGATTGCACCGCAACGCAGATAATCGCCGTAGGAGAAGCCGCCGGGAATGACGATGAGATCGACATCGGGAATTTCCGTGTCGGTCTGCCACACCGTCTGCGGTGCCACGCCGGAAATCTTTGTCAGGGCCGCAATCATGTCGCGGTCGCGATTGAGGCCGGGGAGAAGAACGACTGCTGATTTCATGGAAGCAATTCCATCCTTGCTGTGCTGATCAATCGATGGCGATACTGTAATTCTCGATCACGGTATTGGCGAGCAGCTTCTCGCACATGACCTTGAGGTTTTCCTCCGCGCTGGCGCGGTCGCTCCCGTCGATCTCGATATCGAAAACCTTGCCCTGGCGCACCGAGTTGACCCCCTCGAAGCCGAGGCTGCCCAATGCGCCGACAATGGCCTTGCCCTGCGGGTCAAGAACACCATTTTTCAAGGTAACCGTAACACGTGCCTTCATCGCTCTATTCTTCTCCTGGGAAAGATCCGCTGTCATTTTACCAGAACGGGCCCCGCCGGGCGGTTCTGCTCATTCTCGTTCATGATTCCGAGGCGCCGCGCAACTTCCTGATAGGCCTCGATCAACCCGCCCATGTCGCGGCGGAACCGGTCCTTGTCCAGCTTCTCCGCCGTCTGGCTGTCCCAGAGCCGGGCGGAATCGGGCGTGAACTCGTCCGCGAGCACGATGCGCATGAGGTCGCCCTCATAGAGCCTGCCACATTCGATCTTGAAATCGATGAGCTGGATGCCGACGCCGAGAAACAGACCGCTGAGGAAGTCGTTGATACGGATGGCGAGCGCCATGATGTCGTCGATCTCCTGCGGCGCGGCCCAGCCGAACGCCGTGATGTGCTCCTCGGAGACCATCGGGTCGTCGAGCTCGTCATTCTTGTAGTAGAACTCGATGATCGAGCGCGGAAGAACGGTCCCTTCCTCGATGCCGAGGCGCTTTGCCAGCGAGCCCGCGGCCACATTGCGCACCACGACCTGAAGCGGGATGATTTCCACTTCCTTGATCAGCTGCTCGCGCATGTTGAGGCGGCGGATGAAATGCGTCGGGATGCCCATGCGGTTGAGCTGGGCGAATATATACTCGGAAATCCGGTTGTTCAGGACACCCTTGCCGTCGATCACCTCGCTCTTCTTGGGGTGCAGCACAGTCGTTTCATCTTTGAAATGCTGGACGAGGGTGCCGGGCTCAGGACCTTCATAAAGGATTTTTGCTTTGCCTTCGTAGACACGGCGGCGACGATTCATTTAAAATCTCTGTATTGGAGTTATCGGCCCGCCCGTATGGGGGCAGTCATGTTTGGGGCGCTAACTATAGCAAAATGGGGCATTTCACAATGATGCATTGCATGGCTCCCCTGTTTTGTCGAACTGCCACGTGCCTCCAGCGCCCGGCGAAATGCAGATTGCAGCTTCCCGATTGAGGCTTTCGGTTTTGCACGTTTTGTTTATATGGGGTGTCGGAATGGATTTTGTATCTGGTCAGGCCTGAAAAATGCCGTAAGACCGGATATACAGAGGATGACCCAATCAATTGCGGGAGCAATACATATGACCATGGAAGATCGCAAGAACGCTGCCGAGAACAAGTACGCGCATGACGCGGAAGTCCGGTTCCGGGCTGAGGCGCGGCGCAACAAGCTACTCGGATTGTGGGCGGCTGAAAAGCTCGGCAAGACCGGGGAAGAGGCCGAAGCCTACGCAAAGGAAGTCATTGTTGCCGATTTCCATGAGGCCGGTGATGAGGATGTTTTCCGCAAGATCCGGGCGGATTTCGATGCTGCCGGCATAGACCAGTCGGATCATCGCATTCGCCGCACCATGGAAGAACTGATGATCGAGGCCATCCGCCAGGTCGAAAGCGCATCGTAGAATTCGAGGACCCGGCCGGCCGGCGAGAAGCCGGTTCGCCGGGTCCACATTGTCGACACGGGCTGTCCAGCAGCCTCGGCCGCCGCAAGGCGGCTTTTTTTTATGGCCGACCGCGACCTTCAGGCCCTTGACCGCCGCTTGCCGCCTTTCGCAATATGCCGTTCTGCATAGGGAGAGTCGAAAAATCATGTCATTAGCCAAGCGCCTCAGGGGCGGTGAAACCCTTTATTCGGGCTGGTCGAGCCTGACCGATCCTCTGGCGATGGAGGCCCTGTGCCGCACGCCGCTGCAGACGACGCTGTTGGACATGCAGCACGGTGCGCATGATACGGCCAGCATCGTCGCCCTGACCGGGATCATGCGCGCGGCCGGCAAGCATGCGGCGGTGAGGGTTCCGGTCGGGCGTTTCGACCTTGCCAGCCGCGCGCTCGATTTCGGCGTCGAGGCCGTCGTCGCGCCAATGATCAACAACGTCGCCGATGCCCGGCTCTTCGCGCGGGCGATGAAATATCCGCCGGTCGGCGAACGCTCATGGGGACAGCTGCGCGGCCGTCCCGGCAATTATGGCGAAGGCGGTTCCGGCGCCTATCTGCGCCAGGTCAACGATGAAACGCTGGCATTCGCCATGATCGAGACGCGGGAAGCCTATGAGCGGACCGAAGACATCCTTGCGACGGACGGCATAGACGGCGTCTTCGTCGGGCCGTCGGATTTTTCCATCGCCTGGAGCAATGGCGCCGAGGTCGACGCCGGATCGGAGGCGATCATCGAGCCCTTGACGCGGATCGCCGAGAAGGCGAGGGATGCCGGCAAGCTTTGCGGCATCTACGCCGCCAACGCGCAGATCGCCAACCGTTTCGCCGGTCTCGGCTATCGCTACATCGCGCTTGGGGTCGATACCGCCTATCTGATCGCCGGGGTCCAGGGTATTCTCGATGGGCTGGACAAGCCCTGAGCCGTCAGAGCCGTGACAGGAACTGCGCGAAGACCATGGAGCCCTCCGGCCATGGTCCATGCCCCGATTCGGCATTGATGTGGCCGGACTCGCCCGCATCGACGATCAGCGAGCCCCAGGCGGCGGCAAGGTCGTCCGCGACCTCATAGCTGCAATAATGATCGTTGCGGCTGGCGACGACGATCGAGGGGAAAGTGAACGGATCGCGCGGATAGGGCCCGAAGGTCATCAGGTGCTTCGGCCTGATCTTCGGATTGGAGACATCCGGCGGGGTGACGAGGAACGCACCCTTCACCTTGTCGCCGATCTCCGGAATGGCATGGATGAAGGTGGGCACGCCGAGCGAATGGGCGACCACCACGACGGGGCGCGTCGCCTCGCCAATGGCCTTGACGACTTCGGCCACCCAATCCTCGCGCACCGGCTTGCTCCATTCGGCCTGCTCGACCCGGCGTGCTGTCGATAGCCGCGTCTGCCAGCGGGTCTGCCAATGGTCCGGCCCGGAATTGGTATAGCCCGGAATGATGAGAATATCGGTATCTTTGACTTTCATGCGCCGTATCTAGTGGTCTGATTCTAACATTTGCACCCCGCCGATACACCCTACATAGAAGATTTTCCTTGATCCGCAACTGTCGCGGCGAGGGCTGAGCATAGGCGGCCAATGGACGAAACCATGGCGCCGGTTCACGAATGGTGAACATGCTGTCGCCGCCGGCGCTCTTGTATTCGGGCCGACAAAGACCGAGCTTCCATGGCAACGGAAACAGGATGCGGCCATGCAATTGACACGGCGAAGCTTGGTGGCGGCGATCGCCGGCCTTGCAGCAACGGTCGCAGGGCGTGCGGAGGCCAGAATGACTGAAATACCATTTGCGGGACAGACACCGATCCATGTCTCGAAGATCGGCATCAAGGCGAAGGACGCCGAAGCGCTGGCGGGCTACTACACGGACGTGCTTGGCCTGCGCGAGATCGCGAGAAAGGGCGCTTCCATCGTTCTCGGCGCCGGCGACAGGGCCTTGCTGGAGATCGAACAGGCCTCGGCCGTGCGCGCGGACGATCCGCATAGCGCCGGTCTCTATCATACGGCATTCCTCCTGCCTGGGCGTAGCGACCTTGCGCGCTGGGCGCGGCGCGCCATCGACAGGCGCACGCCGATCACCGGCGCTTCGGACCATCACGTCAGCGAGGCGATCTACCTGACGGACCCCGAGGGCAATGGCGTCGAAATCTATGCCGATCGCGCTCCCGAGGCCTGGCGCTGGGAGGGGCCGCGTATTGCCATGGCCACCGAACGGCTGGATGTCGCCAATCTGATGACCGAACAAGGCGCCGGCGAGGAATGGACCGGCGCGCCGGACGGCACCATGGTGGGACATCTTCACCTGCGGGTCGGCAATGCGCGCGAGGCCGAGGACTGGTGGCACCGGGAAGTCGGCCTGCAGACGGTTGCCGAATACGGACCTTCGGCCGTTTTCATGTCGTCAGGCGGATATCACCATCACGTCGCGGCCAATATCTGGCAGAGCCGCGGCGCCGGCAAGCGCGATGCGGACCGATCGGGCCTTGCCTGGGCGGAATTCAGTTCCGCAGGCGCGACGGGCGAGCGCGAGCTCGTCGATCCGTGGGGCAACGTCATCCGCATCGTGCCGTCATAGGGGCGAGGGACAGGGCGCGCTCCGCTCAGTCGGCAATGTCCGGCTTGCCCGCAACATCCGCCCCCTGCCAGTAATCCATCTTCGCGGCGCGGGCATAGCCCTCGCCGAGCAGGCGGACGGCGACACGGCCGGTTTCGGGATAGACTACGACCTCGTTCGGGTTCTTCTCGCCGATGATGAGAAAGCGGCACGGCGCATCGCCGTGATTGTAGAAGGAATGGCCGGCCTGCTGCCCGGCGGGAAAGCAGACATGGTCGCCCGCCTTCATGCGGTAGGTTCTGTCGCCGAGGCGCAAGGTCATCTCGCCTTCCAGAATGAAGGCCTGCTCTTCCTCCAGCATGTGGAAATGGTTGAGGGTCGATTCCTTGCCGGGCGCGAGTTCCTCGAGTGCGACGCCGACATGGGTCGCGCCGCCATAGCCGGACAGATAGCGGTAGCTGCTGCCATAGCGCGTACCCTCGGACCATTGCTCCAGCGGCACGTCGGCGGAGGCGAACGGCTCGAATATCCCGTCGGCGTTCTTCGATGTCGGTCCTTCGCTCAAGACGTCCTCCTCATGACCTGTTGCCGACCCTCAGGCCCGCCACGCTGCGCTCCTCGAGGACATTGTGGCGGAAGCGATAAAGCGCTGCCGGTCGCCCGCGCGCCTGGGTCTGCTCGGCGCCGGTCGGCTCCACGAGTTCGGTGGTTTCGACCAGTCGGCGGAAGTTCTGCTTGTGCAGGTGGCGGCCGGAAATGGCCTCCACCGTCTCCTGCAGGGCGGTAAGCGTGAATGTCGGCGGCATCAGCTCGAACACGACGGGCCGATATTTGAGCTTGGCGCGCAGGCGCGAAATGGCGGTCGCCAGGATGCGGCGATGGTCGAAGCTCATGGCAATGCCGGCCACGCAGTGCGATGCGTCGCGTTCCGCCCGGCCATCGCGCACGGCCTCCGCCACCAGCCCGGCCTCGTAGAGCAATTCATAGCGTTCGAGGACGCGCTCTTCGTCCCAGCCGATGTTGTCGTCGCCAAAGGCCAGCCGGAAGCGGCTGAGCCGGGATTGGACACCGCTCTGCTGCGCCCACTCCAGCAGGGCCGGGCGGATGGCGCTGTCGATGATCGCCGGCTTTCCGCCGCGCCAGTCCTCCCAGGGCAGGAACGAATACCAGCTGCGCCATTGCGCCCCGGCCTTGCGCAGCGCCTCGCCATCATTCTCCGTCAGCCGGGTCAGCGCCAGATAACCGACCGAAACGACGTGGAGATCCCTGTCTTCCGCCGTCTTGTGCCTGCCGCGATCGCCGAACGTATAGAGCTGCTCCACATATCCAAGTTGCAAAGGCGTCTGCTCTGCAACCCAAGCACGCAGTCCGGTCTCGAATGTCCGGTGCTGCAGCGGATTGAACGGCCCGAACGGCAGTTCTTCCAGCGAAGGTGTCGTTTCGGAGCGGGTGGTGAGGATCAGCGGCACATTGTTGGCGACCGCAACGATGGCGGCGCTGAGATTGATTTCAACGGCATTGATGGCAGTCGTCATCGGGGGATCGTCAGCGGCAGAATGAAGGGCGTGCCCTCGAAGGCTTCTTCGCCGCGGCCGATGGCCTTGATCGCATCGACCATGCGGCCCTTGCGGCCCAGCATGTCGTCCGCCAGCGCCACGAGCCGCCCATTCGGGGTGGCGGAAGGCGCATTCCGCCGCAAGGTCTGTGCCAGTTCCACCTCGTCCAGCTCGGGATTGAGCGCAAGGGCGGTGATATAGGCGCCGGCGGTGGAGCGCGAAATACCGGCATAGCAATGGATGAGCAGCGGCGCGCGCCGGTCCCACCGCCTGCCGAATTCCAGGAACTGGTTGATGTGCTCGACCGTCGGGTGGGTCATGCCCTCCATCGGCTCGACTATGTCGTTGAAGCCGATGAAGAGGTGACGGGCGGCCTCGATTTCAGCCGGACGGGTGACGGGCGTCCCGGCATTGATCAGGCTCAGCATGTCGCGGGCGCCGAACTGCGCCGCCGCCTCCGCGAGCCTGGAAAGAGGGGATACGACGATGTGCGGCATGGTCTATCCCTCCGATCGCAATTGGTCGAGCGCGGCGAATCGTTCGAGAAAACGGGTCTGGGCGCTGCGCGTCGGCAAGGGCATGAGTTCGAGCCTGTCCGGATCGATGCCGCGCGGCCGCCCGAAGAACTCGGCGGCTTCCGGCTCGGAGAACCCCGCAAGCCGCGTCGCCTCGTAATAGGCGGCAACGGCGTCGGCGCGCTTGATCGAACGCCGCAGATCGTCACCGGTACCATCCGCAAGCGAGAAGCGCAGATGGATCGCCCGCTGCAGCCGCGTCTCGACGCTCTTGTAATCGCCGCCGACGACCGCCTTGAAGGGCGAGATCATGTCGCCGATGACATATTCCGCTGCATCGTGCAGCAGCGTCGACAGGCGTTGCTCCGGCGTGGCGCGCGGAAAGATCAAGCCGAAGATCTGTTCGACCAGCAGCGAATGCTGCGCGACCGAATAGGCGTGCTCGCCGATGGTCTGGCCGTTCCAGCGCGCGACGCGCGAGAGCCCGTGGGCGATGTCCTCGATCTCGATATCGAGCGGCGAGGGGTCGAGCAGATCCAGCCGCCGCCCCGACAGCATGCGCTGCCAGGCCCGCAGTTCCGGCTTTTCAGAGATTGCTGGCGGCTTCACCGATCGCAGCATGGGTTCCTGCTATGCCTCTTGTGTTTCAGCCGGAAAAGTAAACCGGTGTTCGGGCGGAATGGCAAGACGGATGGCGATATCTCCTGCCAGGATCGCCGCGCCGCCATCCATCGCGTCTTTCACGCGGTCGATGCGCACCAGCGCCAGTCCGGTATTGTCCACCGTGCTGCCGAGCGTCCCGATCTCGCGGCCATTGACGGTCACTGGCGTTCCCGCCTCGGGCAACGACTGTTCGGCCGAGGCGATGAGCACCCGCCGGCGCGCCGTTCCCCGGTGCTGCATGCGCGAGACCACTTCCTGCCCGACAAAACAGCCCTTCCTGAACGAGACGCCTTCGATCTGGTCGAAATTGATGTCATGGGGAAACGCGTCGCCGAGCGTGAAATCGGCGGGTGCCTCTGCGACGCCGTGGCGGATGCGCAGCAATGTCCATTCGCGCTCATCCGAATTCGCAGCCGGGGCCGCGCCATAGGCACGGTAGACGGGCTCGGCCGCAAAGCGCCGGTCGCGATAGGTTGATTCTGTATGCGAAGCAGCGGAATCATCACCGAAACTTATGCGCACAAGTGCTTCGGATTGCTTCGAAATCGCGACTTTCGCCCGCAGCCTGTAAAGCGTCAGGCGCTTGACGAGATCGTCCGCCGGCGCCTGCGGCAGATCGAGGCGGAAACCGCCGCCGGCCTTGCGCGACACCAGGAACTGAAACAGGATCTTGCCTTGCGGGCTGAGAAGCGCGCCCGGCTTCAGATCGTCCGGCGCGAGATCGTCGAGGTTGGTCGTGATGAGATTCTGCAGAAAGCTTTCCGCATCCTCGCCATCCACATCAATCACAGCTCTTTCGCTCAAATCCACCGTCGGCATAGCATCACCCTTGCCTTTCCTGCTTCTGTTACGTAATCCGCTGTGGACAGCTTCGCAAGGAACCGGATGCAAATGGCTCAAACCTTCGACACGATTTTCAGAAGCGGGATGGTCGTCAATCATGATGGCGTTGCGCTGCGTGATATCGGCATCAGAGACGGGCGGATCGCCGCCATCGGCAATCTCGGCACCGCCTCCGCCGCCGAAATCGTCGATGCGACGGGTCTCCATATCCTGCCCGGCGTGGTCGATAGCCAGGTTCATTTCCGCGAGCCCGGCCTCGAGCACAAGGAAGACCTCGAAAGCGGCTCGCGTTCGGCGGTACTTGGCGGCGTAACCTCCGTGTTCGAAATGCCGAACACCAAGCCCCTGACCACTTCGGCGGAAACGCTGGAAGACAAGGTGAAGCGCGCCCGCCATCGCATGCACTGCGATTTTGCCTTCTGGGTGGGCGGCACGCGGGAAAATGCGCAGGACGTGGCCGAACTCGAGCGCCTGCCGGGCGCGGCCGGCATCAAGGTGTTCATGGGCTCGTCCACAGGCAATCTCCTGGTCGAGGACGACGAGGGCGTCCGGTCAATCCTGAGGAATACGCGCCGGCGCGCGGCGTTCCATTCGGAGGACGAGTTCCGCCTGCGCGAGCGGGAAGGCCTGCGCGTAGCGGGCGATCCTGCCTCGCATCCGGTCTGGCGCGACGAAATCGCAGCGCTGCAATGCACGCAGCGGCTGGTCCGCATCGCGCAGGAGACCCGGGCGCGCATCCACGTCCTTCACATTTCGACGGCCGAGGAGATCGATTTCCTTGCCGATCACAAGGATGTGGCGAGCTGCGAGGCGACGCCGCACCATCTGACGCTCGAAGCGAGCCAATATGCGACGCTCGGCAACCTCATCCAGATGAACCCGCCGGTGCGCGACGTGCGCCATCGCGACGGGGTGTGGAAAGGCGTCTCGCAGGGCATCGTCGATGTGCTGGGGTCGGACCATGCCCCGCATACGCTGGAGGAGAAGTCGAAGCCGTACCCGTCATCTCCCTCGGGCATGACGGGCGTGCAGACGCTGGTGCCGATCATGCTCGACCATGTCAATGAGGGCCGGCTTTCGATCGAGCGCTTCGTCGACCTCACCTCGCATGGCCCCAACCGGCTCTTCGGCATGGCGCGCAAGGGCCGCATTGCGGTGGGCTATGACGCCGACCTGACCATCGTGGACATGAAGCGGCGCGAGACCATCACCAATGCGCAGGTCGGCTCGAAGGCCGGATGGACGCCCTATGACGGCAGGATCGTCACCGGCTGGCCGGTCGGCACCATCGTTCGCGGCCGCAAGATCATGTGGGAAGGCGAGATCGTGACGCCGGGGCAGGGCGAACCGGTGCTGTTCGCCGAAGCGCTTCAGGGAAGATAGATCTCGGCCTTCATGAAGGTTATCGCCGCGCCGGTGATGAGAACGCGGTCGCCGGCGAGTTCGCAGCCGAGCCTGCCGCCGCGCCGCGAACGCTGGAACGCCGACAGCCTGTTCTTGCCCAGTCTTCCGGCCCAATAGGGCGTCAGGGTGGCGTGGATCGAGCCGGTAACCGGGTCCTCCGGTATGCCGGCATGGGGCGCGAAATAGCGCGAAACGAAATCATGTTCGTCGCCCCTGGCGGTCACGACCAGGCTCAGCGGCTGCAGGCGCAGTATCTTCTGATGGTCGGGAACGAATTCGGCCAGCGCCGCCTCGCTTTCGATCTCGATGAACACATTCTCGAAATTGCGGAACGCCGCGACGATCGGCGTGGCCGAAAGGCCCTCCGGCAGTTCCACATCCCCCAGCGGTTCGGGCGGGAAAGACGGGAAATCGAGCTGATAGGCGCCGTCGCCTTCGCTTACCCGCAAGGTCCCGACGCGGGTTTCGAACGAATACGGGCCCTTGATGCCGAGTTCGCGGGCAAGCACATGCGCCGAGGCGAGGGTGGCGTGGCCGCAGAAATCGACCTCGTGCACCGGCGTGAACCAGCGCAGGTCCCAGCCATCCCGGCCGCGCCTGACGAAGGCGGTCTCGGCCAGATTGTTCTCCGCCGCGATGGACTGCATGGTGCCTTCGTCGAGCCAATCGTCGAGCACCAGCACCGCCGCCGGATTGCCGCTGAAGAGCTCGGTCGTAAAGGCATCGACCTGATACATGTCAAGCCTGGTCATCAGCGGATCCACCCTGCATATCGCGAAGGATCAAGCTGTACCGCCGGATGGCGCCTGCGCAAATCGCAGATGCGCAAGTTTCTGGGGATTGCGCACGACATAGATCGATTTGATCCTGCCGTGCTCGATCTCGAAGGCCATCGACTGCGCGATGCCGTCGGTCTCCATCGTCACCAGACCGGGCAGCCCGTCGATCGGCCCTTCGTAAAGCACCCGCGGCGCGGTGAAATTCTCGCGCCGCGCCGTTCCTTTGAAGAAGCGGCAGACATTGGCCACGGTAACCACGGGATTGATCGTCGCGACACGGTTGCCGCCGCCATCCGAATAGAGCACGACATCGTCCGCCAGCAGGGACCGAAGGCCGGCGGTATCGCCGGTGCGCGACGCCGCGAAGAAGGCCCTGGCTATGTTGGCGCCTTGTTCGCTCGATACCGGAAAGCGCGGTTTTGCCTTCTGCACATGCTGGCGGGCGCGGCTGGCAAGCTGGCGGCACGCGGCCGGGTCGCGGTCGATCGCCTCGGCGACCTGGCCGAAATCCTGGCCGAAGACGTCGTGCAGGAGAAAGGCCGCCCGCTCGAGCGGCGAGAGCCGTTCCAGCGCCAGCATCAGCGTCAGGGTGATGTCGTCGTCCATCTCGGCGCTTTCCGCCTCGGGCGCGATGATCGGCTCCGGCAGCCAGTTGCCGACATAGGATTCGCGCCTTGCCCGCGCCGATTTCAGGTGGTCGAGGCTGAGCCGGGTGATGATGCGCACGAGGAAGGCCTCTTCGTTGCGCACCTTCGACCGGTCGGCCTGGTACCAGCGAATGAAACCTTCCTGCACGATATCCTCGGCCTCCGCGACCGACCCGGTCATGCGGTAGGCAATGCGGGTCAGCCGCGGCCGCAGACGCGCAAAGGAGTTCGCACTGCCGTCAGGCTGCGGCACGGTCGCCTTCCACGGCATGGATGGCGCGGAAGCCGACGCAGATGCGGTTCCAGCCATTGATGGTCACGATGAGCATGGTCAGCTTGACGATCTCCTCCTCGCTGAAATGCCTCTTCAATACCTCATATTCCTCGTCCGGAGCATGGGTCTGCGCCACGAGCGTCAGCGTCTCCGCCCAGGCCAGCGCCGCGCGCTCGCGATCCGTATAGAGCGGCGATTCCCGCCAGCCGGCGAGGAGATAGAGCCGCTGCTCGCTTTCGCCCTTCTCCCGCGCCTCGCGATTGTGCATGTCGAGGCAATAGGCGCAGCTATTTATCTGCGAGGCACGGATTTTCACAAGCTCGGCGAGCCTCGTCTCGATGCCATTGGCGGCAACGCTCTCCTCGAGCCTGAGCATGGGCTCTATTGCGTGATACTTGTAGGGAACCAGTCTCGGCTTCATTTCTGCCTCCATTCGTTCGGTTACGCGAACAAGACGAGGCAGATCATGCGAATGTGACACCGAAGGCGGAAAAATCCTCAGTCGCCGGTAACGAAGAAACGCCAGCGCCCCTTGGGCGTGATGCCGAGCCTGTAGAAGACATAGGTGCCGAACTGCTTCATCTCGTCATAATCGCCGGCGGTAACGATCTGGAAAAGTTCGACTTTCTGCTTCGCATCCAGCTTGTCCAGCGGATAGGCGAAGAAATAGGGCCAGACATAGAGCTCGTCCGCCGTGCCGGCATCGATATGCACATAGCCAGACTCCAGCACGTCGACGAGGATCGCCAGTATCTCCTGGCCGTCGGGATCGCCGGCCTGGCTCTTCAGGTAGGCGAGGGGATCGCCTTCTATGTCGGCCAGCGACAGCATGGTCACGTCGTCGCCCGAGCCGATCAGCGGCCGCAAGGCTTCGATCGAACCCGATTTGGCGGCGGTGAGAATGAGTTCGTGCATCTTGCGCACGGGGAAGGGCAGCTTGCCCAGATCATATTCGACCTTGGGCACTTCCGCGCCCTCGGCCGCGTTCGGCATGGCCGGATTGGTCGGCTTGCCGGCGGCATCCGGTTCGGCGGCGGGAGCCGTTTCCTGAGCCGGAGCCTGGGCTGGAGTTTCTGTGGGAGCTTCGGCCGGAGCTTCGGAAGGAGCGGGCTCCGCCGGCTTTTGCGGCTCGGTCGGCTGTGCTTCCGGCTGTTGCGGAGCCTCTGCGGGCGCGCCATCCTGCTGGGCAGGCGTGGTCTGCCCGTTCTCCGGCTTTGCCGGCAGTTCTTCCTGTTTCAATTCGCTGAGGGCAAGCTGAACGGGCCGATCGAGCGCCGCTGCCAGGCCCGGACTGCTGAAGGCGCATACGCCCATCGCCAGAAGTGCCGCCTTGGCGAATGTGTGGGCGGAAGAGCGCTTTTCAAGCATGAGAGATTACCACCAGCCTATTGCAGGATGCGATTCGACGAAAATTCACCTGCAGCAATACGGTCGCGCAACGCATCAAGCAAGGTCAGCGCAGACACTTCCCCGTTATCGCGAATGAGTTCGGAAAGCGCGGTCACGAAAGCCGCTTCCGCCATGATCTCGGTCTCGATGCCTTCAAGCGTCCCGTCGGCCCAGACCTCATTCTGATATTCGATCGCGGCGAGTTTCTTCTCTTCGGCTACCAGCCTGTCGAGATCCGTCGAGGTCATGCTCATAATATCCATCCTTGGCCGAAGCCAATGTAAATGCCCACCAACTTTATCATAGGTTGTGACTAAAATGCGGCCCATCGGCTTCAACAGTTAAAGCCCGGTTAATTTCCATAGCTCGATACGATCTCGGAGGAAAGCCTGCTTCCCTCGCTCTCGTAGCGGTCAATCGCCGCAATGGCCTGGCTCGTGCAGCTCGTATAGCTCTCGCTGAAGGTGCGATAACCCCGGTTGAAACTGGCGATCAGCCGGGCCTTGCGGGCGGGATCGGGATTTTCCGCGGTGAGGATCGAATCCATCCGGTCGCGCCACTCGCTGCTTCTTTCGCCGCACAGATTGCGCAGCGAATGGATCGATCCCAATACTTCCGCCAGCCTCAAAAGCTTCGCTTCGTAAAGCGGCTCCACTGCCGATGAAGGGCTGGCCGCCGCGACAAGGGCGAGGCACAGTAGAATTGAAGCTTGTTTCCGCACAAAAGGGCCCTGTATTCGATCACAGCCATGATGTTGCTCGAAAGCAAGGCACGTTCAAGGCAAAGCCCGCGAAATAACTTCAAATTTTGAACGATGCCGCCAGATGGCGGGCGAAGTCGAGCACGCTTTCGGTCACCCGGTGCTCGGCCATTTCCTCGAAGGTCAGCCAGTGGATGGCGGCGGCATCGTCGGCGGCAATGGCTTCGCCGATCGGGTCATGGGCGCGGAACACGGCGAGCCGGTAGGGCCGGGGCGCGGGATATTCGGGCGTGGACAGGTCGAATGTCACCGTGTCGAGATAGGTCACGGCGGTGGCGACGAGACCGGTTTCCTCCTGCAATTCGCGCAGCGCCGCCTCCTGCGGCGTCTCCCCGTCTTCGCGGCTGCCGCCGGGGAAGGCCAGCCAGCCCTTAGACGGCTCGCGGCTGCGCTCCACCAGAAGAAAGGCCTTGCCGCGGATGCAGACCACGGAAACGCCGTCCACGGTGGCGGAAAGAGGAATTTGGGCCATGCGAAAGGCGTAACGGCTGGTCATGCCATTTGCAAGCTTGTATCACTTGACCATTGGCGGCAAATGCGGAAGATCGCGCATTCCAACCAAAGGCCCAATATTCATGTGCGGACGTTTTGCTCTCCTCGCGGCACCGGAAGAACTCGCCGCCTTTCTCGGTCTGATGGACCTCGAGGATTTCCCGCCGCGCTACAATATCGCGCCGACGCAGCCGATATTGCTGGTGGTCTCGGGCGAAACGCCGCCGCCGGGCAGCAACAGGCCGGACCGCAAGGCGCTGCTGGTGCGCTGGGGTCTCATTCCGGGCTGGGTGAAGAACACCGCCGACTATCCACTGATGATCAATGCAAGGTCGGAAGGCGCCATCGAGAAGGCCTCGTTCAAGACGGCGATGCGGCATCGGCGCGCGCTCATCCCCGCTTCCGGCTTCTATGAATGGCGCCGCGTCGGCGAGCGCAAGTCGCAGGCGTACTGGATCCGGCCGAAGCATGGCGGCATGATCGCCTTTGCCGGGCTTTACGAGCCCTGGGCCAATGCCGAAGGGTCGGAGATGGATACGGCGGCGATCCTGACCACGGTCGCCAACGAGACGCTGGCGCCGATCCACAATCGCATGCCCGTGGTGATCGAACAGAAGGATTTTGCCCGCTGGCTCGACTGCAAGACGCAGGAGCCCCGCCATGTCGCCGACCTTCTGAAGCCGGCACAGGCGGATTTCTTCGAAGCCATCCCGGTTTCGGACAAGGTGAACAAGGTCGCCAATACCGGCCCCGACATACAGGAGCGGGCCGAAGCGATACTGCCTGAGCCGCGCAAGCCAGCGCGCGGCGAGGCGCCTGCCAACGACGATCAATTGAAGCTCTTCTGACTGGCCGCCCGGCCACGAACCAGGACAATCCATAGAATGTTTTCAGCCGCACTTTCCGGATTTCTGCTCGGCGCTTCGCTGATCATCGCCATTGGCGCGCAGAATGCCTTCATTCTCAGGCAGGGCCTGCTGCGCGAGCACGTCTTCGTGCTCTGCCTCATCTGCGCCCTGTCCGATGCCGTGCTCATCGCCGCCGGCGTTGCCGGTCTCGGCACGCTGATCGCGCAATCGCCGACGCTCATCTCGGTGGTGACGCTCGGCGGCGCCATCTTCCTGTTCTGGTACGCATCAGTCGCCTTCCGCCGCGCCTTGCACCCGGAAGCCATGCAGGCGGCCAGGAATGGCGGCGGCACGCTGAAGGCGGCAGTCGCCACCGTCCTGGCGCTGACCTTCCTCAATCCGCATGTCTATCTGGATACGGTGGTGCTTCTGGGCGGATTGTCCGCGCGCTTCGAAGGCGCCAACCGCGCGGCCTATGGCCTTGGCGCGGCAGTGTCGTCATTCGTATGGTTCTTCGGGCTCGGCTACGGCGCCCGCCTGCTGCAGCCCGTCTTCGCCAAGCCATCGGCCTGGCGCGTCCTTGATGTGCTGATCGGCCTCGTCATGGCCGGCATCGCCTTGAGCCTGCTAGTCCGTTTCCTGAACAATTGACGCCAGCTTCAGGGTCGGGCGCTTGCGGACCATCGCGGCTATGGCGGCGCGGACCGCTGCCGGTCCGATGGCTCCGTAATGAGAGGCGAGATAATCGGCTCGCGCCGTTTCCCGCGCCGTCGTGCTTTGCAGTACAGGTTTCATGGGTCTGGTCCTTCTAAACCGGGGCCTATTCCCCCTTTTCGTCACGGCTGGAAGATTCCCGTTCAATTTGGCCGGAAACAAGGCACTTTCCTGGAGGATTTTGGGCTTTCCGGTTAATTTGGATTAACCATGCGACCCCTGGCAAAAATGCAACACTTGCGGGTTTCGCTCCACTTGACGCCGATCATCGCCTCCTTCATAAGGTTCGCATGAAAACGTCGCCTGTCACGATTATTACCTGTCGGACCATTATTCGCTAGCTTTCGCTGGCCCGGCCGTTTTCATCTCAAATTTCAGCCCAGATGCGAATAAGCCGGTCAGAGACCTGCAATCCTTTCGTCACTCACGGAATTTGAACGCGCCATGTCCCAACCTCTCAGCCTCTACAATACGTTGACCCGTTCGACGGAGGTTTTCGAACCCGTCGATGCGAGGAATGTGCGCATGTATGTCTGCGGCCCGACGGTCTATGACTATGCGCATATCGGCAATGCGCGGCCCGTCATCGTGTTCGACGTGCTGTTCCGGCTGCTGTGCCACCTCTATGGCGAAAGCAATGTCACCTATGTGCGCAACATCACCGACGTCGACGACAAGATCAATGCGCGGGCGGCGAGCGAATATCCCGACCTGCCGCTGAACGAGGCGATCCGCCGCGTGACGGAGATCACCGACGCGCAGTTCCAGGCGGATGTCGCGGCGCTGGGCAATCTGCCGCCGACGCAGCAGCCGCGGGCGACCGAGCACATCGCCGAGATGACGGCGCTCATCGACAGGCTGGTCGAGCGCGGCATTGCCTATGTGGCGGATGGGCACGTCCTGTTCTCGCCCTCCGCCATGAATGCGGCGAGGGGCCCGCGCTACGGCCTGCTTTCGCGCCGGTCCTCGGAGGACCTTCTCGCCGGGGCCCGCGTCGATGTGGCCTCCTACAAGCGCGACGAGATGGATTTCGTCCTGTGGAAGCCGTCCAGCGACGAGGAACCGGGCTGGCCGTCGCCGGCCGGCATCGAAGGGCGCGGGCGTCCGGGCTGGCATATAGAATGCTCCGCCATGGCGCTGGCAAAGCTGCTCGTGCCCTTCGGCGGCGGGCTGCAATGCGACGATCCGCAGAAGAATGTTTTCGACATCCATGGCGGCGGCATCGATCTGGTCTTTCCGCACCACGAGAACGAGATTGCGCAGACATGCTGCGCCCTCGGCACGCAGCGCATGGCGAATGTGTGGATGCACAATGGGTTTCTTCAGGTCGAGGGCCAGAAGATGTCGAAGAGCCTCGGCAATTTCGTCACCATCCATGAGCTCCTTGCGACCGAGACCTTTGGCGGCCGGCGCTGGCCGGGCGAGGTGCTGCGCCTCGCCATGCTGATGACGAATTATCGCGAGCCCATCGATTTCAGCCTCAAGCGGCTTGAGGAAGCCGAGAACATCCTGGCCAAGGCGCGCGAATATGCCGGGTCGGCGACGCCGGGAGCGGTGCCGGAAGCGGCGATCGACTATCTCAGGGACGATCTGGCGACGCCGGGGCTGATCAACTGGCTTGCCGTGGCGCGGAAGTCGCGCGAGCTCGATCCGGGCGCCTACCGGGCCGCTTTCGCGCTGATCGGCGTCGATCTTGGCGAAACCGCCGCGATTTCCGACGATCTGCATGCGGAGGTCGAGGCAAAGGTGCAGCAGCGTCTGCAATTGCTCGGCGCCAGGGACTTTGCCGCTGCCGACGCGTTGCGCGACGAGCTGGCGGCGAAGGGGATTCAGCTGAAGGACGGCAAGGACCCGGCGACGGGCGCGCGCGTCACCAGCTGGGAGGTGAAGCGGTGACCGGGTCGCAAAGCGTGCCGAACGGCTCCAACTGCTGTAACATCGGAGGGGAGCAGGACAGGAAACCGGGAGGGTGGCTGCCATGAGCCTCGACAACAAGCCCATCTATACGGGCGGATGCCAATGCGGCGCCATCAGGTTTCGCGTCGAGGGCCGCCTCGCCGACGCGTCGATCTGCCATTGCCGCATGTGCCAGAAGGCGCTCGGCAATTTCATCGCGCCCTACGCCTCGGTGCGCGGCGCCGATTTCCGCTGGACGCGCGGCGAGCCGAAGCGTTTTCGCTCGTCCAATCACGTGCAACGCGGCTTCTGCGCCGATTGCGGCACGCCCCTGACCTATGAGGCGCCCGACGGCCTGGCGATCACGATCGGCGCCTTCGACCATCCGGAAGAACTCGCGCCCACGGTGCAATGGGGCATCGAAGGCAAACTGCCCTATATGGACGATCTCGCCGGCTTGCCGGCATTCTCGACGGAGGGCGATCCGGCAGCGGAGGCTTTTGTAAAGACGATGATCTCCTACCAGCACCCGGACCATGATACCGACCAATGGCCAATCGGCGGAGCGACGAAGTGACAAGGGAACGCATCTATCTTTTCGACACGACCTTGCGTGACGGCCAGCAGACGCCGGGCATCGACTTCTCGGTCGAGGACAAGAAGGTCATCGCCGCCATGCTGGACGAATTCGGCCTGGACTATGTCGAGGGCGGCTATCCCGGCGCCAATCCGACCGATACGGCGTTTTTCGCGGAGAAGCGGACGCAGCGGGCGAAATTCGCCGCATTCGGCATGACCAAGCGCGCCGGCATCTCGGCCTCCAACGATCCGGGTCTGGCGGCGCTGCTGGCCTCGTCCGCCGATACGGTCTGCTTCGTCGGCAAGAGCTGGGATTATCACGTGCGTGTCGCGCTCGGCTGCACCAATGAGGAGAATCTCGAATCCATCGCCGCATCGGTGCGCGCGGCCGTCGAGGCCGGCAAGGAAGCGATCGTCGATTGCGAGCATTTCTTCGATGGCTACAAGGCCAATCCGAATTATGCGCTGGCCTGCGCCAGGGCGGCCCACGATGCCGGGGCGCGCTGGGTGGTGCTCTGCGACACCAATGGCGGCACCCAGCCGACGGAGATCGGCGCCATCGTCCGCGCGGTGACGGCCGTCATCCCCGGCGATCATCTCGGCATCCATGCCCATAATGATACGGAACAGGCGGTCGCCAATTCACTGGCCGCGGTGGAAGCGGGCGTGCGCCATATCCAGGGGACGCTGAACGGCATCGGCGAGCGCTGCGGCAATGCCAATCTCATCACGCTGATACCGACCCTCATGCTGAAGCCGCTATGGTCGGACCGTTTCGAACTCGGCATCAGCCGGGATAAGCTGCAGGGCCTGTCGCGCCTGTCGCGCAGTTTCGACGAGCTGCTCAACCGCGCGCCCGACATGCAGGGCGCCTATGTCGGCAGCTCGGCCTTCGCCACCAAGGCGGGAATCCACGCCTCGGCGCTGATCAAGGAGCCGGCGACCTATGAGCATGTTCCGCCGGAAACTGTCGGGAACCGGCGCAAGGTCATGGTCTCCGACCAGGGCGGCAAGTCGAATTTCATCAACGAGCTGGAGCGTCGCGGCATTGCCGTTTCCAAGGCCGATCCGCGGCTCGATACGCTGATCGCCCTCGTCAAGGAGCACGAGGCGGAAGGCTATGCCTATGAGGGCGCCGATGCGAGTTTCGAGCTCCTTGCGCGGCGCACGCTCGGCAGCGTGCCGGAATTCTTCAAGGTCGATTCGTTCCGCTGCATGGTCGAGCGCCGCTTCGATGCCAATGGCAATATCAAGACGGTTTCCGAAGCGGTGGTGCGCATGGAAGTCGATGGCGAGATGCGCATGTCGGTCGCCGAGGGCCATGGCCCGGTCAACGCGCTCGATCTCGCCCTGCGCAAGGATATGGGCCGCTACCAGAGCGAGATACAGGATCTCGTGCTGGCCGATTTCAAGGTCCGCATCCTCAATGGCGGCACGGAAGCCATCACGCGCGTGCTCATCGAGTCGACGGATTCCACCGGCATACGCTGGTGGACGGTGGGCGTTTCCGACAATATCATCGATGCGTCATTCCAGGCGCTGATGGACTCCATCGTCTACAAATTGATGAAAAACCGCGAACTTGCCGGCAAGATCGCCGCAGAATGAGCAGTTTTCGCCTTTATTCCTAAACATCAAAGCGCTTGATGGATGAATCAGGCGAATTCAATGGACGTTGCACGGGCGCGGGTCTAGGTCAGGACCAGCCGGAGAGGATGTCCCGGGCCATGCTTTCAGTATTGGCGCGCCACACCGAACGCTGGCGGCTTCGTCGGAGGGACATGAGTTTCAGGAATGCGCCATGACTGAGCAAGCCAATATGAATCCCACCATGCCGCCTGCTGTGCCGCCTGCCGTGCCGCCCGCTGTGCCGCTAGGCATGTCCGACGCCAGGAAAGGCTTCTTCTTTGCCCTTTCGGCCTATCTCCTGTGGGGGATATTGCCGCTTTATCTCAAGCTCGTCGCCTATATGCCGGCGCTCGAAGTGGTGGCGCATCGCATCATCTGGTCGGTGCCGATCGCCGCGATCCTGCTCTGGTGCCTCGGCCTGTTCGGCGATCTGAAGGTCGCCCTGACGACGCCGCGCATGCTGCTGATGGCGACCCTGACGGCGATGCTGATCACCCTGAACTGGGGCACCTATGTCTGGGCCATCGCCAGCGGCCATGCCATCGACACGGCGCTCGGCTATTACATCAACCCGCTGGTCAATGTCGTGCTGGGCGCGGTGTTCCTGTCGGAAAAGCTGTCGCGCCCGCAGATGGTGGCCGTTGCGCTCGCCGCATGCGCCGTGCTGCTGCTGACGGTTTCGTCGGGCGGCCTGCCATGGATATCGCTGGTGCTGGCGTTCAGCTTCGGCTTCTACGGCTTCTTCCGCAAGACGCTGCCGATCGGGCCGGCGCAGGGCTTCATGCTCGAAGTGCTCATCCTGTCGATTCCCTCGCTGGCCTATGTCGCCTGGACCATCTCCGAGGGCAGCAGCCATTTCGTCAATGGCGGCGCCGATGATATCGGGCTGCTGCTCTTTGCCGGGCCGGCGACGGCCGTGCCGCTGATCCTCTATGCCTTCGGCGCCAAGCTGCTGCGCTATACGACGATCGGGCTGATGCAGTATATCGCGCCGACGATCGTCTTCCTCACGGCGATCTTCATCTTCGGCGAGCCGTTCTCGCAGATGCAGTTCATCGCCTTCGCGCTCATCTGGACGGCGCTTGCGATCTATACCTGGTCGATGCTGCGGGAATCGCGCCGCGCCCGCAGCGTCGCCTAGCGGCCCGACCCGCCGATCTTGCGAACCGCGAGAAACACGAAGAGCGAGACCGCCAGCGCCACGAAGGAGACGATGGCAAAGCCCCGGCTGCTTTCCGCGAAGGGCAGGCCGCCGGTATTCATGCCGAACAGGCCGCTGATGACGGTGGTCGGCAACAGGACCGCCGTCATCACCGACAGGATATAGAGCAGCCTGTTCGACCGGTCCGTCATCTTGGCCAGAAGCTCGTCCTGCAGCAGGCGTGCCCGCCGCTGCAATTGTTCGCCCTCGCCATGCAGCGTCACCGCCCGGCGTGACAGGTCCTCGATCAGATCGTCGATATCCTCGGGAAACGAGCGCCGGTCCGCATGGTCGATATCGCGGAAAAGCGCGGTCGCCGCGGACAGATAGCGGTGGAACACCACGATCTGGCGCCGCACCGGCACCAGCCGTTCGCGCTCGCCCTGCCAGTTCTCGCCGACGATGCGATCCTCGATGGAATCGAGCGTTGCCGACAGGCTGGTGATCTCGATCCTGAGCAGGTCGAGAAAGCGGCGGAATATGGCATTGAAGAGTTCCAGCGGGCGCGCCGGTTTCAGCTTGCCGGTCTGGATCGCGCGCTTGGTGTCGTCGACGGCCTGGAGCGGATGTTTCCTGCCGCTGAGGAACTGCGTGCCGTTGAAGGCGAAGCGGAAATAGCCGAGTTCGCGCGGATCGCCATAATGCTCGTGCTGGAGATCGGGCAATTCGCCGAACATCCAGCCTTCATCATAGCTGATCTGAAATTGGTCGCCGGGCGAGAGCAGCGCGTCCCTGATGGTTGCAGGCAGGCTCTCATCCGACTGGAGGTTGCGGCGGGCGCGCGCATCGACGAGCGTATAATTGCGCCAGGACCAGAGCACGGCATCGCCGCTCTTGCCGGCCAGTTGCCCCTGCGCATCGAAATCATGCACGACGGCGAAATCACCGAGAGGCGAGGCGGGGTCAGGATCGAGCGGCATCATCATCCTGATCCCTTCGGGTTTACATGCGTTCGATAATCTCTTCCTTGCCCTCGCGGTCGCCACCCTTGGCAGCCTTGAGAATGGCAGGGACGATATTTTCCGCCTCGTCTACCACGAGCGGATTGACCAAATGTGACGTATGCACGAAGCCTTCCGACTTCATGTGGTCGATCAGCGCCAGCATGGGATTCCAGAAGCCGTTGATATTGGCGAAGACCATCGGCTTGCGGTGCCGCCCGAGCTGCGCCCAGGTCATGATCTCGACGATTTCCTCGACGGTGCCGATGCCGCCCGGCAGGGTGACGAAGGCGTCCGACCGCTCGAACATCTTGTGCTTGCGCTGGTGCATGTCCTCGGTGACGATGAGTTCCGAAAGCTGCCCCAGCGCCTGCTCGGTCGCTTCCTTGTTCATCAGGAATTCCGGGATGATGCCGGTGACCTTGCCGCCGGCCGACATGACGCCCTCGGCGACCGCGCCCATGATGCCTTTGGTGCCGCCGCCATAGACGAGTTCCAGCCCATGATCGGCAATCGATTTGCCGAGCGTCCGGCCCGCGAGTTTATAGATCGGATCGCGGCCCGGGGAAGAGCCGCAATATACGCAAATGGATCGAATCTTGCTCATGGCTCACTCGTGCCTCCTGCGCGGCCAAAGGTCAAGAGCGATAAGGGGCAAGCGTGGAGAGAGCTTCTCTGTCGATGACGGGCCAGTGACTAAACAGTGATTAAATCGAATTTATTGGCCGCAAATGCCTCGAATTCGAGGCAATTTTGAACCGTTTTCTTGTAGCTCGGCGCAAAAGGCGCTAGAGCAATTCATAAGGAAGTGGGGAATTGCTGCTTAGGCGGCATAGTCGCGAAATGGGGATTTGGCGGACCCCCGCGACCGGATGGGGACAACCGCTCAAGAGCAAGAACAACAATGAACGGAAATAACATGGCCAGCAGTCGATATTTGTTGTGGGGATTTGGCGCAGTTGTTGCTGCGGGTCTCGTCGCCGTCTATTCGGGCTACCTGCCCGGAACGAACACGCAGCCGCAGCCGGCCTCGGTCGCATCGCAGCCGGCGCCGGAGAAGCCCTCCGCGGCGGCAGTTGCGAAGACGCCGCCTGCCGCACCGGCAGCAGAGGGCGCCCAGACATCGACCCAGACGCCGGCCCAGGCTCCGGCATCCGGCGAGCCAGCCGCAACCAATCAGGCGGCAACGCCGGGGGCGCCGACCTTCGACATATTGCGCGTCGAACCCAATGGCTCCATCGTCATCGCCGGCAGGGCGGGCAAAGATGCGACCGTCGATCTCCTGCTGAAGGGCGAAGTCATCGGCACCACAAAATCCTCCGCCAATGGCGATTTCGTCATCGCGCTGGACGAGCCGCTGGAGCCGGGCGACTACCAGCTCGTGCTGCGTTCGACCGGTGCCGACGGCACGGCCATGACCTCGGTGGAAACCGCCATCGTCTCCGTTCCGGAAAGTGAATCCGGCCAGGTGCTGGCGCTCGTCGAGCAGTCGGGCCAGCCGAGCCGCATGATCACCAAGCCGCAGGCAAAGGAGAAGCCCGCCGCCGAAACCGTGGTGGCAAGCACCGCCAAGGGCGAGCAGCCCGCGCCGCCGGCAGCGGTCAAGGCGCGCATATCGGTCGAAGCCGTCGAGATCGAGGGCAACAAGATCTTCGTCGCCGGCAATGCCGAGCCGGGCGCGACCGTCAAGGTCTATGCCAATAGCGATGTGCTCGGCTCCACCGCCGCAACCCAGGAAGGCCGCTTCCTGGTGCAGACGGTACGGGAGCTGGAGGTCGGCGATTACATCATTCGCGCCGACATGCTGGCCAAGGATGGCGTCACCGTCGTCGCGCGGGCCGCCGTGCCCTTCCGCCGCGATGCGGGCGACCGGGTATCGGCCGTTGCGCCGACGCCGGCCACCGGCGAACAACCGGCAGCCGCCGCGGGCGATGCTCAGGCCGCCGCCGATGCCGGCGCGCCGCTACGCCCTGTCGATGGCTCGGTCATCATCCGCCGCGGCGACAATCTCTGGCGGATCTCGCGCCGCACCTATGGCGAGGGCATGCGCTATACGACGATCTACCTTGCCAACAAGGAACAGATCCGCAATCCGGACATGATCTATCCCGGGCAGGTGTTCAACCTGCCGGAAAAGGCCACGCAGACGCAATAATTGGCGCTGGGGCAGGGAAAAGCGGAACGATCGGTCGCAATCGCGGTCGCGGGCAGCATATTTTTCCCGTCCAGCTTGTGTTCGGCGGATTAATCGTTTATCGCCGATGGACGATGCAATGTCCCCGGCACGACCAACATGAAGCGGATCGCAATATGGCGCGGCTCCTGGCTGCGCTGGCGCATCCTGCCCGCCTCAACATCATCCGCCAGCTTTCCTGCCAGGATTCCTCCTGCTGCAAGGATATCGTTGCCGGGCTCGACCTGGCGCAATCCACCGTATCGCAGCATCTGAAGGTGCTGATGGAGGCCGGGCTGGTCCAGCTCCAGCAGTCCGGCCAATGTTCCTGGTACAGCCTGCGCCCGGAAACCTTTGCCGATGCGGCAGCCGCCGTGGCCGGCATGGCCGAACTCTGCTGCAGCCGTTCATCGTCGCCAGTAGCCCATGCGGCGCGGCCCGCCATCGAACGCATACAAGTCCTTGAGGATCGATAGTGCCTGAGAAAACCGTATCCGCCGAGTCTGGAAAGACACTCCAGACGATCCGCAACCTATGGCCCTATATGTGGCCGCAGGAGCGTCCCGACCTGCAGATGCGGGTGGTCTGGGCCTCGGTCTATCTCGTCGTCTCCAAGATTGTCCTGATCCTCGTTCCCTATTTCTTCAAATGGGCCACCGACGCGCTGAACGGCAAGTTCGAGGCTTCCGAGATGGTGCCGGTATTGTTCGTCGGCCCGCTCATGCTGATCGCCGCCTACAATGTCGCGCGTATCGTCCAGGCGGGCCTGAACCAGCTGCGCGATGCGCTGTTTGCCCGCGTCGGGCAATATGCGGTGCGCAAGCTCGCCTACAGGACCTTCGTCCACATGCACCAGCTGTCGCTGCGCTTCCATGTGGAGCGGCGCACCGGCGGCCTGTCGCGCATCATCGAGCGCGGCACCAAGGGCATCGAGACGATCGTGCGCTTTACGATCCTCAACACGGCGCCGACGGTGATCGAATTCCTCCTCACCGCCATCATCTTCGCCGTCACCTATGGCTGGACCTATGTGGCGGTCGTGGTCGTGACGGTCTGGCTCTATACATGGTTCACCGTCCGCGCCAGCGACTGGCGCATCGGCATCCGCCGCGACATGAACGAATCCGATACCGACGCCAATTCCAAGGCAATCGACTCGCTGCTGAACTTCGAGACGGTGAAATATTTCGGCAATGAGGCGATGGAAGCCAGGCGCTTCGACAGCGCCATGGCGCGCTACGAGATTTCCGCGACGCGCATATGGACATCGCTCGGCTGGCTGAACTTCGGCCAGGCGGTGATCTTCGGCGCGGGCATGGCGGTCATGATGATCATGTCGGGCAGGGAGGTCCTCGCCGGAACGCAGACGATCGGCGATTTCGTCTTCATCAACGCCATGTTGATGCAGCTTTCCATTCCGCTCAATTTCATCGGCTTCATCTATCGCGAGGTGCGCCAGGGGCTGACCGACATCGAACAGATGTTCGACCTGCTCGATGTGAGGCAGGAGGTCGAGGACAAGCCGGATGCGAAACCGCTGGCGATCGCCCGCGGCGCCGTGCGCTTCGACGATGTGCGCTTCGCCTATGACGAGAAGCGCCCGATCCTCAAGGGCGTGACCTTCGACGTGCCCGCCGGCAAGACCGTCGCCATCGTCGGCCCGTCCGGCGCCGGCAAATCGACGCTGTCGCGCCTGCTGTTCCGCTTCTACGACATCCAGGGCGGGTCGATCAGCGTCGACGGCCAGGACATTCGCGACGTCACGCAGGAGAGCCTGCGCGCCGCCATCGGCATGGTGCCGCAGGATACGGTGCTGTTCAACGACAGCATCGCCTACAACATCCGCTATGGCCGCGTCAGCGCCACCGAGGACGAAATCCGCAATGCCGCCGAACTCGCGCAGATATCGGGTTTCATCGAGACGCTGCCGGAGGGCTATCAGTCCATGGTCGGCGAACGCGGCCTGAAGCTTTCAGGCGGCGAGAAGCAGCGCGTCGCCATCGCGCGGACCATCCTCAAGGCGCCGCCCATCCTCATCCTCGACGAGGCGACGTCGGCGCTGGACAGCGCCACCGAGCACGAGATCCAGGCGGCTCTCGATCTCGTCAGCCGCGACCGCACCACGCTCGTCATCGCGCACCGGCTGTCGACCATCATCGGCGCCGACGAGATCATCGTCCTCAAGGACGGCGTGATCGCCGAGCGCGGCACCCATGCGAAGCTCCTGAGGAGCAAGGGGCTCTATGCTTCCATGTGGAACCGCCAGCGCGAGGCGACGGAGGCGGAGGAGCGTCTGCGCCGCGTGCAGGAACAAGACGATCTCGGTGTCGTTGTCCGTGGAAAGCCGGCAATGCCGGCGTGAATGGTTTGCTAGAGGCGGCATTCTCCGATAAGAACGCGCGACCTGTTGAAAAACGCTGGCCGTTCCACGACATGGATGCTTCGCAACCGGGAAGAACTGCATGACCCTAATCGACACCATCCGTAACACTTTTGTGCCGATCCACCGCGAAGGCTATCCGTTCATTGCCGGCTTTGCCGCCGCGACGCTGGTCCTCGGTTATTTCTGGGGGCCGCTGTTCTGGATCGGGCTGATCCTCACCGCCTGGTGCACCTATTTCTACCGCGATCCGCAGCGCGTCACGCCGACCGACGACAAATTCGTCATCAGCCCGGCCGATGGCGTCGTCTCCGCTGTCGGTCCGGCCATCCCGCCGCGCGAGCTTGGGCTCGGCGAGGGCGAGATGACGCGTATTTCCGTGTTCATGAACGTGTTTTCCTGCCATATCAACCGCGCCCCGGTGCGCGGGCGCGTGACGACCATCGTCCACAGGCCGGGCAAGTTCCTCAATGCCGATCTCGACAAGGCAAGCTCCGAGAACGAGCGCAACGGCCTCGTCATCGACAGTCCCCATGGCACCATCGCCGTGGTGCAGATCGCCGGGCTCGTCGCACGGCGCATCGTCTGCTGGGTCGATGAGGATATCGCGCTGTCGGTCGGCGAGCGCTTCGGCCTCATCCGGTTCGGCTCGCGCCTCGACGTCTACCTGCCGGAAGGCTTTTCGCCGCGCGTTGCCGTTGGCCAGACGGCCGTCGGCGGCGAATCCGTGATCGCCGAATTCGGCGGCACGCCGAATGCGCCGCTCGTGCGGGTAAGCTGAGGCGGTGGTTATGGCAAAGCCCGGCAACGACACGGAAAGCGATCCGCTCTTCGGCGAAAAGCGGCGAAGGGCCCGCACGCGCATCCCCATGCGCTACCTGCTGCCGAACGTCATCACCGTATTGGCGATCTGCGCCGGGCTGACGGGCATCAGGCTGGCCTTCGAGAACCGTTTCGAGCTCGCCGTCTCCATGGTGCTGCTTGCGGCATTTCTCGACGGCGTCGACGGGCGCATCGCCAGAATGATGAAGGGCTCGTCGAAATTCGGCGCGCAGATGGATTCGCTCGCCGACATCGTCAATTTCGGCGTCGCTCCCGCGCTGGTCCTCTACGCCTATATGCTCGACCAGGCGCGGTCCTTCGGCTGGATCGCGGCGCTGCTCTACTGCATCGCCTGCTGCCTGCGCCTGGCAAGGTTCAACGTCATGCTCGACGTCACCGACAAGCCCGTCTGGCAGGGCAATTTCTTCACCGGCGTTCCGGCGCCTGCCGGCGCGCTGCTGGTGATGCTGCCGGTCTATCTCGGCTTTCTCGGCATGGCGCCGACGCGCAGCATCGCCTTTGCCGCCGCCGCCTATACGGTGCTGGTGGCCGTGCTGATGATCAGCCGCCTGCCGGTCTATAGCGGCAAGTCCGCCAGCCTGCGGCTGCGCTCGGAATGGGTGATGCCGACATTCCTCTTCATCGTCGGCTATGTCGCCTTCCTGATGAGCTATACCTGGGAAACGCTGACCCTGACGACGATCGCCTTCTTCCTGCTGCTGCCGCTGAGCTACAGGGCCTGGCGGCGCTACGAGGCGGCGGACGCCGCCGCGCTCGCGGCAAAGGACGCCCCCGGCACCGACACGGTTTCCTGACGACGGCGTTCAGCTCCCAACCTTCCTGCAATCAATCCAATTTCCCTCATCCTGAGCTTGTCGAAGGGCCCAGCAACGTTCGTGCAAGCCTTTTTTTGATCGCATCAAGATAGTGCGTGCTTCGACAGGCTCAGCATGAGGGTGATGGAGCTCTGCATGAGAGAGACGGAGCTCAGCATGAGCGAGGTGGCAGGGCGGTAGTTCGGAGAGGTTTCAAACTTCAGCTCCCAACCTTCCTGCAATCAATCCAATTTCCCTCATCCTGAGCTTGTCGAAGGACGCAGCAACGTTCGTGCAATCCCTTTTTAGGGAGCTGCATCAATACAGTGCGTGCTTCGACAGGCTCGGCATGAGGGTGGTGGAGCTCTGCATGAGGAGGCAGCATGAGGGGTGTAGGCTCAGCTTGAGAGACAAACCCACCATGAGGAAGGCGAACTCAGCCCGGCTCGTTATAGTCCAGCAGCTTGCCCTGGCGCACATTGTAGAGCTTGCCCGCATCGTCGATGCGCGGGTCGCAAAGCAGGGCGATCTTCGCCGCCACCTCGGCTGCGGTCGGCAGCGTGTCGGGGTCTTCGCCCGGAAACGCCTGGGCGCGCATGGCGGTGCGCGTGCCGCCGGGATCGACGGAGTTCACCCGCAGGCGCGTCTGTTTGCTCTCTTCGGCCCAGCTGCGCGCCAGAACCTCGATGGCGGCCTTGGAGGCGGCGTAGGCGGCCCAGAAGGCGCGCGCCGAATGGGCGACGCTCGACGACAGCACCATGGCGCGGCCGGCTTCCGACTGGCGGAGCAGGGGATCGGTGGTGCGGATGAGGCGCCAGACGCTGTTCACATTGACCGACATGACCTTCTCGAAGACTTTCGCCTCGATATGGCCGATCGGCGAGATGGTGCCGAGGACGCCGGCATTGGCGATCATGATGTCGAGCTTGCCCCAGCGCTCATGGATCGAGCCGCCCAGCCTGTCGATGGCGGGCAGGTCGGTGACGTCGAGCGGCACCAGCGTCGCCGAACCGCCGGCGGACTGGATCTCGTCGTCGAGCTCTTCGAGGCCGCCGACCGTGCGGGCGACGGCGATGACGTGGGCGCCGCGCGCCGCAAGGTCCTTCGCCAGGAAATAGCCGATGCCACGGGATGCCCCGGTGACAAGCGCAAGCTTGCCATCCAGGCGGAAACTGCCGTCAGAGATCATTATGCCGTACTCAACCCTTGTTTGCGAGAAGCGAGAACTGGCGCACATTGCTGGCGCCGTCCTTGTCCAGGAGGCGGGTGGGGTAATCGCCGGTGAAATAATGGTCGGTGAAGAGCGGGTTTGCCGCATCGCGCGGCTCGCCGCTGACCGCCCTGTAGAGACCGTCGATCGAAAGGAAGGCGAGGGAATCGGCGCCGATATAGTCGCACATCGACTGGAGGTCGGCATATTGATTGGCCAGCAGCTTGTCGGCGTCCGGCGTATCGATGCCGTAGAAATCCGGATGGTAGATCATCGGGCTTGCGACGCGGATATGCACTTCGCGCGCGCCCGCATCGCGGATCATCTGCACGATCTTGACCGAAGTCGTGCCGCGCACGATGGAATCGTCGACCAGCACCACGCGCTTGCCCTCGATCACCGCACGATTGGCCGAATGTTTCAGCTTGACGCCGAAGGCGCGGATCGATTGCGTCGGCTCGATGAAGGTGCGCCCGACATAATGGTTGCGGATGATGCCGAGCTCGAAGGGAATGCCGCTCGCCTGGGCAAAGCCGATGGCCGCCGGCGTTCCGCCATCGGGAACAGGCACGACCACATCCGCTTCCAGCGGCGCCTCGTTGGCGAGGATCTTGCCCATGTTCTTGCGCGCCGCATAGACGTTGCGGCCGCCGACGACGGAGTCGGGACGGGCGAAATAGACATATTCGAACAGGCACAGCCGCTCGCGCCGCGGATTTTGCGGCTTGTAGGTGTCGATGCTGATCGAGCCATCCGGCTGGATTTCGCAGACGACGACTTCGCCATTCTCGATGTCGCGAACGAACTTGGCGCCGATTATATCCAGCGCGCAGGTCTCGGAGGCGAAGATCGGCTTGCCGTCGAGATCGCCCATGACCAGCGGACGAATGCCGATCGGATCGCGCGCGGCGATCAGCTTGGTGCGGGTGAGGGCGAGCATGGCATAGCCGCCCTCCATCTGCCGGATCGCATCGATGAAACGATCGCTGGACGAGGCCTGGCGCGAGCGGGCGATGAGATGCAGCACCACTTCCGTATCGGAATTGGACTGGCAGATGGCGCCATCGGCGATCAATTGCCGGCGCAGCGTCAATCCATTGGTGAAATTGCCGTTATGGGCGATGGCGATGCCGCCGACTTCGAGCTCCGCCAGCAGCGGCTGCACATTGCGCAGCACCGTGTCGCCGGTGGTCGAATAGCGCACATGGCCGATCGCCATGTTGCCCGGCAGCTGCGCCAGCGTCGCCGGATTGGTGTAATGGTCGCCGACGAGGCCCATGCGGCGTTCCGAGCAGAACTGACGGCCATCATAGGAGACGATGCCGGCCGCCTCCTGTCCGCGATGCTGCAGCGCGTGAAGGCCGAGGGCCGTCAGCGTTGCCGCATCGGGATGCCCCAAAATGCCAAACACACCGCACTCTTCGTGCAGTGTGTCGTCATCCAGGGACATCAATTGATTGTCGTCACGTGAAATGTCGGTCATCGCCGCCAGCCTTTCGCCGCAGAGTCAATTGTGTCTGTTTGCTATTATGCCACACTATATGGGGTCTTTCCACGAAAAGACCAAGTTACTGGTTTGTCGCACCTTCCGGCGGAATGTCTTCCTTCGGCTCCGGCTCGGTGGTGCTATCGGGCGCCGCATCCGTCGCCGCGCCGGGCTTCAGCCGCTGGATCGTCGCTTCCGGATCCTCCGGCAGCAGCGCCACCAGCTTGGCGCCGAGCGAATCGATCATCGGCTTGGATTTTGCCTCCGCCACCCATGCCGGCTGGTTGTCCGTGACCAGCCAGTTGAAGAACAGCATGGCCACGACGACGAGCAGGATGCCGCGCGCCGCCCCGAAGAGAAAGCCGAGCGTGCGGTCCAGCGCGCCGATGCGGCTGTCGATGATGAAATCGGCGATCTTCATGGTGATGATGGAAACGATGATGAGCGTCACGATGAAGACGAGCGCCGCCGCCGCGATCTGGGCGATGGTCTCATTGCTGATATAGGGCGTCAGGAACGGCACTACCGGCCTGAAGAACACATAGGCGGCGATGGCCGCGGCGGCCCACGAGACCACCGACAGGACCTCGCGCGAGAAGCCCCGCACCATTGCGAGCACCGCGGAAACGAGGGTGATGCCCAGCAGAATTCCGTCCAGCAACGTTATCGGCATTTGTTTCAATCCCCCAAAGTTCAAATCGGACCGGCACCGGGGCCAGTCAGTCGTCGCGTTGTCTTTTTCCCGGTCCCGAGGCGGCGATCCGCGCGACAAGGTCCGGAAGAGAAGCGGTCTCGGTCAGCTGCGCATTGCCGTTCTTCGCAACATCATTGCTTCCCTTGGGCAGAACCGCCTGCTTGAAGCCGAGCTTTTCCGCCTCCTTGAGTCGCTGGACAGCATGCGCAACGGGGCGAACCGCACCGGACAGACTCACTTCGCCGAAATAGACGCAATCGGCGGGAAGGGCAATACCGGCAATCGACGAAACAAGCGCCGATGCAACGGCAAGATCGGCCGCGGGCTCGCTGATGCGGTAGCCGCCGGCCACGTTCAGGTAGACGTCGTGCTGGCCGAAGCGCACGCCGCAATGGGCTTCGAGCACCGCCAGGATCATCGAAAGCCGGTTGCCGTCCCAGCCGACGACGGCGCGGCGCGGCGTGCCGAGCGTCGAGGGAGCGACCAGCGCCTGGATCTCGACGAGGATGGGCCGCGTTCCCTCCATGCCGGCGAAAACGGCGGCGCCCGGCGATTTGTCGTTGCGCTCGCCGAGGAAAAGCTCCGATGGATTGGCGACTTCGCGCAGGCCCTTGTCCGACATTTCGAAGACGCCGATTTCGTCCGTCGGCCCGAACCTGTTCTTCACCGTGCGCAGGATGCGGTAATGATGGCCGCCTTCGCCCTCGAAATAGAGCACCGCATCGACCATGTGCTCGACGACGCGCGGCCCGGCGATCTGGCCTTCCTTGGTGACGTGGCCGACGAGGACCACCGCCGCGCCGGTCTGCTTGGCATAGCGGATCATCGCCTGGGCGCCGGCGCGCACCTGCGTCACTGTGCCCGGCGCGGAATCCGCCCCGTCGGTCCACAGCGTCTGGATGGAATCGATGATGATGAGGTCGGGCCGCCTGGCGTCGGCAATGGTCGCCAATATGTCCTCGACATTGGTTTCGGCCGCCAGCTGCACATCCGTGTCGGCCGCATGCAGGCGCTGCGCCCGCAGGCGGATCTGCGCCACCGCCTCTTCGCCGGAGACATAGACGACCCGGTGCCCCTTGCGGGCCAATGCGGCCGCTGCCTGGGTCAGCAGGGTGGATTTGCCGATGCCCGGATCGCCGCCGACGAGCAGCGCCGAGCCGCGCACGAAGCCGCCGCCGGTCACCCGGTCGAGTTCGCCGATGCCGGACTGGATGCGCGGCGCATCCTCGATCTCGCCGGAGAGCGACGTCAGCGCCACCGCGCGGCCCTTGCGCGCCGAGACCCGGCCGGGCCCGCTGCCGATGCCGCCGGACGTGCCTTCCTCGACAAGCGTGTTCCACTCGCCGCATTCGTCGCATTTGCCGGCCCAGCGCGCATGCACCGCGCCGCAGTTCTGGCAGATGAATTGGATTCGCGTCTTCGCCATCAAGCCTCTTTCGCGCCGATATAGCGGCGGTGGTAGCGGTTGCCGAGGCTCGTCAGCAGTTCATAGCCGATCGTGCCGGCGGCCCTGGCCGCCTCGTCCAGCGGAATGTTCCGGCCGAACAATTCGATGAAATCCCCGGCGGCGACATGCTCCGGCGCAATGTCCGTGACGTCGAAGGAGGTGAGGTCCATGGTCACGCGGCCAAGCACCGGCACGCGCTGCCCGGCGATATGGCCCTGCGCGCCACCACCGACGACCTGGCGCAGGGGCACGCCGCTGCCTGAAGCGGAGCGCAGATAGCCATCGGCATAGCCCACCGAGCAGATGGCGATGCGCGTGTCGCGTTCGAGCAGGGCCGTCGCGCCATATCCGGCGGTTTCGCCCTTGCGCGCCGACCGGACCTGGACGATGCGCGCCTCCAGCGTCACCACCGGGCGCATGGGATTGGCCGTGCCGGAAAGCGCCTCGCCGCCATAAAGCGCGATGCCCGGCCGCGTCAGTTCCTGCGCCGGGGAGCCTGCATGGAAGATGCCGGGCGAATTGGCGATGCTTGATTCGATGCCTTCGAAAAGCCCGCGAAGCTTTTGAAATGATTCGAATTGCCGGCGGGTGAGGCCATGGCCCTGTTCGTCCGCCGCCGCGAGATGGCTGAGAAGCAGGATTGGCTGCTGCCCGCCATCACGGGCGATGCTTTCCGCCTCCTCGACCGTCAGGCCGAGCCGGTTCATGCCCGTATCCACATGCAAGGCGTAAGCCAGCTTTTCGCTGCGATCGGCATTGGCACGGCGCCAGCCGGCGAGTTCCTCCAGCGAGCCGATCACCGGAATGAGGTCGGATTGCTCATAGACCGGGAAAGCCTCGGCGAAGAAGCCGTTGAGAACGAAGACCCGCGCATCCGGCGCCACCGCCTTGACGCGAAGACCCTCTTCGGCCAGCGCCACGAAGAAGCTGCGGCATCCGGCCCGCCAGAGCGCCGGCACCACATGGACGATGCCGAGCCCATAGGCATCGGCCTTGACCACGGCGGCGGCGAGGGCCGGCTTCGACCTTTCGGCCAGCTGCCGCCAATTGGCGACCAGAGCGCCGAGGTCGATGGTCAGCCGTCCGCCTGCAAGCCGGGGATCGGCGCCGATGTCCATTATCTGCGATTGATGAAGGGGCAATTGGTCACTCGAACCGTTCAGGCAGGTGCGCGTCCTCGGCAAGGTCGGTGAAGCGCGTGAACTCGGCCTGGAAGGCGAGCCTGACCGTTCCCGTCGGGCCGTGGCGCTGCTTGGCGATGATGACTTCCGCCTTGCCCGCCGCGTCGCTGAGCTCGGCCTGCCATTTGAAATGCTCCTCGGTGCCGGCCTTCGGCTCCTTGTTCTTGATGTAGTACTCGTCGCGATAGACGAAGAGCACCACGTCGGCATCCTGCTCGATCGAACCCGATTCACGCAGGTCCGACAGCTGCGGATGCTTGTCCTCGCGGTTTTCCACCTGTCGCGACAGCTGGGAAAGCGCGATGATCGGCGTGTTCAGCTCCTTGCCGAGGGCCTTGAGGCCGGTGGTGATCTCGGTGATTTCCTGGACGCGGTTTTCCGAGGCCCGCTTGGACGAGCCCTGCATCAGCTGGATATAGTCGATGACCAGCACGTCGAGGCCGCGCTGGCGCTTGAGGCGGCGGGCGCGGGCGGCGAGCTGGGCGATGGATATGCCGCCGGTCTCGTCGATATAGAGCGGCACTTTCTGCATGTGCTGCGAACAGGCCACCAGCTTTTCGAAATCGGCCTCGCTGATCTCGCCGCGGCGGATCTTCGAGGAGCTGATTTCCGCCTGTTCCGAAATGATACGCGTGGCGAGCTGTTCCGACGACATTTCGAGCGAGAAGAAGCCGACGACGCCGCCATTCCTGGCCTTGAACGTGCCGTCCGCCTGCTGCTCCGGCTCATAGGCGGCGGCGATGTTGAAGGCGATGTTGGTGGCAAGCGAGGTCTTGCCCATGCCGGGGCGTCCCGCCAGCACGATGAGATCGGAAGGCTGCAGGCCGCCCATGCGCGCATCGAGGGCGCGGATGCCGGTGGAAATGCCCGACAGGTGCCCGTCGCGCATGAAGGCCGCATTGGCCATGTCGACGGCGGTCTTCACCGCATCGGTAAATGTCTGGAACCCGCCATCATAGCGCCCGGTCTCGGCCAGCTCGAACAGGCGCCGCTCCGCATCCTCGATCTGCCCCTGCGGCGCGACGTCGACGGGCGCGTCATAGGCGACATTGACCATGTCCTCGCCGATGGTGATGAGGGCGCGCCGCGTCGCAAGATCATAGATGGCGCGGCCATAATCCTCGGCATTGATGATGGTGACCGCCTCTGCCGCCAGGCGCGCCAGATATTGCATCACCGTCATGTCGCCGATCCTGGCGTCCGCCGGCAGGAAGGTCTTGAGCGTGACCGGATTGGCCATCTTGCCCATGCGGATCATGTCCGACGAGACCTCGAAGATCTTGCGGTGCAGCGGCTCGTTGAAATGAGCGGGCTTCAGGAAGTCCGAAACGCGATAGAACGCATCATTGTTGACGAGGATAGCCCCGAGCAGCGCCTGCTCGGCCTCGATATTGTTCGGCGCCTCGCGGTACAGCGTGTCGCGCCCTTCATTGATCTTGCGTATCGTCGCTTCAGCCATTTCGAATCCCGATCCTGTCCAGCTTCTGGAGTATGCAGATATGGCGGAGGTGTAAAACAAAACCGTAGCATGATTCTCGCTATCAACAGGCGGCGAAAATCGGGCTTGCAATTTTGATAAAGACGCCGGAGCGCGCATTATTCGATGCAGCGTTCCAAAAAAGAGACTGCACAAACGTTGCTGCGCCCTTCGTGGTTCGACAAACTCACCATGAGGGGCTCAGGATGAGGGAATTGGGCGTTTGGCAGGGGGATAATTCTGCGAGGTTTCAGATCATGGCTCCCGACTTTTCTGCAATCAAATCAATCATCCTCATGCTGAGCTTGTTGAATGACCCCACAACAGTAATGCAACACACGTCCCCTCTGGTGGGATAAATGGAAACTTATCCCACCACTTTGAAACCGGGTTATTTTGATTCGGTCCTTTCCAGTGGGGGAGCAGCTTCCGGAGCTGTTTCGATTGCTGGGAAAGGGTGGCGTTGCCGAAAGATCGGAAGTGACAACCCCGATTGGGCGGCAAACTGCAGAAGGAAACGGAGGTGGCGCTTCGTTTTCCGGGTTGTTGCGTCTGACAAACGTGACAATGGCAGGCAAAGACGTCGCGGGCGGTCTTCGGACCTCGACCCTGATACCTACTGACGCGCTGAAGACCGCCCGTCTCCCCCCATTTCAATGACCAGACGCGATTTCGCGGGCGTGGTGAGGATTTTCCGTATTCAACAGGTGTTGCAATCCCCGGAGAGAGTGGCAGCGGTCACCGCCACTCCCGTCATCGCCATCATCGGCCGGCGATGGATTCCTTCTGCCGGGTCTGGCTGTTGGCGGAACTGCGCTCGCATTCGAGCCGCTTCAGCCGTTTCTCCTCGTGCTCGATATAATTTCGGGTGAGGGGCACGGCCTCCTGCCGGTGCGCCAGCTGGATCTGGAACACCATCAGGTTCTGCCAGCGGAAGGCCGATTCCGAGGCGGCGAGGTAGAATTCCCACATCCTGCAGAAGCGCTCGTCATAGATGGCCTTGGCCTTGTCGCGGTTGGCCATGAAGCGCTCGCGCCAGATGCGCAGCGTGTCGGCGTAATGCAGGCGCAGGATCTCGATATCGGTAACGACGAGCCCGGCCTTCTCGATATGGGGGATGACCTCCGACAGCGCCGGAATATAGCCGCCCGGGAAGATGTATTTCTGGATGAAGGCGTTGGTATAGGACGGACCGTCGGAGCGGCCGATCGCATGCAGCACGAACACGCCGTCCTTCTTCAGCAGCCGCGCCGTATGCTGGAAATATTCGGCGAAATGGCCGACGCCGACATGTTCGAACATGCCGACGGAGACGATCCGGTCGAAACTGTCCTCGATGGTGCGGTAGTCGCGCAGGTGGAACTGCGCACTGGCCGATAGCCCTTCCTCGAAGGCGCGCTTGTTGGCGATGGCGTGCTGTTCCTGCGAGAGCGTCACGCCCGTCACATTGGCCTCGAGATGCCGGGCGAGATAGAGCCCGAGCCCGCCCCAGCCGCAGCCGATGTCGAGCGTCTTGTGGTCCTTGTGAACCAGCAGCTTGGCGGCGATGTGCCGCTTCTTGGCAAGCTGCGCCTCTTCCAGCGTCGCATCCGGGCGCTCGAAATAGGCGCAGGAATATTGCATGTCCGTATCGAGGAACAGGCGGTAGAGTTCTTCGGACAGGTCGTAATGGCGCTGCACATTGCTGGATGAACGGGTCAGGTTGTTCATCTGGTGCAGGCGGCGCGTTGCCCTGCGAATGCCTTCGAGCGCCACCATCCATGGCTCGCGGGCCACGGTGGCGCCGGTATTTTCGAACACGATCTTCAGTACGTCGTAAATATCGCCTTCAAGCACGTCGAGATCGCCATTCATGTAGGCTTCCGCGAATTGCAGGGAAGGGTCGAAGGCGATCTTGCGTTCGGCGACAGCGCTGTTCAGGCGAAAATGAACGAGCTGGCCACTGCCGTCGCCAAACTGGTTCTTCTTGCCGGAGGCATCGGTAACGGTCAGGTTGCCAGTGTGGATCATCCGCCGGAGCGCGGCTCGGAGTATGGAATTCATGAACAATCTCCATCATTGACGATAGAGCTCGGCCATAAAGAGACTCGAAATGAGGGAGTCTTGGTCGGGCATGGGTGACAGGAGGACTCACCAATCCGGTCGAAGGGATTAAGTTCCATCAGATGAAATGAGTCTGTCCTCAAAGAAATCTAGATCATTTTTTCATTCTGGAAAGCAAAAAAATACCCGGCATTGCTGCCGGGTACTTCCGTTTGGGTAAAAACAACTCTCGGAGTGCTTGAACTCCGAAATCTAGATCATGCGTTCTCTTCGCCTTCCTCGGCGTCGTCGAAATATTCGTCCGACAGCGGGGTCTCTTCGATGCCGTAGATGGCCTGTGCGGAGGTGAGGTCCTCACCCTTGACCTGGCGCTCTGCCTCGTCGCTGGTGCGGGCGATATTGATCGTCACGGTTGCCTCGACTTCCGGATGCAGCGAAAGAACGATCTTGTGCAGGCCGATCGTCTTGATCGGGTTGTTCAGCTCGACCTGGTTGCGGTTGAGCGAGAAACCGTCGGCGCTGATCAGCTCGGCGATGTCGCGGGTGGAAACCGAACCGTAGAGCTGGCCCGTCTCGCCGGCCGAGCGGATGGCGATGAACGACTTGCCGTCGAGCTTGTCGGCAACGGCCTGGGCTTCGGTCTTGCGCTCGAGGTTGCGGGCTTCGAGCTGGGCGCGCTGGCCTTCGAACTTCTTCTTGTTGGCTTCGTTGGCGCGCAGCGCCTTGCCCTGCGGCAGAAGGAAGTTACGGGCGAAACCGTCCTTTACCTTTACCGTGTCGCCCATCTGGCCGAGGCGGCTGATGCGTTCGAGGAGAATGACTTCCATTGTAAGTTCCTTTCAGGTCTTGATTTCAATTGTCGTTGTTGGGTCTGGTGTCTTTCGAGGCCCTGGAAACCGGCGCGCTGCGCGAGGTGTCCAGCAATCCGGCGACGAAGAAGGGTATGAGCGCCAGGATGAAGAGCGAGGCCGCGAGATAGGCGAGCCACAGCGCCACGGGCCGCCATGGCTGCCCCCTGGTCCTGGCGTGGAGCATGGCGAAGCCGGCCATGGTGAAACCGGCGCCGAGAGCGCCGATGATCGCCATCGCCGCATGGCCGGTGCCGCCGGGCAGGAATGCGCCGGCACAGGCGACGGCGAAGATGATGAGCCCGGCGCGCGGCATGCGCAGCGCCCTCGGCCAGTCGTCGCGCGGCCGCCGCAGCCGGCCGGAGGCGGCCGTCAGGCGCAAGGCGAGATAGAGATTGGCGATGGTGAACAGCACCCACATGGCCGGGATGATCGCCGGGGCGACCCGCATCATGTAGCGGACGAGCCGTTCGATCGCCGCCGGATCGGGCGCGACCGAGGGATCGCTCGAGGCGGCGAAAGAGGTGAATTCCTGCAGCAGCCGCGGTGCCAGCGCATCGCCGAAGCCGATAAGCGCGCCGATGATGATGAATCCGGCGGCAAGGATCAGCGCCACGCGCAGCAGCGTATCGGCCAGCGGATACCAGACATAGCTGTCCTTCGGCCCGCCGAGTTCGAGGGCGGGGCGCGCAAGGCCGGTGAAATAGGCGGCGGCAGCGGCGGGAAGCGCGGTCACGAGGATCGTCACGAGCGCGACGATGGGGGCGGTGACGAGCGAGATGATCGCGGCCATGGCGATGACGGCGACGACGCCGACGGACGTGCCCCAGCCGAGGGCGGCGACCATGATCGGCAATGGCGAGAACAGCATGAGGGTAGTCGCGAGCGGCGACTGGGCGATGATGCCGATCGTGAGCAGCGCGGCCGCGAGGCCCGCCAATACTCCAACGCCAATATCTCGTGCACCAGGGATCATTTTCACTCGCTGTCCTGCCATTCCGGCAGTTAGAGGCGCCAATGCCTCAACTTGGGTTTTCAGTCAGTTTGAATGTCCAGACCCGCGCCCATCGCGGATGGAACTGGCGGCGGATCGCTCCGCCGCCATGATGATTACTTTACGACGTAGGGCAGCAGGCCGAGGAAACGGGCGCGCTTGATTGCCTGGGCAAGTTCACGCTGCTTCTTCTGGCTTACCGCTGTGATACGCGAAGGAACGATCTTGCCGCGCTCGGAAATGTAGCGCGAAAGCAGCTTGACGTCCTTGTAGTCGATCTTCGGCGCATTGGCACCCGAGAACGGGCACGTCTTGCGGCGGCGATGGAACGGACGGCGGGTCGGGATCTGATTGATGTCAACCATTATTCTGCTGCTGCTCCTTCACCGGCTTCGTTTTCACGCGGGCGGCGCGGACGGCGCGGACGATCGTCCTCGCGGCCACCAAACCTCGTATCGTCGCGATCGCGGCGGTCGTCGCGGCGTGCGAGCATGGCCGACTGGCCTTCCTCGTGCTCGTCGACACGCACGGTCATGAAGCGCAGAACGTCTTCATTGATGCGCTGCTGGCGCTCGAGCTCGGCAATCGCTGCTGCGGGAGCAGTGATGTTGAGCAGCGAGTAATACGCCTTGCGGTTCTTGTTGATACGATAGGTGAGGGCCCGCAGACCCCAGCTTTCGATACGCCCGACTGTGCCGCCATTGGTCTCGATGATGCCCTTGTACTGTTCTACAAGCGCATCGACCTGCTGCTGCGAAATGTCCTGCCGGGCAAGGAACACATGTTCATAAAGAGCCATTTGTCTTTGCCTTTCTTCGTTGATATTGCGCGGGCCAGCGGTGAACCTCTGCGAATCTCTCAAGCCGCGGTGCGGCGAAGAAAGGACGCTGTGGAGACGATCGAGAGCGGAGACACGGGAGGCTGAAGCTTTTCGCTTCGACGGATTTTGGTCCGGCCCTCCGTTCAGCCCCCAGCTGACGCCGAGCAATGAACGGGCGCTCTATACGGGCAAATGGCCAAAGAAGCAAGCCGCGAACGGTTTTTTGTGTCCCGCCGGGGCTTTTACTTATAATGACGCAAATTTACCGCATGTCGTGCCGATGTATCAAGGCTTGACTCTATGCTTGCCCATAGGCAAACCGCGCAGCACATTGAAATTCATTTCGGATGGAGACGACCATGTCCATTGCATTCACCTTTCCGGGCCAGGGAAGCCAGTCGGTCGGCATGGGCAAGGCGCTGGCCGACAATTTTCCCGAGGCGCGCCGCGTCTTCGAGGAAGTGGACGAGGCGCTGGGTGAGAAGCTCTCCGCCATCATCTGGGACGGGCCGGAGGAAACGCTGACCCTGACCGCCAATGCGCAGCCGGCGCTGATGGCCGTATCCATCGCCGCCATCCGCGTTCTCGAGGCGAAGGGCGTCGCGCTGAAGGACAAGGTCTCCCATGTCGCCGGCCATTCGCTCGGCGAATATTCCGCGCTTTGCGCCGCCGGCACGTTCTCGCTTGCCGATACTGCGCGCCTCCTGCGCATAAGGGGCAATGCCATGCAGAAGGCGGTGCCGGCGGGCGAGGGCGCCATGGCCGCCATCATCGGCCTCGAACATGCCGATGTGCAGGCGGCCTGCGACGAGGCATCCGGCCAGGTGCAGATCGCCAATGACAATGGCGGCGGCCAGCTCGTCATCTCGGGCGCCAGGGCTGCCGTCGAGGCGGCGGCGGCGCTGGCATCGGCCAGGGGCGCCAAGCGCGCCATCATGCTGCCGGTTTCGGCGCCCTTCCATTCGGCGCTGATGCAGCCGGCGGCCGAGGCCATGCGCGAGGCGCTGGCCGGCGTTGCCAAGAACGACCCAGTGGTGCCGCTGATCGCCAATGTGCGCGCGGCGCCGGTCACCGATGCCGCCGAGATCGCCGGCCTGCTGGTCGAGCAGGTCACCGGCCAGGTGCGCTGGCGCGAAACCGTGGAATGGTTCGCCGCAAACGGCGTCACCACGCTCTACGAGATCGGCGCCGGCAAGGTGCTCACCGGCCTCGCCCGGCGCATCGACAAGGAGATTTCCGGTATCGCCGTCGGCTCGCCCGAAGATTTGGATGCGGCCATCGCCGCTTTGACAGCTTGAAACCATAGGGGAATGACATGTTTGACCTGACTGGCCGCAAGGCACTTATTACCGGCGCGACCGGCGGTATAGGCGAAGCCATCGCCCGCACATTGCATGCGCAGGGCGCCATTGTCGGCCTCCACGGCACCCGCGTGGAGAAGCTGGAATCCCTTGCCGCTGAACTCGGCGACCGCGTCAGGCTCTTCCCGGCCAATCTTTCCGACCGTGACGAGGTCAAGGCGCTGGGCGCGAAGGCGGAAGCCGACCTCGAAGGCGTCGATATCCTCGTCAACAATGCCGGCATCACCAAGGACGGGCTGTTCGTGCGCATGAGCGACGATGATTGGGACAATGTGCTCGAGGTCAACCTCACGGCCGTGTTCCGCCTGACCCGCGAACTGACGCATCCGATGATGCGCCGCCGCTATGGCCGCATCGTCAACATCACCTCGGTGGTGGGCGTGACCGGCAATCCGGGCCAGACCAACTACGTCGCCTCCAAGGCCGGCCTCATCGGTTTCTCCAAGTCGCTGGCGCAGGAAATCGCCAGCCGCAACGTGACGGTGAACTGCGTCGCTCCGGGCTTCATCGAATCAGCCATGACCGACAAGCTGAACGACAAGCAGAAGGAAACGATCATGGGCGCCATTCCGATGCGCCGCATGGGCACCGGCGAGGAGGTCGCGTCCTCCGTCGCCTATCTTGCCAGCAACGAGGCCTCATACGTCACCGGCCAGACCATCCACGTCAATGGCGGCATGGCCATGATCTGATCGCCGCGATCCGATGATATGAGCCGGCGGCGGCATCGCCGCCGGACTTCCGGCAGGCAATGCTATTTATGCGATTGAGGCCGCGAACAAAGCGTGATAAGTCGCGCACCAGTTCGGGCGATACAAAACGATTGAAAGCCCGTCGAATTCCGCAAGGAATAAGCCGCAGGGGTTGGTGTTTTAGCTGTTAAACAGCGCGGAACTACCATCTTATTGCTTGATTAGAGTCATCCGTGCCGCTAACCAAGGCGTAGGGAAAAACAAACAGGTTGAGGTTTCCACATGAGTGATACTGCAGAACGCGTCAAGAAAATCGTCATTGAGCATCTGGGCGTTGATGCCGAGAAAGTCACCGATGGTGCGAGCTTCATCGACGATCTGGGCGCAGACAGCCTGGATACCGTCGAGCTCGTGATGGCATTTGAAGAAGAATTCGGCGTTGAGATTCCGGACGATGCTGCCGAGACGATTTTGACTGTCGGCGATGCCGTCAAGTTCATCGACAAGGCATCTGCCTGATCTCTTGGACGCCTGGCAGGACATGAAGGGAGAACGGGTACAGGCCTTTCTCCTCCATGTGCATGACCGGATACAATCATGTTGCATATGACAATTAAGGATCGGCCATGAGGCGTGTTGTCATAACCGGCCTTGGGCTGGTTTCTCCTCTTGCATCGGGTGTCGAGCTTTCCTGGACCCGGCTTCTGGCCGGACAGAGCGGGGCGCGGCGGATCACCGAATTCGAGGTGGAGGATCTTCCCTGCAAGATCGCCTGCCGCATTCCGGTGGGCGATGGCACCGACGGCACGTTCAATCCAGACGAGTGGATGGAGCCGAAGGAGCAGCGCAAGGTCGATCCCTTCATTGTCTATGCCATGGCTGCCGCCGACCAGGCGCTGGCCGATGCGAAATGGGCGCCCGAGAGCGACGAGGACCAGATCCGCACGGGCGTGCTGATCGGTTCGGGCATTGGCGGCCTCGAAGGCATTGTCGAGGCGGGCTATACCCTGCGCGACAAGGGCCCGCGCCGCATTTCGCCATTCTTCATTCCGGGACGCCTGATCAACCTTGCCTCGGGCCAGGTTTCCATCAAGCACAAGCTGCGCGGCCCCAACCATTCCGTCGTTACCGCCTGCTCCACCGGCGCGCACGCCATTGGCGATGCGGCCCGCCTGATCGCCTTTGGCGATGCGGACGTCATGGTGGCCGGCGGCACGGAATCGCCCGTCAGCCGCATTTCGCTGGCCGGCTTTGCCGCCTGCAAGGCGCTGTCCACCGAACGCAATGACGATCCGACCGCCGCTTCGCGTCCCTATGACGAGGATCGCGACGGCTTCGTCATGGGCGAGGGCGCCGGCATCGTCATCCTCGAAGACCTCGACCACGCGCTGGCGCGCGGCGCGAAGATCTATGCCGAGATCATCGGCTACGGCCTGTCCGGCGATGCCTATCACATCACCGCGCCGTCCGAGAGCGGCGAGGGCGCGCAGCGCTCCATGGAAATGGCGCTGAAGCGCGCCGGCATCCGGCCGGAAGATGTCGACTACATCAATTCGCACGGCACCTCGACCATGGCCGACGTGATCGAGCTTGCCGCTGTCGAGCGCGTCGTCGGCGATGCCGCCTCGAAGATATCCATGTCTTCGACGAAATCGTCGATCGGCCATCTTCTGGGTGCGGCGGGATCGACCGAGGCCATTTTCTGCGCGCTTGCCATCCGCGACAATATCGCTCCGGCGACGCTCAATCTCGACAAGCCGTCGAAGGAGACGAAGATCGATCTCGTGCCGCACAAGCCGCGCGAGCGCAAGATCGATATCGCGCTGTCGAATTCATTTGGATTTGGCGGCACGAACGCTTCGCTGGTAATGAGGCGTTATCCACAGTAACGGGAGTATGACGGAGACGTTTACACGCGTTTTTGCCATAATCGCGGGCGATTCTCCCCTATCGGAGTATCGTTCGCCCATGCTCTAACATCCGAGGTGCCTGCGTGAGTTCAGATCAGCAGTCTGGAGAGATGAACGGTTCGGCCGGCACGCCGGAACGCAAGCTGATTGTGCCGCAATCGGCATCCGAGGCGCTGCGGCCCGAGCCGGGTACGCCACCGCCGCCGAAGCGCCGTTCGCGCCGGGCGCGCAGCCAGATCGTCGTCTTCGCCAATTTCATGCTGTCGCTGGTCGTGCTCGCCGTCATCGCGGCTGCGGCCGTCGTCTATTTCGGCAAGGTGTCGTTCAATGCGGCGGGCCCGCTCGACGTGGCGACGAATTATGTCGTGCGCAGCGGCACCGGCATCATGGAGATCGCCGACGGGCTGGAGCGGCGCGGCATCATCAGCGATGCGCGCGTGTTCCGCTACGGCGTCCAGAGCTACGGCCACCAGGGCGATCTGAAGGCGGGCGAATACGAGATCAAGCCGCATGCCTCGATGCGCGACATCATGGACCTGTTGCGCAGCGGCCGTTCGGTGCTGCATTCGCTGACCATCCCCGAAGGCCTCACCGTCGAGCAGATATTCCAGCGCATCCGCGAGGATGACGTGCTGACCGGCGACCTGCCGGCCATCATGCCGCCGGAGGGTTCGCTGTTCGCCAATACGATGCGGTTTTCGCGCGGCACGACCCGCGAGGAGATCGTCAAGAAGATGCAGGCCGACCAGAAGAAGCTGGTCGAGGACATATGGGAGCGGCGCGACCGCGACCTTCCGATCAAGACCATCGAGGAATTCGTCACGCTGGCCTCCATCGTCGAGAAGGAAACCGGCAAGGCCGATGAGCGGCCGCGCGTCGCCGCCGTATTCATCAACCGGCTGAACAAGCGCATGCGGCTGCAGTCGGACCCGACCATTCTCTATGGACTGTTCGGCGGCAAGGGCCGGCCGGCGGACCGGCCGATCCTGAAATCCGACCTGGAGAAGCCGACGCCCTATAATACCTATACGATCAACGGCCTGCCTCCGGGCCCGATCGCCAATCCGGGGCGCGATGCGCTCGAGGCGGTGGCCCATCCGTCGCAGACGAAGGAACTCTATTTCGTCGCCGATGGCACGGGCGGCCATGTCTTTGCCGAGACGCTCAACGACCATAACGAGAATGTGCGGCGCTGGCGCCAGGTCGAGAAGAACCGGCTGGACGAGGCCGCGAAGGCGGCGACCGGGGACGAGAATGCCGTGCCGGTCGATGGGGCGGTCGGTAACTGATTTTCGAGGGGATCTGCGGCCGGACGGTTTGCGGCGGGCCGAGTTCTGAGGGGGATGGATGTCATTGCAGAGCATGACGGGTTTTGCCCGTCACCTCCGGACCGTTGCCGGAGCGCAGATGTCGTGGGAGATCAAGTCGGTCAACGGCAAGGGGCTGGACGTGCGTTTTCGCCTGCCGCCCGGTTTCGAGGGCATCGAGCAGAAGGCGCGGGCGCTTTTCGGCCAGCATTTCAAGCGCGGCAATTTCCAGGCGGGGCTGACGATCGAGGGGCGCGGCGATGCCGGGCGTCCCATCGTCAACGAGCCGCTGCTGCGCGAACTCGCCGCCATCGCCGAGCGGCTGCGCGAGGAGCATAATCTCGCGCGTCCGACGCCGGAGGGGCTGATGGGGCTGCGCGGCGTGCTCGAAGCGCCGCAGAACGTGCCGGAACCCAAGGAACAGGCCGAACTCGAAAGCGCCGCGCTCGTCGTGCTCGGCGAGGCGCTGGAACTGCTGGCGCAGACGCGCCGCGCCGAGGGCCGGGCTCTCGGTACCATTCTCGGTGCGCAGGTCGATGCGGTGGAAGCGCTGGTGGCGCGGGCGAAGCTCGATCCGAGCCGTTCCATCGAGGCGATAAAGGCAAGGCTCGCGGCGCAGGTGACGCTGCTGCTCGACGCCGCGCCGGCTCTCGATGCCGACCGCCTGCACATGGAGGCGGCATTCCTCGCCACCAAGGCCGACATCCAGGAAGAGCTCGACCGGCTGGAAATGCACGTGGCGGCGGCGCGCGCGCTGCTGGACGACGGCAATGGCGTCGGCCGCAAGCTGGATTTCCTGACGCAGGAATTCAACCGCGAGGCCAATACGCTGTGTTCGAAGGCGAATGCCGCTTCCATCACCTCCATCGGACTTGACCTGAAGGCGGCCGTCGATCAACTGCGCGAGCAAGTACAGAATCTGGAGTAATCATGCCCAACGCAACAAATCTGATCAAAAGGCGCGGTTTGATGCTCGTGCTGTCGTCGCCGTCGGGCGCGGGGAAATCCACCATTGCGCGGCTGTTGCTGAACGACAAGGAAAAGCTCGAACTGGCGCTGTCGATCAGCGTGACCACCCGCCCGCGCCGCCCCAGCGAGATCGACGGCGTGCATTATCATTTCATCACCATCCGCGAGTTCGAGCGGCTGCGCGACAGCGACGAACTGATCGAATGGGCCGAAGTCCACGGCAATTTCTACGGCACGCCGCGCCAGGCGGCGGAGAATGCGCTGGCCGACGGGCAGGACATGCTGTTCGACATCGACTGGCAGGGCGCGCTGCAATTGCAGGAGAAGATGAAGGGCGACGTGGTGAGCATCTTCATCCTGCCGCCATCCATGGCCGCGCTGAAGCAGCGCCTGCATCGCCGCGCCGAGGATACGGAAGAGGTCATCGAGACCCGGCTGCGCAATGCGCGCAACGAGATCGAGCGCTGGCGCTCCTATGATTATGTTCTCGTCAATGACGATCTCGACCGCGCCTATCACCAGGTCCAGTCGATCGTCACCGCCGAGCGCCTGCGCCGCGATCGCTCGCCCGGCCTGTTCGATTTCGTCAATACGCTGCTGGACGAACAGCTGGACTGAAGTCCCGCTTCAGCCAGGCATCATAAAGCCCAGGCATCATAAAGCCCAATCATCATAAAGCATTGGCGATGGAAACGAATTCCTCGATCGACAATGTCTCGGCGCGCCGCGTCGGATCTATGCCGATGCGGGCGAGAAGAGCCTCGCCGCCAAGCGGTTTGAGGCTCTGGCGCAGCATCTTGCGGCGCTGGCCGAAGGCGGCCTGCGTCACCTTGCCGAGCACGGCGGCATCGCAGGGGAGCGGCGACTGGCGCGGCGTCAGGTGCACGACGGAGGAGGTGACCTTCGGCGGCGGCGTGAACGCCTGCGGCGGCACGTCGAATGTGATGCGCGCCTCGGTCCGCCAGCCGGCAAGGACGCCGAGCCGGCCATAGGCATCCGAACCCGGGCGGGCGACGATCCGTTCCGCCACCTCGCGCTGGAACATCAGGGTCAGCGACTGGTAGAAGGGCGGCCACGGCTCGGCCAGCAGCCAGCCGATCAGCAATTGCGTTCCGACATTATAGGGCAGGTTGGCGACGATCTTGACCGGGCCATCGGCAAGGCCGGCAAAGTCGGTTTCCAGCGCATCGCCGGAAATCACCTGCAGCCTGCCGGGATAATGCTGCTCGATTTCCTCCAGCGCCGCGAGGCAGCGCGGGTCGCGCTCGATCGCGATCACCTTGGCGCCCTGCGCCAGCAGCGCCCGCGTCAGGCCGCCGGGCCCCGGACCGACCTCGATCACGGTATGGTCCTGCAATTCGCCCGCCTGCCGCGCGATCTTCGCGGTCAGGTTGAGATCGAAGAGGAAATTCTGGCCGAGCGACTTCCTGGCCATCAGGCCATGGCGCTCGATGATCTCACGCAAGGGCGGCAGGCTGTCGATGCTCATGCCGCCGCCTCCCTGTTGCCTGCCAGCTGGTCGGCCAGCCGCAGCGCCGCGATGAAGCTGTCCGCCTTGGCAATGCCCTTGCCGGCGATGCCGAAGGCGGTGCCGTGATCGGGCGAGGTGCGCACGAAGGGCAGCCCCAGCGTCACGTTCACGCTGTCGTCGAAGCCCAGCGTCTTGGCCGGGATCAGCGCCTGGTCGTGATACATGCAGATCGCCGCATCATAGGTTTCCCGCGCCGCCGGATGGAACATCGTATCGGCAGGCAGCGGACCCTGCACCGACCAGCCTTCGGCGCTCAGCGCCTCCACCGCCGGGCGCACGATGCTCTCGTCCTCGCTGCCCATGCTGCCGCCTTCGCCCGCATGCGGGTTGAGCCCGGCAATGGCGAGCCTCGGGCGGGCGATGGCGAACTCGTTGCGCAGCGCCGCGCCGGTGATGCGCGCGGTCTCGGCGATCATGGCGCTCGTCAGCACGGCAGGAACCTCGCGCAGGGCAATGTGGATGGTCACCGGCACGGCGCGCAGCAGCGGACCGGCCAGCATCATCACCGGCGTCACCGGCCTGCCGAGATGGGCCTGCGCGAGGTGCGCCAGGAATTCCGTATGGCCGGGGAAGGCGAATCCGGCTTCGTAGAGCGGCTTCTTCGAGATCGGGCAGGTGACGACCGCCCGTGCCTTGCCTTGCAGGGTGAGGCCGACCGCACGTTCGATGGATTCGATGATGCCGGCGGCATTGCCGGCAAGGGGAACGCCCGGATCGTCGCGGAACGCATGCTTCAGCGGAACAACGGGCAGCGCCCGCTCGAATATCGCGGCGGCGTCCTCCGGTGTGCAGGCTTCGACCGGGCAGAATTGGCCTGTCAGCTGGCTTCGCGCGGTCAGGAGCGCCGTATCGGCAATGAGGAAGAAGGGTGGCAGGCCGAGCTTCGTGCGCAGGTTCCAGGCGGCGATGGCGATTTCCGGCCCGATCCCGGATGGATCGCCGCAACTGACGGCAATGGCACGTGTCATGAACAGTTCCCGCTCACCGCCATGGGCGCGGCGCGCGCCAGATGGCATTCATCCGCTTGTCTGGGTGATTATCCGTTGACGATCTTCGCCTTGGCGCGCAGCTCTTCCATGTATTTCTTGTCGATCGCTTCCGCCGTGGCGTTCTTGCCTTCCCCCTGCTGTTCCTGCGCATAGACCATGCGCGCAACGCGGTCGTCGGACAATTGCCTTGTGGCGCAGATGCCGAGGAACTCGACGCCCTTGTCGGTGTCCTGGATGGCGGTCGCATGGCCGACGGAGGTGGCCTTGATCTTGTCGGCCCATTCCGGCGGCAATTCCTGCTCGATGAACTTGCCGAGGTCGCGCACGGTCACGTCCAGCGTGCCCTTGGCCATGTCGCGCGTACGATCGCAGCCGCTGAACTTGGCGCGCATGGCGTTCGCCTCGCTGCGGCGGCGGGCAATCGTCTCGCGCTTGTTGGCGGGGACGACGAAAATCACCTGCTGCAGCTGATATTCGGTCGAAACCGGCTTCTTGCCGCCGTCCTTGAGCATGCGCTGAACCGCTTCCTGCTCGGTGAACTTCAGGCCGCCCTGGGAGCGGTTGCGCGCCGAAAGCGCGCGGCCCCAGCTCATCTGGATGCGGATATATTCCTTGAAGTGGCCGGGCGTAACGCCGGCCTTGTCGAGAACGCCGGTCAGCTGCGTAAGCGTCATCTTGTTGCTCTTGGCAAACCGCTCGAACGCCTCGTTGACCTCGGTATCGCCGACGAGAAGGTTGAGCCGCCGCAATTCCTGGCGCTTCAGCGCCTCGTCGACCAGTTCCTCGCGGGCCATGTTGGCAAGGCCGCCCTTCTTGCGTTGGAGCTTGAGGAAGGCAGAGCGCTTGGAAATATCATAATCGGTGATTGGCGTGCCGTTGACGATGACCTTCACCTCGCTCGCAAGCACGGTTGCCGGTGCCATTGCCAGGCCGGTACCGAGAGCTGTCGCCATCACTGCTGCAAGAATGTGTTTCCTCACCATCATATCCCATTATATCCGATCAATGGGCCAGCCCCAAGGGGGCAAGGCCTTGTTTGGCGCTTTGTGCGTTGACTAGTTGTTTACTAAGGCAAAAGCATGACTGGCCGCAAGTGCGGCCGGTCGCGGAAACGATCAAATCCCGCCGATATCGGCGCGTTTGCCAATTTCGCCCAGCGTCCGGAACGAAATATTGAAGCCGAAAGTGGTGGTCTTCTCGCCTTGGCCGCCATCGAACGTCACCGGCTGTTCCTGGCTGTAGGACATCATGTAGGTGAAGCATTCGTCGTCATAGGCGAGCGCTGCCGTGCGCCTGACCAGCGTGTCCGAGACGAGGTCATAGGTGCCGGACCCAAGCACGCGCCAGTTCGGCGCGATATTGGCCGAGCCGCCAACGGTCACTTCCTGGCGATCCTGGAGGAAGCCATAGGTCGGCTGCTCGTCGATGAAGGCATATTTGGCGAAGACCATGCCATAGCGGCCGGATGTCATCGTCGCCAATTCGGCGCGCCGCACCTCGAACGTGTCCTTGTCGAAGCGTCCGCCCGTGGTCAGGTTGAAGGCACCGTAATTGGCGCCGAGCATGGCGACATAATCCGAAACATCGTCTTCAAGGCCCGATTCCGCGCCGGCATTGACGAAGTCCTCGGTCGCGAAGGAATTCAGGCCGCCGAGATGGTAGGACTGGCCGAATATGCCGTTCAGCGTCAGGCCATTATTGAAGGTGCCGGAATATCTTATGCCGATATTGGCGCGGGTGCCGCCTTCGATGCGGTCATAGCCGGAGAACTTGTCGCGATCGAACAGGCTCGATGCGTCGAACACAAAGCTCTGCGCGTCCTCGTTCGGCAAATCGCCGGCATAGCGCTCATTGTTGCGGACGAAGAGCTGCGCGGTCGGCTCCAGCACGTGGCTGGAGCTGCCGGCAGTGAACAGGATCGGATAGCGCGCCTCGAGCCCGGCTGTCGCCATGCCGCGGAAACCATCGTCGCTGGCGATCTCCGGTGTTTCGGAATCGACATAAAGGCCATCGCCGCGCAGCGCGAGAAGGGGCGTCAGCACCAGGCCGCCGGGCGTTACCAGCGAGCGCTTCCATTCCGCCTCGGCGGTCACGCGGCCATAATTGCCCTTCATGCCGGAAATATAGCCTTCGCGGGTGAGGCCTTCGACCAATGAGCCGTCGGTGTTGTCGCGATGAAGCGCAACGACGTTGACGTCGAAATTCAACTCGCCGCCGGCAACCGATTGCGTCGGCGTATAGGCATAGTCGATGCTCGGCAGCACCCATGGCTGGCGGGCATCGGCGGACGCGTCATTGTCGTCGTCGATCGATTCCTGGACCAGGAAGCTATAGAAGCGCAGATCGAAATAATTGCGATCGTGCAGCCCGGTCAGGTAGGCTTCGTTGGTGATGTTGTAGCCGGAATAATCCTCGATGCCATAGCGATAGGCAAAGGCCTTGTCGGTCTGTGCCATGGCGTTCCAGCCGAAGGTCCAGCGCGGATTGATCGTGAACGCACCCCTCGACGCAACCATGCCGCGGCCTGAATTCTCGTAATCCGCCTCTTCGTCCGTGCGGAACTCATGCGGATTCTGCTGGCTTATGCCGGCGATCTTCAGCGTGTATTCGCCATTCTCCAGGCGGTGGCGCCATTCGGCCTCGCCGAGGAAACCCTGCTTGGTATAATAGGTGCCGGTCAGCGTCAGGTCGTAATTCGGGGCCAGCGCCCAGAAATAGGGGACGGTCACGCCATAGCCGAGCTCGTCCTCATAGCGATAGCTCGGCATGAGGAAGCCGGTCTTGCGCTTGACGGATGGATCGGCGATCTCGAATGCCGGCAGGAATGCCAGCGGCATGCCGAACATCTCGAAGCGGCCGCGCTCGAAGCGGATGGTCTTCTTCTTGCCGTTCCAGACGATCTTCTGCGCCCGCACCTGCCACAGCGGCGCCTTGCCCGGATCGGTGCGGCACGGCTCGCAGGCGGTGTAGATGCCATTGTTGAACAGGGTGATCTCGCCGGCGACCCGTTCGGCGCTCTCGGCGGCAAAACGCGTATTGTCGGCCGATTCAACCCTCAGCGCATTGACGAAGCCTTCGCGGAAATCATCGGTGATGTCGAGATTTTCCGCATAGATCCTGTTGCCGTCCTTCTCGACGATCTCGACCTTGCCCATCGCCTTGAGGCGGCCGGTCTTCTGGTCATAGGTCACCTGGCGGGCAACGAGACGGTTTCCGTCATAATCGATCTGCACACCGCCCACGGCCGAAATGGTCTTGTTGTTGATGTCATAGACGAGCTCGTCCGATTCCAGCAGCAGCTGGGCATTCGGATTGGTCTCGACGGAACCCGCAAGCACATCATTGGTCTGGGAATAGGCTGGGAGCGAAATCCCGCCCGCAAGGCATAGCACGGCCGTGCCGCACAACAAACGTGCGAACCACGTCGGCAATACCGAGCGCGTTACATTCAATCCCACTCTAACCATCCTCCTTATGCAACAAAAAGGAGACCCCAAAGAATGTTGCGATCAACACTGGCGTCCATGCGGCTACGAAAGGCGGTACGAAACCCGCATTGCCGAAAGCCTTGACTACAACTGTGACGACATAAAGCACGAAGCCTGCGAGTACGCCACCCAGAATCATCGTTCCCGATTGCCCGAAGCGAACAAATTTGAGGGAAACGGTTGCGGCGATCAAAGTCATCGCCATCAAAAGCACCGGCAGAGCCAGCAAAGACTGGAAATGCATGTCGAATGCGTTGGCCGAATAGCCGAAAGAGCGGGCTGCGGCAATTTTGTTACGCAGCTCGAAAAAAGGAATGGTCTCGGGCTTCGCCAGACTTTCCTCAACGAATTCAGGACGTAGATGCGTCGGGATCTGCACCGAATCCATCGGGGCAGGGGTCTCGCCGAGCACGAATTTCGTCACGCCGTCGAGCTGCCAGTAGCCGTCCTTCAGGTCGGCCGTCCGGGCGTCGAGGCGCTCCGTTATGTCCTGATTCCGGTCGAGCCGGACGAATGTGGCGTCGACCAGCCGCAATCCGCGGTTGACGATGGACTTGGCGCCGATGATGGTCTCGCCATCCTCGGTGCGCTGCCGCAGCCACGGCACGCGCTCGGTGTCCACGCTATTGTCCTTGCCGGCGCGCCAGGCGGCGGTGATCTGCTCGCTGCGCTCATAGCCATAGGCGGCGAGCGGATTGACGAGCAGGATGGCGATGAGGCCGAACAGCAGCGCGCCGGTGCATGCCGGCAGCAGGAACTGCCAGGCCGAGACGCCGACGGACCGCGCCACGACGAGCTCATATTTGCGGTTGAGCGAGATGAGCGTCGCCATCGCCGAGAACAGCGCGATGAACGGAAAGACCTGCTGCATGATGAAGGGAATGCGCATGGCCGAGATGCCGAAGGCCGCCAGCGGCGAATAGTCCGGCAGCGACGAAAGCTTTCCGGAAAGCTCGGTATAATCGAGGATCAGCGCCAGCGCGAAGCTTCCGAGCAGGAAGTAGCAGGTGATCGTCACATAGCGGAGGAAGAAGTAGCGCCCGAGCGTCCAGCCGATCATTTCCTGTACCCCCGGCGCCTGCGGTTGAGCAATCTGGAGCTGGCGCCGGCAAAGGCGGCCTGGCGCGCGGCGAAATTGTTCTTCATCCAGTCCGCCCATTTGTCCGGTATGCCGATCTGGCGATGCGTATAGAGTGCATAGGTTGCGGCAAGTGCGCAAACCAGCGGTATGATCACCAGCGTCGGCAGCAGCAGCGCGTTCTTGTGCGCATTCTGCCCGGCGGAATAGACCAGCCAGAACATGATGAGGCACAGCGTGATCGCGGTGAAGGACGCCGATATGCGCGCCTCGCGATGCGAGCGCGAATCCGCCGCCGCCGCCAGTGCGATCAGCGCGAAGACGAAGGAATAGCTCCATTCGGTGAAGCGCTTGAACAGTTCCGACGTGTAGCGCAGCGGATTCTGCTGATATTGCTTGTCATTGGGATCGGGGTTGAGCAGGTCGCCCAGCGTCCTGTCCTTGGCGAACAGCGTCGGCTCGTTGTCTTCGTCCGCGGCGACGAAAGCCGCGAGGTCGAGCGCATAGGTGTTGAACTTGATGATCGACACATCGCCGGTCTGCACGTCGCGCCGCTCGATCTCGCCATCCTTCATGACGATGAGGCTCTGGGTGCCGGTTTCGACCACGAGGCCTTCCTTGGCATAATAGATGAGGTCGGTGGTCGGATCGCGCGAATCGGAGACGAACATGCCCTTGATCGAACCGTTCGAGCCGCGATTCTCGATCTGGATATAGAGATTGTCGGCAACTTCCTGGAAGGCGCCCTGCTGCACCACGAGGTTGATCACATCCGCATTGGCGTCGGCGATCATCTGGCGCATGCTCAGCTGCGAATAGGGCACGACGAAATTCGCGATCAGGAACGATATCACCGAAACGACGGCGGCAAACAGCAACACCGGCCGGATGACCGCCGAGCGGGGCGCGCCGGCGGCATTGATGACGACGAGCTCCGAATCCTGGTTCATCGTCGATAGCGTCTGCGTCACCGCTATGACGAGCGCGAAGGGCATGACCAGCGGAAAGGCCGACGGCAGCAGGTTGGAGCTGAATTTGACGATATAGAAGAAACTCTGGCCGCTGGTGGTGAGGAAATTGATCCGGCCGAGCACCTGCACGACCCAGGTCACGCCCACTGCGGACAGCAGGACGGCCAGGAACATGACGACGATGCGTCGTAAGATATATATCTCGATCAGGCGCATGTCATGGTTCGCTAGGGTTCCGCCACCTTGTTAGACTGACCGGTCCGGGAGCCGGCATATTATTATCGCCACGCAGCCCGTGGCATTCTGGGAAGAACCCGTTAAATGTTCAACATACCCGACTTGGTTTCAATCTAGTCAGGCTTGGCTAAAAATAGGCGAAGAAAACTGGTTAACAAGGTGTTGCCGCGCTTGTCCTCGCCCCCATCCTTCATTCATCAACTTCGATGAAGAAGAAAATCACGTTTTGTTCATATCGGAGATATCATGTCCAAACGCATTTCCATCAGTTTCGCGAAGCATGGCGCCATTGACAGCGCGACCGCTGTCCTGCTCGTCAATGCCGGAGGCAAGGCCGCTGCGCAGGCCGAATCTGTGGCTGCCGCGGCCGTCCTGTCGCGTATCATCGATGTGTCGGACTTCAAGGGAAAAATAGCCGCAGTCGCAACTTCCATCGCCCCGGCGGGGACGCAGCTCGACCGGCTGGTGCTGGCGGGCGTCGGCGATACCGGCAAGCTCAAGGGCGACGACTGGCTGAAGATCGGCGGCGCAGCCTTCGCCAAGCTTGGCAAGGCAACGGCCGCTTCCGTGGTGCTCGCCTTGCCGGATCGCGAGGTCTCGGCGGAGGAGGCGGCGGATTTCGCCCTCGGCATCCTGCTGCGCTCCTATCGCTTCGACAAGTACAAGACCGTGAAGGACAGCGAAGATGGCGAAAAGCCGGCGCCGGCGCGCATCACCATCCATGTCGCCGAGCCGCAGGCCGCCAGGAAGGCGTTCGCCGAGGCGGAGGCCGTGGCCGCCGGCGTGACGCTGGCGCGCGATCTCGTCAACGAGCCGGCGAATATTCTCGGCCCGGTGGAATTCGCCGAGCGCATCGAGGAATTGAAGAAGCTCGACGTCAAGGTGGAGATCCTCACCGAAAAGGAGATGAAGAAGCTCGGCATGGGTTCGCTGCTCGGCGTTGCGCAGGGCTCGTCGCGGCCGGCGCGGCTGGCGGTGATGGAATGGAAGGGCGGCAAGGGCAAGGATCGCCCCATCGCCTTTGTCGGCAAGGGCGTCACCTTCGATTCGGGCGGCGTTTCCATCAAGCCTGCCGCCGGCATGGATGAAATGAAGGGCGACATGGGCGGCGCGGCGGCGGTGACCGGGCTGATACATGCGCTGGCGGCGCGCAAGGCCAGGGTGAACGCCATCGGCATTGTCGGCCTCGTCGAGAACATGATCAGCGGCGATGCGCAGCGGCCGGGCGATATCGTCACTTCCATGTCGGGCCAGACCATCGAAGTGCTCAATACGGATGCGGAAGGCCGCCTCGTGCTCGCCGACGCGCTCTATTACTGCAATGACAGGTTCAACCCGAAATTCATGGTCAACCTTGCGACGCTGACGGGAGCCATCATGGTGGCGCTCGGGGTCCATCATGCCGGGCTGTTTTCCAACGATGACGAGCTGGCGGTGCAACTCTTCGATGCCGGCCAGGTGACGGGCGAAAAGCTCTGGCGCATGCCGCTCGGCCCCGAATATGACAAGCTGATCGATACGAAGAACGCCGACATGAAGAATATTGGCGGCCGTCACGGCGGCGCCATCATCGCCGCGCAGTTCCTCAAGCGCTTCGTCGGCGATACGCCCTGGGCGCATCTCGACATTGCCGGAACGGCTATTGGCGCGCCCGGCAACGAGTTCAGCCAGTCCTGGGCCTCGGGTTTCGGCGTGCGGCTGCTGGAACGGCTGGTGCGCGATCATTATGAAGGATAGCGATATCCGCCTCTACGGGCTGCCCGAAAGCGTCTATGCCCGGATCGTCAGGCTCGTCCTGACGGTCAAGGCCATGGCTTTCGCCGAAATACATGCCGACCCGTTCGAGGGCGGCGAATTGCCGGCGGACTATGGGGCGCTTCATCCCTTCAAGCGCATTCCGGCGCTGGAAATAGACGGGCAGCATCTCTACGAGACCGATGCGATCGTCAGCTATCTCGACGATATCGGCGGCGGACCCACCCTCACGCCGGCCGATCCGCTCGACCGCGCCCATATGCGCCAGCTCATGCGCATCATCGACAATTACGGCTATCGCCCGCTTGTCTGGGGCATTTACGTGCCCGGTTACTGGCGCGAGGGTGCGGCGGCGCAGGGCGAGGACGTGGCGGGCGCCCGCCGCGTGCTGCAGGTGCTGGCCGGGTTCGAGCGCGCCTCTCCACGGGCGGCATTCCGCGAGCCGACGCTGGCGACCTTCTACATCGCCAGCACATTTGCCGCCGCCGACAGCGTGCCGCTCGGCGCATCGCTGATTGACGAGCAGCCGCACTTGCGTGAATGGTGGAACGGCCTGCGCTCCGCCAGCTTCATGGCGGCGACCAGATCCCGCCACACCAGATATTGACCAGATACCGACCAGATAGCGAATTGGCCCCGATGACCGAAATCCTTTTCTACCATTTGACCGAATCGACGCTGGAAAACGCCTTGCCGGGACTGGTTGAGCGTTCGCTGGAGCGCAACTGGAAGGTGGTCGTGCAGACCGGCAGCGAGGAAAGGCGCGACAGTCTCGACAATCATCTCTGGACCTGGTCCGATGCGTCGTTTCTCGCCCATGCCACCGATCTCGAAGCCAATCCGGAGGAGCAGCCGGTGATATTGACCACGGGAGAGGGCAATCCGAACGGAGCCACGGTGCGTTTCCTGGTCGACGGCGCGGTGCCCGCCAATGCCGGGGCCTATGACCGGCTGGTGCTGATGTTCGACGGCCACGACCAGTCGCAGCTCGAACAGGCGAGGGAGCAGTGGCGGCGGCTGAAGGAGGAGGGCCATTCGCTGACCTACTGGCAGCAGAATGCCGAGGGACGCTGGGAGAAGAAGACCTGAACCATGCGCGTCCTGTTTCTCCTGCTTCTCGTCATCGGCATTGTCGCCGGCCTCGGCTATCCCTTCGCCATGACGCATTTCTCCGGCCAGGAAATCGGCAGCTGGCAGGCTTTTGACCGCGCCAGCGGCTTCAGGCCGGTGCGCGTCCATCTCGATGCCGCCGATGCGCCGGTGCGCGTCTTCGTCGACATGCAGCCGGTGCGCGATTTCGTGCCCGCATCGGGACGGACGGCGCTGACCGGCGTCGTGACGCGGGCCGGCAGGGACGTGCTGGTCGAGACGCTGAATTATGCCGGTGCGCAGGTCACCAATCGCGGCTCGCCGCAGGGGCCGCGGGTCTACCGCGACACGATGGGCGATATCGGAACCGTGGAGAGCGGCGATTACCTGTTCACGATCGGGCCCGGCGATCATGACGGGCTCCAGGTGGCGCGCGTCGATCTCGTGCTGCGCAGGGGGGCGGTGGCGGTGGACAAGCGCATCCTTCCGGCCGGCATAGCGCTCATCATCCTGTCGATCGCAGGCCTGCTCTGGTCGCGCAGCCGCAACCGGCGCGCCGCGCGGCAGCCGGAGCCGCCGAGATGGGGCAGGTCATGAGGGTGCCGACGCTCGTCACCGAGCGTCTGCGGCTGCGCCAGTTCGACCTCGGCGACGATGCGGGCCTGCATGCCTGCCTCGGCGACGAGCGGCTGCTGCGCTATTGGGATTGCCCCTTGAGCCGCAACATACAGGAGACGCGCGGCTGGGTGCGCCAGCTGGCAAAGCCCGCCACGCCGGCGGAATCCATGGCGTGGGCGGTGGCCGACAAGGCCAGCGACGAGTGCCTCGGCATGGTCAATTATCACCATCGCGAGGCGGGCAATCGCCGGCTGGAGATCGGCTATATCCTGCGGCCGGACCATCATGGCCGCGGGCTGATGAGCGAGGCCGTGCGGGCGCTGATGCGCTATTCGATCGACCGCCTGCAGATGCACCGCATCGCCGCCACCATCCACCCGGACAATGCGGCTTCCATCCGCCTTGTCACCCGGCTCGGCTTCGAACTGGAGGGCGGGCCATTGCGCGACTACTGGCGCGTCGGCGACCGGTTCATGAGCCCGATGCTCTACAGTTTCATCGCGGATCGATGATCGGGACGGCCTGTCGCATCAGGCAACGCGGGCAAGATCAGGCGGCCTGATGGCATAGGCGAAACTTGTTTTATTAGGGGGCGGTGATGGTTGAGTCGAACGGGACGGGCGATGCGAGCTGGTCGGAGCTTTTGACGGCGCGCTATTCCGCCGCAACGGCCACGCTTTGCCTCGGTGTCGCGCTGTTTGCCTTCAACGGGTTCCTCGTTTCCACCTCGCTGCCGACGGCGGTGGGGGAGATCGGCGGGCTCGCGCTCATTTCCTGGGCCTTCACGCTCTACCTCGTGCTTTCCATCGTCGGCGGCTCCGCCGGCGCCTTGCTCAAGGCACGGCTCGGGGCGCGATCGACGCTGGTCGCCTCGGCGCTCGTCTTCCTCGCCGGCACGCTGGTCGCGGCCTTCGCCTCATCGATGACCGAGGTTCTGGTCGGCCGGGCGCTGCAGGGCCTCGGCGAAGGCGTGATCGCGGCCATTTGCTATGCGCTCATTCCCGAGCTCTTCCCCTCGCGCCTCGTCGCCAAGGTATTCGGCGCGGAAGCCGTCGTCTGGGCCATCGCGGCCTTCGGCGGGCCGCTGATCTCCGGCCTCCTGACGGAGCATCTCTCCTGGCGCGCCGCCTTCCTCGTCAATGTGCCGCTGTCGCTGATCTTCATTGCGCTGGTGCTGCGCATCGTGCCGCGCTTTTCCGGCGCTTCCGGCCCGTTATCGGTGCCGTTCCTGCGGCTGGCGGCGATCGGCGGCGGCATCATGCAGGTGGCGCTCGCCAGCATCGCGGGAACGCTGGCGCTCGAGATCGGCCTGGTCGCCGGCGCCGCGCTCGTTCTCGCCGCCGTCGTCATCATCGACCGCCGGAGCCGGACGCCGCTGTTCCCGTCCGATGCCTTCGCGCTGAATACGACCGTCGGCATCGGCCTGTGGATCGTGCTGTTCATGCCCGTCGCGCAGGCGGCCACGGCCGTCTACCTCGTCATGACCCTGCAGAAATTGTGGGGCTACGGCCCGACCATGGCCGGGACGTTCTATGCGACCTTCGCCATTGCCTGGAGCCTCTGCGCCATCCTCGTCGCCAATATCCACAGCCAGCGCAAGCGCGCCTGGCTGATCCGGCTCGGACCGACGCTGCTCGTCGCCGGTCTCGCCATCATCGTCGCCGGCTTCGCGCTCGACGTTCCTGCCGTCGTCATGGCCGGCCAGGTCAGCATCGGCACCGGCTTCGGCATCAGCTGGGGCTTCCTCAGCCAGGCGGTGATGGAATCCGCGCGCAGCGGCGAGCGTGACCGGGCCTCGGCGCTGCTGCCGACGCTGCAATCGGCGGGCTATGCCATCGGCGCGGCCATTGCCGGCCTCGCCGCCAATGCGGTCGGCTATCCGCTGGCCGCCAGTCCGGAAGCATTGCGCAGCGCCACCATGGCGATCTTCATGGTCTCGACAATCATCGGGATAGGGGCGCTCATTGCCGGCTATGCGCTGCCGATGAAGAAGAGGGCGGCGCTGGCGGATCAGAGTTCCGCCATTGCCGCCTCGAATTCGCTCGAAAGCGCCAGCCATTCCTCCTCGGCGACGGCGAGGGAGGATTTGGCGTAGCCGATCTCCTTGCCGATCTGCGTGGCCCTTGCCGGTTCGCGCGTATAGATCACCGGATCGGCCAATTGCTCCTGCAGCGTGTCGATCTTCTTCTGGAAGCGCTGCATCTTGGCCTCGGCTTCCTGGATCTTCTTCTGCAGCGGCTTCAGCGCCTCGCGCTTCTGGGCGGCGAGCTTGCGCTGCTCCGCCTTGCTCAGCTTCTGGCCTTCCTCGGCATTGATCCTGTTTCCGGATCGCTCCGCCTTGGCATCGGCAAGCACGAGCGCGCGATAGGCATCGAGATCGCCGTCATAGGGCGCGACACCGCCGTCGCGCACCAGCCACAGCCGGTCCATCGTCGCTTCGATCAGGTGCCTGTCATGGGCGATGAGGACGACAGCGCCGTCGAAATCGTTGAGCGCGTGCATCAGCGCCTCGCGGCTGTCGATGTCGAGATGGTTGGTCGGCTCGTCGAGGATGAGCAGGTTCGGCCCGTCAAAGGTCGCAAGACCCATCAGCAGCCGCGCCTTCTCGCCGCCGGAAAGGTCCTTCGCGGCGGTGTTCATCTTGACGGTGGCAAGGCCCATCTGCGCGACGCGCGCCCGCACCTTGGCCTCCGGCGCATCGGGCATCAGCTTGCGCACATGCTCTATCGCATTGTCCTCGGGGATGAGGTCGTCGAGCTGGTGCTGGGCGAAGAACGATATTTTCAGGTTCGGCGCGACGGTCATCTTGCCGCCATCCAGCGGAAGCCGGCCGCTGATCAGCTTGGCGAAGGTCGACTTGCCGTTGCCGTTCGAGCCGAGCAGGGCGATGCGGTCGTCGGCGTCGATGCGCAGGTTCAGCTGCCTGAGGATCGGCTTGCCCGGCTCATAGCCGACGCTGCCGCTCTCGATGGCGATGATCGGCGAGGCGACGATTTTTGCCGGTTCGGGAAAATGGAACGGCTGGACATGATCCTCGATGACGGCGGCGATCGGCTTCAGCTTCTGCAGCGCCTTCAGGCGCGACTGCGCCTGTTTCGCCTTGGACGCCTTGGCGCGGAAGCGCTCGACGAAGGCCTCCATGTGCTTGCGATGGGCCTCCTGCTTCGTGCGCTGCTTCTGCTGCAGTTCCAGCGCCTCGCTGCGCAGCCGCTCGAACTGGTCGTAATTGCCCTGCCACAGCGTCAGCTTGGTCTGGTCGAGATGGACGATCGAATTCACCGCCGAGTTCAGAAGATCGCGGTCATGGCTGATGAGGATGACCGTGTGCGGATAGCGCCGCACGTAGTCTTCGAGCCAGAGCGTGCCTTCGAGATCGAGATAATTGGTCGGCTCGTCGAGCAGCAGCAGGTCCGGCTCGGCGAAAAGCACCGATGCGAGGGCGACGCGCATCCGCCATCCGCCCGAAAAGGACGAAGCGGGACGCTTCTGCGCCTCGGCATCGAAGCCAAGGCCGGACAGGATGGCGCCGGCGCGCGCTTCGGCGGAATGCGCATCGATATCGGCAAGGCGGATATGGATGTCGGCGATGCGGTGCGGGTCCGTCGCGGTCTCCGCTTCGGCGAGAAGCGCGGTGCGTTCCGTATCGGCCGCGAGCACGATCTCGATCAGCGAATCCTCCGTGCCCGGCGCTTCCTGGGCCACCTGGCCGATCTTCAGGTTGCGCGGCAGGTGCACTTCGCCGGTTTCCGCGTGCATTTCGCCGGTGATCACCTTGAACAGCGTCGATTTGCCCGCGCCATTGCGGCCCACGAGGCCGGCCTTGGTGCCGGAGGGAAGATTGAGGCTCGCATGGTCGATCAGGAGCCGGCCCGCCATGCGGACAGATATATCGTCGAGAATAAGCATGCCGGCGCTTTTGCACTGGAATACCGGCTTTCGCAAGGGCATTGTCGCGGTTTCGCCCCGACCGGCGCCGCCAGCTCTTTGCAAATGGCGCGAAGCTCTTGGCAGAGCTCTGGGCAAATAGCGCGAAGCTCTTGGCAAATGCAGCGCCTGTCGCTATAGAGCCGCTTCCCGTTCCCCAGAAGACAAGGTTCTCATTCCATGGCAATTGAACGCACTTTCTCGATGATCAAGCCTGACGCTACCCGCCGCAATCTCACCGGCGCTATCACGCAGAAGCTGGAAGAGGCCGGCCTGCGGGTCGTTGCGTCCAAGCGCGTGTGGATGAGCCTCCGCGAGGCAGAAGGCTTCTACGCCGTGCACAAGGATCGTCCCTTCTTCGGCGAGCTCGTCGAGTTCATGTCGTCCGGCCCGACGGTCGTCCAGGTGCTCGAAGGCGAAAACGCCATTGCCCGCAATCGCGAAGTCATGGGCGCGACCAATCCGGCAAATGCGGATGAGGGCACGATCCGCAAGACCTTCGCTCTCTCCATCGGCGAAAACTCCGTGCATGGTTCCGACGCGCCGGAAACCGCTGCCGAGGAGATCGCCTACTGGTTCTCCGGAACCGAGATCGTCGGCTGATCGCAATCGATCGTCGAAATTGAAAAGACCGGGCCCCGTGCCCGGTTTTTTATTGCCGGTAGTTCAGCAGGGGGAGCTAGTTCAGGGCGGCGAGCAGGAAGAACAGCAGCACGGCGGCAAAGCCCACGGCCAGCGATGCTATGGCGAGCCGGTTCACAGGCTGTGCCACCGCTTGAACGCATCCTCGTCCCGGGACTTGGCCTCGACCCAGCCGCCATCGGTGCCGTCGATGAAATGTTCCTTCTTCCAGAACGGCGCCGTGTTCTTCAGATAGTCCATCAGGAACGATGCGGCGTCGAATGCCGCATGGCGGTGCGTCGAGGCGGCGAGGATCAGCACGATATTGTCGCCGGGCCGGACAAGCCCGTAGCGGTGGATGATGGTCAGCCCGGTCAGGGGCCAGCGCTCCATCGCTTCCAGTGCGGTGCGCCGGATCTCGGCTTCCGCCATGCCGGGATAATGTTCGATCTCGAGCGCCGAGAGCGTTCCGGCCTCGTCGCGGCACAGGCCGCTGAAGGTGACGATGGCGCCGATATTGCTGTCCTGCGCGGCGATGAGCGCCAGTTCGGCGCCGATGTCGAAATCGTCGCGCTGCACCTCTATGCGAAGGCGGGACATCTCATCCCCCCGTCATCGGCGGAAACAGCGCTATCTCGCGCGCATCCCGCACCGGAGCGTCGTGATCGACATGTTCCTGGTTTATCGCCACCCGGATCACGTCCTGATATTCGAGCGCGGCCGCATAGCCGTCGCCGCGCGACTTCAGGTGCGACAGGAGATCGGCGACGGTAGCGATGGAGGGATCGAGCTCGATCTCCTCCTCGCCCTTGCCGATGCGCTCGCGAACCCATGCGAAATAGATCAGTCTGGTCATGGCTTGGAGCCTTTCCCTTGCGGACAGGAGCGGCGGTTTCGCGCCCTGTCAGTCCACGACATGCTTCAGTCCCGCCCGGAAATAATCCCAGCCGGTATAGAGTGTTATCAGCGCCGCGCTCCATAGCAGCACGATGCCGAGCACGGTGACGACCGGGACGATCTTGTCGCCCGCCGGGCCGATCAGCAGAAATGCGACGGCGACCATCTGGATCGTCGTCTTCCACTTGGCGAGACGGCTGACCGGCACGCTGACTTTCAGTTCCGCCAGATATTCGCGCAGGCCCGAAACCAGGATCTCCCTGCACAGGATGATGATCGCCGCCCACAGCGACCAGCCGGCGATCGTGCCGTCGGCGGCCAGAAGCAGCAGGCAGGCGGAGACGAGCAGCTTGTCGGCGATGGGATCGAGCATCCTGCCGATGGTCGAGGTCTGTTTCCAGATGCGGGCGAGATAGCCGTCGAAGAAATCGGTGATGCTTGCGGCCACGAAGATCGCCAGTGCGCCCCACCGCGCCGCATCGCTCGATTGCAGCCGTCCTTCGAGGAAGAAGCACAGCACGACGAGCGGCACGCAGATTATGCGCGCATAGGTCAGGATATTGGGCAGGGAGTAGGCGTTGTTATTCCGGGGCATCTCGTGTCTACCAATCAGTTCGCGGCCTCAAGAAACGGCCAAGCCTGCCAAAGGTCAAGTTCATCATCGTCGACTCCGGCTTAAATGTGTCGATGAATCACATCCCGCGGTCCGATTCCAATCGGGAATCGTTCCGCTTGCCGAAATTCATCTCCTATGTACGGAAATGATCGCGGATTGTAATGGCCATCGCTTCCGATATACCGTCGACCTTCATCAAATCTTCGACAGCGGCGCGCGAAACCGCCTTGGCCGTGCCGAATTGATGCAGCAATGCGCGTTTGCGCGAGGGACCTATGCCGGCGATTTCGTCGAGCGGGTTCTTCACCATCTCCTTCTTGCGCCTTGCCCGGTGCGTGCCTATGGCGAAACGGTGCGCCTCGTCGCGCAGGCGCTGCAGGAAATACAGCACCGGATCGCGCGGCGGCAGCGTGAAGGCCGGCTTGCCCTCCATGAAGAACCTTTCGCGGCCCGCATCGCGATCGACACCCTTGGCGACGCCGATGGCGGTCACCTTGTCGATGATGCCCATCTCGCTCAGGATGCCGCGCACGGCGCTCATCTGGCCCTGGCCGCCATCGATCAGGATGACATCGGGCCATGACGGGAACACATCCGGATCGTCGTCGTCCTCGATGTCGAGATCGTCGGCGGGAACATCCTTTTTCGCAACGTCCTTGTCCTCCGGCGTGCCCTGTTCGCGCACCAGCCGGCTGAAGCGGCGCTCGATCACCTCGCGCATCATGCCGAAATCGTCGCCGGGCGTGATCTCGGTCGAGCGGATATTGAACTTGCGGTACTGGTTCTTGACGAAGCCTTCCGGTCCGGCGACGATCATGGCGCCGATCGCATTCGTGCCCATGATGTGGGAATTGTCATAGACCTCGATGCGGCGCGGCACGCGGTCGAGCCCGAATGTCTCCGCCATGCCCTTGAGCAGCCGCGCCTGCGACGACGTTTCCGCCAGCTGGCGGCCCAGCGCCTCGCGCGCATTGCTCAGCGCATGTTCGACGAGTTCCTTCTTCTCGCCCCGCTGCGGCACCGTCACGACGACCTTGCGGCTGGAGCGCGCGGTGAGGGCGGCCGCCAGCAGGTCCTGGTCCTCGACCGTTTCCGACAGGAGGATCATGCTGGGCGAGGGCTTGTCGTCGTAGAACTGCGACAGGAAGGCGCCGAGCACTTCCGCCGGCGACAGGGAGGAATCCGCCTTGGGGTAATAGGCGCGGTTGCCCCAGTTCTGGCCGGTGCGGAAGAAGAAGACCTGGATGCAGGTGACGCCGCCTTCCTGGTGAATGGCGAAAACGTCGGCTTCCTCCACCGATTGCGGATTGATGCCCGAATGGGTCTGGATCTGCGACAGCGCCGAAAGCCGGTCGCGATAGATGGCGGCGCGCTCGAAATCGAGATCGGCCGAGGCTTCGCGCATGGCATTGGCCATATGCGTCTTCACCGCCTGGCTCTTGCCGGACAGGAAGGCCTTCGTCTCGTCGACGAGCTCGTCATAATCCGCATCGCTGATTTCGCCGGTGCAGGGACCGGAGCAACGCTTGATCTGGTAGAGCAGGCAGGGGCGGGTGCGGTTCTCGTAGAATGAATCGGTGCAGGTGCGCAGCAGGAACGCCCGCTGCAGCGCGTTGATCGTCCGCCCGACCGCGCCGGCGGAGGCAAAGGGCCCGAAATAATCGCCCTTGCTCGACCGCGCGCCGCGATGCTTGAAGATGCCCGGCACGATCCGCCGCTCGCCCCGTTTCGGCGCGGTGAGCAATATATAGGGAAAGGACTTGTCGTCGCGCATCAGCACGTTAAAACGCGGCCGCAAGCGCTTGATAAGGTTGGCCTCGAGCAGAAGCGCCTCGGTCTCCGTGCGGGTCACGACGAATTCCATCTTCGCCGTTTCGCGGATCATGCGGGCGATGCGGTTATTGTGTCCCTGGCCGCGTGCATAATTGGAAACGCGCTTCTTCAGGCTGTGCGCCTTGCCGACATAGAGCACGTCGCCCGCTTCGTTGAACATGCGATAGACGCCGGGCTTGTTGGGCAGGCGCTTCACCAGCCCGGCAATGACGTCCGCGCCGCTGGTGCCGTCGCTCGCCTCGGCCGAATCCCATTCGATGGCGCTGATGAGCGCGGTCGTGTCGCGCGGCAGTTCCGCCGCCGCGTCGATGCCGGACGGCTCCATCTCTGCTGCTTCCCGCTCCGGCTCTTGCTGGCCGGGAGTGAGCTTGCCCTGTTCGTTCATTCTGCCATTCCCATGGAATCCGGCGTCTCCCACGCCAGATGCTGTCCGCCGTCGAGGGCGATCATTTGCCCCGTGATCGACCTGTTTTCCCATAGATAACAGATCGTGCGGCCAAATTCCGACAGTTCGGCGCCACGGCGCAGCAATAGCGAGCTGACCTGATGGGCGAAATCGTCGCGGTCCTGCCGGTCGCTCTGCATTGTCGGGCCGGGGCCGATCGCATTGACGCGGATCTGCGGCGCAAGTGCCTGCGCCAGCGTCTGCGTCGCGGTCCACAGCGCCGCCTTGGACAATGTATAGGACAGGAACCGCGGCGTCAGCTTCCAGACGCGCTGGTCGATGATGTTCACGATCAGCCCGTCCTCGCCATTGTCGCGCAACTGCGCCGAAAAAGCATCCGCCAGAAGCACCGGCGCCTTGCTGTGAACGGCAAAATGCCGGTCCCAGACGCGATCGTCCGCCAGCTTGCCGATGCCGTCTTCCTCGAACACCGAGGCATTGTTGACGAGGAGCTTCACCGTGCCGAGCGCCGCCTGCACCTGCGGGATCAGTTCGCGCACCGCCTTCGGCTCCGTCAGGTCGGCCGCGACCACGCAGCCGGCGCCGCCACGCGCCTCTATCCCTGCCAGCAGCGCTTCGCCTTCCTCTTTCGACCGGTTGCAGTGAATGGCCACCGCGAAGCCCTGATCGGCCAGGTGCTCCACGATGGCTTTGCCAATACGTTTGGCGCCGCCTGTCACGAGGGCAACGGTTCGATCGGTCTTCACATTATTCTCCCTGGATAGTGATTCAGCCCCGAATATAGGCACCGGCCCGGCAAAGCGCGAGTGGCAAAGGTCAGTAATGAACAGACGCAGTCTATCGCGCTGTTCCGCGCCGGATCGGATGCGGATTGCGATATGTCAAATAACTTCGGGCATGCGGAGGTCAGTATTAAGCATTGATTAAGTATAATATATTGATGGCAAACTTGCATATCGGGTATTCTATGACTGTATAAGAAGTGACTTTATCAATTATTCCTTGCATTGCTGCAAACTGCATTGATAACTTCAGAAAACTCGATTGTTGCTCAAAAAACACATCGCATTTCGGCCATTTTCCCGACGATTTCTTTTCACACTCCGGCACGAGTCCCGCCACAATGGGAGGCGAATGTCCGGCTCGTAAAAGCGGGTGCGTTCATGGTTCCCCCAGCCGGCGCCCGCTGCGTAAAGAGTTATGAAAAGGAGATTGCGATGCGCACTCTTAAAACAATAATCCTCGCTTCGGCGGCCGTGCTGACGCTCTCCGCCCCCGTTCTTGCCGCCGATGCCGTCGTCGAACAGGCTCCGGCGCCCGAGGCCCTGCCCATGGAACAGCCGTCCGGCTGGGATGGCGCCTATGTCGGTGTCTATGGCGGCTATAACTGGAGCAAGAACAAGACGGACGAAGGCAAGCTCGATGCCGATGGCTTCGGCGGTGGCGCCTATGGCGGTTACAACATGCAGAACGGCCAGTTCGTCTATGGTGCCGAAGCCGATCTCGGCTACGCCAATGCCAAGGAAAGCAATTTCGGCTACACCGCCAAGCAGGGCCTGAACGGCTCGGTGCGTGCCCGTGCCGGTGTCGCGCTCGATCCGGTCCTGCTCTATGGCACCGGTGGTCTTGCCGTCACCGAGAACAAGCTTTCCACCGATACGGGCAGCGACTCCAACACCCATGTCGGCTGGACCGTCGGTGCTGGCGCCGAAGCCAAGATCACCCAGAACGTCGTTGGCCGCGTCGAATATCGCTACAGCGACTACGGCAAGAAGGATTATGATCTCGGCGGTGCCGATGAAGTATCCAACAAGCTGACGACGAACGAGGTTCGCCTCGGTGTAGGCTACAAGTTCTGATCAGCCTGGACCTGACGAAGAAGCCGGATGGGAAACCATCCGGCTTTTTTTGTGCCCTATTTCGGCAGTAGCGCCGCCAGCTCCGGGTGCAGCTCGGCAAAGCGCTTCTGCCAGCGCTTCAGCTTGGAGCGCCCCTTTTCCCATTTGCCCTGAAAGCGCAGGTCGGCATAGGCGAGGGCGGCCGCGATGGCGATATGGCCGCCATGGATCTTCTTGCCGAGCCGCGGCGGCGCATTGTTCAAGGTGTCGAGCACGCGCAGGGCCTTGCCCCATTGCCGGTCGAGCCAGGGCTGATGCACCTTTTCCTCCGGCCGGAACCGGCGTTCGTAGACATGCGCCAGCAGGGCGTCGCAAAGTCCGTCGGCCAGCGATTCCAGCTGCTCCGCTTCCAGCCGCTTCTGCGCGTTGCGCGGGAACAGCTTGTTGCCGGAGACCCGGTTGATATATTGCGTGATCACGCGACTGTCGAAGATGGCGGAACCGTCGTCGAGGATGAGTGTCGGGATCTTCCCCAGCGGATTGACGTTTATGAGCTCTTCCGGCTCGAGATTGGTATCGATCTGCACCGCCTCGACGGGAAATCCCGCATAATGGGCGGCCATCCGTACCTTGGTACTATAAGGTGAGGCAGGCGCATAAAAGACTTTCGGCACGGGCAGGCTCCAGCTGGTTCGATTCGTTGCGGGTGAAAGTAGAGCGTTCCTTGTCTGAATTGAAGCGGTTGCATCGGCCGTTTCAGCGAATGGGCGGCATTTCGACGGCGCGCCGCCGGCAGCCGCTGCGGTCCACTTCCGGGCAGGCGCGCAAATCGAGGTCTTTCGTCAGGCAGATGCGCACCTCGCGCAGGAATTCGCGGTCGCAGGTGACTGCGACGCCCTCCGCCTTCATGCCGGGATTGGCCGTCAGGAAGGCGCGCTCCACCAGTTGCGGATTGACCGCATCCCTTGCCGTTCCCTGGCGGAACTGCCCCGGTATGGCGACACGCTCCATGGTGCGGCGCATGGTGGCGAAATAGTCGCGCTGGCTGAGGCCGCTGCAGGCGCCATGCTTGCGCCACTGGTAGTTGATGAGGCCGGTCGAGGGCATGATGTCGCCCATGGAGCGGGCGAGGGACATCGGCACGTTGCGCGGTTCGCCGCTGTCGCAATCCTGTGGATAGCCGCGCTCGAACTGCGGCCACAACCCATGCACGACGAAGCCGAATGGCCGCGACGACCCGCATTGCTGCCTGTTGGCGTCAGGGCCCTCGGATTCGCAATAGCTCGGCGACCAGGACAGCGCCAGCACGTAGAAGTCGAAATCCGCATCCGAATTCGCGTTGGGACGCACATCCGAATTCGCTTCCCGCCTCATGGGCGGCGTGCCGGTGCTCGATGGCGCGGCCGGTATATTGTCGAACTCGACAAGCGCGGGAGTCGTGTCGTTCTCCCACGCATAGACGGCGATGCCGGCGACGAACAGCGCGGCCAGCAGGGCGAAACGGGCTAGCCGGCCAGCCTGCATCGCGGCGCGTCAATCAGCGCAGCGTGCGGCAGCTTGCATTGTAGACGTTCCAGGGGTCGAAACCTTCGAGGCAGAATTCGACATTCTTGCCGACGCCGACAAAGCCCTGGCCCTCTTCGACCAGATACCAGACCGGCTGCTGGTTGCCATCCGACAGATGCGCCGTGGCGCGGCAATAATGGCGCTCGACCGCAGCAAGCTCGGGCTCGAGCGAGGGCTCGTAGCGCGTCTCGCGGACATCGCTGAAATCGTTGATGGCGACCTGCGCCAGGTTCGGCACATGCTGGACCCGGTAGGAGAACCTGCTGGCGATCCTGTTGAGGACGCCCGCCTGGCCGCAGGTGTCGTCATAGCCCTGCGACGGGGCCACGTAGTCCGCGGCAAGAACGGGCGCGGCGGAAGAGAGAGCGATGCCGAGGGCAAGGCTTGCGGCAAGGATTGACGATGGGCGTGCCATGGATTTTCTCCGAATGTACTGTTGGTGTGCAATTTCAACCAGCGCGAGCGCCGGGTCAAGCCTCTACTTCTTCACCCCTGATCCAGTCGAGCACGAAATGGCCGTTCTGCGCCTCGCCGCAGAGCCGCGCGAGCACAGGCAGCAGCGTGCGCAGCTCCTGTTCGAGCGTATAGGGCGGGTTGACGATGATCATGCCGCTGCCGTCGAGGCGCGGCTGGGCCGAGAAGGGCCGAATCATCAATTCGGCGCGCATGATCTTCCGGATGCCGGTTTCGCGCAGCGCGGCGATGAACGAGGCGATCTGCGGCCGGTCCTTCACCGGATACCAGAGCGCGAACATGCCGCCGGGAAAGCGCCTGTGACCGCGCCACAGCCCATCGACCAGCCGTTCGAACTCGCCTTCCTCCTCGAAGGGCGGATCGACGAGCACGAGGCCGCGCTTCTCCTTCGGCGGCAGATGCGCGCCAAGCGCCAGCCAGCCATCGAGCCGGGTGACCCGGACCTGGAAATCGCCCTCGAAGCGCCTGGCCAGCCTCGCGGCATCGGCCGGGTGCAGTTCGAGCGCCGACAACCGGTCCTGCCGCCGCAACAGGTGGCGGGTGATCAGCGGCGAACCCGGATAATGGCGCAGGCCGCCATCGGCATTCTCCGCCCGCACGATATCGAGATAGGGCGCCAGCAAGGCTTCGGCTTCGGGCTCGAGCGGCGCATCGAGCAGGCGGGCGATGCCGGCCTGCCATTCGCCCGTCTTCGCCGCCTCGGTTCCGGCAAGATCGTAGCGCCCGATGCCCGCATGCGTATCGATGACGCGGAAGGCCTGTTCCTTGCGCTGCAGATAGAGCAGGATCCGCGTCAGGATGACGTGCTTCATCACATCGGCGAAATTGCCCGCATGATAGGCGTGACGGTAATTCATGGATGCGCTTGTTTCATGCCGGCGCCCTCACGGCAAGCCGGTTTCGGCCCCGTCTTAATGCTAAATATCCGGCAAGCCGGTAAATATTATTGAAGCGTCGCTTTCGGCGAAGGCGTTTGCCGATCCCTGCGATATGGCATAGAGCAACGAAGCGCCCCGGTCCGGCGCGCTGGAACCTGCCTCATGTCCGGAACGATCATCCTTATAGTGCTCTTCGCCGCGTTCCTGCACGCAAGCTGGAACGCCGTGGTGAAATCCGACGGCGACAAGTTTCTCAACACCGTCGTCGTCGTGAGTTCGGCCGGTCTCATCGCGGCTATCGCCCTGCCATTCCTGCCGCCGCCGGCATGGTCGAGCGTGCCGTTCCTGCTCGCATCGGGGGTGACGCAGGTGATCTACCTGATCCTCGTGGCGGCGGCCTATCGCAGCGGCGATATGAGCCAGGCCTATCCGATCATGCGCGGCACCGCCCCGCTCATCGTCGCCATCGCCAGCGGGCCGCTCATCGGCGAGGTGCTTTCGCTGCAGAAATGGGCCGGCATCGGCCTTATCTGCGGCGGTGTGCTCGCCCTTGCGCTCGAAGCCCGCCGCCGCGCCGGCGCCAGCCCGGCCACGACGCTGCTGGCGCTGGCGAATGCGCTGGTGATCGCTTCCTATACGCTCATCGACGGTATCGGCGTGCGCCAGTCCGGTGCGCCGGCGGCCTATACGATGTGGGTGTTCGTGCTGAATGCGCTGCCGCTGTTCCTGTGGACCATCATCATGCGCAAGGGCCAATTATGGCCGCATCTGCGCGGAAGGACGCGGCTGGCGACGATCGGCGGCGTCGGCACGCTCGGCTCCTACGGCCTGGCGCTCTGGGCGATGACCATGGCGCCGGTGGCCGTCATCGCCGCCTTGCGCGAGACTTCCATCCTCTTCGCGGTGGTCATCTCGGCCTTCTTCCTGCGCGAGAAGATCGGCATGACGCGGCTCGCCGCCGTCGCGCTGATCGCAGCGGGCGCGGCCGTCATGCGCCTTGGCTGATACCATCGTCCGATCGTCACGTGCCGGCGCCTGGTCTGGTCGGCCACTTGTCACCGGTACAAAAAGCCTCGTTTCTCGGCGGCGGAATTTGCGCTAGGTTCCTCGCATGAACAAGCCTGTCCTTTTGCGCACCGTCCATTCCGCCTGCCCGCACGACTGTCCGTCGACCTGCGCGCTGGATGTGGAGATCGTCGATAACGGCCAGATCGGGCGCGTGCGCGGCGCCAAGGAAAACACCTATACGGCCGGCGTCATCTGCGCCAAGGTGGCCCGCTATGCGGAGCGCATCCATCATCCGGAGCGCCTGCTGAAGCCGCTGGTCCGCGCCGGCAGCAAGGGCGAGGGCCTGTGGAAGGAGGCGAGCTGGGACGCGGCGCTGGACCTGATCGCCGAGCGCTTCCTGAAAGCCGAGCAGGAACACGGTTCCGAAAGCATCTGGCCCTATATCTATGCCGGCACTATGGGCCTCGTGCAGCGCGATTCCATCCATCGCCTGCGCCACGCCAAGAAATATTCCAATACTTTCGACAGTATCTGCACCAACCTTGCCTCGACCGGATATTATGCCGGCACCGGCCGGCTGATGGGCTCCGATCCGCGCGAGATGGCGAAATCCGACTGCGTCGTCATCTGGGGGACCAATGCGGCGGCGACGCAGGTCAACGTCATGACCCATGCGGTGCGTGCCCGGAAGGAGCGCGGCGCGAAGATCGTCGCCATCGACATCTACGAGACCGCGACGGTGCGCCAGGCCGATCTTGGCCTCGTGCTCAGGCCGGGGACCGACGGCGCGCTTGCCTGCGCGGTCATGCACGTCCTCTTCCGCGACGGCCTCGCCGATTGGGATTACCTGACGCAATATACCGACGATCCGCACGGCCTCGAGCAGCATCTGCGCGGCCGCAGCCCGCAATGGGCGGCCGCGATCACCGGCCTGTCGGTGGACGAGATCGAATCATTCGCCCGCCTCGTCGGCACCACCAAACGCAGCTTCTTCCGGCTGGGCTTCGGCTTCACGCGGCAACGCAACGGCTCGGTCAACATGCACGCGGCGCTTTCCATTCCCGCGGTGACGGGCGCGTGGCGGCATGAGGGCGGCGGAGCGTTCTATTCCAACAGCGAGATCTATCGCATGGACAAGCGCGAGATCGAGGGCAGGGCCTATCTCGATCCCGCGATCCGCCATATCGACCAGTGCAAGATCGGCGCTGCCTTGAATGGCGATGCCGCCGCGCTGCAGAACGGCCCGCCCGTCATGGCGATGCTCGTGCAGAACACCAATCCCGCCAATGTCGCGCCCGAGCAGAGGCTCGTGCGGCGCGGCATGCTGCGCGAGGATTTCTTCATGGCCGTGCATGAGCAATTCATGACCGATACGGCGAGGCTGGCGGATGTGGTGCTGCCGGCGACGATGTTCCTCGAACATGACGACATCTACCGCGGCGGCGGCCAGCAGCACATCATCCTCGGCCCGAAGCAGATCGACGGGCCGGGCGAGACCCGCCCGAACATCCATGTCGTCGAGGAACTCGCAAAACGTCTCGGCGTCGATCATCTTCCGGGCTTCGGCCTCGATGCGCGCACGCTCATCGACAATATGCTCAAGGCCGGCAATCTCCCGGGCTATGACGAATTGAAGGCGCGGCGCTGGATCGACGTGCAGCCGGATTTCGAAACCGCGCATTTCCTCAATGGCTTCAGCTGGCCGGACGGCAAGTTCCGCTTCAAGCCGGACTGGACCGGCAGTCCCGCGCCCAACAAGCCGCCGAAATCCATGGGGCCGCAGGGCCCTCATGCCGACCTGCCGCAATGGCCGGATCATTTCGAGGCGATCGAGGCAGCCGACGAGCGGCATCCGTTCCGGCTGGCCACCTCGCCGGCACATAATTTCCTCAACTCGACCTTCGCCGAAACGCCGACATCGCTGTTGAAGGAGCAGCGGCCGGAATTGCTGATCCATCCGGACGATGCGGCGCGCCTCGGCATAGCGAGCGGCGACCGGGTAGAGGTCGGCAATGATCGCGGCGATGTCGTTCTTCACGCCCGCGTCGAGCCGCTGACCAAGCGCGGCGTCGTGATTTCGGAAGGCATATTCGCCAATACCGCCTTTGAGCGGGGCGAGGGCATCAATGTCCTGACCGGGGCGGACTCGCCGGCGCCCTATGGCGGTGCGGCTTTCCACGACAATAGGGTCTGGATCAGGCCGGCGCGTCTGGATTAGACTGGCGCGTCTGGATCAGGCGGCGGGCGCCTGATCGGTTCAGCTATGACCCGAAGATAGTGCGGCCGCCCTGCATCCGCGCCTTGCCGGAGGCCACCAGCGCCAGCGCTTCTGCGTAGGTTGCATGCTCTACGGATAGCACCCGCTGCGCGAGTGTTTCCGCCGTATCGTCGACATCGACGCGGATGGCGGTCTGCGCGATGATCGGGCCTTCATCCATGCCCGCCGTGACGAAATGCACGGTGCAGCCATGAACGCGCACGCCGGCTTCGAGCGCCTGCTCATGCGTGTGCAGCCCCTTGAACAGCGGCAGCAGCGAGGGGTGGATATTGAGCATCCGCCCTTCCCATTCGCCGACGAATTCGGGCGACATGATCCGCATATAGCCGGCGAGACAGACGATCTCGGCGCCCGCAGCCTTGAGCGCGGCCGAGATGGCGATCTCGTGGTCGCGCTTGGACGCGTAATCCCTGTGGGGGATGGCGAAGGCCGGAATGCCCTCGTTGCGCGCCGTATCGAGCCCGCCGGCATCGGCCTTGTTGGCGATGATCGCGACGATCGTGGCCGGATAGTCCGGCGCTTTCGCGGCCGCGACCAGCGCGCCCATATTGGAGCCACGCCCCGAGATCAGGATCGCGACGCGCTTCTTCACAGTGCGAGCTGGCCTTCATAGACGACGCCGGCATCGGCGCGGGCGACCATCCTGCCGAGCCGCACTGGCGCCTCGCCATTGGCGGTCAGTGCTTCGATCACCGCGTCGGCCGCTTCCGGCGCGACGACGGCGATCATGCCGATACCGCAATTGAAGGTGCGCAGCATCTCGTCGCGCTCGACGCCGCCGGTGCTGGCCAGCCATGAGAAGACGGCCGGCACCTCGATCGCCGACAGGTCGATGCTGGCGGTGAGGTCCTTCGGCAGCACGCGCGGAATATTGTCCGGGAAGCCGCCGCCGGTGATGTGGGCGAGCGCCTTGATGGCGCCGGTATCGCGGATCGTGGCAAGCAGCGGCTTCACATAGATGCGCGTCGGCGCCAGCAGCGCCTCGCCAAGCGTCACGCCTGCCTTGAAGGGCGCTTCCGCATCCCATGCGAGGCCCGACAATTCGACGATGCGCCGAACGAGCGAGAAGCCGTTGGAATGGACGCCGGACGAGGCGAGGCCGAGGATGACGTCGCCTTCCTTGATGTCGCCGGAGGGCAGAAGCCGGTCGCGCTCGGCCGCGCCGACGGCAAAGCCGGCAAGATCATAATCGCCATCGCGATACATGCCCGGCATTTCGGCCGTTTCGCCGCCGATCAGCGCGCAGCCCGCCTGCAGGCAGCCCTCGGCGATACCGCCGACAATGGCGGCGCCCTGGTCCGGATCGAGCTTGCCGGTGGCGAAATAGTCGAGGAAGAACAGCGGCTCCGCGCCCTGGACGACGAGATCGTTGACGCACATGGCGACGAGGTCGATGCCGACCGTATCGTGCCGGCCCGCATCGATGGCGATCTTCAGCTTGGTGCCGACGCCGTCATTGGCGGCGACCAGCACCGGGTCCTTGAAGCCGGCGGCCTTCAGGTCGAACAGGCCGCCGAAGCCGCCGATCTCGCCATCGGCGCCCGGACGCCGGGTGGAGCGCACCAGCGGCTTGATTTTCTCGACAAGCAGATTGCCGGCATCGATGTCGACGCCTGCCTGCGCATAGGTGAGACCATTCTTGCCGCGGTTGGCGGGTTCGCTTTTCACGCTCATGGGATGCTCCGGATTATGTGGAGCGGAATGGCACGACTTCGCCACCGCCGCAAGTACCCTATGGGCGATGTGCGGATAAAACGCCACTTATCGACAGGGCGGCAAGGCGGATTCCGCGCAGATTCCCGCTGGCGGCGGCCGGTTTTCCCTTGACCGGACGGGGTGGGGCTGCCTATCTCTCGGGCGGATGGAACGGGATGAGCAGGCGATGACCAAAGCACCAAGCAAGGCCGTGGCGGCGAAGAAGCCGGTCGTTCCGGAGGAAGTCGCCGAACGCGACATCCATGTCGAAGTACAGCTGAATTCCTTTGCGAGCGACATACGCCGCCAGGCCATCTTCTGGACGCTGGCAATGATCGTCTTCGCGCTGTTTCTGTTCGTCTTTTCGTCGATCCTGCTGCCCTTCGTCGCCGGCATGGTGCTGGCCTACTTCCTTGATCCGGTGGCCGACCGGCTGCAGCGGCTCGGCCTGTCGCGCTTGCTGGCGACGATCGTCATCCTCGTGCTCTTCCTCGTCACCTTCGTGCTGCTGCTGATCCTGCTCGTGCCGATCCTCGCCTCGCAGATGAGCGACTTCATCGCCCGGCTGCCGAGCTATGTCGCGCGGTTGCAGGAGCTCATCGCCAATCGGGACTCGCAATGGCTGAAGGATTTCATCGGCGTCGACGCCTCGGTCATCCGCAACAGCCTCGACTCGCTGCTGCAGCAGGGCGCCGGCTTCCTGACGACGCTGCTCCAGTCCATCTGGAGCTCCGGCAAGACGCTGATCGACGTGGTTGCGCTCTTCGTGGTCACGCCCGTCGTCGCCTTCTACATGCTGCTCGACTGGGACCGGATGGTGGCGAAGATCGACCAGCTGGTGCCGCGCGAGCATGTCTATACCGTGCGCGGCATCGCGCGCGACATGAACAAGGCGATCGCCGGTTTCGTGCGCGGGCAGGGCACCGTGTGCCTGCTGCTCGGCATGATCTATGCGGCGGGGCTCACCATCGTCGGTTTGAATTTCGGCCTGTTGATCGGCCTGTTCGCCGGGCTCATCAGCTTCATCCCCTATGTCGGCTCCCTTGTCGGGCTGCTGGTGGCGCTGGGCGTCGCCCTCGTGCAGTTCTGGCCGGAATGGGGCCATATCGTCGGCGTCGCGGTCGCCTTCGGCGTCGGCCAGTTCATCGAGGGCAATATATTGCAGCCGAAGCTCGTCGGCTCCTCCGTCGGGCTTCACCCGGTCTGGCTGATGTTCGCGCTCTTCGCCTTCGGCTCGCTCATGGGCTTCACCGGCATGCTGATCGCCGTGCCGACGGCGGCCGCCATCGGCGTGCTGGTGCGCTTCATCATCAGCCGCTACCAGCGATCCCCGCTCTACACAGGCGAATTCCGCAAAAATGACGAGCCGAAACAAATCGGATGACAGTGGCGTAATCCTGGCTGTATTTGTTCGCGCATGACCAACAGCAATTCCCGCCAGTTGCCGCTCGATCTCGGCCATGAACCCGGCTTTTCGCGCGACGATCTCATCGTATCGAGCGCCAACATGGCGGCAGTCGACATGGTGGATCGCTGGCCGGCCTGGATATCGCCCGTCGTCATCATTGCCGGCCCGACCGGCTCCGGCAAGACGCATCTGGCCTCGGTCTGGCGGGCCGAGGCGGCGGCGAGGGTGGTCGATCCGCGCGATATCGGCGCCGCGGTCGGCGAAAGCGGGCCGTTTCTCATCGACGATATCGGCCTCGGCACGCTCGACCAGTCCGGCCTGTTTCACCTGATCAACAGCGTTCGCCAGAATGGCTCGACGCTGCTGATGACCTCGCGCCTGTGGCCGGCGAACTGGAAGGTCACGCTGCCGGACCTCGCCTCGAGGCTGAAGGCGGCGACGACGGTCGAGATCGGCGAGCCGGACGACGCGCTCCTGTCCGGCGTCCTCTACAAATTGTTCGCCGACCGGCAGATCGCGGTCGATCCCTCGGTGATCGGCTTCCTCGTCAGCCATATCGAGCGCTCGCTTTCGACCGCAAACCGGGTCGTCGAACGTCTCGATCGCGTCGCGCTGGAAAAGAAGTCGCGGATCACCCGCGCCCTGGCGGCGAGCGTGATCACCGCCTTCGACGAAGGGCAATCGGTGCTCGACCTTTGACGATGTGCCGCGAGCGAATGTTGCACGAATGCAATATTGTTACAAATTTGTCATAAAGCGTGATCTGGACTCTTCAAGCTACGGATTTGATGGGATAAAATAGCCTGATCGAAGTTTTGATCGGATGATTTGCATCGATGGCCGTGGATTCGGGCATATTGGCGGAAGACGACATCCGGGCGCTGCTGCAGGCCGCGCTCGATCTGCGCCGCCGCGTCCAGCGGGTCGAACTGACGGACCGGGCGGTGTGGCTCAAGCGCCATGGCACCGAACGGACGCTGGTCGGCGCGCATTGCCAGCGCGTGCTCGCGGCCATCCTGCCATTTGCCTTTCTGCGGCCGTCGCCGCGTCTTTCGGCTGAGGACATGGTGCGGCGGGAAAGGGCGCAGATCGAGGCCTTCCGGCACAGCGGCTTCGCGACGCCGCAGATCGTCTGCGCGCTGGGCAACATGCTGGTGCTGTCGGACATGGGCGAATCCGTTGCCGCCCGGCTGACGCAGATCTCCGGCGATGCGGAGGCCTGCAAGGCGCTGCTCAGCCGCTGCGCGCATGAACTCGGCCGCGTGCACGCCGCCGGTCTCTGCCATGGGCGCCCGCATCCGCGCGACATGTTCTTCGCCGGGGAGCGGATCGGCTTTCTCGATTTCGAGGAGGACCCTGCGGCCGTCATGCCGCTGGCCACCGCCCAGGCGCGCGACATATGGCTTCTTGCCCTGCATATAGCGCCGCTGGGCGCGTCGGCGGTGGAGGCTGCCTATTCGGTCTGGCGAAGCGTGGCGCCGGCCGCGGCAGCGGAAGAATTGCGCAAGATGGTGCAGACCATGCGGCCATTCCTGCCCGTCGCCCAGGCGATCCATCGTTTCGCCACCGCCAAGGACGTCTATCGTTTTGCCATCGCCACCCATGCGCTGCTGCTGCTGGTGACGGCGGATTTCGACCCTGGCCTGCTTCCCTGAGCCTGCTTTCGTCAGCCTGCATCCCCGAACCCGCCGATCCTTCCTGCCCGCCTGCCTGTCTGGCCCCGGTGGCGCAACCGAATGCGGCCGGATGAGTTTAACAACAAAGGATGGAGGGAAGGTCGATGCAGCACGATGAGGCCGGCACGGGCCGGAAGCCGGCATTGAAGGAGGGCGATACCGTCGAAGTCCTCAGGGCGCGCCGGGAAGACAGGCCGGGCTCGCCGCAATCGGACAATTGGGTGAAGGCGAAAGTCGTCGCCAATTCGGACGATTGCCTGACCGTGAGCTACGGCGAAGGCGAACCGGAAGTGATCCCGTGGAAATCGGGGCGGATCAAGGGCCACGAGCACTAGTGGGAATGGCTTTCGAGCGATTTCAATAGCTTGGTGCTGAAATGTGAATCGGGATGTGAGCGTAAATGCAAATGCCGGCGGCGGCTCGACTGGAGGCCGCCGCCGGCATGTGTCAGGGGCGCTTACTGCTTCGCCGCGCCGCGCTCGTGCTGCCTGTGCTCGCCGCGATGATGGCCCTTGTGGAAGCGCTTGCCGTGGCGCAATTCCTTGCCTTCCAGCTTGCCGTCGTCGTTGCGGTCCATCAGCGCAAAGCGCTTGGCCTTCTGCTTTTCCACTTCGGCGATTGTCACGGTGCCATCGCCATCGACGTCGAGACGCTTGGTCATGCGCTGCACCTGCCGCTCGACGATGCGCTTCATCGCCAGTGCTTCCATTTCTTCCTGCGACAGCTTGCCGTCGCCGTCCTTGTCGGCTTCCTTCAGCCGGTCCGCATTGGAAAACTCGGCAAGATCGACCGAGCCGTCCTTGTTGCTGTCGAGCTTTGCCTGCCTATGCGGAGGCTGGCCTTGCGGGGCCTGGCTCTGTTGTGCCGGTTCGGATTTCGTCTGGTCGTTCGCCGCCGCCGGCGCCGGGTCCTGCGCAAATGCGCCGCCAAGTGCAAACACGGTCAAAAAGGTTCCCGAAAGAACAAGGGCCATAATCCGTTTCATGCTTGTCTCCTCAAGGTTGCGCGAGCTTGATCTGCTCTCGTGGCTAGACATTAGAGGGCGCAAAATGAACGGGAGATGACTGCCGCATTACAAATCCGTAATGAAAACAAGGTGTTCGGCGCAGGTCTATAGCGCGGTCAAGCGCGGCCGTCCGCCGGGACGCTTCAGGAGCTTTGCCAGTTGCGCATCGACGATGCTGGCGAAGACTTGCGGATCGCCGAAGGTTCGCGCCGACAGCATTGCGCCATGTACCGACGCCATCAGCACCTGCGCTTCGTCTTGCGGGCGCTTGTCGAGCTGGAACAGGTCCTGGTCCAGCCCCGCCTGCAGCACCGATGCCAGCCATTGCGCCAGTGTGTCGAAATGGCCGCGGACCCGCGACGCCACCGCCTCCGGCAGCATCTGCATCTCGCAGGCCAGCATGGCGCAAACGCAGAAGGGCATGGAATTGTCGCGGATGCAGCCCTGCCAGAAATTCAGGTAGGATTGCAGGCATTGGCGGGGCTCGGGGAATTGCGCCCGCAGCGCTTCGAGCCCGGCATCGACCTGCTGGCGATAGCGATCGACCAGCGCCGCGACGAGCTCGGCCTTGGTCGGGAAATGATGGTGAATGCTCGCCTTCCTGATGCCGACGGCAGCGGATATATCGGCATAGCTGAAGCCGTTATAGCCGCCGGCGATGATGAGCGCCTGCGCCACATCGAGGATCTTGTCCGAGGTCGAAGCCGTTGATTGCATGGGCCCTGCCTACCTGTTGATAGGTAGGTGAGTCAAGCCGATGCCTGCATTCGATGCCGCATTCAAGAGATCGCACAAGCCTTGTTGCGTGCTTCTTCTATGCAACACACGTCCCTCCTTGGGGGATAAGTGGTAACTTATCCCACCACTTTGAAACCGGGTTATTCTGCACAAATCCTTTCCAGTGGGGGAGCAGCTTCCGGTGCTGTTTCGATTGCTGGGGAAGGATGGCGTTGCCGGATAGTCGGAAGTGACAAACCCGATTATCCAGCAAACTGCAGAAGGAAACGGAGGTAGCGCTTCGTTTTCCGGGTTGTTGCGTCTGACAAACGCAGGAACAGCAGGCAAAGACGTCGCGGGCGGTCTTCGGACCTCGACCCTGATTATAATACTGACGCGCTGAAGACCGCCCGTCTCCCCCCATTTTCAATGACCAGACGCGATTTCGCGGGCGTGGTGCGGATTTTCCGTATCCAGCATCTCCAACAAGGGATTGCACGCAACAACAGCGATGCAATCGCCCAATCACAACGCGCATCGCAAGCCAGCCATTCCCAGCCAATTGACGGCGGCTCAAAAACAACCTACTAGTAGGTAGGTAATCAACAAGGAAGCTGTCGATGCAAACCCAAACTCTCGAGCAGTCCAACTGGCTGCGGTCCTATTATCTGGTACGGGCGCTGTTCTCCTGCGGCTGGATCGCCGCGGCCATTCTCACCAGCGGCCAGTCGCACCTCGCGGCGGCGCTGCTGCTGATCTATCCGGCCTGGGATGCCGTCGCCAATCTCGCCGATGCGCGGGCGAATGGCGGCATGAGGGCGAGCCCTTCGCAGGCATTGAACGTGGCGGTGAGCACCGTCACGGCGCTTGCCGTGCTTATCGCGCTCAACAGCAGCATGTATGCCGTCCTTGCCGTGTTCGGCGTATGGGCGATCCTGTCGGGCCTGTTGCAGCTCTATACCGGGGTAGGGCGCTGGCGCCAGTATGGCGCGCAATGGGCCATGATCCTCAGCGGCGGCCAGTCGGCGCTGGCCGGGGCGTTCATGATCAGCCGGTCGATCGGCCCCAATGTGCCGTCGATACTCGACATCGTTCCCTATGCGGGCTTTGGCGCGTTCTATTTCCTGCTGTCGGCGGTCTGGCTTTTCGTCATGCCTCGTCGGAGCGCGGCCGCTTGAGGGGAGTGGCGATCCCGACTGGATTCGAACCAGTGACCGTCGGCTTAGAAGGCCGGTGCTCTATCCAGCTGAGCTACGGGACCGAAATGCCGGCGGCGTCATGCGCTGCCGGCTGGCAAGTTCAATGTGTCCAGGGCTGCTTGCGGTCGAAACGGAAGTTTTCCGAGTAGGATACGACGCGGCGGCGCACTTCCTTCGGCTCCTGGACGCTGTAGGCGATGCCGTTCTTCTCCGCATAGGCCACCGCTTCTTCCTTCGTGTCGAAGCTGAGCGTGATCTGGCTTTTCATGTCGCCGGAAGACGTATACCCCATCAAAGGCTCCACCCGGCGCGGCTGCTCCGGTTCGAACTCGAGCACCCAGTGCTCGGTCTTGGCCTTGCCCGATTGCATGGCGGTCTTGGCGGGGCGGTATATGCGGGCTGTCATTGAAGAAATCCTCTGTCTGCAATCCCAATATATTACAGGCTTCAATCCGGTTCCAGCAGCCGGTCTCAAATGGTCGGAGCGGCAGGATTCGAACCTGCGACCCTCTGGTCCCAAACCAGATGCGCTACCAGGCTGCGCTACGCTCCGTCCGTCTTGGACGGTGATTTCCCTAGAGTCTTCGCCGGAGGAAAGCAATAGGCCAGGCATGGAAAATGCCGGTAAAGACCAACAAATGCGCCGCTGCGACAAGAAGTGCACCCGTCGCGCCTAGTTCTCCGGCCTGTTGGTGAAGCGGGCATTGCCGAGCCCGGTGCCGATCGTCAGCACGCCCCAGCGCTTCACGTCGCGCATGAACGGGCTTTGCGAGAGGCCCTGAACCACGGCGTCATTGTGCATGATGATGAAGGTGTCATGGCCGGCGATCCGGGGAATGCCCTTCATGATCTCGCGCGGCAGGTTGAATGCCTCGCTCTCCCAATTGCCGCCGGGCAGGTTCTGGCCGCCGGTCCTGATCGAGCCGTCGGGCTCGATCTCGCCCGGGCAGGCAATGCCGATCAGCGGCGCCACGTCGAGTTTTTCCCGCTTGGCCTTCGCCAGCAGCGACTGGATCATGTCGACGAGGCGCTCCACCGCCGTCTTGCGGCTCGGATCGTCCTCGGCATGCTTCCAGTGTTCGGCGCTCGTCACGCGCGCCTTCGAAAGGTCGGGCGCCTTCTTCAGCCTGGTTTCGACGATGCCGGCGCGGATGTTCGTCCCGCCTATGTCGACGCCGATCATGGCTTCATGCCCTTCCAGCATCCAGGCCGGCATGAGATGGGCCGCGCCGATGAGGCCCGCTTCGTCGGGGTGATGGACGATCGGCCGCAGCTGCAGCTTCACGCCATCCGCATGCAGGCGGCCCATGGCGCGGGCAATGGCCAGCTGGCCCATTATGCTCTGCTTGGTGCCGCCGCCAACGACGATGCGCTCGGTGTTCTTCCAGCTCTTTTCTTTAAGAAAGCGGCGCAGGACATGGGCGAGCTCGGCGGAAAAATCATCCGCCGCCGCCAGCACCAGCGCCGCCGCCTCCATGTCGTCACCCTCGATGAAGGCGTTGATGTCCTTCTTGGACATGTCCTCGGTCGGGTCGTCGCCGAGCGGGTCCCTGCCATCCTTGCGATAGCGCTTGCGCCACTCCTCGACCTTGTCCTGCAGCGCGGATTTGCTCGCCCTGTCGCCGAGAAAGCCGTTACTGTCCCTGATGCGCAGATTGTAGCTGTCGACGCTGACGCCCGGCAGCAGCGCCGCCCCATGCTCCATCGGCGTCGTCCTGCCTGTTGCCTGATCCTGGTCGAGCTTGGCCATCAATATCCTCTCGAGGTTTGGGCGAGGTTTGGGAATGAGGGGAGAACGCTTCGATCCTGCGGCGGTTCCGCTTCCCGTCTCCGGTCTCAAAATGCCGGGAGCGATGGCACAAAATCGCGCTTGCGGCGTTGCTCTCTCAAAGGTCCGTTCGAAACAGGAGAAGCAGATGCCGACGCTCGAATTCGACGATGAGGAGACATCCGCGCTCAAGCAGTTCTATGCCAGGGCCTCGGAGCAGGTCGCACAGGGCTCGCAAACCCATCTGCCGGCGGTCTTCGCCACGATCGCGCCGCTGATCGATTCGATACGGCCGAACCGGCCGGTCGAAATCGATGTCGACGACATTAGGACGCTGGCCGAAGCCTTCGATGTCGGGCAGAGCCTGGATGAAAAGACCAGCGCCCGGGATGATGGCCCGGCAAGGCGGCTGCAGGGCAAGCTGATGCGCGCGGCGAAATCCTGAGCCGCGATCAGTAGAACGCCACCCCCGCGAGCGCCAGCGCCACCACGATGCTCCAGGAGGGGGCCTTCAGCACGACGAGGGCGAGGAAGCCCGCCGCCGCCAGCGCGATGTCCAGCGGGCCGAGAACGGCGGTCGTCCAGACCGGACTGTAGAAGGCGGCGGCCAGCAGCCCGACCACGGCGGCATTGGCGCCCTTCATGCCGGCCTGCGCCAGCGGCGAGCCGCGAACGCCGCGCCAGAACGGCAATGTGCCGTAGACGAGCAGCAGCCCGGGCAGGAAGATCGCCACCAGCCCGACCATGCTGCCTGCGACCCCCGCCGGAGGTTGGCCGGCGACGGCGCCGAGATAGGCCGCGAAGGTGAAGAGCGGCCCCGGCACCGCCTGCGCCGCGCCATAGCCGGCAATGAAGGCTTCCCCATTCACCAGTCCCGTATCGACAAAGGCCGACTGCAGCAGCGGCAGGACCACATGGCCGCCGCCGAAGACCAGCGCGCCGGAGCGATAGAAGGCGTCGAACATGAAGAGCAGGCTATCCGGGCCGGGCCGGAGCGCCGCCGGCACCACCAGCAGCAGGCCGAACAGCGCCAGCGCCACGAGGCCATGCCTGCGGCTGAAGCCGAAGCCCGGTACCGAAACCTGCTTCAGCGCGTCGCCCCGGCACAGCAGCATGCCGAGCAGCCCGCCGGCGGCGATCAGCACCATCTGCATTGCCGCATTGTCGAGGAGCAGCGCGGCGGCACAGGCGGCAATTGCGATCGCCGCCCGTGTCAGGTCCGGGGTGAGGGTGCGCGCCATGCCGAACACCGCCTGCGCGACGATCGAGACCGCCACCAGCTTGAGGCCGTGCAGCAGGCCGGCCCCGACGGGACCAGCAAGGCTGGCCGCGCCATAGGCAAAGGCGAGCATCAGCAGGGCGGAGGGAAGCGTGAAGCCGACCCAGGCCGCCAGCCCGCCGGCCAGCCCGCCGCCGCGCACCATGCCAAGCACGAAGCCGAGCTGGCTCGATGCGGGGCCGGGCAGGAACTGGCACAGCGCGATATATTCGGCAAAGGCGGCATCGCCCAGCCATTTGCGGCGCAGGACGAATTCGTCCCTGAAATAGCCGATATGGGCGACGGGCCCACCGAAGGAGGTGAGGCCGAGTTTCAGAAAAGCGGTGAAAACTTCCCGCAGCGATCCTGCGTTTTCCATCATACCCCATGCCCCGGAACCGTTGGCTGACACTGATCAGCCTTCGGCGACGGCGGTCAAGCGCAAATCGGTTTCGCCATTGATTTGCTGTCATCGATGGCGGTAATGAGAGGTGCTGTTTTAACGGAGCCGCCCGCCTTTAATGGAAACCAAGGCCAATTACCTGCTTGTCGCGGTTTTCAGCGTGGTCGTGCTGCTTCTCGCCGCCGGCTTCTTCTACTGGATCGGCCGCTATGGCGATTCGCAGGACAAGACGATGCTCGAAATCCGCGTGCCCGGCTCGGTATCCGGCCTCAGCAACCGGGGGCCGGTCTATTTCAACGGCCTTCAGGTGGGGCAGGTCCGGCGCATGTTCATCGACGAGCGCAACCCGGATGCGATCATCGTGCAGACCGAGATCGATTCCGCAACGCCGATCACGCGATCGACGAAAGCCAGCCTGAGCTTCCAGCTGTTGACCGGCACCGCCTGGATCGAACTGACGGGCGGCAAGGCCGACGAGCCGAACCTGCTGGCGGCGGCTGCGGCGGAAGACCTCGTTGCGCGGATCGATATCGACCCGGCCTCGCTCAAGACCCTGGTCCAGACCGCGCAGGACTGGATCGATCGCGCCGAAGAGGTCACCGACCTTACCGAGAAATATCTCGCCGACACGCGCGGCCCGCTGCTCGAAAGCATCAACCAGGCCAAGCAATTCACCGACGGGCTGGCCGACAGCACCGCCATGATCGAGGATTACGGCCAGCGCGCGCAGAAGCTCGAAACGCTGGCGCATGACGCGCGCGAGGTGGTGCAGAGGATCAATTCGGCCTCGTCGCAGGTCGACGAGAAGCTGGTCCAGATCGACAGGCAGCTTTCGAACGACAAGGACAGCATGGTCTCGCAGATCCGCACCAGGCTGCAATCCTACCGCCAGCAGGCGAAGGAACTGAACGAGACGATGACGGGGCTGACGGCAAGGCTCGGCACCCTGACCGGCGAGCGGCTGCGCAATGCCCAGCGCGTCATTTCCGATAGCCGCCGCTCCGTCGAAAGGATCGAGCGCGCGGTGCGGGATTTCCAGGACGATCCGTCCAAGCTGATCTTCGGCGAGGATGACGGCGTGCCGACCTATTCGCCGCGCCGGTAAGGCTTTTAGCGGCCATAATACCGGCCGAGATAGAGCACGATCGGGACAATGATCATGAAGACGATCAGATAGCCCCAGATGGACGTCAGATATGGCGCATATTCATCCCGCTCGCGTCTCTCCGGATCATCCATCACCAACCGTTGCCCCGCACGTGCCGCTGCCCGGCCCGTGACCATGTAAATCCGGCAAAGGGCGTGGCTCCGGCAAGCGTTGCCGATCCGGCAAGGAGGCTGTGCAGCCCTCGATGGCAGGGGGATTGAAGTCGAGCCGACCCGCCGCCGTGTGGCGGTCGAGACGCCGCACGGCTTTGCCGGTTATGGTATCGAGCATGCTTTTATCGGGAAGCAGGTCTGTCCGATCGGACATTTCTACTTCGAATGTTGCTTGAAACGCCGATGCGTAAAACCGCCCTTGGCGCGCCTTAAAATATCCGACAACCTGTTCGGGTTGGTCGTTTTCGGAGGTATTTCGGAACGTACTTTCTGCAATATCTGCGGCGTTGCGCAGTTGGCATTATGGGGCGTGTGAAGTGTCGCTTCTCCCATGTTTGTCACTCCCTGAGAAGAACATACACCGGTCTAGACCGGAAAGAGTAATCCACCCGTAAACCGTCAAATTACGCCTGATTGTTTGGCGACACAATAGAATTCGGCGGCGGAAGCGTTCACCGTCCGAAATCGACCATCACGATGGCGTGGAGGTGCATTTGCGCCGGTCTATGGAGCGCGTCATCGCCTCCGCCTGACCCTGCAGCGCACCGGCGCGCTTCTCGTTCTTGTTGCGGTAATCGGGGAGTACCGGACCGAAGCCGGTAACGACGTCCGGGTCGCGATAACCCTTGCCATTCGTAAGGCGGCTGACTTCGCTGACAGCCTGGTCGCGCTGTGCCACGAGGCTGGCGCATTCGACATTGTCGTAGTGCAGCGATGAAATCTTCTCGCTGTCCAGCTGCCCCTGAATATTGCCGCAACCCGCCAGGAGGGTGGTGAGAAGGATCACCGGAGCGTATTTCATTGTCATGTGGATGTCCTCGTAGGCAGCGGGGTTCGATGGGCAGCGGGACATGAATGATGCACCGGAACCGATTTGGCAAGGATTTATGCTGCGGCGCGATTCGCGGCGCATGGTATAAGCATAGATATCAGTTGTTTGCCCTCCTCGCATGAATCTCGACTTTAATATCTTTGGTTAATGCTCCCGCCAAGGCTGGATTAAATCAATAAAGTCTAGCGAAGTAGTGGTGATTAGACACTTTGTCCTTGCGGAGACAGGGGGTCGGCACGTATGATTCTCATTCCGGGAGCCCCCGGCAATAGTGCAACACAAAAGTGAGGAGACAGGAATGCCTGGTTTGCTGCACCCACTTCATGAAGGCCACGCGCCTATCATCTTGCATAATGCCTTTCAGGACGCGATCGATGCCCTGGAGGATTGGGAACTCGGTAGGGACGAGCCTGTAATCGACATAAACGAGAAGCAGGTTGCCATCAGCACCGTGTTTCGGCGCCTATGGAGTTGCACCGATATTCTTCCCGCGCGTACGCTTGCCGTCGTCGAGGATCTTCTGCCGTTGCGCTCGGCGGAGTTCAAGGTCGGAAGCTCCACCTATGCCGACGCCGCCTATAGTCTCTGGCAGCTCTGCCTGCAGAAACGCGCCGCAAGCAGCGAAATGCGCCAGTAGTTTTGCAAGAGTAGCTTTGCAAGACGAGTGACCTGGTAGGGTCGCGTGAGCGTCTGAGCTCGCAAGGGACGCAAGAGTTTCGAAACTGACGACACCCGCTGGCATCCGGCGGGTGTCGTCATGTCTGGCGGGTAGTCCATGGCAAAGTACGGTTTCTAGCCGCCATTCCTGTCGAGCCAGGCCTGCATGTCCTTGATCTCGGCTTCCTGGGCGGCAATGATCGTTTCCGCCACCTTGCGGATGTGCTCGTCCTTGCCGTGCTCCAGTTCGACCTTCGCCATGTCGATGGCGCCGCGATGATGGGCGATCATGCCGCGCACGAAATCCTTGTCGGCATTGCCGCTATATTCGATATCCATTTCCTTGTGCATCCTGGCATTGGCCGCCGCGAAAGCCTTCGAGGCGGCCCCCTGGTCGCCCTTCTGGCTCGCCATCGCGTCGGGCTGGGCCATCTTGTGGCCGCTATGGTCCTGCGCGGCAGCGGTGGCAATCGTGGCGATCATGGCGATTGCTGCGATGGAAGGGAGAAGTGCCTTGGTCATGATATGCTCTCTCTTGTTGGTCTGGACCCGCCGACTGGCTTAGCAGCGCCGCCCATCAAACCGAATTCAATTTCTCTTGTGCCCGGGTTCCCTTGTGCTCAGGCCGGTCGCGACAGTCGAAGCGCTTCGCCGATGTCTTCGATCAGGTCTTCCGCATCCTCCAGCCCGATCTGCAGGCGGATCAACGGCCCGCCATAGGATTGTCCGGTCAAGGTGCGGTCGGATAGCCGGACCTGCAGCGCAAGGCTCTCATATCCGCCCCAGGAATAGCCGAGGCCGAACAGCTGCAGCGCGTCGAGGAAAGCGTGAGCCCGCTCGCCGCTGCCCTTCAGCACGAACGAGAAAACCCCGCCCGCGCCGGTGAAATCGCGCTTGAACAGTTCATGTCCCGCATGGCTCGGCAGCCCCGGATGCAGCACCTCGATCACATCCTGCTGCTGCTCCAGCCATTCGGCGATCCTGAGCGCGCTTTGCGCATGGCGCTCCATGCGCACGCCCATGGTGCGCAGGCCGCGCAGGACCTGGTAGGCGTCGTCGCCATTGGCGCAGATGCCGAGCGCCCTGTTGGCGGCCTTGATGGCCGGGAAACATTCGGCATTGGCCGAGACCGATCCCAGGATGATGTCGGAATGCCCGCCCGGATATTTGGTCAGCGCATGAATCGAAACATCAACACCGAAGTCCAAAGCCTTGAAATGAATCGGCGTCGCCCAGGTATTGTCCATCATGACGATGGCCCCGGCGGCATGGGCCTTTTCGGCGATCGCCGGGATATCCTGGATTTCGAACGTGTTCGAGCCCGGCGATTCGGTGAAGACGACGCGCGTATTCGGCTTGATGAGCTCCGCAATGCCGGCGCCGGCCAGCGGATCGTAATAATCCACCGCCACGCCGAAGCGCTTGAGCATGGTGTTGCAGAAATGGCGGGTATTGCCATAGCAGCTGTCGACCATGAGCAGATGGTCGCCGGGCGACAGGAAGGCGAGGAGGGGCAGGGTCACGGCGGCAAGCCCTGATGGGACCAGTATGGTGCCGGCGGAGCCTTCCATCTCGTCTATCGCGCTGCAAAGCGCCCGCGTCGTCGGCGTGCCATGGGTGCCGTAGGTATAGGTCTGGTTCTCGCTCGCCATGGTCCTGGCGTCCGGGAAAAGCACAGTGGAAGCATGGACGACGGGCGGATTGACGAAACCATGATAGTCCTGCGGATCGTATCCACTATGGGCAAGCCGGGTGTTGAGGCCGAGTTTCTTGCGGGCTTGCTTCTGCATGGGAGGGTCTCCAAATAGGCGGACGGGCTATGTTTGATAGCCTATTGTCGATAATCGCACAGCCCGTGCGTTGCAACAGGAGAAGGATTTGAACGCAGGCGGAGGAGGCATCGGCGAGCGGTTGAAATATGTGACGCGCCGCTATGTACACGCATTGACGGCGCGCCCGGCGGACTGGGCCGATCCGGCATGGACAGGCGGAATGACGATGGCGGTGGCCTTCATCGTCTTTCTCATCCTGGCGGTGCATCCCTATGACGAGTTCCTGTCGCGGACCTTCACCGCGGACGACCACCCGATGCGCAACCTGCGGTATGTCACCGATATCGGTCTCTCCAAATGGTATGTGGTGCCGGCCTTCTCGATCGCGGTCTGCCTCATCGCCATCGACTGGAAGTCGCTGCCGCCCTCGCGCAGCGCAAGGCTGGCCATCGTCTATTCGCAGGCCACCTACGCATTCTGGGCCATTTCCGCCGCCGGCACGCTCACCGCCATCGTGAAATACCTCATCGGCAGGGCGCGGCCGGCCTTCATCGACAGCTGGGGCACCGGCTACTTCTCGCCCTTCGCCGGCGGCGATGACTGGGCGAGCTTTCCGTCCGGCCATTCGACCACCATGGGTGCCGTCGGCTGCATCCTGGCATTGTGGTTTCCACGCTGGCGATTGCCGATCCTCCTCGCGACCATGGGCATCGCCTTCACGCGGCTGATAGCCCGGGCGCATTATCCGACCGATATCATCGCCGGCTACAGCGTCGGCTTCTTCGTCGCCATCGCCATGGCCCGCTTCCTCGCCAATCGCCGCATAGGTTTCCGGGCGCGGAAAGCCAGGCTCTGGCCTGCGGTGCGCCGGGGCCAATTGCACTGAGCGGCGGTGCGCGCATCAGGTGCGATTCGAACATTTGCAACCGTTTTTAGGCCCAACTGGACGGATTTGAACATAAGTTCGGCGAAAATCTACTTTGTAAGCAGTGTTTTCCGCCAGATTGCTTGAATATTGGGCAAAGATTATGCCTTGACCAAACCCGCAGAATGGCCTTCGATAGATGGGTGAATGGGAGAGGTGTTGGGGCCTCCGGAATGTGGGGCAATCCAGTCCATCAAAGTTTCTCTCTGGGAACCGGTAAAACAACTAAAGGGCAAATCAATTATGAAAAATTCCGTTTTGAAGGGTGCGCTGGCTGCCTCCGCGCTGGTCCTTCTCGCCAATGCAGCTTCGGCGGCCACGCTCGACGACGTGAAGAAGAAGGGCTTTCTTCAGTGCGGCGTCAACACCGGCCTCGCAGGCTTCGGTGCGCCGAACGACAAGGGTGAATGGTCCGGTTTCGACGTCGATTATTGCAGGGCCGTAGCAGCCGCCATCTTCGGCGACGGCACCAAGGTCAAGTTCACGCCATTGTCCGCGAAGGACCGCCTGCCTGCACTGCAATCCGGCGAGATCGACGTCCTGATCCGCAACACGACCTGGACGCTGAGCCGCGACACGCAGGGCTTCGACTTCACGGGCGTCAACTATTATGACGGCCAGGGCTTCATGATCAATTCGAAGAAGCTCTCGGGCATCAATTCGGCGCTGCAGCTTTCCGGCGCTTCGGTCTGCGTGCAGGCCGGCACCACGACCGAGCTCAACCTCGCCGATTATTTCCGCACCAACAAGATGGAATATAATCCGGTCGTCTTCGAAAAGCTGGAAGAGGTCAACGCCGCCTATGATTCGGGCCGCTGCGATGCCTATACGACCGACCAGTCCGGCCTTTACTCTATCCGCCTGACGCTTTCCGCGCCGGACGATCACGTCGTCCTGCCGGAGATCATCTCGAAGGAGCCGCTCGGACCTGCCGTGCGCCAGGGCGACCCGCAATGGGCCGACATCATTCGCTGGACCCATTACGCGCTGCTGACGGCGGAAGAGCTCGGCATCACCAAGGCCAATGTCGACGAGGTCAAGAATGGCGACAATCCCGAGATCAAGCGCGTGCTTGGCCAGGAAGCCAATACCAAGCTCGGCACCGATCTCGGCCTGACCAATGACTGGGTCGTCAATGTCGTCAAGGCCGTCGGCAATTACGGCGAGCTCTTCGAGCGCAATATCGGCGCCGGCAGCCCGCTGAAGATCGCCCGCGGCATCAACGCCCAGTGGAGCAAGGGCGGCCTGCAATACGCTATCCCGATCCGGTAATCATCGCCGGCCGATCGCGAAACGGGAGAGGGGGCTCGCCTCCTCTTCCTCCAAGGACGACGAAACAACAATAATAAATAAAAACAAGAATATACCGAAGAAATGAGGGGTAGATGGCATCGCAGGAGATTGCGCCCGTCGGCAGCGGCGGCGATAAGACATCGCTATTGAACGACCCGAGAATCCGCGGCTATTTCTTTCAGATACTGGCGCTCGCCGCCATTGTCGGCCTCGGATACTGGATCGTCCACAACACTATCGAGAATCTCCAGCGGGCCAGGCTGGCCACCGGTTTCGGGTTTCTGAACGGCCGTTCGGGCTTCGACATCAGCAGCCATCCGTTCACCGCCTATTCGAGCGATTCGACCTTTGCCCAGGCATTGTGGGTCGGCGTGCTGAACACGATGACGGTCGCCGTCGTCGGCATCGTCACCGCCACCATCATCGGCTTCATCGTCGGCATCGGCCGGCTCTCGCACAATTGGCTGATCCGCAAGCTGTGCACCGTCTATGTCGAGGTTTTCCGCAATGTGCCGCCATTGCTGGTCATCTTCTTCTGGTATCTCGGCGTGCTTTCGGCGCTGCCCCAGGCGCGCCAGAGCATCGATCTGCCTTTCGGCACCTATCTCAACAATCGCGGCTTCTTCCTGCCCTCCATCGTGCCGAGCACGGGGCTGACGCTGGCAGGGATCGGCCTCATCGCCGGTATCGTCGGCGCGCTGCTGGTGCGCCGCTGGGCTCACAGGCGCCAATTGGCGACGGGGCAGACCTTTCCGGTGGGACTGACGGCCCTCGGCCTCATCATCGGCCTGCCGCTCCTGGCCTTCATCCTGAAGGGCTTCCCGACATTCGATTATCCGATCCTCGGCAATTTCAACCTGCGCGGCGGCACCCATGTCGGGCCGGAATTCATGTCGCTCTACCTGGCGCTGTCGTTCTATACCGCGTCGTTCATCGCCGAGATCGTGCGTGCCGGCATTCGCGGCGTCGGCAAGGGGCAGAGCGAGGCGGCGCATGCGCTCGGGCTGCGCGCCGGGCCGACGACCCGCCTCGTCGTGGTGCCGCAGGCGATGCGGATCATCATTCCGCCGCTCACCAGCCAATATCTGAACCTGACCAAGAATTCGTCGCTTGCAGTCGCCATCGGCTATCCGGATCTGGTGGCCGTCGGCGGAACGATCCTCAACCAGACCGGCAGGTCGATCGAGGTCGTCGCCATATTCATGATCGTCTATCTCAGCCTGAGCGTGCTGACATCGCTGTTCATGAACTGGTTCAATGCCAAGATGGCACTGGTGGAGCGCTGACCATGACCGATACCAATCTCAGTTTCGTCCGCCAGGAAATGCTTCAGGGCCAGACACCGCCGCTGGCGGAGCGCGGCGTCGTCAGGTGGATGCGGACCAATCTCTTCGCCACCCCTGTCGACGCGGTGCTGACGATCATCGCGGCGCTCGCGCTGGTCTATTTCGTGCCGCCGGTGTTCAACTGGCTGTTCGTCGAGGCGGCTTGGGTCGGGACGGATCGCTCCGTCTGCTCCACCACGGCCCAGGGCGGCATCCAGCCGGAGGGCTGGTCCGGCGCCTGCTGGGCCTTCGTCAATGCCAATTTCAACCAGTTCATGTATGGGCACTATCCGGTGGACCAGCGCTGGCGGGTGAACCTTGTCGGCGTGCTCTTCGTGCTGCTGCTCGTGCCGCTGCTCATCCCGAGGGTGCCGCACAAGGTGCCGAATGCGATCGCCTTCTTCTTCGTCTTCCCGATCGTTGCGTTCTTCCTGCTCGTCGGCGGCCGCTTCGGCCTGCCCTATGTGGAAACCGCGTCCTGGGGCGGACTGCTGGTAACGCTGGTCATTTCCTTCGTCGGCATTTCCGTCTCGCTGCCGCTCGGCATAGCGCTGGCGCTCGGGCGGCGTTCGAAGATGCCGGTCATAAAGCTGCTCTGCGTCATCTTCATCGAGATGGTGCGCGGCATCCCGCTCATCACCGTGCTGTTCATGGCGAGCTACATGCTGCCGCTGTTCCTGCCGCCGGGCGTCACCTTCGACAAGTTCCTGCGTGCGCTCATCGGCGTCGCGCTCTTCGCCTCGGCCTATATGGCGGAGGTGGTGCGCGGCGGCCTGCAGGCAATCCCCAAGGGGCAATATGAGGGCGCGGAATCGCTCGGCCTCGGCTATTGGCAGAAGACGGGCCTGATCATCCTGCCCCAGGCCCTGAAGCTGGTGATCCCCGGCATCGTCAATACTTTCATCGGCCTGTTCAAGGATACGAGCCTCGTGTCGATCATCAGCATGTTCGACCTTCTCGGCACGGTGCGCCAGCACTTTTCGGATGCGAACTGGGCGTCGCCGCAGACGCCGCTGTCCGGGCTTATCTTTGCCGGTTTCATCTTTTGGATTTTCTGCTTCGGCATGTCGCGCTATTCGATTTTCATGGAAAATCGCCTCGACACTGGCCATAAACGTTAGGAGCTTCGCATAATGACAACAGAAAACGTTATTGACCCGGAAGAACTGCAGGTCGACCGCTCGCTGCTGCAGGTGTCGAAGACCGATATTGCCGTCGATATCGTCAATATGAACAAGTGGTATGGTGACTTTCACGTGCTGAAGGACATCAATCTGCGCGTGATGCGCGGCGAGCGCATTGTCGTCGCCGGCCCTTCCGGTTCCGGCAAATCGACCATGATCCGCTGCATCAACCGGCTGGAGGAACACCAGAGCGGCAAGATCATCGTCGATGGCATAGAACTGACCAATGATCTGAAGAAGATCGACGAGGTGCGCCGCGAGGTCGGCATGGTGTTCCAGCACTTCAATCTCTTCCCGCACCTGACCATCCTCGAAAATTGCACGCTGGCGCCGATCTGGGTGCGCAAGATGCCGAAGAAGAAGGCCGACGAGATCGCGATGCACTATCTCGAGCGCGTCAAGATCCCCGAGCAGGCCAACAAATATCCGGGCCAGCTATCGGGCGGACAGCAGCAGCGCGTGGCGATTGCCCGTTCGCTCTGCATGAACCCGCGCATCATGCTGTTCGACGAGCCGACCTCGGCGCTCGATCCGGAAATGATCAAGGAAGTGCTGGATACGATGGTCCAGCTCGCCGAAGAAGGCATGACCATGGTCTGCGTCACCCACGAAATGGGTTTTGCGCGCCAGGTCGCCAACCGCGTCATCTTCATGGATCAGGGGCAGATCGTCGAGCAGAACGCGCCGGCCGAGTTCTTCGACAATCCGCAGCATGAGCGGACGAAGCTCTTCCTCAGCCAGATCCTGCACTAGACCTGCTCCGGCAGGCGCATATGTTGCAGCGGCCCGCGTGGCCGCTGTTTTTTCAGATTTGATTTATTGATTTTCATTCAGGCATTCCGACGAGTTTTCCCATGATCGAGCACGTTAATGAAGCCACGCGCGAGCAGCTGCAAGCACTCAAGGCGCTGGACAGATTGCGCAATAACGAGATCCAGAAATATGTGGCCGCCGCGCTGGACAGGTTTTCCACTGCGGCGGCAGTCATCGGTGTTCTTACACCCGTGACCAATATGATCACGACCGGGGTCGGGCCTCGTTCTCAAATTGCCGTCATGGTCGGCAGTGCGCTTCTATCGACGGTTTTTCATGCTTGTGGTAGGCTGGTCTTGAACAAGGGGTTGGAATGATGGTGATGGACTTCACGACTAGCATGCTCTGCAGCGCCGTCAGCACTATCCTGGTGGCGTGCTTTATGGTCTACGGCGCCATCAAGACCAAACAGGAAACCGATGCGCGGATCGCTTTGATCGACCGTGAATTGCAGCGGCGCGCCGAGCAGGCCGCGGAATAGCCAGCGCTATTTGTTTCGCGCCTCCGCGTCATAGCCATAGAGCCAGTCCAGCCCTTCCAGGAATTTCTCCGGCTTGCGCATGCGCAGCAGGGTGTTTCTCGCCAGCGCCATCGGTCCGCGCGCGTGATAGGCGAGGCGGTTGAGCGCGCCGCGCCGCGCCACGGCCTCGACCCGGCCGGTCCGCTGTGCGGAAAACTGTTCCAGCACGCGCTCGACATCGCGGTTCTGGCCGAGCAGCGCGGCGAGGGCGCAGGCATCTTCGATGGCCATGGCGGCGCCCTGTGCGGCGTAGGGAGGCATGGCATGGGCGGCATCGCCGATGAGGACGAGCCGCTTGCCGATCTTGAAGCGGCAGTGGCGCATCTCGAAAAGCTGCCATGGCGTCCACGGACCGGCTGAACGCAAGGCGCCGAGAATTGCCGGGTGCCAGCCGGAAAAATCCGCGCCGAGATCGGGTTCCGCCCGGGCGCGCGGGCGATCATCATGCCGGTCAGGCGCGACGGCGACGAAATTGATCATGTCGCCGGAGCGAACCGGATAGGCGATGAGGTGGGCGTCCGGCCCGGTCCAGGCGGTGATCTCGGGGGGCTCGGCGAGCAACGCCTTGAAGCTCGCGGGCAGGGCACCGGCCGGCACCGAAGCGCGCCACGCCACGGTGCCTGTCGGGCGGGCGCGGTGATGATCCTGCACGTTGCGGATCGCCGACCAGACGCCATCGGCGCCGACGAGCAGCGCGGCGCGGTGTTCCTCGATGCGGTCGTCATATTGCACGCGCACGATGACGCTCCCGGCATCGCTCTCATATTGCATCACCGCGGAGCGCAGCTGGATCGCGATGCGCCCGTCGCGGCGCGCGCGCTGCAAAAGCGCATTCTGCAGGTCTGCCCGGTGGCAGGCGAGGTAGGGCGCGCCCCAGCGCTCCCGCGCATGTTCGGCCATCGGCAGGCGCAGCAGCACCGAACCGGTGCGGCCGTCATTCAGGGATATTGCATCGGGTTCGACGCAGCGGGGGCCGAGGTCGCGCAGAACGTCCAGCCGGTCGAGCAGGCGCGTCGCATTGGGCGACAATTGCAGGCCGGCCCCGATTTCGGCGAGAGCCTCGCTCTTTTCGAATATCTGGACGCTGAAACCCTTGGCGGCAAGGGCGATGGCGAGAGTAAGGCCGGCAATGCCGGCCCCTGCTATGATGATCTGCTCAGGATTGGGATCGCGCCTGTTGCGTTCCGTCTTCAGGTCGATCAGTGCAGCGTTCAAGCGGCCTTTTCCACATAGATGCAGCCGTCCGGCACCGTCTGGTCGGCGGCAAGCGACGCATCGAAGCGATAGAGCGTCGAGCAATAGGGGCAGACCTTTTCATTGTCGTCGCCAAGGTCGAGGAAGACGTGCGGATGGTCGAAAGGCGGATTGGCGCCGACGCACATGAACTCCTTCACGCCCACTGCTATGCTGGCGTGACCTGCGCTGTTCTGGAAATGAGGAATGCTGTGTCCAGCCATGTTCTGCTCCTGAAACGTCTCGTCGGCAGCCTTTTCGCCTTATCCGACTTTTCATATGCTGCGGTTTGTATCATCCTGATTACGATTTCAAGACGATTGCTATCAAACTGTCAAAAGACTTCTTTATGGTGGGGTTCCAGTCCATCGGGATATATTTAATAATTTGGAGAGAATAATGAACGAGCAGTCACCAGCAATTCCGCAGCCGGTCGAGAATGTCGCATTGCCGGATTTGCATCTGAGCGTGGACCGCTTCGTAAACCGCGAGTTTTCGTGGCTGCAATTCAACCGGCGCGTGCTGGAAGAGGCGCATAATCACAATCAGCCGCTGCTGGAGCGCCTGCGCTTCCTTTCGATATCCGCCGCCAATCTCGATGAATTCTTCATGGTGCGGATCGCGGGCCTTGCGGGCCAGGTCCGGGCCGGCGTGTCGAGCCGCAGCGATGATGGCCGCACTGCCCAGGAACAGCTCGATTTCGTCATCGACGAGGTCAGCAAGCTGCAGGATGCCCAGCAGGTGCGGCTGACGAAGCTCCGGGACGAGTTGCTCGCCGAGAACATCGAGATCGTCCGCCCGGACAGGCTGACGCCGCAGGAGCAGAGCTGGTTGGAGGATCACTTCCTCGAGACCATCTATCCGGTGCTTACGCCGCTTGCGATCGATCCGGCACATCCATTTCCGTTCATCCCCAATCTCGGCTTCTCCATCGCCATGCTGCTCAACCGCAGCACCGACAACCGGCCGATGACGGCATTGCTGCGCCTGCCGCAGGCGCTGAAGCGCTTCATCCAGATACCGGACGATAGCGGGCGCTACCGCTTCCTGACGCTCGAAGACGCAATCGGCCTTTTCACCGGCCGGCTCTTTCCGGGCTATGAGGTGAAGGGCGCGGGCACGTTCCGGATCATCCGCGACAGCGATATCGAGGTGGAGGAAGAGGCCGAGGACCTGGTGCGCCTGTTCGAAAGCGCACTGAAGCGCCGCCGCCGCGGCCAGGTGATCCGCATCGAATTCGACGACGAGATGCCCGCGACCCTGCGCAGCTTCGTCGCCAGCGAACTTGGCGTGCCGGACAGTCGCATCAGCGTCCTTGGCGGCCTGCTGGCGCTCAACACCATCTCGGAAATCGTCTCCATTCCGCGGCCGGACCTCAAGTTCACGCCCTATAATCCGCGTTTTCCGGAGCGGGTGCGCGAACATGGCGGCGATTGCTTCGCCGCGATCCGCGAGAAGGACATCATCGTCCATCACCCCTATGAATCGTTCGACGTCGTGGTGCAGTTCCTGCGCCAGGCCGCGGCCGATCCGGACGTGGTCGCCATCAAGCAGACGCTGTACCGCACCTCGAACGACAGCCCGATCGTGCGCGCGCTCATCGATGCAGCCGACGCCGGCAAGTCCGTGACCGCGCTGATCGAACTGAAGGCGCGATTCGACGAGGAGGCCAATATTCGCTGGGCACGCGACATGGAGCGCGCCGGCGTCCAGGTCGTCTTCGGCTTCCTGGAACTGAAGACCCATGCGAAGATGTCGCTCGTCGTGCGCCGCGAGGAAAACAAGCTGCGCAGCTATGTGCATCTCGGGACGGGCAATTATCACCCCATCACCGCCAAGATCTATACGGACCTGTCATTCTTCACCTGCGAACCCTCGATCGGCCGGGACGTGGCGCAGGTCTTCAACTATATCACCGGCTACACGCCGCCTTCGGGCGAGATGCAGCTGGCCGTTTCGCCGATCACGCTGCGGCCGCGCATATTGCAGCACATCGCCGAGGAAATCGAACACGCCAAGGCCGGCCGCCCGGCTGCGATCTGGATGAAGATGAACGCCCTGGTCGATGCCAAGATCATCGACGCGCTCTACGAGGCGAGCAAATATGGCGTCGAGATCGACCTGGTGGTGCGCGGCATATGCTGCCTGCGGCCGCAGGTTCCGGGCCTTTCGGACAATATACGCGCCAAATCCATCGTCGGCCGCTTCCTCGAACACAGCCGCATCTTCTGCTTCGGCAATGGCCACGGGCTGCCCTCGGACAAGGCGCTGGTCTATTTCGGCTCGGCCGACATGATGACCCGCAATCTCGACCGACGGGTCGAGACGCTGGTGCCGATCACCAACGCAACTGTGCATCAACAGGTTCTTTCACAGATTATGCTGGCGAACCTCCTCGACAACCAGCAGAGTTACGAAGTATTAGCAGACGGAACTTCGCGGCGCATCGCACCCGCGGAGGGAGAAGACGCCTTTAACGCACAGGAATATTTCATGACCAATCCGAGCCTTTCGGGCCGTGGTAAATCTCTGAAGTCCTCGGCGCCCCGCCTCATCGCCCATCGCAAGCGTTCGCGAGCAAAATCAAAGCCTGCATGATTTCGGCTGCTCAGGGACGCGTCCAGGGACGCTCGCCGGCCGCTGTCATCGACATCGGCTCGAATTCGGTTCGTCTGGTGGTTTACGAGGGCGTCACCCGCTCTCCCACCGTCTTGTTCAACGAGAAGATCCTCTGCGGTCTTGGCAAGGGGCTGGTCAAGACCGGCAAGCTCAATGCCAAGGCCGTGCAGAGCGCCCTCAGGGCGCTCCGGCGGTTTCGGGCGCTGGCGGACCAGGCCGGCGCCGTCTCGCTCGACGTTCTGGCCACCGCCGCCGCGCGCGAGGCCGAGAACGGATCGCAATTCATCAAGGAAGCCGAAGCGATCGTCAAGGAGCCGATCAAGGTCCTGTCGGGGCGCGAGGAAGCCTATTATTCCGCGCTCGGGATCATCTCCGGCTTTCATGATCCGGACGGCATTGCCGGCGATCTCGGCGGCGGCAGCCTCGAACTCGTCGACGTCAAGGGCCGCAAGATCGGCGATGGCATAACCCTGCCGCTGGGCGGCCTGCGCCTGCAGGACATGTCGAATGGCGATCTCGGCGATGCGGTCTCCATCGCCCAGAAGAGCCTCGCCACGGCGAAGCTGCTGTCGAATGGCAAGGGCCGCGCATTCTATGCGGTCGGCGGAACCTGGCGAAACCTCGCCAAGCTGCATATGAGCGCCGAACATTATCCGCTGCATGTCATGCACAATTACGAGATCGACTTTGCCGAGGCGCAGCGCTTTCTCAAGCGCGTCGCCGCCGGCGATGTCGACAATATGCGCGGCATCGAGGATGTCTCGAAGAATCGGCGCGCGCTGCTGTCCTATGGCGCGATCGCCCTGCTCGAGACGATCAACCTGATGCGCCCGTCGAAGATCGTCTTCTCGGCGCTGGGCGTGCGGGAAGGGTTTCTCTATTCGCTGCTGCCCGAAAGCGAGCAGTTGCAGGACCCGCTGATCTCGGCGGCCGACGAGCTGGCGACGCTGCGTGCCCGCTCGCCCACCTATGCGCGCGAATTGGCGGAGTGGAGCGGCGATTCGTTCGCGGCGCTCGGCTACAAGGAAACCGAGGACGAGAAGCGCTACCGCCGGGCGGCCTGCCTCGTGGCGGATATCAGCTGGCGCGCCCATCCGGACTATCGCGGCTCGCAGTCGCTCAACATGATTTCCAATGCCGCTTTCATCGGTATCGATCATCCCGGCCGGGCCTATATCGCGCTGGCCAATTTCTTCCGGCACGAAGGCGTGGCCAACAGCGTTCCCGATCCCGACCTCGCTGCGATAGCCAGCCCGCGGCTGCTGGAATTCTCGCGGGTTCTCGCTGCCATCATGCGGATCAGCTATCCGTTCTCGGCATCGATGGCAGGGGTCGTGCCCAACCTGTCCTGGCGCAATGGTCCGGATGGTCTCGATCTCGTCATCAACAAGACCAAGGCGGATCTCATCGGCGACGTGCCGGAGGGCAGGGTGCAGCAACTGGCCAAGCTGACGGGCAAGACCATAAGGCTGGTCGTCGGCTAGAAGGGCCGTGCTGCTTGCCTTTGTCCTTGGGCGGCCCTGGGCGGCCTTGCCTGGGGCGACCTGTGTCCTTGGGCGGCCTTGCCACGGGCCGCTCATCACGCGCATGTGAGAAGCTTTGTGTTGATGCGCCGGGATCGGTAGAGCACCTTGGCGGCGATGAAGACTGGTTCTCCCAATCGCCGCGACCTGCTCGTCGGTACCCTGGCAATCGCGGGCGCTTCCCTCGGCTCGCGCGCCTTGGCGCAGCGCATGGAGGCGGTCCCCACCTTTGCCGCGGCCTCGACCGAGGCGATCCTCGCCCAGGCCGGCACGCTGCCCGCCATGCGCACGCTCATCGTGTCGCTGGCCGGCAAGCGCCAGATCGAGCGCGTGTTGCGGGGTCCACCGGCGGATCAGCCGGTGAATGTGAAATCGGTGTCGAAGACCATCATCGCGGCCCTGACCGGTATCGCCATCGAGCGAAAGGTGTTTTCGGGGCTCGACCAGCCGATCGCGCCGCTGCTTGCGTCGAAGCTGCCGGACAATCCCGATCCTCGCCTGCACCGGGTCACCATCGGTCATCTGCTCTCGATGCAGTCGGGCCTTGGCCGCACCTCCGGCCCCAATTACGGCCGCTGGGTTTCGAGCCGCGACTGGGTGCGCTACGCGCTGGCGCAGGAGTTCATCGGCGAACCCGGCGGCGAAATGCTGTATTCGACCGGAAATTCGCACATCCTTTCCGCCCTGTTGACGCAGGAAACGGGCCGTTCGACGCTTGCCATCGCGCGGGACTGGCTGGGCAAGCCGCTGGATATCTCGATCCCGCCGTGGCCACGCGATCCGCAAGGCATCTATTTCGGCGGCAATGACATGCTGCTGTCGCCGCGGGCCATGTGCGTCTTCGGCGAACTCTTCCTCAATGGTGGCGCGGCCGGCGGTGGCGGCGGACAGGTCATCCCGAAAGGCTGGATCGAGAAATCGTGGCAGCCACGCACGCGCTCGCCCTATACCGGCGACGCCTATGGGCTCGGCTGGTTCATCACCGCCGGGCCGGACGGGCGGCCGATCCATTATGCCTGGGGCTATGGCGGGCAGATGATCTATGTCGTGCCGCATGCCTCGCTCGTCGTGGCGATCACCTCGGATACCGGCGCACCATCGGCGCGCTCCGGCTATGTGCGGCAATTGCACGGTCTCGTCAGCGACCTGATCCTGCCCGCCGCCACCGCCGCGCTTCCGCCGGATGGCGGCAAATCCCCGGCGTGACGCGCCGGTCAGGCTGACGTGGCTTCGGGCGCCGGTTTGCGCCGGGCCGGAAGCGTCATCGCCGCAACGCCCGCCATCACGAAGATCAGCCCCATCCAGGCGGTGGAGGCGAGCGTCTCGCCGAGAAACACTATGCCTATGCCGACGCCGATCGGTACGCGCAGATAGGCCTGCGATGTGGTCGAGACCGAACCCAGCGTGTGGATCAGGCGGAAATAGATGACGAAGGCGAGGGCGGTGGAAAACACCGAAAGGCCGAGCAGCGCAAGCAGCGACGAGGTCGAAGGCGCGATGGTCCATGGCTGTTCGACGACGAGGCTGAGCGGCACCAGCACGACCGCGCCGCACAGCATGGAACCCGCCGCCGGCATCATCGGGTCCAGCCCCTTGAAGCCGCGCCCGAAGATCGCCGCGGCCGCATAGGAGATGGTGGCGGCGACGATGGCGAGTTGCGCCGCGAGCTGACTGCCGAAGCCCTGGAACACTTCGAGCCCGACGATGAGGCTGATGCCGACAATGCCCGCCGCCACGCCGAAGAGCTTGCGCCCGGTCACCGCCTCATGGCGCGTGATCAGCGCCGTGAGCAGGAACGTAAAGATCGGCGTGGTGGAATTGAGGATTGTCGCTAGGCCGGCGCTTACCGTCTGCTCCGCCCAGGCGATCAGCGTGAAGGGAATGACGCTGTTGATGCAGGCCTGGATGAGGAAGCGCTTCCAGACCGCCGGATCGGACGGCATGGAAAGGCCGCGCAGCTTCAGGATGGCCATCAGCAGGGCGCCGGCGATGATCGTGCGCGCGGCGATGAAGGTGATGGGCGGTATGGTTTCGACGCCGATGCGGATGAACGTATAGGAAGCGCCCCACAGCGTGGCGAGCAGCGCCAGCAGCAGCAATTCCCTGGCGGGAACGATCGGGGCGGCGGAAGACGGATTGGGCATGGCTGGCTTTCGATCTGTTGCGCAGGGCGGTGATGCCAATAAGCATCCGCGCACCCATGGATGCTTCGACCGGGGCCGAAGCATCGATTTCACCCGGCCTGGCCGGCGCGGGGGCGCAACGATGGATGCGCTATTGGCTCGCCGGCAGCTGGAGCGCCTTTATCTTCTTGTTCTCGAACAGCAGGCACAATTGACCATTGATGAGCTGGAGCGCCTTTTCGCCAAAGACTTCGCGGCGCCAGCCCTGCAGCGCGGGGATGCCCTCCACGTCGCCCTCGGCGGCGATCCGCTCGATCTCGTCGGTCGTGGCGACGACCTTGGCGGCGACGCCATGTTCTTCGGTCACCAGGCGCAGGAGCACCTTCAGCAGCTCGGCGGCGGCGCCCGCACCTTCGGGAGTCTGCGCCGATTTCGGCAGGCGCGGCATCTGGTCCTTCGGCAGGTCGAGTGCGAGGTTGACCGCGTTCAAGAGGCCGGTGGCCATGGTCGAGCGTTCCCAGCCCTTGGGGATCGTGCGCAGCCGTGACATGGCTTCCGCGTCGCGCGGCTGCTGCTGGGCGATCTCGTAGATCGCGTCATCCTTGATGATCCGCCCGCGCGGCACATTGCGCTCGCGCGCCTCACGTTCGCGCCAGGCGGCGACGCTGCGCATCACGGCAAGCTCCACCGGCTTGCGCAGGCGCATCTTCAGCCGCTTCCAGGCGTCGTCCGGATGCATGTCATAGGTCTCGCGCGCGGTCAGCACCTTCATCTCGTCCAGCACCCAATCGGTGCGGCCTTCCTCCTGGAGCCGCTGGCGCAGGTGCAGGTAGACGTCGCGCAGGTGGGTGACGTCCGCCAGCGCATAGTCGAGCTGCTTTTCGGAGAGCGGGCGGCGCCGCCAATCGGTGAAGCGGGACGATTTGTCGATCTGCGCCCCGACGATCCGCTGCACCAGCTGGTCATAGGCGATCGCATCGCCGAAACCGCAGACCATGGCCGCGACCTGCGTGTCGAAGACCGGATGCGGAATGAGATTGCCGAGATGGAAGATGATTTCGATGTCCTGCCGCGCGGCATGGAACACTTTCACGATGGTTTCATCCGCCATGAGCCGGAAAAACGCAGAAAGATCAATGCCCGGCGCCAGCGCGTCGACGATTGCGGTAGCGTCCGGCGAAGCGAGCTGGATCACGCAGAGTTCCGGCCAGAACGTCGTCTCGCGGATGAATTCCGTATCGACCGTCACGAAATCAGATTTTGAGAGGGAGGCAATCGCCTGCTCGAGCTGGGCTGTCGTTGTAATCATCGTCATGAATTTTCTATAGCGAATGCAAAAGCGTTTGTCTCCGTCGCTATTCCTGATCTTGACAAATCAACTTCAAAATGCGCTTGTCCGCCGAAATTCTTGAGGCGCGGCCTGGCCTTCCAGTGTCCATTCGCCCACCATTCAGAGGCCTTATCATGCACCGTTATCGCAGCCATACCTGCGCAGCCCTGCGTAAATCGGACGTTGGCTCCTCCGTCCGGCTTTCCGGTTGGGTTCACCGTGTCCGCGACCATGGCGGCATTCTCTTCATCGACCTGCGCGACCATTACGGCCTGACGCAGATCGTCGCCAATCCCGATTCGCCCGCTTTCAAGCTGGCCGAGACGGTTCGCGGCGAATGGGTGATCCGCGTCGATGGCGAGGTCAAGGCGCGCACCGACGATACGGTCAACCCCAACATGCCGACCGGCGAGATCGAGATATTCGCCGGGGACATCGAAATATTGTCGGCGGCGAAGGAATTGCCGCTGCCGGTGTTCGGCGAACTCGATTATCCCGAGGATATCCGTCTCAAATATCGTTTCCTCGACCTGCGCCGCGATACGCTGCACCGGAACATCATGTCGCGGACGAAGATCATCGCCGCCATGCGCCGCCGCATGTCCGAGATCGGCTTCACCGAGTTTTCGACGCCAATCCTCACGGCATCGTCGCCGGAAGGCGCACGCGACTTCCTCGTCCCGAGCCGCATTCATCCCGGCAAGTTCTATGCGCTGCCGCAGGCGCCGCAGCAGTACAAGCAGCTGATCATGATGTCGGGCTTCGACCGCTATTTCCAGATCGCGCCCTGTTTCCGCGACGAGGACCCGCGCGCCGACCGCCTGCCGGGCGAATTCTACCAGCTCGACATCGAAATGAGCTTCGTCGAGCAGGAAGACGTGCTCTCGACCATGGAGCCGGTGCTGCGCGGCGTTTTCGAGGAATTTGCCGACGGCAAGCGCGTGACGCAGGAATTCCCGCGCATTCCCTATGACGAGGCGATGCGCAAATATGGTTCCGACAAGCCGGACCTGCGCAATCCCATCGAGATGCAGGCCGTGACCGAGCATTTCGCCGGTTCGGGCTTCAAGGTATTCGCCAACATGATCGCCAACGACCCCAAGGTCGAAGTCTGGGCGATCCCGGCCAGGACGGGCGGATCGCGCGCATTCTGCGACCGCATGAATTCATGGGCGCAGAGCGAGGGCCAGCCCGGCCTCGGCTATATATTCTGGCGCAAGGAAGGCGAGGCGCTGGAAGGCGCCGGCCCGCTGGCCAAGAATATCGGCCCGGAGCGGACAGAGGCGCTGCGCACGCAGCTCGGGCTCGACGATGGCGATGCGGCCTTCTTCGTCGCGGGCGATCCGAAGAAATTCGTATCCTTCGCCGGTGCCGCCCGTACGCGGGCGGGCGAGGAGCTGAACCTCGTCGATCGCGATCAGTTCAAGCTGTGCTGGATCGTCGACTTCCCGTTCTTCGAATGGTTGGAGGACGAGAAGAAGATCGATTTCGCCCACAATCCGTTCTCGATGCCGCAGGGCGGCATGGACGCACTCGAGAACCAGGACCCGCTGACCATCAAGGCCTTCCAGTACGACATGGTCTGCAACGGCTTCGAGATCGCCTCCGGCGGCATCCGCAACCACCTGCCCGAGACGATGGTCAAGGCCTTCGAATCGGTCGGCCATTCCCGCGAGACGGTGGAAGAGCGCTTCGGCGGGCTTTACCGCGCCTTCCAGTATGGCGCTCCGCCCCATGGCGGCATGGCGGCGGGCATCGATCGCATCGTGATGCTGCTGGTCGGCGCGAAGAACCTGCGCGAGATCACCATGTTCCCGATGAACCAGCAGGCCTATGACCTGCTGATGAACGCACCTTCGGACGTGTCGCAGGCGCAATTGCGCGATCTGAACATCCGGCTCAACCCGGTGAAGAAGGACGCCTGACCGCGGTTCCTGAGCATGAAATGAAAAAGCCCGGCCGTTGAGCCGGGCATTTTCGTATCCGGGCCGGTTTTTCCTACTTGTTGGCGTCGACGGTGACGCTGAGGGTCTTGATCAGCGATTTCGGATCGGCCATTCCGGCAGCGGCGAGGATGGCGAAGGGGACAGGCTTCGCCGGAGCGGCCTTGATCTCGATGTTCTTCGGATCGTCGAGATAGGCGCTGACGGCGGTGCCCACGGCCTGCGCGAATTCGGCATCGCCGAGCTGCGCCGCCGCCATCGGCAGTATCGCCTTGGCCTGGTTGACCAGATCGGACCGCTTGGCATTCTGCTGCTTGGCGACATAATCCAGCGCCTTGCCGGTGACCGAATTGTCGTCGAAGCGGATCGAGGCATTGTTGAAATTCAACTGCTGCATCAGGCCCATCATGGCCATCGCCTGCGCATCGTCGGGCTTGCCTTCGGCGTTCTTGCTCGCCTCCTGGATGCTCTTGACGAAATCGAGCGTATAGCCGGAAATGTCGAGCTTCACGCCCAGCGTGCCGCCATTGTCGACGATATAATCCATCTTTTCGATATTCAGGCGGCCATCCGCCATGTTCCAGGTGCCGCCGAGGTCGACCTTGCCCGAGATCGTCTCATAGCCCATCGTCTTCAGGGCGTCCTTGGCCTTGGGATCGCTCACGTCGGTGAGATCCAGCTTGAACGTGTCGATAATGGTCGTGAAGGCGATCGGCTCCTTCTCCACCAGCGGCGAAATCGTCGCCGTGATGCGGTCGGCGGTGAAGAAATCCTTGCCGTCCGCGTTGACGCTGACATGGGCGATCTCGGCCCGCTCATATTGCAGGAACTTGGCGAATGGTTCGGTCGAGCCTTCGGCCGGCAGCGTGATATCCTCAAGCTTGATGCCTTCGATCGCGATCTTGCTCGGATGCTCGCCGGGGGTGGTGTGCTCGATGTCGGGTATCGCCAGCGCGCCGATCTTGAACCCGCCGCCCGAAACATCGGTGACGTCGGAAAGCGTGATATCGCCGGCATTGAACTTGTCGTCGATCCCGACCGAGGACATCTTGGTGTCCTTCAGGATGACCGTCGAGCCATTGGTCTCGACATTGCTGTATTCGATCACGCCGCCCTGTTCGGCATAGACGGACTTCAGGCGCGCGGCGACGACATTGCCATCGACGGCATAGGCGGAGCCGGCATGGAGCAAGACGAGCGCGGAGGTGGCAGCCAGCACGCGCAAGCTGTTATTTACTGGAGTTACGGCAGCCATGATCAATAATCCTGTTAGAGTGACAATCCCGTAGCCGGGCTCGTAGCCGGGCGATATCGCAGCCCAATAGCGTAGCCGGGCTCCAATATCGCATCCGCCACGGCAAAACTGTGGCCGGCGGCAACAAAGTCAGATTTGCCTGCGAAAGGCAAGACCGCATCCGGCCTGGCGAAGGCGGATGAGCTGTGATCTGGGCGAATCAGTGCTTGCCGCAGATTCACGCAGTTGATAACCCAATATCATGGGAAAAAGCCTGATTCCGCCTGGTAATGGCGACGACAATATCGAACCTGTAGATCTGAAGGCGGCGCTGGAAGAGCGCTATCTCGCCTATGCGCTGTCGACCATCATGCATCGGGCGCTTCCCGATGTCCGCGATGGCCTGAAACCGGTCCATCGCCGCATCATGCATGCGATGCGCCTGCTGCGGCTGTCGCCGGACCAGGCCTATGCGAAATGCGCCCGTATCGTCGGCGAGGTGATGGGCAAGTTCCATCCGCATGGCGACCAGTCGATCTATGATGCGCTGGTGCGCCTGTCGCAGGATTTCGCCGTGCGCTATCCGGTGGTCGATGGCCAGGGCAATTTCGGCAATATCGACGGCGATAATCCGGCGGCGATGCGCTACACCGAAGCGCGCATGACCGATGTCGCCATGTTGCTGCTCGAGGGCATCACCGAGGACGCCGTCGATTTTCGCCCGACCTATAATGAAGAGGACGAGGAACCGATCGTCCTGCCCGGCGCGTTCCCCAATCTTCTCGCCAATGGCTCCTCCGGCATCGCCGTCGGCATGGCGACGTCGATTCCGCCGCACAACGTCTCCGAATTGTGCGCCGCCGCCCTTCACCTCATCGCCCATCCCGACGCCGAGGTGGAAGCGCTGCTGGCGACCGCGGAAAACGAGGACCCGTTGAAGACGCTGGTGCGCGGTCCGGATTTCCCGACCGGCGGCATTCTCGTCGAAAGCCCCGAAGCGATCCAGGAAGCCTACAGGACGGGGCGGGGCGGCTTTCGCCTGCGCGCCCGCTGGCATGTGGAGGAACAGGGCCGGGGCACGTGGAACATCGTCGTCACGGAAATCCCCTACCAGGTGCAGAAATCGCGGCTGATCGAGAAGATCGCCGAACTCCTGCTCGCCAAGAAACTGCCGCTGCTCGACGATGTCCGCGATGAATCGGCCGAAGACGTGCGGCTGGTGCTGGAGCCGAAGAGCAGGAGCGTCAATCCCGACATTCTCATGGAATCGCTGTTCAAGCTCACCGAGCTCGAGACGCGCTTCCCGCTCAACATGAACGTGCTCTCCAACGGCAAGGTGCCGAACGTCCTGTCGTTGCGGGACGTGCTGAAGCAATGGCTGGAACACCGCAAGGACGTGCTGATCCGCCGCTCGCGGCATCGCCTCGGGGAAATCGAGCGCCGGCTCGAAATCCTTGGCGGCATGCTGATCGCCTATCTGAACATCGACGAGGTCATCCGCATCATCCGCGAGGAGGACGATCCCAAGCAGGAGATGATCCAGCGTTTCGAGCTGACGGATGTCCAGGCCGAAGCGATCCTCAACATGCGGCTGCGCTCGCTGCGCAAGCTCGAGGAATTCGAGATCCGCAAGGAATTCGACGGCCTGACGGCGGAGAAGCGCGAGATCGAGCAATTGCTCGCCTCCGACAGCCGCCAATGGCAGACCATCTCCTGGCAGATCCAGGAGATGCAGAAGAAATATGCGCCGGATACGCCGCTCGGCAAGCGGCGCACCACATTCGCCGAAGCGCCCAACCACGATCTCACCGACATCCATCATGCGATGATCGAGCGCGAGCCGGTGACGGTCGTCGTTTCCGAAAAGGGCTGGCTGCGGGCGATGAAGGGCCATCTGGCGGATTTCAGCGCGCTGACCTTCAAGGAAGGCGACAAGCTCAAGCTGGCATTCCACGCCGAGACGACGGATCGCATCCTCGTGCTGACGACGGGCGGCAAGTTCTACACGATCGGCGCCAACAGCCTGCCGGGCGGACGCGGCCATGGCGAGCCGATCCGCATCATCGTCGACATGGAGAACGACCAGGACATCGTGACGGCCTTCGTGCACCGGCCGGAGGGCAAGCTGCTCCTGTCCTCGCATGTGGGCAATGGCTTCATCGTGCCGGAAGCCGAGATCATCGCCAATACGCGCAAGGGCAAGCAGGTGATGAATGTGAAGGCGCCGGACGAGGCGCGCCATTGCGTGCCGGTGTCGGGCGATTCCGTCGCCATTGTCGGTGAAAACCGCAAGCTGCTGGTCTTCCCGCTGGCTGAGATTCCGGAGCTTGGACGCGGCAAGGGCGTCCGCCTGCAGAGATACAAGGATGGCGGCGTATCCGATATCCGCGTCTTCGCCATGGAGCAGGGGCTGACCTGGCAGGATGCGGCGGACCGCACCTTTACCCGCAGCAAGGACGAACTGCTGGAATGGATCGGCCCGAGGGCGACCGCCGGCCGGATGGTGCCGAAAGGCTTCCCGCGTTCCGGCAAATTCTCCTGACGGGCTTCGGTCCGGCCTAGATCGGATGCCTGATCGCGGTGGTGCGGGCGCGCCGCCGCGAATGATACATCTGCCAGAGCGAATGGCCGACAAGCGCCGAAATGATGATCAGCCCGCCGATCAGCGTCGCGTCGCTCGGCCGCTCTGAAAAGACCAGCCATACCCAGATCGGCGTCAGCACCGTCTCCAGCAGGTAGAACATCGCCACTTCCGGTCCCGAGAGGAAGCGCGGGCCGGTGGCAAGGCAGATGAAGGCGATGGTGGTGACGAACGCGCCGTTGAAGATGATCCAGCCCGGCGCCGCCACGGTGAAGCCGTTCTGCGACACCATGAAGGCGGCAACGACGATCGGCACCCCGGTGCCCAGCATGGCGGCAAAGCCCATATCCTTGCCCGATGCCCGGGTCACCGTGATCGCCGAGGCCAGGATGAAGGTCGAGAGCAGCCCCATCAGGTCGCCGAATACGTGTCCGGCCGTCAAGCCTTCGCGCACGATGATGCCGACACCGATCAGCATCAGGAACATGGCGGCGAAGGTCACGGCCTTCGGCCGTTCCTTCAGGAATATCCACGACAGCAGCGCCGCAAAGACCGTGTTGAAGGCAAGAATGAAGACGAGATTGGCGGTCTTCGTGTTGTAGACGGCGGTCATGAAGGCGATCGACGCCATGCCGTACAGGCAGGCGACGGCAAAGCCGATCGCGCCGGGCACGATGGCGCCGCGCCTGCCGAACATGGTACGCCAGACCAGCCAGATGATGATCGCGCAGATGAAGGTGGTGGAACTGCGCAGGAGGAGCGTCGACCATGTCTCGCCCTGGCCGAGGCGCAGCAATGGAATATCCGCGGAGAGGACGAGCCCGCCAATGCCCGCAATCAGCAGGCCTTTGCGGTGATCGAGATGCAATTGCGACATTTGGCGGGAATCCGGTTGGCCGAAGGTGGGCGAGCTGTACCGGTAGCCGATATCCCTGTCCAGAGAGATCGCAGCGCTTCTACGGCACCCGCTCCCATCCCTTGACGCCCAGATGTTCCTGCGGCTGGTAACGGATCTTGTACTGCATCTTGCGCGAGCCCTCGACCCAATAGCCGAGATAGACATGCGGCATGCCGGCCGACTGGGCCCGCTGGATATGGTCGAGGATCATGAATGTGCCGAGCGAACGGCTGGCATGTTCCGGATTGAAGAAGGAATAGACCATCGAGAGGCCGTCGCTCATGACGTCGGTGAGGGCGACCGCGATCAACTCGCCTTCGCCCTTGCCGGTGATGAAGGAGTCCGGTCCGCGCCGCCTGTATTCGATGATCTGCGTCGGCACATGGGTATCCTCGACCATCATGGCATAGTCGAGCACTGTCATCTCCGACATGCCGCCCTTGTTGTGGCGCGCGTCCAGATATTGCCGGAACAGCGAATATTGCTCGGTCGAGGGCTCGGCATGATGGATATTGCCGATCAGGTCGCGATTGCGGTTCCAGACGCGGCGCATCGAGCGGTCCTGCGTGAATTCATTGGCGAGGATGCGCACGGAGACGCAGGCGCGGCAATTTTCGCAGGCCGGGCGGTAGGCGATGTTCTGGGAGCGGCGGAAACCGCCCTGTGTCAGCAGGTCATTGAGTTCGCTGGCGCGCCCACCGACGAGGTGGGTGAACACTTTCCGCTCCAGCTGCCCCTCCAGGTAAGGACAGGGCGAGGGTGCTGTCAGGAAGAACTGCGGTGATTGCTGCGGTTGATGTGTCATCCAAGTTCCTGGAACAGTCTGCTACACCTATAGAATTGTATGACAAACAGAAACGTCAATTCAATTATATTGTATCCGTGGTTGATTTAGGCAGGGTAAATGCTTTTGCCCCGATCAATATCCCGGGAGCAGTGCCCGGCAATATGCCTCAGCGTGCGGGGCGGATGGGGCAGCGCGTACCGGTCCAGGAGTGAGCCGGCGCGTCGAAACGGCCATCGCGCGAGCCGCCCCAGACGCCCTTGAAGCCTTCGAAATCGCCGAGGAACCTCAGGCGCAGCAGGCCTGTGCCGAACTTGTCGGTCCAGACCAGCGTGCGTTCGCCGGCGCTGCCGGCCTCCTGCTCCGCCAATGTTCCATCGGTTCGGCCATTCGGCCCGTCGAGCTTGTAGGTGCCGCTTATGCGCCCGTCGATCTCGACGTTGAGGCTGGTGAGCACGTCCTGATAGTCGCCGCTCGATATGACTTCGCCGCAATAGCGCCCGGCAGGCGAGGCGGCCGAGGCGGCATCCGGACCGGCGCACAGGACGACCAGCGCCGCGACGGCACCGAAAAATCTGGAGTTTGGCATGATCTTACCAGTGAATGACGAGGCCCGGCTTGCGGGCCTGCGGATTATTGATAGGCGCGAACGACGACGGTGCCGAGCAGCAGATCGTGCAACGTGCGCTTGCGGTCGAGAAACAGCGTCGCCAGCAGGATCAGCGGCGTCAGCACCACATTGAGGCCCCAGAACAGGACGGTGTGCACGATGGCGAGCAGGCCGTCGACTTTCTGCCCGTTGAGACGCTCGAGGCGCAAGCCCATGATCTGCATTCCCTTGGTGGCCTGGCGCGGCCCGCCGAGCGTCGTTGCGACATAGGCCAGCGCGACCAGCGGGAACATCACGCCGTAGAGCATCCAGCCGAGACCGAGTGTGGCCACGCCGAGAATGGCGATGAGGATGGCGACGGGAATGCACAGGAGGAACACGATGGCATAGTCGATGAGGAAGGCGAAGATGCGCGACGTCAGCACGCCCTGGTAAAGGCGTCGATCGTCAAAACGGTCGGCGATAATTTCGCCATCGAGTGTTTTAGCGTTCATTTCTTTGCCCCGTATCCTTCAACGACCGAAAGTTTTCGCTCTGAATTTGGGGAATCAGGATTGAGATTTCAAGCTCCTGCGCGCAGCCTTGCCGCAATGAGCGGGGCGAAATAGGTCAGGATGCCATCGCAGCCGGCGCGCTTGAAGGCAAGTAGCGTCTCCATCATCACCCGATCCTCGTCGATCCAGCCATTGGCGCCCGCGGCCTTGATCATCGCATATTCGCCCGACACCTGATAGGCGAAGGTCGGCACCGAGAAGGTCTCCTTCAGCCGCTGGATGATGTCGAGATAGGGCAATCCGGGCTTCACCATCAGCGAATCCGCGCCTTCCGCCAGATCCTGTTCGGCCTCGCGCAGCGACTCGTCCGTATTGGCCGGGTCGATGTAATAGGTCTTCTTGTCGCCCTTCAGCCGGCCGGAAGTGCCGATCGCCTCGCGATAGGGGCCGTAGAAGGCGGAGGCGAACTTGGTGGCATAGGCCATGATCGCCACGTCCTGGAAGCCATTGGCGTCCAGCGCGTCGCGGATGGCGCCGATGCGCCCGTCCATCATGTCGGATGGGGCGATGATATCCGCGCCGGCCGCCGCCTGCAGCACCGCGCCGCGGCTGATCTGCTCGACCGTCTCGTCATTGACGATGATGCCGTCGCGGAGAATGCCGTCATGGCCGTGGCTGGTGAACGGATCGAGCGCAACGTCGGTGATCATGCCGATCTCCGGCACGGCATCCTTGATCGCCCGCGTCGCGCGGTTGATGAGATTGTCGGCGTCGAGAATTCCCGATCCCGCATCGTCCCGCAGGTCCGGATCTATATTGGCGAAGGTGGCGATGGCAGGAATGCCGAGCGATGCCGCCCGTTCCGCCTCGCGCACGGCCATGTCGACCGACAGGCGCTGGACGCCGGGCATGGCGGAGATGTCTTCGCGGCGTTTTTCGCCCTCGCACAGGAAAATCGGCCAGATCAGGTCATTGACGGTCAATTCATGTTCCTGCACCAGCCGGCGCGACCAATCGGCCTTGCGCATGCGCCGCAAGCGGCGTCCCTGCGTGATCTCGTCGACGGTCCGGCCGCGCTGGCTCTGGAAAGGATGCTTGTTCATTTCGTCTGCCTTGTTCTTTGCCTGCCTTTTATCAGGGATGGCCCGCGCCACCAAGTATTCTGCCGAAGATGTGATCCATTGACGCGGCGTGGCTTATTTTCCTAACCTGCTGCGAACAGGGGAGAGGCGGATGGAAGTCGATTTTGGAGGCGAGGGCGAGGTCGTGTTCGAGCGGCGGGGAAAGGCCGGTCTCATGCGCCTGACGCGGGCGAAGGCGCTCAACGCCCTGACGCGCACCATGGTCAATGCGATGTACCGGGCCTTGACGGCCTGGGAAACCGATCCGGAGGTCCACTGCATCATCGTCGAGGGCGAGGGGCGGGCCTTCTGCGCGGGCGGCGACATTCTGGCGGTCTATCATGCGGGCAGGGCCGGCAAGCCGCTCTATGAATTCTTCGCCGATGAATACCGTCTCAACGCCTATATAAGGCAATATTCCAAGCCCTATGTCTCGCTGATCGACGGCATCGTCATGGGCGGCGGCGTCGGTATTTCGGTGCATGGCTCGCACCGCGTGGTGACGGAGAATGTGGTGCTCGCCATGCCGGAAGTCGGCATCGGCTTCTTTCCCGACGTCGGCGGCAGCGCGTTCTTGCCGCATCTGCCCGATCATTTCGGCACCTATCTCGCCTTGACCGGAAACCGCATCCGGCAGGGCGACTGCCTGCAAAGCGGCATCGCCACCCATGCCATCCGCGCCGAGGACAAGGACAGGCTGCGCCGGAGCCTGATCCGCACAGGCGATCCCGACCGCTCGCTGAAGGGCAAGACCGTCAACCCGGATTACGAAACCCCCGAAGCCGTGCGCGACATGATCGGCGTCCTGTTCGACTCGCCCACGCTGAACGGTTGCCTCATCCGGCTGGCCGCCGCCGGTGCGAATGGGAGCGAGGAGGCGCAGCAGCTGTTCGAACTGATCAGGAGCCGCTCGCCGACCAGCCTGCATGTCAGTTTCCGCCAGATCGAGGAGGGGCGCGAGCTCGACATGGATCAGTGCATGCGCATGGAATACCGAATCCTGTCGCGAATGCTTGAAAACCATGATTTCTACGAAGGCGTGCGCGCCTTGCTTGTGGACAAGGACAATACGCCCCGGTGGCAACCGGCCCGACTCGAGGATATAAGCCCCGAGATGGTGGACGCCTATTTCGCGCCGCTGGGCGAACGGGAACTGCAACTGACATGAACGAACGGCCTACGCATCTTCCCTTCGATCCGACGATGACCCAGACCGCCTTCGTCTGGCTGCTGCGGCTGGTGGCGATCTATTGCCTCGTCGCCGGCGTCGGCTACTGGGCGCAGATCAGCGGCTATTACGAAGGCATGCTCTGGCGCTTCGACCTGATGCCCTGGCACTGGAAGGTGGCGACCGTCTCGCTGGCCATGCTCTACCCCGTCGCCTCGACCGGGCTGTGGATGATGGTGTCGTGGGGACCTGTCATCTGGTTCGTGGCGGCCCTCGGCGAGACGCTGATGTTCACGGTGTTTTCCAACTATTTCTTCTATCGGCCGCAGATCGCCATCATCCATGGCTGCGTCGCCCTTCTCTATATAGGTTTTCGCCTCGCCTTGTTCCTGCAGAAACGCCACCAGGCCATGCCGGCGGCTTGAAGCAGAAGCGGCGGGTAAGCGTTCATTAAGGTAGAAATTGATTCCGAAACGGTAAGGTACTGTTAAGTCTGTGTTTTAAGTCGAATTTTATGCGTATTCGATACTGTTGCCTCAACGGTGAGAAAAATACACCGAAACAACAGTGAGGCAGATATCATGAACAATACACAGAGAAAATCTGGTGATAACGCGCGTTCTACAACAAGCGACACAGCTCTTCGCTCACTATATCTTGAAGCGCTGCAATTGGTCGAGCGTCTACACCGCCGGTTGCTTGATGTCGTCAAAGATGAGTTCGACCGCAATGGCCGCAACGACATCAATGCGATCCAGGCATTGCTGCTTTTCAACATCGGCAATGCCGAATTGACCGCAGGCGAACTGCGCAGCCGCGGCTATTATCTCGGCTCCAATGTTTCGTACAACCTGAAGAAGCTTGTCGAGCTCGGCTTTATTTCCCATGAACGCTCGCGCACGGATCGCCGTTCGGTTCGCGTCAGCCTCACCGACAAGGGCACCGAGATCGCTGAACTCGTGGCCGGTCTCTATGAGCGCCACGTCGCCTCCATCGAGCATGTCGGCGGCATAAAGGCGGAAGAATTCCAGTCGATGAACAAGGCCCTCCAGCGCCTCGACCGCTTCTGGAACGATACGATCGCCTATCGGATGTAAGGCGATGACAGGGGAGATATGTCCGTCGCGGCAACCATCGGCCGAGACGGACATCGTTTCCCGCGACTATCCACCGGAGGCGCCCTTGGGGTTCGTCCTTGGTTGTAGTCATCAATCTGCCATAATGGAATGAAATGGGCTGCGAGGATACTTTGTATCGCAGGAACAGACGCGATTGCTTGATTTTTGTCCCGGCGCCTTGACATCACATTCACGCGATAAGGGTGAAAGTTGGTGTTTGTTAAGGATGTTCCTGATATTTTTGGAAACCAATTCCGCGCCTTCGCATTAAGGTAGGCGGTTTACCGTAGAGCTTCCAGCAGGTGGACAACATTATGAAGAAGTTTGGATCGACAGCACTTGACCGCCGTGCTTTTCTGACGGGCGTGGCGACTGCCGGTTTGACTGCCGTCGCGTCGTCTGCATTTGCGCAACAATCGGATCTTAGCGATATCCTCGCATCGCCGCGCCGGGGCAATTGGGACGACCAGTTCGATGCCCGCTCGACGAACCGCGGCAAGGTCGCGAGCTTCCAGCCGATCGCGAGCCCGGAAACGGCCTCCTTCATCGAAAGCGCCATCAATACCTATAGCCAGATCGTGGCGAATGGCGGCTGGCCCATGGTCTCGACCCAGGCCAAATTGAAGCTCGGCGTCGTCGATCCGTCTGTATCGACGCTACGCCAGCGCCTGATCGTCGCCGGCGATCTGTCCCAAAGCGCCGGAACGTCGCAGTCCTTCGATACTTATGTCGATGCTGCGGTCAAGCGGTTCCAGTCGCGCCACGGCCTGCCTGCCGATGGCGTCATGGGCCAGTTCACGCTTGCCGCGATGAATGTCACGGCCGATGTCCGCCTCAACCAGCTGCAGACGAATTTGCAGCGCGTGCGCGAACTCGCATCCAGCGACCAGGGCGCGCGCTACGTCATGGTGAACATTCCGGCAGCGCAGATCGAGGCCGTCGAGAACGGCCGCGTCGTGCAGCGCCATACCGCGATCGTCGGCAAGATCGACCGCCAGACGCCCATTCTCGATTCGAAGATCCACGAGATCATCCTCAATCCCTACTGGACGGCGCCGAAGTCGATCATCCAGAAGGACATCATTCCGCTCATGCGCAAGGACCCGACCTATCTGACGCGCAACAAGATCCGTCTCTTCCACGAAGGGACGCTCGAGGAAGTGGCGCCGGAGACGGTCGACTGGACGACGGACGAGGCGGTGAAGCTCATGTTCCGCCAGGACCCGGGCAAGATCAACGCCATGTCCTCGACCAAGATCAACTTCCACAATACGCACGCGGTCTACATGCACGACACGCCGCAGCAGGGGACGTTCAACAAGCTGATGCGCTTCGATTCGTCCGGCTGCGTGCGCGTGCAGAACGTTCGCGACCTCAATGTCTGGCTGCTGCGCGATACGCCGGGCTGGGACCGCCAGACGATGGAAGCGACGATCAAGTCCGGCACCAATACGCCGATCGCGGTCAACAACCCGGTGCCGCTGCATTTCGTCTATGTCACCGCATGGTCGACCGGCGATGGCGTCGTGCACCTGCGCGACGATATTTACGAGCGCGACGGCCAGGCAGCGCTGTCCATCGGTACCAATATCTGATCGACCGCTCAGGAATGTTTCGAAAGACCGCCTCCGGGCGGTCTTTTTCGTCATGCCGGTTTCGGGCTAGTGCTTTTCGTCCTCCGGCCATTGGCCTTGCCGGTTTAAGTATGATAATGCGCGGCAACTACACTGGCCAATGAGGGTTCCCGCACCATGTCGAACACAGAGAGTTTTTTCAACGCAGCGCTCGAAGACATCGATCCCGAGATTTTTGGCGCCATCCGCAAGGAATTGGGGCGGCAGCGGCATGAAATCGAGCTGATTGCGTCGGAGAACATCGTATCGCGCGCTGTTCTGGAAGCGCAGGGTTCGATCATGACGAACAAATATGCGGAAGGCTATCCGGGCAAGCGCTATTATGGCGGCTGCCAATATGTCGATATTGCCGAAGAACTCGCCATCGAGCGCGCCAAGAAGCTGTTCAGTTGCGATTTCGCCAATGTCCAGCCGAATTCCGGCAGCCAGATGAACCAGGCGGTGTTCCTGGCCCTGCTGCAGCCGGGCGATACGTTCATGGGCCTCGATCTGAATTCGGGCGGTCATCTGACGCATGGATCGCCGGTCAACATGTCCGGCAAATGGTTCAACGTCATCTCCTATGGCGTGCGCGAGGACGATCACCTGCTCGACATGGACGAGATCGAGAAGAAGGCGCATGAATTCAAGCCGAAGCTGATCATCGCCGGCGGCACCGCCTATTCGCGCATCTGGGATTTCGAGCGCTTCCGCAAGATCGCCGATGCGGTCGGCGCCTACCTCATGGTAGACATGGCCCATATCGCCGGTCTTGTCGCGGCCGGCGTTCATCCTTCGCCGATCCCGCATGCCCATGTCACCACGACGACGACGCACAAATCGCTGCGTGGTCCGCGTGGCGGCATGATCCTGACCAATGATCCGGAAATCGCCAAGAAGATCAATTCCGCGGTGTTCCCGGGTCTCCAGGGCGGGCCGCTGATGCACGTGATCGCCGCCAAGGCCGTCGCATTCGGCGAGGCGCTGAAGCCCGACTTCAAGACCTATGGCGAGAACGTCGTCGCCAACGCCAGGACCCTGGCCGAATCGCTGAAGAAGAACGGCCTCGACATCGTATCCGGCGGCACCGACAACCATCTCATGCTTGTCGATCTGCGCCCGAAGAATGCGACGGGCAAGCGCGCCGAACAGGCGCTCGGCCGTGCCAATATCACCTGCAACAAGAACGGCATTCCATTCGATCCGGAAAAGCCCTTCGTAACCTCCGGCGTCCGTCTCGGCACGCCGGCCGGCACGACGCGCGGTTTCGGTGCGGCGGAATTCACCGAGATCGGCAACCTCATCACCGAGGTTCTCGATGGTTTGAAGGTGGCGAATTCCGACGAAGGCAATGCTGCCGTCGAAAAGGCGGTCCAGCAGAAGGTCGTGGCGCTGACCGAGCGTTTCCCGCTCTATCCGTATCTCGGCCAGTAGCACGGGATGGGCTCCGATGCCGCGCTGGGGAAAGCCGGCATCGGAGCGCTTTAAACCTTGAGGGAAAGGCACTATCTTCGCGGCACTTCCGGAATCATTCGCAGAAAGTTCCTCGATGCGCTGCCCTTACTGCCAGTCTGAAGATACACAGGTAAAAGACTCCCGCCCCGCCGAAGACGGGGCCGTCATCCGGCGGCGCCGCGTCTGTACCGTGTGCGGCGGCCGTTTCACCACATTCGAGCGCGTGCAGCTGCGCGACCTCACCGTCGTCAAGAAGAGCGGCCGCAAGGTGCCTTTCGACCGCGACAAGCTGATGCGTTCCGTCGAAGTGGCCTTGCGCAAGCGCGATGTGGACCAGGAACGCGTCGAGCGGGCGGTTTCCGGCATCGTCCGGCAGCTCGAAAGCTCGGGGGAGCCGGATGTTTCCTCCGATGAGATCGGCCTTCTCGTCATGGAGGCGCTGAAGGGCATCGACGACATCGCCTATATCCGCTTTGCCTCCGTCTACCGGAACTTCCGCGAGGCGCGCGATTTCCACGATGTCATCGACGAGATCACCACGGGCGCCGATGGTGCGCCGGCCAGCGCCGGGGACGAATAGCGAATGCCGGTTTCGGAGCATGACCGCCGTTACATGGCCGCCGCCATTCGCCTGTCGCGCAGCCATCTCGGCCTCACCGGTACCAATCCCTCGGTCGCGACGCTCATCGTCAAGGATGGAACGATCGTCGGCCGCGGCGTGACCGCCGTGGGCGGCCGGCCCCATGCGGAGGCCATTGCCCTTGCCGAGGCGGGCGAGGCGGCGCGCGGCGCGACGGCCTATGTGACGCTGGAGCCATGCGCCCATCACGGCAAGACGCCGCCCTGCGCCAATGCGCTGGTCAATGCGGGCGTGACCCGTGTCGTTGCCGCGGCCAATGATCCCGACGACCGGGTCGCAGGCAAGGGCTATGCGATATTGCGGGACGGCGGCCTCGAAGTGGAGACCGGGATCCTGGCGCGGCAAGCCGCCGACTGTCTCGCCGGATATCTGACGCGATCTGCGAGGAAACGGCCGGAAGTCACTTTGAAGCTTGCGCTTTCCGGCGATGGCTTCATCGGCCGGGCCGGCGCCGGGCAGGTGGCCATAAGCGGCGATATCTCCCGTGCGCAGGTCCATCTCATGCGGGCGCAGAGCGATGCGATCCTCGTCGGCATCGGGACGGCGCTGGACGACGATCCGCAATTGACCTGCCGCCTGCCGGGTCTCGAGCAGCGCTCGCCGATCAGGATCGTGCTGGACAGCCAGCTGCGACTGCCGGCGCATGGCAGCATGGTGCGCAGCGCCCTGACCGTTCCGGTCTGGATCGCCGCGAGCGCGGATGCCGATGCCGCCAAGCGCCAGGAACTCATGGCGGCGGGCTGCCGTATCCTGGCGACGGAGACCGATTGCGGCCTGACCGCGCTGCAGGAATTGCTCGACGATCTGGCGGCGCAGGGCATCGCAACGCTCATGGTCGAAGGCGGCGCGACGGTCGCCGGCTCCTTCCTCGGCGAAGGCCTGGTGGATAGGCTGGTGCTGTTCGAGGGCCCGGATGCCATCGGTGAAGCGAACGGGGTTGCAGTTCCCGCGCTGCAGTCCCATATCGCGCGGGACTTCGACCTCCTGAACGAATATCGCTTCGGCAAGGACCGCTGCAGCGAATACATCAAGCGCATTTAGGGAAACTGCCAATGTTTACGGGTATTGTGACGGATATCGGCCGGATCGGCCAGGTTAAGCCGCTGAACGAAGGCGTTCTGCTGCGTATCGAAACGAATTACGATCCCGAGACAATCGAAATCGGCGCCTCCATCTCCTGTTCCGGCGTATGCCTGACGGTGACGACATTGCCCGAAAAGGGCTCCAATGCGCGCTGGTTCGAGGCGGAGGCCTGGGAGGAGGCGCTGCGCCTCACCACGATCTCGCAATGGAAGACCGGCACCCGCATCAATCTCGAGCGATCGCTGAAGCTCGGCGACGAGATGGGCGGCCATCTCGTCTCGGGCCATGTCGACGCCATGGCCGAAATCACGGCGCGCGAGGATGAGGGCGAGGCGGTTCGCTTCACTATCCGTGCGCCGGAGAATCTCGCACGGTTCATCGCGCCGAAGGGTTCGATCGCCCTCGATGGCACATCCCTGACCGTCAATCAGGTCAATGGCAGCGAATTCGACGTGCTGCTGATCCGCCATTCGCTCGAAGTGACGACATGGGGCGAGCGCAAGGTCGGCGACAGGCTCAATATCGAGATCGACCAGATGGCCAGATACGCTGCACGACTTGCAGAATATCCGAAATCGGCCTAGGACGACATTCCAACGGCCCGAGGGCCGGTTTTATCTCTCCTGGAGCGGTCCATGTCCAAGAAAAAGGCGCAGGCGCCACATCTGCTTATTGTGGAAGCGCGCTTCTATGAAGAATTGTCCGATGCGCTGCTGAATGGCGCCAAACTGGCATTGGAAGAAGCCAATGCCACCTATGAAGTGGTTACGGTTCCAGGCGCGCTCGAGATTCCGGCGGTCATCTCCTTCGCACTCGACGGCGCGGAAGAGGGCGGCACGGAATATGACGGCTTCGTTGCGCTCGGCACCGTCATTCGCGGCGAAACCTACCATTTCGACATCGTCTCGAACGAATCCTGCCGGGCCCTGATGGACCTTTCGGTGGAGGAAAGCATTGCCATCGGCAATGGCATATTGACCGTGGAAAACGAAGAGCAGGCTTGGGTTCGCGCCCGCCGCGAGGACAAGGACAAGGGCGGCTTTGCAGCGCGCGCGGCCTTGACGATGATCGCGCTCAAGGAAAAGTTCGGAGCCTGACCATGCCCAATTCGACTGAACCAAACAATCCCGCCGTCAAACCCGCCAACAAGCGCGGCGTCGCGCGTCTCGCCGCTGTCCAGGCGCTCTACCAGATGGATGTCGCGGGAACCGGCGTCCTCGAAGTGGTGGCCGAATATGAGGCGCACCGCCTCGGCAAAGAGGTGGACGGCAAGCAATATCTCGACGCCGACCCGCAATGGTTTCGCGGCATTGTCTCCGGTGTCGTCGCGGCACAGACGACGCTCGACCCGATGATCCACCAGACGCTGACGGAAGACTGGCCGCTGTCGCGGCTGGATTCGACGCTGCGCGCCATATTGCGCGCCGGCATCTGGGAATTGAAGAACAAGGCGGATGTTCCGACGGCCGTCATCGTTTCGGAATATGTCGATATCGCCAAGGCCTTCTACACCGAAGACGAGCCGAAGCTCGTCAATGCCGTGCTCGACCGGCTGGCCTATGAGATCCGCGGCGAAAGCAGGGGCGTCAAGACGCCCCGCCGCTGACCGGCAACGATCCCGCTTCCGCAAATGCGGGCCGAGGCCCGCCATCGACCTTGCGGCCGGCATTCCCGGCCGTCGCTCCCCCATGCGAAAGCCCTTGACGTGCCCGTAGGCTAGGTTACTCCTAACGGATGCGGTCGCGTCTCTGCCGGCCTGGCAGCTCCGTGTGCCGTACCGAACCTGACCCGGGGAGGGGTTTTCCGGTCAAATCTGAGGGAGTGGCATGACAATACTGTTTCTGGTCATTGCCTGCGGTCTGCTGTCTGTCGTTTACGCTGTATGGGCCACCAAATCGGTGCTCGCAGCGGACCAGGGCACGGCACGCATGCAAGAAATCGCTGGTGCAATCCGTGAAGGCGCACAAGCTTATCTCACACGTCAGTACACCACGATCGCCATTGTCGGCATCGTCGTATTCATCGCCGTCTGGCTGCTATTGACGGGGACTGCGGCCTTCGGCTTCCTCGTGGGAGCCGTTCTTTCGGGCCTCGCCGGCTTCATCGGCATGCACGTTTCCGTGCGCGCCAATGTCCGCACGGCGCAGGCTGCATCGCGCAGCCTGGCCGCAGGCCTTGAGATCGCCTTCAAATCCGGTGCGATCACCGGCATGCTGGTTGCGGGTCTCGCCCTCCTTGGGGTTGCCGTCTATTACTGGGTGCTCACCGGTCCGCTCGGCTATCAGCCGGCAGATCGCACGGTGATCGATGCACTCGTATCGCTGGGCTTCGGCGCTTCGCTGATTTCGATCTTCGCCCGTCTCGGCGGCGGTATCTTCACCAAGGGTGCGGATGTCGGCGGCGATCTCGTCGGCAAGGTGGAAGCGGGTATCCCGGAGGACGATCCCCGCAATCCCGCCACGATCGCCGACAATGTGGGCGATAATGTCGGCGACTGTGCCGGCATGGCGGCCGATCTGTTCGAGACCTATGCGGTGACCATCGTCGCCACCATGGTTCTCGGTGCGATCTTCTTTGCCGCGACGCCCGTGCTCGCAACGGTCATGCTCTACCCGCTTGCGATCTGCGGCGCCTGCATCGTCACCTCGATAGCCGGGACCTTCTTCGTCAAGCTCGGCGCCAACAACTCGATCATGGGCGCGCTCTACAAGGGCCTGATCGTGACGGGCCTGCTTTCCATCGCGGGGCTTGGTCTGGCGACCTCGCTCACCATCGGCTGGGGCGAGATCGGCACGGTCGCCGGCCAGTCGATCACCGGGGCGAACCTTTTCATCTGCGGGCTGATCGGGCTCGTGGTCACCGGCCTGATCGTCGTCATCACCGAATATTATACCGGCACCAACAAGCGCCCGGTGAATTCGATCGCCCAGGCCTCCGTTACCGGCCACGGCACCAACGTCATCCAGGGCCTGGCGGTCTCGCTTGAATCGACCGCGCTTCCGGCCCTGGTCATCGTCGGCGGCATCATCTCCACCTACCAGCTTGCCGGCCTGTTCGGCACCGGCATCGCCGTTACCGCCATGCTCGGCATTGCCGGCATGATCGTGGCGCTCGATGCTTTCGGGCCTGTCACGGACAATGCCGGCGGCATTGCGGAAATGTCGGGTCTCGATCCTGAAGTCCGCAAATCGACCGATGCGCTCGATGCCGTGGGCAATACGACGAAAGCCGTAACCAAGGGCTATGCCATCGGTTCGGCCGGTCTCGGCGCGCTGGTGCTGTTCGCGGCCTATGCCAACGACCTGCAATATTTCATATCGGAAGCCAACAAGGACGGATCGACGCTGTTCTCCTATTTCAAGGGTATCGGCGAAGTCTCGTTCGAATTGTCCAATCCCTATGTGGTGGCCGGTCTGATCTTCGGCGGGCTCATCCCCTATCTGTTCGGCGGCATTGCAATGACAGCCGTCGGCCGCGCAGCAGGATCGGTGGTCGAGGAAGTGCGCAGGCAGTTCCGCGAAAAGCCCGGCATCATGCAGGGAACGGAACGGCCCGACTATGCGCGCGCGGTGGATATACTGACGCGGGCGGCCATCCGCGAAATGGTGGTGCCCTCGCTGCTGCCGGTGCTTGCGCCGCTCGTCGTCTATTTCGGCGTGCTGGTCATATCCGGTTCGAAGGCTTCGGCATTCGCGGCGCTCGGCGCTTCCCTGCTCGGCGTCATCATCAATGGCATTTTCGTCGCCATATCGATGACCTCCGGCGGCGGCGCCTGGGACAATGCGAAGAAGTCCTTCGAGGATGGCTTCGTCGACAAGGATGGCACGCGCCATCTGAAGGGGTCCGAAGCCCACAAGGCGTCGGTCACCGGCGATACGGTCGGCGATCCCTACAAGGATACGGCGGGTCCTGCCGTCAATCCGGCCATCAAGATCACCAATATCGTCGCCCTGCTGCTGCTCGCCGTCCTGGCGCACTAGCCCCGCGACAAACGAAAAAGCCCGCGAAACCTGTGTTTCGCGGGCTTTTCCTGTTCTGGTTCCTGCGTTGGCGGATCAGCGCGGACCGCTGTTTCCAAGCGAAGGCGGCGCCTTGCCGACGCCGGCCAGCAACTGGCCGAGGAAGGAGAGGTCCTTGCCGCCCGTCGGGGTCGTGCGCGAGATGAAGTCGAACACCTTGCCGTCCTGCAGGCCGTAATTGGATATGCTCGCCACCTTGCCGTCCTTGTCGAAATAGACAGCGAGGATGCGGCGGTCGGTCACCTTGGGCTGCATGAAAGCGACGCTGCGGTGCCGGGTCTGGGAAATGTAATAGAAGACTTCATTGTCGAAGGTCGCCGTCGTCGATGGGCTGCCGAGCGAGAGGATCACCTGCTCGCGGCTCGAGCCGACCGGAACGAATTCGAGCGCCTTTTCGTCAAGAACATAACCCTGGGTCAGGGTTTCGGATGGGTTGAGACCGGCAGTATTGCAGCCGGCAAGCCCGGTGGCCATGACAAGCCCTCCGGCAATCAGATGCCCGCGTAGAATAGGGGTCTTGAAAATCCGCTGCAGCAACGACATCTCCATTTCAAACTGGGGCGCAAGTCTTTCGCTGCCCGCAGAACTTCGGTAAACCACCTTGCGGCCCGATGCAACAAGCGACTCATGTTGCACGCGGCGCAATGGAAAGCTCGACTCTATGATACTCAGTTTATTCAGCCGCAGGGCCAAAGCAAACGAGGCGATAACGACCGCGCTCTACGACAGGATCGTGGCAGCGGCGCGGCAGCCATACTTATATTCGGACATCGATGTGCCGGATTCACCGCTTGGGCGCTACGAAATGCTCTCATTGCATGTATTTCTGTTCATAAGGCGTATCAAAGGTAGAGGCGAGGCGCTCAAATCGATCGGGCAGGACGTGACCGACGAGTTCTTTCGCGATGTCGATCATTCGCTGCGGGAACTCGGTATCGGGGATTCGGGCGTCCCCAAGCGCATGAAGAAACTCGCGCGCATGTTCTATGGCCGCGTCGATGCCTATGACAAGGCGCTGGCGGCGGACGACCTTGAAGCGCTCGTGGCCGCCCTTGCGCGCAATGTCCGGCCGGAGGAGCAGAACTGGACGGGAAGTCGTGCATTGGCGCAATATGTACTAAAGTGCCAGTCACACCTGGAAACGCAGGATGACGAGGCCATGGCCAAGGGGGAACTGACTTTCCCCGCCGCCGGCCTGGCCGCTGCCGCTATATGAGAGTATCGCCATGAGACAAGAGGCCGAGGGCGCACTGAGCTACCCCGTATCGGTGAACAGGCTGGCCCAGAAGGGGCTGACCGTAAAGATCGAGGCGGATGAACGCGAACGCCGGGCGCTGCGTGATTTCCATGCGCTGGAAGATGTGAAGTCCTTTGTCGCCGAGCTGCAGGTCCTGCCCTGGAAGAAGGAAGGCGTGCGGGTGAAGGGCACGGTCAGCGCCGATATCGTCCAGCAATGTATCGTGACGCTGGAGCCGGTCGAGGCGCGCATAGAGACACAGGTCGACAGCCTGTTCGTGCCGGAGAATTCGCGGCTGGCGCGCCTGCCCACCGACGATGCGGGCGAACTGATCATCGACGCCGAAGGGCCGGACGTGCCCGAGCCGTTTTCCGGCGACAGCCTCGACATCGGCGCCATTGCCGAGGAATTCTTCGAGCTCGAAATCGATCCCTATCCGCGCAAGCCGGGCGTGGAGGAAGCGCCTGCCGTCACCCTGACCGTCGGAGACGTGGAGGAGGAACGCGCGCCCAACCCTTTCGCAGGCTTGAAGGACTGGAAACAGAAGACTTGATCGCGGACGGGGCTTGCGCCTAAGTAGCGGCGAGACGATGGGGGAGTTTCACGATTTTGGGGCCGGCTGGGCCCTCTCAGGCAGAATCCGGTTGTACGCCCGGGCAAAATGACTATTTTCCGCCGAGTCTTATCAAAGCCTTGCAAGAACGGAACAGGACAGGACAATCGATAGTGATCAGAATTTCCATTGATGCCATGGGCGGCGATTTCGGTCCTGAGGTCGTCATCCCGGCCATGGCCATGGCGCTGGAGCGCCATCCCGATATCAGGTTCGTGATTTTCGGGCGCGAGGAAGAAGTCCAGCCTATCCTGGCAAAGCATGATGCCCTGTCCAAGGCCTCCACGTTCCACCATTGCGAAGTTTCCGTCCGGATGGACGAAAAGCCCAGCCAGGCGCTGCGCAATGGCCGCTGGAAGTCCTCCATGTGGCGCGCCATCGAAGCGGTGAAGACCGACGAGGCCGATGCCTGCATCTCCGCCGGCAATACCGGCGCGCTGATGGCGATGTCGAAGTTCTGCCTGCGCACCATGGCGAATGTGGAGCGGCCGGCGATCGCCGGGATCTGGCCGACCCTGCGCGGTGAAAGCATCGTTCTCGACATCGGCGCGACGATCGGCGCCGACGCGCAGCAGCTTGTCGATTATGCGGTGATGGGCGCCGCCATGGCGCGGGCGCTGTTCGAGATACAGCGGCCGACCATCGGACTGCTGAATGTCGGCGTGGAAGAGATAAAGGGCCAGGACGATGTGAAGGATGCCGCCCGCATCCTGAAGGAAATCCCGCTGCCGAGCCTCGAATATTACGGCTTCGTCGAAGGCAATGATATCGGCAAGGGCACGGTCGACGTCGTGGTGACCGAGGGTTTCGCCGGCAACATCGCGCTCAAGGCCGCCGAGGGCACCGCGAAGCAATTTGCGCAATATCTGCGTGATGCCATGAACCGGACATGGATGGCCCGTATAGGCTATCTGTTCGCCAAGGGCGCCTTCGACCGCTTGCGGGAGAAGATGGACCCCCGCAAGACCAATGGCGGGGTTTTCCTTGGTTTGAACGGAATCGTGATCAAGAGCCATGGCGGAACGGATGCACTCGGTTTCGCGGCTGCCATTGATGTGGGCTACGACATGGCCAAGAACAGATTGCTCGACAAGATCTCCGCGGATCTCGGTCACTTCCACAAGAGCCCCGTCGGCGTCGCCTTCAAGGGCGAGCCGGAGCCAGCAGCAGACGTTGAAACCGAACAACAGGAAAAATAAATGATCCGCTCCGTCGTCAAGGGTATTGGTGCCGCTAAACCGGCACGCCTGGTCAAGAATGCCGACCTCGAAGGTATCGTGGAGACGAGCGACGAATGGATCGTGCAGCGTACCGGCATCAAGCAGCGCTACATAGCGGGCGAGGGCGAGACCACTGCCTCGCTCGGCGAAGCCGCCGCCCGTGCCGCGCTCGACAATGCGGGCCTGACGCCTGACGACATCGACCTCATCATTCTCGCGACGTCGACCCCGGACAACACGTTTCCCGCGACCGCCGTCGATATCCAGGCGCGGCTCGGCATGAAGCACGGCTTCGCCTTCGACATGCAGGCGGTTTGCTCGGGTTTCGTCTATGCGATCACCACCGCCGATCTCTACATTCGCGGCGGCATGGCGCGCCGGGTGCTCGTCATCGGGTCGGAGACGTTTTCGCGCATCCTGGACTGGAAGGACCGCACCACCTGCGTCCTGTTCGGCGACGGTGCCGGCGCCGTCGTCCTCGAGGCGGGCGAAGGGCGGGGACTTACGTCCGACCGCGGCATACTCACGGCAAATCTGCGCTCCGATGGCAGCCACAAGGAAAAGCTCTATGTCGATGGCGGCCCATCGACGACGCAGACGGTCGGCCATCTGCGGATGGAAGGTCGCGAAGTCTTCAAACATGCTGTCGGCATGATCACCGATGTGATCGAGGCCTCGTTCGCCGAGGCGGGAATCACCGCGAGCGACGTCGATTGGTTCGTGCCGCACCAGGCGAACAAGCGCATCATCGACGCCTCGGCCAGGAAGCTCAGCCTGGCCGATGAAAAAGTCGTGATAACCGTCGATCAGCATGGCAATACCTCGGCTGCCTCCGTGCCCCTCGCACTGGCCACGGCGGTTGCCGACGGCCGTATCAAGCAGGGCGATCTCGTCCTGCTCGAGGCGATGGGCGGGGGCTTTACGTGGGGAGCAGTTCTGCTACGTTGGTAGGGAACCGATTGAAATTGCAGTTGTGGAAGCTGCTTGCCCGATTGGTTTTCATCCTATAACTTCCGCTGTCACCTGATAGTTTTGCAACAAAACGAGAGCTTTGAGATCGTATGGGGGGTAAGACCATTACGCGTGCTGATCTGGCTGAGGCAGTCTATCGAAAGGTAGGGCTATCACGCACGGAGTCGGCATCACTCGTCGAAACCATTCTCGATGAGGTTTGTGACGCGATTGTCCGAGGCGAGACAGTCAAACTGTCGTCATTCGCCACGTTTCAGGTCCGGGACAAGAATGAACGCATCGGGCGCAACCCGAAGACGGGCGAGGAAGTGCCTATCCTGCCGCGCCGCGTCATGACGTTCAAGGCGTCCAATGTTCTCAAGCAGCGCATCTTGCGTTCGCATCAGGCCCGGAAGAAGAAATCAGCCTGATAAGCCCTTTGCCGGATTAGTTGTGGGCGAATCTCGCCCTCAGCTTGAAAAATGGGGTATAAATCGCTGATATAGACGTCGAATCAGAATTTCTCCTGAAAGGGTGAAATCATGGACAAGAGTCCCGACGCATTTAGAACCATCAGCGAAGTTGCAGAAGATCTCGATCTGCCACAGCACGTGCTGCGTTTTTGGGAAACCCGTTTCACGCATATCAAGCCGATGAAGCGCGGTGGTGGCCGTCGCTACTACCGTCCGCTCGATGTCGACCTTTTGAAGGGTATCCGGCATCTGCTCTATGATCAGGGCTATACGATCAAGGGCGTGCAGCGGCTGCTTCGCGAGAACGGAACCCAGTTCATCATTGCACTCGGCAGTGGCGATACGGCTGCGGCAGAGGCGATTACCCAGCAGAAACAGGCTGCGGCGCGCCAGGAAGAAGAGCAGAACCGTGCTGATGCCGATGAAGAAGCAGCGGTCATGGGCGGGCCTCGTCCGGCACCGCAGCGCCGCCTGTTCGGGCTGATGAAGGGCGATGACGACGGTCCGATAGCGGCCGACAGCAAGCGGCTGTCAAAAGACAACAGGGCTCTTTTGCAAGAAACCCTGTTCGATCTTCTGGAATGCAAGCGCCTGCTGGATCAGGTCCGATAGTCGCAAGCGAGATCGTCGGCAGGCCTACCGGGCCAGCATTCCGATGACGACGCCGAGACCGGCTATGATCAGCAGCGTCGAAACTGAATTCTGCGTCGGCGTGTCGCCAATCCTCCGGGCCTGATGCCCGATTGCACTGGCGGCCCGCGAGCCCCGCTGCTTCAGCCCGTCCAGTGCCGAAGCCTCATCCTGCTCGGTCATGCGGTCGAACATCTGGCTGCCCTTGTCGGCGAGGGTCTTGCTGACGGCGGCGATATCCTTCTTCAATTGCTCGATTTCGCTTCGAAGTCGCGCCTTGTCGGCCTCGCTCTCCATCTTTTCAGTCATTTCATCCATGGTCGGCGTCCTTATCGGCGGTGGGGATCAGCGGCGGGAATCAGCGGCGGGAAAACAGGCCAATGAGAAGTGCCGCACCGGCAACGAGCGCAAGCGTCGCAATGGGATTTTCCCGCGCCGTATCGGCTGCGACCCGGGCGTGCCGGCTGGCAGCGCGCTTCACCTCGTCGAAATGCTCCGAGCCGAGATCCGACAGACTGGCGGATATATTGGACATCTCCTTGCGCAGCGCTCTGATCTGCGCCTCGAGATCGCCCTGCAAATCATCGGAATTTCTGGAAAAGATTGCCATGCCATTCGCTCCTTCGTTGACGGAGTGATAACGGACGCCAATCGGGAATGTTCCATGCGGGGGACGGCCAAACCGCGAAAATCGGCTGCCATTGCCAGACGACAGCGACGATGAAAAAGCTGCGCCGATGGCCGGATACGCCAAAGCAACGCGTGGCCGCCACTGAGAACCGGTGCAGCCATCTGTCAGAATAAAAGAATACAGAAAGGTTCCATTACGAAACCGTGATGAAGACAGCGCCGGAACGCAAGAAAATTCATCTATTGTTCATCTGACATTCATTGTGCATGATCCATCGTACTGATCTAACTTAGGAGGTTGCTTCAATGAGAAAGATTGTCTCTGGACTGTTTGCAGGTGTGCTCAGTCTGGCCATGGGCGTTACCGCTGCCGTGCCGGTCTCGGCTGCGCCGCTGCCCTCGGTTCCCTTCGAATTCAAGCAGAATGTGGAGCAGGTGCAGTATCGCGAACATCGCCGTTGGCGCGGTGGGCACTGGCGCGGACATCGCGGCTATCGTCATCATCGGCGTGGATATCGCCGCCATAGCGATGGCTGGTGGTATCCATTGGCCGCATTTGGCGCCGGCGCGATCATTGGCGGGGCCATTGCCAACCAGCCGCGGCGCGTGATCCGTTCCGGTGGCGGCAGCGCCCATGTCCAGTGGTGCTACGACAAATATCGCTCCTACAGGGCGTCCGACAACACCTACCAGCCCTATAATGGCCCGCGCCAGCAGTGCTATTCACCCTATAGCTGATCGAATGAATTTGGCTCGGGCGGCATCCGCCCGAGCCGGAACATCAGTTCTCTTCGACTGATACGCCACCTTCGCCGATCTTCAGTTCGACACCGGCAGGCTTGGTTTCCTCGCGATAAATATAGATACCCATGCCGATTGCGATGACGAGCAGTGCGCCGACGAGCACATAGAGACCGTTGCGATTCAATGAATTCTCCTGCGATTATTGGGAAATTGTAACGTGCTGGAACGCGCCCTGGCCGCCAAGGTTCCGCGCCCAGCATCATCTTCTTCCGCGCTCTTCAATTTTCCCGCATGGCTGGAACTGGAGGCGAGGTTGCCGGTTGTTTCCTCTGAAGGGACGCCAAATGGTTGTTCCCGCGCATGAAACAAGGAGACATCCGATGTTGAAATCATTGATTGCTTCAACCGCGGCTGTGACATTGATGGCCGGAACGGCGTTGGCACAGACCACGCCGGCACCCGCGCCAGCCGCTGACCCGGCACCGGCAAAGGTGGAGACGAAAGAACTGTTCACGGGCGGTGCCGGCGCCGCCACGGCTGCCGACGTCCAGCCCATGACCAAGGTGGAGGAGGGGCAACTGCTCGCTTCCGGCCTTATGGGCAAGAATGTCTATAATGGTGACAGTGAGAATGCCGAATCGATCGGCGAGGTGAAGGACCTGATCGTCAATGCCGACGGTACGGTGAAGGCCGCGGTCATCGGCGTGGGCGGCTTCCTCGGCGTTGGCGAGAAGGCCGTCGCCTTGCCCGCCGACCAGCTGAAAATCTCCATGCGTGAAGACAAATCCAACTGGATCGTCGTCAACACCACCAAGGAGAAGCTGAAGGAAGCGCCAGCCTTCGAGACCGCGGACAGCTTCACCCAAGGTGTCGCCGATCCGATGAAGGCGAGCGAATCCAACGCCGCCGACACCGCCACACCGGCCGCGCCCGCTCCGGCGGGTTCGAGCCAGCCGGCGACGCCCGCCGCACCGGCGCAATAGGCAGCGTCAACTGGCACAGGCATAGTCCCGGCGTCGCATATGCGGCGCCGGTTCCGTTCTGCCTGGGTCAGGTACAGTTCGCCCTGCCTTCAGGCGCAAAGGACCATTGTCCGCGCGGCAAGGGGCTGAACGGCGGGACGAAGACGATGTTCCTGGACTTTGGGGCGACCAGAAACCGATGTTCCCGCAGCGCTTCCTTTCCGGAGACCGTGACGCGGTATTCGACCGTGCAGGCCCAGTTGCGGTCGTCCTGATTATCCACTTCCAGCCAGAAGCCGGCCTCGTTGGAATTCCACGACACGAATGGATCGGCAACGGCCTGGACCGGGAGGCTGGCAAGGATCAGGGTCGCAAACCGGTAGAAAGCACGCATGGCAGACGTCTCCAACCTCGGGGCCGAAAGGCAATTTCCCATAGGCTGGCCTCGATCGTCAACGGCCCCGATGGGCGCCGGCACGGCTGTCAGGCGCCAAGGCCTAGTTTAATTCATGTCAGCCACGAAATATCGTCGTTTGCCCTTGCATGTCGACGAGCTTAGACATCTGCCGGCGCGCAAATCCATATTTGCCGATGGCGCCGAAAAGAGGAGATGATGATGCGTATTTCAGCACCGAACCCAATTATTGCTGGGCCGATTATGGCGGGGTTTCTACTTGCCATGTGCCTGCCGATGGCGGCGCGGGCCGACGATCGGCAGCAGCAGATCAGGCAAAGCGTCGATGCAGCAATCGGGCCGGTCATGCAGAAATACGGCATTCCGGGCATGGCGGTCGGCATCTCGCTCGATGGCCGGCATTATCTGGTTTCGTCCGGCGTGGCTGCGAAGCAGGGCGGCAAGCCGGTTGATGAGAACACGATTTTCGAGGTCGGTTCCATAAGCAAGACCTTCACCGCAACGCTGGCGACCTATGCCGAAGTGAAGGGCGATCTGAAGCTCACCGACAGGATCGCCAGATATGTGCCCGAACTGGACGGCAGCACCTTCGGCGGCATCGAGATATTCCACCTCGGCACCCATACGCCGGGTGGTTTCCCGCTCCAGGTGCCGGATGAGGTGAAGAACGAGCGTCAGCTCATGCGCTATTTTGCCGAGTGGGAGCCGACTTTCGCGCCGGGCTCGCACCGCAATTACGCCAATCCGAGCGTCGGCATGCTCGGCGTCGTCGCGGCCAGGGCCATGAAGGGCGATTTTGCGACCCTGGTCGAAAAGCAGGTATTTGGCGGGCTTGGCCTCTCAAGCACCTATGTCAATGTTCCCAAGGCAAGGATGGCCGACTATGCGCAGGGCCACAGGAAGAACGACCAGCCGGTTCGCGTCGACGACACCGGCATGCTCGCGGACGAGGCCTATGGCGTCAAGACGACGGCATCCGACCTTCTCCGCTTTGCCGATGCGAATATGGGGCAAGTCGAGATCGACAAGGACCTGCAGCAGGCGCTGGACGCCACCCGCGCCGCCTATTTCAAGGCGGGCCCGATGACGCAGGATCTTGTCTGGGAGCAATATGACTATCCGGCGAAGCTCGATGCCCTGCTTGAAGGCAATTCGACTACCATGTCGCGCGATCCGGTGCCGGTAAAGGCGATCACGCCGCCGCAGAAGCCGCGCAGGGACGTGTTCGTCAACAAGACCGGCTCGACCAATGGTTTCGGCGCCTATGTCGCCTTCGTGCCGGAAAAGCGCTTCGGCATCGTCATCCTCGCCAACAAGTTCTATCCCAATGACGAGCGCATAAGGCTCGCCCATGCTATCATGAAGCAACTCGGCCTTTGACCGGTGCGCATGTCATCGAACTGACGAAGGCCGCGGTTAGGACAGCCGGAACTTTCAACGCTGGACCGTTCCCATGAGCTACCCGCAAATCTCACCTTTCGCCTCCGGCCACATTGCCTGCTCGGCCGGAAATGAGATCTATTGGGAGGCATCCGGCAATCCGCAAGGCAAGCCCGCCCTCTATCTCCATGGCGGTCCCGGTAGCGGCCTTGGTTCAGGCCGCTACCGGTCGCATTTCGATCCGGATCGATATTTCATCATAGGTATCGACCAGCGCGGCTGTGGGAGAAGCAGACCTTCGGCCGCAAGCGCGGGCGTTGACCTCCAGCAAAACACCACAGCTGACCTGATCTCCGACATCGAACACATTCGAGCGCGGCTCGGCGTGCGGCAGTGGCTGGTGTCCGGCGTCTCCTGGGGCGCTACGCTCGCCCTGGCCTACGCTCAGGCGCATCCAGCACGCGTTTCCGAACTCGTTCTGCTCGCGGTAACCACCACCAGCAGGGCCGAGATCGACTGGATAACCGGGCATATGGGGCGAATATTCCCGGAAGCCTGGGAAAGGCTCGAAGCTGCTTCGGGCAAAGGCAGGGAAGAGCGCCTCATCAAAGCCTATGCACGCCGCCTTGCCGGGAAGGATGATGCCGACCGCGTATTGGCAGCCCGTGCCTGGAACGAATGGGAAAGCGTGCATATATCGCTCGATCCCAACTTCGCGCATGCCGGGAAACTGCGCAGCGATGAGCAACTCCTGGAATTCGCCACTTTGGTTACGCATTACTGGGCAAATGACGGGTTTTTGCGCGATGGCGCCGAGATCCTGAACAATATGAGCAGGATTTCCCAAATTCCGGCGGTTCTCATACAGGGGCGCCGGGATATCAGCAGTCCAGCCATCACCGCATGGCGGCTGCACCGGGCATGGCCGACAAGCCGTCTGTGCATGGTCGAAGAGGAGGGGCATGGCGGACCGCAATCGGTGAGGCAGATGCAGATCGCCCTTGATGGCTTTGCCCGTGGTGCCACGCATGGCGAGCTCGTTGGTGTCGGGCCATAATTGCTCTGGTGGCGGGATGGAACGTATGGCAGTGTCGGGAGTTATCGGGCGGCAGGAGGACATCGCGATGCGAAAAGGATCTTGGATCGTAGTCGGGGCCGGGCTTTTATTGACCGGCTGCGTCAGCAGCGAATATGACGGCGGCTATTCGGGCGGATATTATGGCGGCGCCGTATATTCCGATACTTATATCGGCGATTACGATCGCTATGACCGCTATCGCTATAGCCGCTACGATCGCCATGATCGTGACCGGCGGCGGCATCGCGACTGGGACAGGCATCGTCCCGACAGGCACCGTCCTGACAGACCGGATCGCCCCGACAGACCGGATCGGGTAGATCGGCCGGACCGGCCCGAGGCCAGCCGGCCAGACCGTCCGCGACGGGAGATAAGCGCCGATGAAATGCGGCGCCGCGAGGAGTACATGCTTCGTCGCAGCAGAAGGGGCGGTTCGACCTAGACCAGGTCGAGCGACCTTTTTGCGGAACACGGTTTTTCGCTGGCTTGAGATTGGAAGGAGACGCGGCATGGATCGATATTCCGGCGGCTGCGTGTGCGGCAATGTGCGATTTGTCGCCACGGGGCGTCCCTATCGGGTTGGTCTTTGCCATTGTCTCGAGTGCCGCAAGCATCATGGCGCGCTGTTTCATGCCTCGGCAATCTTCCCTGAGGCGGCGGTGACAGTCGAGGGTGAAACACGCGACTATAAGGGGCGGTTCTTCTGTCCGCGTTGCGGCTCGTCGGTCTTTGCGCGGACCGATGACGAGATCGAAGTGAATCTGGGCTCGCTGGACGATACGGATCAATTCATGCCGACCTATGAAAGCTGGGTCATTCGCCGCGAATCCTGGCTGCCGGAATTTCCGCTGGCAAGGCGATACGACCGCGACCGCGAGGCCTCGGGCCGCTTCGAGGACTAGGCGAAACAGCGCTCCACCGGCTGTGCTGCGCCATGCTTCGGGGCTGGCGGCCACCTCCGCGACGCATTTGTGTGCGCTTCGTTCGTTTTCTCTGTTTTTGGGTATTGCTAAAAAAAGCGAGGTATTCTAGGGCTTCACCCGGTTCGGAGTGTAGCGCAGCCCGGTAGCGCACTTGACTGGGGGTCAAGGGGTCGTCGGTTCGAATCCGGCCACTCCGACCAGCTTCCCGAGGGAAGCAAGGAGCCGGGAACTTACGGTTTGTTCTGCGCCCTGCGCCGCAGCAGTACCGCCTCTATCGAAAACTTCGCTATGGACTGAACATCCCGATTGCCGATGATATAGGCGGCGCGCACGAAACGCGCCAACGTCGCCTGTTCCGAACAGCCTGGCTGCGCAATGCCGAGTTCCTCGGCGGCCATATCGAAGGCGCGTTGCATCAATTCGCCGTCCGACCTGGAATAATTGGGATTATCTTCGTCTAAAAATATCAATGTCGAAATCCGCTGGCGCAACCTGATGATTCTGCTTTCTACTCCGTCGTTGACCGAACCATCAAGCAGACACCCGGTTTTGTCCAGCTATTTCCATGCAATCCTAAGTTGTAGTTGGTTCAAGCGGATAGCGCTCCATGTTGATTTTTCACGGTACATTTCGGGCAGGTGCAATAATAGACAAATAGCGTCAACAAATAGCGGGCAGCGACAGCGGCGTTGCTTCACGCCTGCGGACGTTGCGCTGCGTTGTGCTGTGCCTCCAGCCCGATACATCCCCATATCAGGCCGATAATGAGGTAGAAATGGCGCCAATGGTCGGTATCGATCACATTGCCGATCAGCAGATGCGCCACGAAGACCAGATAGGCGCAGAGGAGATATGGCTGCCATGGCCGGTCGCGGAAGAGGATGCGCAGGCCGAGGCCGAAAGTGGTCATCATCAGCGTGATGTAGCTTATGAATCCGAGCCAGCCATAATCGAGTGCAGCCTTCAGCCACATATTATGCGTGTCTTCGCCAAAGATAGGGCCGAATTCCAGTGGGCCTATGCCGAGCGGATTGTCGATGGAAAGCAGCATTCCATACCAGTGACGGGCGAAGCGGCCAAACTGGGCCTGATCGTAATCCTGCACCAGTTGCGCGCGCGCGGAGAAGAGTTCGGCGACGCTCGGTATCTGCAGGGCGACGATGATCGCCGCGACGGCGATCAGGACCGCGGCAGTGCCGAGGGCGATGATCCTCAGGCGGAACATCGGCGACGGGTTGCGGATGAAGAGCAGCAGCGCCAGTCCGGCGACGACGAATACCGCCATGCCCCAGGCCGCGCGCGAGAACGACAGGAAAACCGCCAGCACGAGGATGAGAATCGGGACGGTGCGCATGAGCAGCCCGCCGATGCTTCCCGTCAGCACGCCGTGAAGCAGCCATGCCAGCGGCAGCATGAGGAAGGGCCCGAACACATTGGGATCCTGGAACGCGCCCATCGCCCGGCCATAGCGGGTGAAGAGCTCGGCGCCCGGGAAGGCATCGAAATAACCGAGGATGCCGAGGCTCGCCGTGGCGATCGCGCCAAGGACATAGGCGCCGAATATGGTGGCGAGAAGCCGCTCGTCCCGGCTGACGATGGCGGCGAAGAATACCGCGGTAAAGGCCAGGAAAAGCGATACTGCGAGATACATCGGAGCGGTCTTCAGGTCCGGCATCTGCCCCATGGAGATCACGCCGCCAATATTGAACAGGACCAGCATCAGCAGCAGCACGGCGCTGATGCGGGACAGGCGCAGGCCGAAGAGACACCAGATGGCGACGAGGCCGGCCATATAGAGCTCGTAAGGCGCCGGCTCGTCGATGACGAAAGCGCTGAGAAAGACACCGAGCCCGATGGCGGCGTTGCGCAACAGGGCGATCAGGAACCTGTTCCTTGCTGCTGGCGAAGCGATGTTCGCCTGGCCGGCAGCGACCGCGGTCAATAGGCGTTTTCCGTGTTCAGCAGGCGGACCGGCGTCAGAACGAGAATTTTGAGGTCCAGCCAGAGCGACCAATTTTCGATGTAGAACAGGTCGAATTCCGTGCGCATCTTGATCTTCTCGTCGGAATCGATCTCGCCGCGCCAGCCATTGATCTGCGCCCAGCCGGTCACTCCGGGCTTGACGCGATGGCGGGCGAAATAGCCGTCGACGACGTCATTATAGAGTAGATTGTGGCTATGGGCGGCGATGGCATGGGGCCGCGGGCCGACAAGCGACAGCGTTCCCATCAAGGCGTTGAAGAATTGCGGCAGTTCGTCGATCGATGTCTTGCGGATGAAACGGCCGACGCGGGTAACGCGCGGATCGTTCTTGACGACGGCGTTGCGCGCGGTCGGATCGCACATCTCGCTATACATCGAGCGGAACTTCCACACTTCGATGATCTCGTTGTTGAAGCCATGGCGCTGCTGCTTGAAGATCACCGGGCCCTTGCTCTCGAGCTTGATCGCGAGCGCCGTCGCCAGCATGATCGGGCTGAACAGGGTGATGCCGATGAGACTGAAGAAGACGTCGAAGGCGCGCTTGGCCACGGAATCCCAATCATTGATCGGCTTGTCGAAAAGGTCGATCATCGCGACCGAGCCGATATAGGAATAGGCGCGCGGCCGGAACTGCAGATGGTTGTTGTGGGCCGATAGCCGGATGTCGACCGGCAATACCCATAATTTCTTGAGCAGCGACAGCACGCGCTCCTCGGCGGTGATCGGCAGGCAGACGATGAGCATGTCGATATGCGCTATGCGGGCAAATTCGATCAGTTCCGATATGTTGCCGAGCTTGGGATAGCCGGCGACGATCGGCGGCGAGCGCTTGGCGTCGCGGTCGTCGAACACGCCGCAGATCCTGATGTCATTATAGGGCTGCTGCTCGATGGACCGGACAAGATCCTCGGCTGGCTTGCCGCCGCCGACGATAACCGCGCGCCGCTCCATCTTGCCGTTGCGGGCCCAGCGCCGGATGAGGCGCGACATGATGATGCGGAAGACGAGAAACAGCACAAGGCCGCTCGCATACCAGGCTCCGAACCAGACGCGCGAATAATCCTCGGATATCTTGAGGAAGAACGCGGCGAGCGACATGAGGGCGAAGGTGCCCGAATAGACGAGGAGCAGGCGTCCGATCTTGCTGAACGGGTCACGCATCGTTGCCAGCTGGTAGCTGTCGGCAAGTTCCAGCAGGAACACGGCTGCCAGCGCCGTCAGGACGATTGCCAGGAGGTAGTGGAAGACCGAATAGGGCGACAGGCCGACATAGATCATGAACACCGCGATACCCGACGTTGCAATGATCAGGAATTCGATGATGCGCATGATGCCGCTGATCATCACCGGAGAATTGGTCGGCCGGGCATATTGGGATGCGATGGTGCGGGCCGTCGCGTTGAGGGACGAGCGCGGCGCCTTTGCCTCGCCATCCTCCTGTGCAAGGTTGCGGACGGCCTCTCGTGTCAGTTTCTGCTTTGCTTCATCACCCATGATGGGGACACCAATACCAACGCGAGCCTAATTATTTGCTACAATTACGAGTTGAGAGCTTCGTAGTACTCGCTTTCCATCCGCGCTGCCATACTGTTCACGCTGAAACTCCGCTTCAGGGTCGTGATATCCGGCAGGTGACGCTGAAATGTATCGGGATCGGCGAGGAGTTCCAGCATTTTCGCGGCCAGGCGGTCTGCGTTGGGTTCGATCAGGGCGGGGGAGTCCGCGCCGAGTATCTCGGGAATGCCGCCGACACGGCTGGCGATGACCGGGCGTCCCGCCGCCAGTGCTTCAAGGAGGATATAGGGGAGGGATTCGGCGCGGGACGGAATGACCACCACCCGCGCCAGCTGAAATGCGTCGCGCGCCGCCATGGGCAGGCGAAATTCGATCGCGGCTGCCCCGCCGGCATTTGCGCTTTGCATCAGGCTCGTGCGGTCGCGGCCGTCGCCGACCATGATGCCGGTGAGCCGCCGCCCGCTTGCCTGCCCGGCCCTTGCCAGCGCGTCGATGAAGATATCGGGGCCCTTGAGATAGCGCATCTCGCCGATGAAGAGAAAATCCGCCGCCGGGTCGTTTGCGGGCAGAGGCTCGAAGTCACGCTCGGCAAGGCCATTGTGGATGAGCACCGAGCGGCAGCGCGGCTCGCCGACCTTGCGGATATAGGTCGCCCGTTCGAAGCCGGAGACGAAGATGATCCGGTCCGTCATCGGCTCGATCCAGCGCTCGATGGCGAATATCGCCCGCCCGGTCAGCTTGCCCGCATCATAATGCAGGCTGCCGCCATGGGGCGAATAGAAGCGCGCGGTGCGATTGCCGGTCCAGCGGAGCCAGGTGCCGAAAAGCCGGGCGTAGACGCCGCCCTTGGCGCCATGGCCGTGCAATATGTCCGGCCGCAATTTGCCGATCAGCCTGTAGGTACGCAGCGCCGCCAGCACATCGCCGGGACCGACCCTGCGCCGCATCTCGACCCGTTGCAGGCCGAGCGCCAGTTTCGGCTGCAGGTCCGCCAGCCTTTGCTCCTCGAAGGCGCTGCCGGTCGTGGCATCGCAGACGACGCCGACAATGTGCCCGGCGGCGATCTGGGCATCGATGAGATCGCGAACATGGCGAAACACGCCGCCAACGGGAGCCCGGAAGCAGTGGACGATCCGCAAAGGGGCGTTCGGCGACATTGCCGGCTTCAGAAGAAGCGTTCGCGCACGTAAATCGTGTCGCCCGGCAGGACCTGTTCGGAGATGGTGACGCGGCCCGTCAGGCTTTCCCCGTTGATCTGCCTCGTCACATCGACATTTTCCTGGTTGGCGCGCGGGCTGAAGCCGCCGGCCGCCGCTATGGCCTTCTGCGCCGTCATTCCCGGGACGTAGGAATATTGCCCGGCCGCGCCCACTTCGCCCATGATGAACAGGGGCCGGTAGCGGTCGACCTCGACGGCGATGTCGGGATCGCGCAGATAGCCCTTCTTCAGCTTGTCGGCGACAGCCGCCTCGATCTGCTGGATGGTCTTTCCCCGCGCCGGGACGCTGCCGATCAGCGGCACCGAGATATAGCCTGCCTGGTCGACACTATAGGTGTTGGTAATGCCCTCCTGCTCGAAAACGGTCAGGCGGATACGGTCGCCGGCGTCGAGCAGGTAGGGCTTGTTGATGGCCTCGTTGAAGGCCGGCGGGGCAGGGCGGTAACTTGCGCAGCCGCCAAGCACAATGCAGAGCGCGCTGATGGAGGCCAGGAATATCTGTTTTCTTACCACGTATTTGGTCCCAACAACGGCACGAGCCTACGATTCTGTCGCCGTATTATCATTTCATTAGGGTTAATGGCTGGTAAAGGCGGGCATCCGCAACCGACGGATGAATTTAACGGGCTAGTTACCATAAGCGTTTACCCTTGCAACGTTCGATTTGGGAGTACCCGCATGCCTCAGGCCCGTTCCACCGGTGACGACGTCGATATCGATATGGGCGCCTTGTTCGCCAGCCTGGGGCGCAACTGGCGCCGGATCGCCGTCGGCACCCTGCTGGTGACGCTGGCGGCCTTCGTACTCCTCTCGGTGATTTCGCCGCGATACCGCGCGGAAACGCGCATTCTCATCGAGGCGCGGGAATCGGTATTCACCAAGCCGGCGGCGGAGCAGGGCGATGGCGGTCCGATCCTCGATCAGGAAGCGATCAAGAGCCAGGTGGAGCTGATCGCCTCGCCGGACAATCTGCGGCGCGTCGCCGGCAAGCTCAACCTCGCCACCAATGCCGAGCTTTCGGCGGCCATCGAGCCATCGGCGCTGAAAAGGCTGATGATTTCGGTCGGGATCGCCAAGGCGCCCGATGCCGATACCAGGCAGGACTATATCGTCCAGGCAATGCGCGATCGCCTCCTTGTCTACAGCGTGCAGGAGTCCCGCGTCGTCGTCGTGCAGTTTTCGTCGAAGAGCCCGCAGCTCGCCGCCGATATCGCCAACGCCATCGCCGATGAATATATCGCCATGCAGCAGGCGTCGAAATCCGACGCCAATGCCGATGCCACCGGGTGGCTGCAACCGGAAATCGATGATCTGAGCAAGCGCGTGCGCGAGGCCGAAGCGAAGGTTGCAGCCTATCGCAGCTCGTCGGATCTTCTTATCGGCCAGAACAATGCCGTCCTCGCGACCCAGCAATTGTCCGAGCTCTCTTCGGAACTGTCGCGCGTGAAGGCCAATCGGGCCGCCGTCGAGGCGCGGGCGGAAGGCGTTCGCGCCGCGCTCGCCAAGGGTGCCGCGCCGGAGACGCTTCCGGATGTCATCGCATCGCCGCTGATCCAGCGCCTGCGCGAGCGGCAGGTCCAGCTCAATAATGACATTGCGGACCTTTCCGCCACGCTGCTGAGCGGGCATCCGCGCATCAGGGCGCTGCGGTCGCAATTGGCCGATCTCAACGGGCAGATCCGCCAGGAGGCGCGCAAGGTGCTTGCCAGCCTCGAAAACGAGGCGGAGACGGCGCGGCTGCGCGATGCCGAGTTGACGCGTGCGCTGAACCAGTTGAAGGCGCAGGCTTCCCGCGCGGGCGAGGAGGAGGTGGAGCTGCGCGCACTCGAACGCGAGGCGGCCGCGCAACGTCAGTTGCTGGAATCCTACCTCACGCGCTACAGGGAAGCATCGTCGCGCACCGATCGCGGCTACACCCCGGCGGATGCGCGGATATTCTCGCGCGCCGATCGGCCGCTTGAACCCTATTTCCCCAAGGTCGTGCCGATGACGGCGGCGACTTTCATCGTCTCGCTGCTGTTGCTCTGCATCGCCACCCTGTTGCACGCGCTGTTCAGCGGCGCCGCATTGCGCCCGGCACCGGTTTCATCGGGCGGGACGAAGGTTCGGCCCGAATTGCAGGATCACCCCGCCGCCGCGCTCGCGCCGGAACCGGCCGTCACCGCCGTTGCTCCTCCGGCGGCAATCGCCGAGCCGACGCCAGAACCGGTGAATCAGCCTGTGCCCCTTCCGGCGGTGGATCACTCGAACATCGCCGATGCGGCAAGCCGGCTGATGGAGAGCGGTGCGGCCCGCGCTGTCGTGCTTTCGCCGGAGGGCGATGAAGCGTCGGCATTGACCATCCTGCTCGTCCGCGAGCTTGCCGACCGGGGCGTGAAAGTCGTGTTGATCGACATGACGGGATCAGGCGAGATCGGCCGCTCCATGCTCGACGATGCAAGCCTCCCCGGCATCACCAATCTGCTCGTTTCGGAGAAGCACTTCAGCGACGTCATCCATCACGACAATTATTCGGAGGCCGAGGTGATCCCGCTTGGCGATCATGATCCCATGCAGGCGATGCAGGCGGCTGGACGCCTGCCCATGATCCTCGGCGCGCTGCAATCGGCCTATGATCTCGTGATCATCGATGCCGGCGAAGCGAGCGTCGCAGAGTTGAAGCCGCTATTGGCCGAGGGGACGGAAATCGTCTTCAGCATCGTCGATCCGGACCATAAGGTCATCGGCGACATGGTTGCCGACATGCACCGCGTCGCCATGCCGGACCCGATCCTGCTTGCGCCTTTCGAAGCGGCAAGGCTGGAAGCCAAGGCCGGGCGGATCGACGTTTCAACGCCGTGACAGCAGCGCACGCAGCCGCTTCACCCGCGGCCAAAGGGCGTCATTCGTCTTGATGCCGCGTATGAGATCGGCACGCAGGTTGCGCCAGACGACATAAAGGCGGCCCTTGGCGGTCAAGCCGATATTGGTGTCGTAGGTCGGCGTCAGCAGGTCGGCCCAGCTGCGCTTGTAGGGCTCGTCGCCGACGCCGAAACTATAGATCGCCAAGCCCGCCTCGCAGCTGGATTTGATGTCTTCGAAGAAAAGGAAGGCGCCGGGGCTCGCGGAGGAAAGCTCGTCCTGCGCCAGCCCGATGAAATCGATGAACACGGTGTCGTTGCTGAACGATTTGCCCATGACGGCACGATATTTGCCGCCGACTTCAAGCGCCTTCACCTCATAGCGCGGCGGCGTCTGCCCGGCACCGGCGGCGAAGAGCTCCTCGAAGAAGTCGCGCACGCCGGCCGGTGCATAGGTGTTCCTGATGCCCGCCCTGGCGAATTGCTCCTGCTTGAACGCAAGATAGGAACCGACCATCTCACGCGCCTCCTGCGCGGTGTCCGCAACGACGAGGCGGTGGCCGCCTGCGGCAGTGAAATGGTGCTGGCTGTTCCTGTGGTTCTTGCGCTTCTTCTTGCCGCTCGATCGTTGAAGCAAGGCATCGAAGCCGCCGCCAAGCGAGATGGCAAGGCTGACATTCGGATTGGGGCGGACGTTCAACCGCAGCAGCGGGTTGGGGACGCCGTGCAGTTCCGGCAATTGCCGTTCGACGAGCAGGGCATCGATGTCCGGCCGCGCGCGGTGCAGGGCCGCAAGCAGTGCCTGCAGGTCCTCCGTTGCGACCGTCGCATCGGGCAGCAGCGCCGGGAAATTGCAATTGGCATGTTTGCCGCCGGGCAGGGCAGCAACGCGCACTGTCCCATGCCTGTGGATCGCAAGGGGTAGGATCAGAACCGGCCCGCTCTCGTCCCTGAGAAGCGCCAGCACGCAATCCGCATTGACATGCCCGCGCCACAGGCGGCACCAGGCCTCGGTCTGGCTGCCGCCGGCAATGCTGCGGCCGGCGACCTTTGCCCATGCGGCAGCGATTTCGGCTTCATTTGCAAGGATTTCAGCCTTCAGACGACCCATCGAGGAGATATCCGCTTTCCATGTGGCGCAGGCCGCTGGCCTCGTTGATCAACAATATTTAAACAATTAGATTGCATGACTGGTGCTCTGCCGGATTTCCAGCTTAACGTGAATTGGTGAAGGAATGGTCCACGCGGCCGACTTGGTACGAAAGGCCGTGATGCGGCTTGCCTGGCATACCGGCTTCGCCTCCCATGCGCGTGCCCGGTATGGCGGGCTGGGCTGTATCGTCATGCTGCATCGTGTCCGGCCGGATTGCGTCAGCCCGCTCGGCGTCACCCGCTCGCTTTCGATCACGCCCGACTTTCTCGATACGGTGCTCTCTTCGCTAAAAGAAGAGGGAACCGAGTTCATCGCGATGGATGAAATGAGCGAGCGGCTGTCGCAGGGAGCGCGCCCCGGGGCCGGACGTTTCGTCGCCGTGACGCTCGACGACGGCTATGGCGACAATCTCCACCACGCGCAGCCTGTATTCCAGAAGCACAATGTGCCCTTCACCATCTATGCCGCACCGGGCCTCGTCGAGGGTGCCGCCGTGCTCTGGTGGGAGGTGGTGGAGCAACTCGTCGCGCGGTCGGAGCATGTGCGCATACCGGGAGGGCCGGAATGGCGCTGCCGCACCATGTTGCAGAAACGCACCGCCTTTCATGCGCTGATGCGCCATTTCTCCTATGTGCTCTCGGAAGTCGAGCAATTGCCGGTGCTGCGGCAGATGTGCGCCGAGGCGGGCATGATCTGCGGCGTTGCCGCCGAGCGCGACGTCATGAGCTGGCGCGAGCTGAAACAGATCGCCGGCGACCCGCTCTGCACGATTGGCGCCCATACCGTGCACCACTACAATTTGAGGAAGCTGCCGCCGGAACTCGTTTCCATCGAGATGGAACAGTCGGCGGACATGATCGAGGACAGGCTTGGCAAGCGGCCCCGGCATTTTGCCTATCCCTATGGATCGGTGAAGGCGGCTGGCCGCCGCGAGGCGCGGCTGGCGGCCGAACTGGGCTTCGTTTCCGCGGTGACGACGCGCCACGGCACGATCCATCCCGAACACCGCGCCAGCATGTTTTCGCTCCCCCGTATCTCCATCAATGGCCGGTTCCAGAAACTGGTCTACGCCCAGACCATGATGAGCGGCGCCACGACGCCCATGGCCAATGCGGGCAGGCGCGTGATTCAGGCCTGACCGCCGATCGATCCGGGCTCTCGCCGGTATAAAGACCCTCGAGCTGCGTCGAGGGGACAGGATCGTCGCGATCCGTCTTGCGGCATGCCTGCGTTGATGACCAGCATGCGCCACCTTGGACGAACGGACGGCGGGGGACCATGCTGAAGCAGGTGGGGAATGCAGCGTCAAGCGAAGCGGCTTCCAAGCAGGATCCGGATCGGCTGGCGGAGGCCTGGAAGCTCGTCTGGGCCAATATTCATGGCTGGGTGGGCGATCGCATCATCCAGATATTGCAGTTTACCCGCGAATATCACGACGAGATGGACATTCGCGGCTCGATCGGCGAGATCGGCGTCCACCACGGCAAGCTTTTCTTCCTGCTGGCCTCGCTGGCGCGCGCCGACGAGGACTGCGTCGCGATCGATCTCTACGAGAACCAGGTCAAGAACCTCGACCACAGCGGCAAGGGCTCGCTGGAAATATTCACCGGCCATCTCGACACGCTGTTTCCGCAGATGAAGCGCCAGGTGAAGGCCGTGGCGGCGGACAGCATGTCGCTGACGCCGTCGAACGTGCGGGACAAGCTCGGCGTCGACAAGATGCGGCTGTTCTCCGTCGATGGCGGCCATACGATCATGCATGTCGTCAACGATCTGTCGATTGCGCAGGAATTGATCGTGCCGGGCGGGATCATCATGCTCGACGATTTTCTCGGGCCGCTCTGGCCGACGGTCACCGAGGGCTATTTCGAATATATGCGCACCGCGAACCGCCGGCTCGTCCCGTTCCTGAGTTTCCAGAACAAATTGTTCCTGACCACCTATTCAGAAGGGCCGGAAGTGCTGGCGAAACTGCGGGCCAGCCTCGATCGCATGGTGGGCAAGGAGATTCATTCCGGAAAATGGCGCTATTCCGCCTTGAATGGCCACCAGATACTGTGTTTTGCGCGCTGATCTGACGATCAGGCCTTGGTTCTCGGCGGTTTTTCCATCCAGCTGATGATGAACATGGCCGGAACGACCCAGAATATGCCGGTGCCGAAGAAATAAAGAAGATGGATCCAGGGGCTCGAATCCGCCAGCAGCGCAACGGCGAAGACCGTGGCGACGACCGCATAGATGCAAACGAGCGCGACGAGAAAAAAGGTTCCAATGAGTTTCTTGAGCCTGACGCGCATGGTGCCTCCTTTTCTCGGAAGCTTCCGAGCCTTGCACCACCGTCTAGCGGGTAAATGTGGCCGCGAAAAGTAAAAAAGCCCGATAGCGCGTCCAAACGCGACGGCGTGTCGCGTAGCTCTTGCTTGTCTTCGCCCGGTTAATGCGGCACCTATCCTGCATTCTGAACCAGTGCCGCTTGATCGACGATCGATTGCCGCGGCGGCGGAGTTTGCCATGAGTGCACATAGTCTTCCCCATGCCGGAGCGGCCGCAACGCGGGACAGCGTTGCCCGCAACCGCCGTCACATAAGGCTATGGCTCTATCTCGTGCTGCTGGTCCTCGCGGCGATCGTTTTCGTCGGCGGCGCCACGCGCATGACCGGCTCGGGCCTTTCCATCACCGAATGGAAGCCGATCCACGGCGTCATTCCGCCCATCGGCGAAGCGGAATGGATGGAGGAATTCGACAAATACCGCCAGATCCCGCAATATCAGCAGATCAACAAGGGCATGAGCCTCGCCGAGTTCAAGCAGATATTCTGGTGGGAATGGGCGCATCGCCTCCTGGCGCGTGGCGTCGGCTTTCTCGTCGCCTTGCCGCTCGCCTTCTTCTGGCTGACGGGGCGGCTGGAGCGGGCGCTGAAGCCGCGCATGGTCGGCATTCTCGCCCTAGGCGGATTGCAGGGCGCCGTCGGCTGGTGGATGGTGGCTTCGGGCCTCGTCGATCGCGTCGATGTCAGCCAGTATCGCCTTGCGACGCATCTGACGCTCGCCTGCATCATATTCGCGGCCGTGATGTATGTGGCGCGGGGACTGGCGGAATATACGGATGTGCCGGCAGACAGGCCGGTCCAGCGCTTCGCCGGCTGGATGGTTCTCTTCATCTTCGTGCAGATCTATCTTGGCGCATTGGTGGCAGGGCTCGATGCCGGCCTGACCTATAATACCTGGCCGCTGATGGACGGCGCGCTGGTGCCGGGCGATCTTCTGCCGATCCAGCCGCTGTGGCACAATTTCTTCGAAAACCCGAAGACAGTGCAGTTCGTCCACCGCTGCTTTGCCTATTTCGTGCTGGTCATGGCCGCGTGGCATGCGGTTTCAACGCTGCGCCAGGCACCCGACACGACGCATGCCCGCCGCGCCGTGCTCTTTGTCGTACTCATTGCGATGCAGGCCGTTATCGGCATCGCCACGCTGCTGCTGATGGTGCCGATCGAGCTTGGCCTGCTGCACCAGCTTTTCGCCATTGTCGTGCTGGGCTTTGCCGTCGCCCACTGGCGCGCGACCAAAGGCGCCTATCCGGTCGGGAGCGCAGCCTGAACCAGGCGATGTAGCTGGTTTCCGTGCGAGACTCAGTTTATTTGTTCCGATGGCCATCATGCCATCATCACCGTGCCGGAACATGAAATGAATCTCAGCGCAAGGCGTTCGCTGGCCGCGGTAACAGGCCTTGGGGTCACGCAGATCATCGGCTACGGCACGCTGTTCTACAGTTTCAGCATCCTTGCGCCGGAAATGGGCCGGGATTTCTCGCAATCGCGCGAATGGCTCTTCGGCATCTTCTCCGGCACGCTGCTGATCGGCGGGCTGGTCTCGCCCTGGTCCGGCCGCTGGGCGGATCGTTTCGGGGCAGGGCGGGTCATGGCCCTCGGCTCGCTGGCAGCGGCGGTATCGCTCGCGCTTTGCGCAATTGCCGACCAATGGTTGCTGTTTGCCGCCGCAATGATCAGCACGGGCCTTGCGACGCCCTTTACCCTTTATAACACCGCATTTGCCGTGCTGGTGCAGGTCGATCCGGCGGCAGCGCCGCGCAGGATCACCTATCTCACCCTCATGGGCGGCTTCTCCTCGACCCTGTTCTGGCCGCTGACGAGCCAGTTGCTCGGCAGCCTGACCTGGCAGGGCATCTTCCTCGTCTACGCGGCGCTGCACATCTTCATCTGCCTGCCGATCCATTACTGGCTGTCCTTGTTGACGCGCCGGACCGATGCGGTGGTGGAAGGCACGTCGTCGCCGCGCTCGGAGACGCCGGGAAGCGTTCCGGAACACAGCCGCGACGCGATCCTCATGCTTATCGCCGCCGCCTTCGCCCTGACCAGCTTCGCCCTGTCCTCGCTGCTCATCCACATGGTGCCGGTATTCGTCGCCATCGGGCTTGGCGCCGCCGCCGTCTATTTCGGCACGATCTTCGGCCCGTCGCAATTTGCGAGCCGCCTCATCAACATGCTGCTCGGGCCGAGGTTCTCGCCGATGACGGTGGCGATGTTCTCGACCGCGTTGATCCCGCTGGCATTCGTGGTGCTGCTGCTGGCGCCGCCGATACCGCTCTACGCCGCCGCCTTCATATTCGCGCTGCTCTTCGGCATGGGTTCGGGACTGAACAGCATCGTGCTCGGCACCTTGCCGCTGTCATTGTTCGGCTCGCTCGGTTACGGCCAAATCCTCGGAAGGATCACGTCCATCAGGCTGATCGTGTCGTCGATAGCCCCCTTCATCTTTGCCTTCTTCCTCGAACGGTTCGGTCCGCATCTGGCGCTTGGCGTTGCCACGGGCGCGGGCCTTGCTGGCCTTGCCATCTTCGTCCTCGTCGCCGCGATGATCCGGAAATCAGAGATGTGAGGCCAGCGCGTCCCGGAGGCTGCGGGCCACGCCGAGGCTCCGCGCCTCTTCTTGCCCGTTGCCGTCTTCGGCGTGCCAGGAGGCGGAGAGACAGGCATGGGCAATGCCGAAACGCAGCAAATCCTTGGCGTCGCGACCCAGTCTTTCGGCAAACATCTGCGCGATCCGGCCATTCCTGACGGCGCTCGACCGCAGATCGTCGCGCTCCAGCGGGTTGTAGAACATGTTCGCCACGTCATAGGCGCTGTCGCCGATCAGCCCCTTTGGATCGATCGCCAGCCAGCCGCGCGGCCCATGCAATATGTTCTCATGGTGGAGGTCGCCATGGAGCGGCCGTGGCACCCGGGTCTCGGCAAGGAGCCGGTCAGCAAGCGCGGCTGCATCGGTGAAGGGCGTGGCGAGCCCTTGCTTCCTGTCGCGGTCGGCGCGCTTGAACAGGCTGTCGAACTGTTGCCGCAAGGGCGGAAGTTCGTCCGAGGGGCAGCGATCGCTTGCCGTCTGGTGAAGCTGGAGAAACACGTCGCAGAATATCGCGCTCGCCTCGTCGTCGCCATGCTCGTTCAGATGGTCGAGCAGGCTGCGGTCTCCGGCATATTCAAGCAGGAGATCGCCATTCTTGCGCGCAAGCAGGCGGATACAGCCGTTTCCGTCGCAGAAATCGAGGAAATGCACGCCGTTCAGCTCCTCCTTCATGCCTATCCGCGTCAATTGCTTGACGACTGCAGGTTCGCCGCCCGGCAGCCGCACGCGCGTGACGCGGCCGGTAACGGTCCTGGCCAACAGTTGCGGGTCGGACAGGCCCCATTCCGCTGGAAACGGGGCCGGCCGGCGCTCAGGCATTTCCCAGCATGAGGTCGAGGTTCTGCACGGCGGCGCCCGAAGCGCCCTTGCCGAGATTGTCCAGCACGGCGACGAGATTGACGAGGCCCTGGCCCTCGGTGCCGAAGACATGCAGGCGCATGATGTCGGTATCCTTCAGCTCCTCGGCATCGAGACGAGGCAGGGCGGCGCTGACATTCAGCGGCACGACCTCAACGATCTCCTGTCCCGCATAATGCGCTTCCAGGGCGGCGTGGATGTCAGCGAGGCTGGGCGCGCCTTCGAGATCCTCGATATGCAGCGGCACCTGGACGATCATGCCTTGCGCGAAACGGCCGACGCTGGGGCTGAACAGCGGCTTGCGGGCGAGATCGCCATGGACCTGCATTTCAGGAACATGCTTGTGCTTCAACGGCATGGCATAGAGGAAATGATGGGCGCGGATCGGATCGGGGTTGGCGGGGTCTTCCATCTGGCCGATCAACTGCTTGCCGCCGCCGGTATAGCCGGAAACCGCGTTGACCGTTACCGGATAATCCGCCGGCAGGATTCCGGCGTCGCGCAACGGCCTGATGAGGGAGATCGCACCCGTCGGATAGCAGCCGGGATTGGCGACCAGCCGGGCGTCGCGGATCTTTGCCCGCTGATCCTTGTTCAGTTCGGCGAAACCATAGGCCCAGTCGGGATCGACGCGATGCGCCGTGGACGTATCGATGATCTTCGTCGAATTGTTGCCCTCGAGCATGGCGACCGATTCTTTCGCCGCATCGTCGGGCAGGCACAGTATGGCGACATCCGCCTGCTTGAGATAATCCGCGCGCATGTCCCTGTTGCGCCGCTCGGCTTCCGGTATGGACAATACGTTGAGGTCGCTCCGGTCGCCCAGGCGCTGGCGGATCTGCAGGCCGGTCGTTCCGTGTTCGCCATCGATGAAGATTTTCGGTTTCATGACATATCCTTGAAATTCAGCTGGTTATCGACGCAAGTCGATTCAATCCGGGAGGAAGTTGAATCGGTGTCTCAGCGTCGTCGGCTTGCCTTCTTCTCGGCGAGGAGCCCCAGATAATACATGGCGATCGTGGCTCCGGCGATGGCGGTAACGTCGGCATGATCATAGGCGGGCGCCACTTCGACCACATCCGCGCCGACGATGTTCAACTCCGCAAGGTGGCGCAGCACCGAAAGGATTTTCGCCGATGACGGCCCGCCGGCGACCGGAGTGCCGGTACCGGGCGCGAACGCCGGGTCCAGGCAATCGATATCGAAGGTGAGATAGACGGGCATGCCGGCCGTGCGCTCGATGATCTGGTCGGCGATCTGCCGTGCCGAAAGCTCTTCCACCTCGTAGCCATGCGTGATCTTGATGCCGAAATCCTCCGGCGCATGGGTGCGGATGCCGACCTGTATCGAATGTTCGGGGTCGATGATGCCGTCGCGTACCGCCCGCCCGACAAACGAGCCGTGGTCGATGCGCTTGCCGTCATCGTACCAGGTGTCCTGGTGCGCATCGAACTGTACCAGTGCGAGCCGGCCATATTTGGCCGCATGCGCCCGCAATATCGGCCAGGTGACGAAATGATCGCCGCCGAGCGACAGAAGGAATGCGCCGCTGCCGATGAGCCGATTGGCCTCCTTCTCGATGGTGGCGGGCGTCTTCTGGTGATTGCCGTAGTCCAGCAGGCAATCGCCATAGTCGATCACCGCCAGCTCGTCGAAGAGATCGCGCGAAAAGGGATATTGCGGGTCATTGTCGAAGATCGCCGAGGCGCGCCGGATCGCCTGCGGGCCGAAGCGCGCACCGGGGCGGTTGGAAACGGCGGCATCGAAGGGAATGCCCCAGACGACCACATCGGCGCCCTTCACATTCTTCGAATAGCGCCGGCGCATGAAGGAAAGCGCGCCCGCATGGGTAGGATCGGTGGCAGCGCCGGTCATGGCGCGCGCCGTGAAGGCGTTGTCGATGGTCTTCGATGGCATCGAGTTTTCTGGCTCCGGGGAACTGTCGGCATTCGCTCAGCGGCGAAGCTACCCTAAACGCTGCTCTTGGCAACAAAAAAGCGGACCCGAAGGCCCGCTTTTTGCTCTGTCAGTCGGAAGCGGATTAACGCTTCGAGAACTGGAACGAGCGGCGGGCTTTCGCCTTGCCGTACTTCTTGCGCTCGACGACGCGGCTGTCGCGCGTCAGGAAGCCACCCTTCTTCAGGACGCCGCGAAGCGCCGGCTCGAAGTAGGTGAGGGCCTTGGAAATACCATGGCGCACTGCGCCGGCCTGGCCGGAAAGACCGCCGCCTGCAACGGTGGCGATGATGTCGTACTGGCCGGCACGGTTGGCGGCGACGATCGGCTGCTGCAGGATCATCTGCAGGACCGGACGTGCGAAATACTTGCCATATTCCTTGTCGTTGATCACGATCTTGCCGGAACCCGGCTTGATCCAGACGCGAGCAACGGCGTCCTTGCGCTTGCCGGTGGCATAGGCGCGGCCATGGGCATCGAGCTTCTGGACGTGGACGGGTGCGGCAGCCTGGGTCGAGGCAGCGGCAGTGCCGAGATCTGCGAGCGAATTGAGCTCAGCCATGTTTATGCGCTCCTTTTGTTCTTGGCATTCAGTGCGCCGACGTCGAGGACTTCGGGAGACTGAGCTTCATGCGGATGGTTGGAACCGGCATAGACGCGCAGGTTCTTCATCTGGCGGCGTCCGAGCGGTCCGCGTGGAACCATGCGCTCGACGGCCTTTTCAACGACGCGCTCCGGGAAACGGCCTTCGAGCAGCTGACGTGCAGTGCGCTCCTTGATGCCGCCGGGATGGCCGGTGTGCCAGTAATAGGTCTTGTCGGTGTACTTCTTGCCGGTGAAGACAACCTTGTCGGCATTGATGATGATGACATTATCGCCATCGTCGACATGCGGCGTGAAGGTTGCTTTGTGCTTGCCGCGCAGGCGGTTGGCAACGAGAGTGGCGAGACGGCCGACGACGAGTCCCTCGGCGTCGATCAGGATCCACTTTTTCGTCACTTCTGCCGGCTTCTGTGAGAAGGTAGCCATTGTGTTCGTCCTTGAGATCATCCTTCGATAAGGAAGGCTTTTCTTGTTGCTTGGGTTGCCCGGATCACCTGTATCCGCACAACAATGAAAAGCGGCGGGAATACCCACCGCAGTCTGGCGTTTCCAATAAAGCCACTTTTGCACGAGGTCAAGCGCTCATTCACCCGTATGAAGCGAACGACGCCAGTAAAATCAACAGGTTAGAAAAAAGGTATTATATTACCACAGAATCTCGACCTCATATCGCGTCGATCCCGCTGTGGAGGACCGGCTGGACGCCGGTCCCGCAATTCCAGCGTCTCAGGCATCGAGCCCGTCGAAGAGCGCCGTCGAAAGATAGCGCTCGGCGAAGGAAGGAATGATGATGACGATGTTCTTGCCCTTGTTTTCGGGCCGTTTGCCGATCTCGACGGCCGCAGTCAGCGCCGCACCCGAGGAGATGCCGACCGGTACGCCTTCGAGCCGGGCGACGAGCCGCGCATTGGCGAAGGCATCATCGTTCGAAACCTGGACCACCTCGTCATAGACATGGGTATCGAGCACGGAAGGCGCAAACCCGGCGCCGATGCCCTGGATCTTGTGCGGGCCGGGATTGCCGCCGGAGAGCACGGGCGAATCCTTCGGCTCGACGGCGATGATCCGCACTTCGGGCTTGCGCTGCTTGAGCACCTGTCCGACGCCGGTGATCGTGCCGCCGGTTCCTATCCCCGAAACCACGATATCGACGCTGCCATCCGTATCGTTCCATATCTCCTCAGCCGTGGTGCGGCGATGGATTTCGGGATTGGCGGGATTGTCGAACTGTCCGGGGATGATGGCGTCGTCGATGGTCTCGACGAGTTCGTTGGCCTTGGCGATCGCACCTTTCATTCCCTTGGCGCCTTCGGTGAGCACCAGTTCGGCGCCGAGCAGCTTCAACATCTTGCGCCGTTCGACCGACATGGTCTCCGGCATGGTGAGGATGAGCCTGTATCCCTTGGCGGCGGCCGCGAAGGCGAGGGCGATGCCGGTATTGCCCGATGTGGGCTCGACGAAGGTGGTCTTGCCGGGAGTTGCCTTGCCCTGTTCCTCGAGCGCCGTAATCAGCGCCACGCCGATGCGATCCTTGACGCTGGCAATCGGGTTGAAAAACTCGAGTTTTGCCAGGAGGTTGGCCTCGACGCCATGCTCCCTGGCAAATTTGTCCAACCGCACGAGCGGCGTATCGCCAATGGTATCGACGATGGAATTGTAGATACGCCCGCGGCCTGGCTTGCGCGATGTCTCGGTGCCCATGGACTTTTCTCCCGGAATGGATCTGAATTTCAGGCCGATCTTACGGGGCGAGTACGGGAATTCATAGCTGGGCTGATGCGCAAATCGACCCGGGTTGAGAATATTTCACCAGAATAGCGACTGGGAAGGAATTTTATTCTCAGTGCGCCCTGCCGGCGATGGCGAGGGCCGCACCCGCCATGAAAGCCGCCGCCGTCCGGTTCAGGCGTTTCAAGGCGCGCGGCGAGGCCAGCAGGCCGCGGGCCTTGGCCGCAAGTGCAAGGTAGGGCACGAGGACGATCAGCAGTACCGCGACGGTCAGCCCGACGAGGATCATGTAGTCCGTGACCGTGATGCTCTGCAGGTCGATCAGCGTCGGCGCCAGGGCAATATAGAACAGCATGGTTTTCGGATTGCCGAGCGTGATGGCGAGGCCGGCCAGTACGGAGGCGACCGCGCCTCCCTTGGCCTTGCGGGCCTGGATATGGGCCGGATTGATGCCGCTCGTCCACAGGCCCCAGGCAAGATAGGCGAGGTAGGCGACGCCTGCCCATTTGATGACGAGGAACAGGGTTCCGAATGTCTGCGCCACCACGGCGAGGCCGAGGATGACCGCCGTCAGGTAGCAGAGATCGCCGAGGACGAGGCCAAGCGACATATAGAGCGACGAGCGGAAGCCGGAGCCGAGCGCGCGGGCGACGAGCGCGGTGACTCCGGGGCCGGGAATGGCGGCGGCGATGGCGAGTGCACCCGAATAGGCGATGAAACCGGCAAGCGTCATGTTCCTGGTCCTGAAGCGCCGGAAGGCGCGGTTGAAGGCGCGCGAAACTACTGCGCTTCGCAATAGCTGTCCATGGGGGCTGTCCATGGCGGGGCTGTCCATGGGGGCATGGTGGGAGGGCGATGGGCCGCATTTGTGCATGCGGAGAATTATTGGAGAGCGTATGGTCCGGCACTTGAAATGGTTACTCGCATGACATAGTTTAGAATTATTCTAAAGTAAGGCAGTCCTCCCATGTTCAGTCGTTTCTTCGGTCATCGCCGCCATGATCTCGCGTCCCTTTCCGAGCAGCAGATTCTCGCGCTTGCCATCTCGTCGGAAGAGGACGATGCGCGCATCTATCTCGCTTACGCCGATGGGCTCAGGGAGCAATTCCCCAATAGCGCCAAGGTGTTCGAGGACATGGCTGCGGAGGAAAATCACCACCGCCAGAGCCTCATCGACCTGCACAGGGAGCGCTTCGGCGACCGCATACCGCTCATCCGGCGCGATCACGTCCGCGGCTACATGGAGCGCAAGCCCGATTGGCTGGTGCGGCCTCTGGGGATAGAACGTGTGCGGGCAATGGCCGAAAAGATGGAGGACGAAGCCTATCGCTTCTATGGCGCGGCGGCCGCGCTCGTCAGCGATGCCTCGACCCGGCGCCTGCTCGGCGATCTCGCGCTGGCGGAGAAGACGCATGAATCGCTGGCGCATCGCCTTGGCGAGATACATACGCCCGACGATGTGAAGCAGGTCGAGGACGAGACCGAAAAGCGCCAGTTCCTCCTGACCTATATCCAGCCCGGCCTCGCCGGATTGATGGACGGTTCGGTCTCGACGCTCGCGCCGATCTTCGCGGCGGCCTTCGCCACGCAGGATACGTGGCAGACCTTCCTCGTCGGCCTCTCGGCCTCGCTGGGTGCCGGCATATCGATGGGCTTTACCGAAGCCGCGCATGATGATGGCAGATTGTCCGGGCGCGGGTCGCCGCTCAAGCGCGGTCTCGCCAATGGCCTGATGACGGCGATTGGCGGCCTCGGCCACGCCTTGCCCTATCTCATCCCCGATTTCTGGACGGCGACCGCCCTGGCGGCGCTGGTGGTGTTCGTCGAATTGTGGGCCATCGCCTTCATCCAGCACCGCTACATGGAAACGCCGTTCTTCCGCGCGGCCATACAGGTGGTTCTCGGCGGCGGGCTGGTCCTTGCGACCGGCATTCTCATCGGCAGTTCCTGACGATCCTCAATCCTGCCGCGGCGGTATCGAATAGGTCGCCGTGGCGTGGGCCACCAGATCGCCGTCGGCGGTCATGGCGATCTCGACCACCGCGAGCCGCTTGCCGAGCTTCAGGATCGTCGCTTTGGCATCGACGGGACCGGGCGAGGGCTTGCGCAGGAAGTTGATGTTGAGATTTGTCGTGACGGCAAGGGCGACAGGGCCGATCTGGGCAAGGATCGCCATATAGGCGGTCACATCGGCCAGCGAAAACAGCGACGGTCCGGAAACGGTCCCGCCCGGCCGCAGATGCTTTTCGGATGGATCGAGCCGCATGCTGGCGAAGCCGTCGCCGGCATCCGTAACCGAAAATACCGGCCCGTCGGCATTGACCTGCGGAAACTCCGTCTGAAGGAAATAGGTGAGGGCCGCCACATCCATCATTGCCGCCATGGTTTCGCTTCCTTGCTGTTTTGTTTACGCTTTGACTGCTAGACTTGGTCCAAGCACGTCTTACAAGGATGGGGCCGTTTATGAAACCGCCAGGAATAATCGTAACCTCTCTGCTGGTCACCGTCGGCTATGCCGGCCTGTTCGCCGCGCGGCCGGATCTGCCGCCACCGCCGGTGATCGAGCAATATACCTTGCCGCAACGCTCCGTAGCGCTGGACGAGGCTACGATCCGGCGCTTCCTCTACGGCTACGCACCCGTTGCCGCCACCCTGCGCGAACTCGAGGACGAGGGCGATGCCTCGGCACGCATCAGCGCATTGGACGCGAAGGCAAGCGAGGTCGGTTTCGCCAGTTTCCGGGACTGGGCGGATATAGCGACGACCATCATGGTCACCTACAACTGGGCCGTAAATCCCGAGCCCGCGCGGGAAGTCGACAAGGTAGTTACCTATGTGACCAAAATGTCCGAGCCCTCGGACAGCGAGAAGGCGGCGATGATTTCGGGCCTCAGGACCGGCCTGTCGCGGGTCAGCAATGCGAAGCCTTCCGCCGCCAACCTCGCGGTGGTCCGGCGTCATCTTCGCACCTTGAAGCCGATCTACAATCAGTGGAAGCCGCAGGAATCCTAGCCTGGAGCGAGAAATGGTAGAACTTTACGCGATCCGCAACGAGACGCCGGTGATCGGCCATGCCAACGAAGCGGGCGTATTGCGGCTGACGATGCAGAACGCGCCGGCGAACGCGCTTTCCGTCCACATGATGGAGGTTTTGCTGGAGCAGCTGCAGTCAGCGCGCCTGGACAAGGCCGTCAGGGTCGTCCTGATCGATTCCGGCCTCAAGCTGTTCTCCGCCGGCCACGATCTGAAGGAACTGACCGCCCATCGCAAGGATCCGGACCGGGGACGCGGTTTCTTCGACACGACGATGCGCCTTTGCGCCAGCCTGATGCAGGAGATCGTCACCCATCCGAAGCCGGTTATCGCCGCAGTCGGTGGTCTCGCGACGGCTGCCGGCTGCCAGTTGGTGGCCTCCTGCGACCTCGCAATCGCATCCGACAAGGCGACTTTCTGCACGCCGGGCGTCAATATCGGCCTGTTCTGCTCGACGCCCATGGTCGCATTGTCGCGAAACCTCTCGAGGAAGCATGCAATGGAAATGCTGCTGACCGGTGAGACGATCGATGCCAGCACGGCGCGCGAATTCGGCCTGATCAACCGGGTCGTGCCCGAGGAGTACCTTAGCCAGATTGCGATGAAATACGCGCAAACCATTGCTTCCAAATCATCTTTGACGGTGAAGATCGGCAAGGAAGCCTTCTATCGGCAGGCGGAGATGCCATTGTCGCAAGCCTATGAATATGCGGCTGGGGTCATGGTCGAGAACATGCTGGCGAAGGATGCCGAAGAGGGTATCGGCGCCTTCATCGAGAAGCGCGTACCGCAGTGGAAAGACGAGTAGACATGGACCACGATCATTACAGCGACGACTACATCCGCGACATATTGAGCTCGGTCAAAACGATCGCCATGGTGGGCGCTTCCGCCAACGAGGTGCGGCCGAGCTATTTCGTCATGAAATACCTGCTTTCCAAGGGCTATCGCGTCATCCCGGTCAATCCGGGGCAGGCGGGCAAGGAGATACTCGGCCAGCGCACTTTTGCGCGGCTCGCGGATATGGACGAGGCCGTCGACATGGTCGATGTGTTCCGGGCTTCGAACATGCTCCCCGGCATCGTCGACGAAGTGCTGCAGATGAAACCCCTGCCGGCGGTCATCTGGACCCAGCTGACGGTGCGCCATGACGAAGCGGCGCGCAAGGCGGAGGCGGCGGGCATCCGCGTCGTCATGGATCGCTGCCCGAAGATCGAATATGCGCGGCTGTGCGGCGAGATCGGCTGGAATGGCGTGAATTCGCGCGTGATATCCGCAAGGAAGCCGCTCTTGCGCAAGGGTTTCCAGAGTTTCGGCCTAAAATAGGCAAAACGGGCGCCTTTTCGCCCGCATATTCCGCAACTTCGGCAAGTTTGCGGGATCGGTTTCGACAAATGAATACTCCTTGGCAATTCTTTGCTTGGCGATGCCCCGCCTATCGCCTAGCGTGAGCCCGCAATTGCCCTGGAGGAAGATCAGACATGCCCAATCGTGCACCCGGAATAGAGACACTGGCCGTCCATGCAGGCGCGCAGCCCGACCCAGCGACCGGGGCGCGCGCGACGCCGATCTACCAGACCACGGCTTTCGTTTTCGACGATGCGGACCATGCTGCATCGCTGTTCGGGCTGAAGGCATTCGGCAATATCTACACGCGCATCACCAACCCGACCAATGCCGTGCTGGAGGAACGTGTCGCCGCGCTCGAAGGTGGAACGGCTGCATTGGCGGTTGCGTCCGGACATGCGGCGCAACTCCTCGTCTTTCACACGCTCATGCAGCCCGGTGCCAATTTCGTCGCTTCCAACCGGCTCTATGGCGGCTCCATCAACCAGTTCGGCCAGTCGTTCAAATCCTTCGACTGGCATGTGCGCTGGGCCGACGGCACCGATCCGGCGGCCTTCGAGGCGCAGATCGACGACAGGACGCGCGCCATCTTCATCGAGAGCTTCGCTAATCCCGGCGGCATCGTCAGCGATATCGCCGCCATCGCCGATATCGCCCACCGTCACGGCATTCCGCTCATCGTGGACAATACGCTGGCCTCGCCCTACCTCATCCGGCCGATCGAGCATGGCGCCGATATCATCGTTCATTCCGCCACGAAATTCCTCGGCGGCCATGGAAATTCGATGGGTGGCATCATCGTCGATTGCGGCACCTTCGATTGGACCAAATCGGGCAATTATCCGCTGCTTTCCGAGCCGCGCGCCGAATATAACGGCATCGTCCTGCACGAAACATTCGGCAATTTCGCCTTCGCCATAGCCTGCCGGGTGCTGGGTCTGCGCGATCTCGGCCCGGCGCTGTCGCCATTCAACGCGTTCCAGATCGCCACCGGCATCGAAACGCTGCCGCTGCGCATGCAGCGCCACTCGGACAATGCGCTCGAGACCGCAAAATTCCTGAAAGGCCACGACAAGGTCGGCTGGGTCAGCTATGCCGGCCTGCCGGACGATCCATTCAACAGCCTGCAGCGCAAATACGCGCCGCGGGGCGCCGGCTCGGTGTTCACCTTCGGCCTCAAGGGTGGCTATGATGCCGGCGTGAAACTGGTGGAGAGCCTCGAATTGTTCTCGCACCTCGCCAATATCGGCGATACAAAATCACTGGTGATCCATCCCGCCTCGACCACGCATCGGCAATTGCGCGACGAACAGAAGATAGCAGCGGGGGCAGGGCCTGACGTGGTCCGCCTTTCGATCGGTATCGAAAGCGTCGAGGACATCATTGCCGATCTGGAGCAGGCGCTTGCCAAGGTGTAGACCGTGTCGCAATTCGTAAAGATCGAACTAGGAGGCATCGAGCCCGAGCATGGGGCACCCCAGCCGGACCGGATCATTTCGGGCGACCCGCAGTTCCGTACCTGGAACTGCGAGGAGGCCGAGGGCAATCTCTATGCCGGCATCTGGGAAGCGACGCCGGGCAAGTGGAAGATCGCCTATGACGAGTGGGAGTTCTGCCATATCCTTTCGGGCCGGTCGGTCATTACGGAAGAGGGCGGCAGCGAACATCACATCGGCGCGGGCGACAGTTTCGTCCTGCGCCCCGGCTTTCGCGGCACGTGGGAAGTGATCGAGACGACCCGCAAGGAATATGTGATCAGGCTCTAGTGACCCCATGACCTTCCATAACAGTTCCAATGCCCTGGTCGGCAATACGACCTTTCACGATCTGGTATCCGGCGGCAACGGCCAGACCTACCGCGTTTTCGTCTATCGGCCGCCCGGCGAGGCGCCGGAGCACGGCTGGCCGATCCTCTATATGACCGACGGCAATGCCGTGATCGGAACGGCGGTGGATGCGATGCGCGCGCAGGCGAGCTATCCGGGCGGTACCAATGTCTCGCATGGCATCATCGTCAGCATCGGCTATCCGACCGACGCGGCCTATGATCCGCTTCGCCGATCCTGGGACCTCGGCCCACCGCCCGGCAAGACCTATCCCCCGTTCTTCGCGAACACGCCGGAAGTGCGGACTGGTGGCGCCGAGGCGTTTCTGAGCTTCGTCGAGGGCCAGGTAAAGCCTCTCGTCGAGGCCGAGCTGCCTGTCGATCCGGAGCGCCAGGCGCTGTTCGGTCATTCGTTCGGCGGCCTGTTCGTGCTCTATGCGCTGTTCACGCGCCCGGCCTCGTTCTCGACCTGGCTCGCCGCCAGCCCGTCGATCTACTGGGAGGATCGCGCCATCAACGCCTTCTTCGCGCAATTCAGCGCCAATCCGGCAACGCGGCAAGGCGCGCGTCTCCATCTTTCCTGCGGTGAATACGAGACTGACCGACTGGCGCCGTTCCACAAGGGAGCGGCAGATGAGGCCGAACGGATCGAGAAGCTGAAGGTCGCGCGCACCGATCACTATGCTTTCGAGATGGCCGAGCGGCTTCATGCGCTGCCGAACCGCCCGATCGCGGTGGACGTCGAGATTCATCCCGGCGAAAACCATATGTCGCTGCTGCCGGTCGCAGTGAACCGTGCCGTTCAGCGCGCCTTCGCGATTCGAAAGTGATATCCGCGCACCGTCTGCCGTTCCAGTCTGGCCCGATCACGGAAGCGGAAGGACCCGCGCCGCGGCCCGGTGTCGAGTTCTGCTGGTGGGATTTTGCCGACCGCGCGGTGGACTGGAAACGCATCGGTTCGAAGCTTGCGGATGACGAGCGCCAGCGCGCCGCCGGATTTCATTTCGACAAGGACAGGAATGCCTTCATTGCCGGCCGCTACCTGCAGCGACTTGTATTGTCGGAGCTGACCGGGCTTGCCCTCGTCGACATTCCGATCGAGCAGGAGCCGGGGGGCAAACCCTATCTCGCCAAGCGGCAAGGCGGCGAGAGGATCGCCTTCAATCTGAGCAACATGAGCGGGCTCGTGGTCTTCGCGGCCAGTGCGGATTGCACGCATGTCGGCGTCGATGCCGAGCGCCGCGATGCCGTGCTTGAGCGCGATATGATGGATGCGTTCTGTTCGCCGAGAGAGCGGAGCATGGTCGAAGCGCTGGACGGGGCGGCGGCGCATCAGACGCTGCTGGCGCTCTGGGTGCTGAAGGAAAGCTTCCTGAAAGCCACGGGCGAGGGGCTCGGCGGCGTCGTTCCCGCGAAGATCGAGGTTTCCTGGACGGCGGATGGGTCGATCCGCATCATCCATCCGGGCCGCAGCGACCAGCCGCAATGGCATCACCGGCTGGTGCTCCTGGACAATTGTCTCGCCGCAATATCGGCGCGAACCGATGGGGCGGCGCCGCAATTCTTCTCGCGGCGGCTGCCCGATCCCTTGGCTGATCAATAATCCACTGCGATGGGCTGGCTCGCCGTGTCATGACCGCTGGACAGCCAGTTGATCTGCGAATCGTGCGGTTCGAGATCGAAATGCTGACGTCCCAGCAATGTGTTGACGATATGAGCGCTGCGCCACGCCATCAGGCTCAGCTGCGAATCCGCAATTCCGTGGCTATAGCGCCCGGCATTCTGCGCCATGATGCGATTGTGCTTGGGGCCGGTCCAGGCGAGGCTGTAATCGTCCTGCAGGACGGGACGGCCATGGCGATCGAACTGCATGCGGTCCTGCAACGGCTCCACGGCTCGAGGCAGGCGGAACTGGTAGCCCGTCGCAAGGATGATCGCATCGGCATGCGCCACCTCGACGCCGCCATCGAAGCGGTTGCGGATAATGAGGCGGTAGCCCTCCTTGGCCGGTTCCAGCTGGATCACGTCGCGGCCCGGCGACAATTTGGCATCGATCTCGCGATGTTCCAGATAGCGCAGGCTGTAGAGCCGCCGATAGATGGAATTTATCGTTGACAGGGAAAGCCCGTCGCTGGTCAGGATCGACGTTTTCAGCGCCTCCAGCTTCTGGTCGTGGTTCAGATTGAGGAAGGCGTAGACATATTCGGGCGAAAAGACCTGGTTGGAAAAGGCTGTATCGTTGATCGGTTCGAAATTGTGCCTGCGACTGAACCAGTTCAGTTCCTTCAGGCCGGGCTTGGCGTTAAGCAGGGCCTCCACGACCTCGCCGCCGCTTTGTCCGCCGCCGATCACCGCGACGCGCGCGACATCGAGGTCGGGCAGGCGATATCTGGCCTCGGAATTGTGAAAGCAGCGCTCGCCAAGGAACGGCGCCGCCCACGCTGGCACGAATGGCGTGGTGCCGGTGCCGAGGACGATATTCCTCGCCCGCGCGCTGCCCTGGTCGAACAGCAGCACGAACTGGTCGCGCTCATGCTTCACCTCGCGCACCTCGCTGCCGAATGCCAGATTGGGCAGCCGGCCGGCGACCCAGGACAGGTATTGCGCGAATTCACGCCGCGGCACGGCATCGTAATGCGCGTTGAGGAACGCATAGAGCCGCTTATGCGCAACCAGATAGGAGACGAAGGACCAAGGGCTGGTAGGAACCACCGGCGTGACGAGGTCCTTCAGGTAGGAGGATTGCAGCTCGACATCCGGCAGCATCATGCCGGGATGCCAGTCGAACTCCGCCCGGCTTTCGAAGAAGCGGGACTTGATGCCCTCCACACCATCGAGGATGGATGCGAGGCTCAGATTGGACGGCCCTATGCCGATACCTGCGAGGTCGAGGACCTCTTCGGCCAGGCGGTCGTTTCCGGCGAAGATCGTCGTCATTAGCGTACCTTTCCGTGCTCTTTCGACAGGTTCTGGAATGCTTCCTCCAGCCGGTGGGACAGGCGGCTGTGGAATGCCTGCGAGCCGATGACATGCAAATGGTTGGTGCCGGAGATGATCTCGGCGGGATTGGCGCGCGGCGAATAGCGCCGCCAATCGATGAGGTTGAGGCCCCGGTTGAGGCTGTCGTCGGCGGCCCAGGAATGGATTGGCACGTCATGCGGCTTGAGTTCGTGCCGCCGGAAGATCAACGCATTGTCGATGAGGATCCAGAACGTATGTTCGCGGCTGCTGATATCCGGCCCGTCGGTCGGCAGCTCATCCTTTTCGTCGCCGACGAAGCGCAGGAACTGGTCATAGGTATCCGCGTCCATCACGCCGAGCAGCCGGTCCCATTCCGCGCGCATGGCGGTCCGCGCCAGCCATTGCTGCACGGTTGCATGAAGGTGGTCGCGCTCGCCGGGCTTGAAGCGGGGCTTGGCGCCGATGGCGAATTCGGTGCCGAGATCGCAGACATCGACCATGGTGATCAGCCTCAGGTCGATATCGTTTCCAAGCCTGCGCGCTGCTTCATAGGCGAGCAGGCCACCCCATGACCAGCCGAGGAAATAGCAGGGTTGGCCGGCACTGGTGCGGCGGATGTAATCGACATAGCTTTCGATGATTTCGTCGACCGAGGCGCCGATCTCCTTCTTTTCCGACAGCGAATAGCAGATGAAGCCTGTCGCCGGCTGGTCGGGACCGAGATAGTCGACCAGCCTGACATATTCGCGGGTGCTGACGAGCAGGCCGGGAAAGCAATAGAGTATCGGCCTTGTGCCTGAAGCCCGCAGGACGATGACTTCGCTCCCCGCCTTGCCGTCCTCGCGCTCGAGGACGGCCGCAAATGAACGGATGGTCGGATTGTTGAAGAGGTCGGCGATGGTCGCCGGGGTCTGCGGCTTCTGCCGGCGCAGCGCCGACAGGATGCGGATCGCGCCGAGGGAGTTTCCGCCAATGGCGAAGAAATTGTCCTCGACGCTGATCGGATCGACATTGAGGATCTCTCGCCAGATGTCGAGTATCTCCTCCTCCAATGCGGTGGCAGGCATCACGATCTGCCGTTGCACAGGGGCCGGCGCGGGAAGCGCGAAACGGTCGAGCTTGCTGTTCGGGTTGATGGGCATGGCGGCCAGAGGCATGATCGCCGACGGCACCATATAGGCCGGAAGCGCCCGTTCGAGCGCGGCCGAGAGAGCGGGAATATCGATGTCCGCGCCCTGTTTGGCAACGACATAGGCGACGAGCATCTTCTGCTGCGTCGCTTCGTCGTCGCGCAGTACCACCAGCGCCTCGCCGACGGACCGGTCCTGCAACAGCGCCGCTTCGATCTCGCCGAGTTCGATGCGATAGCCCCTGAGCTTGACCTGGTGATCGACGCGTCCGACGAATTCGACCGTGCCGTCTTCGCGCCAGCGTGTCAGGTCGCCCGAACGGTACAGGCGGCCGCCTTCGTTCGAAAACGGGTCGGGAATGAAGCGGTCGGCGGTAATGTCGGCCTTGCCGATATAGCCCCGCGCGACGCCTTCGCCGCCGATATAGAGTTCGCCGGTGACGCCGATCGGGCATGGATTGAGGTCGGGATCGAGCACATAGACGCGGCGATTGCCGACGGCACGGCCGATGGGCGCATAGGTGCCCTCGAATTTCTCGCCGGCCCGGACCTTCCAGACCATCGGCGTCATGATCGTTTCGGTCGGCCCGTAGCCATTGATCAGCCATTCGGATTTGAGCGCCGTGGACAGAAGGTCGAATGTCTGCTGCGCCAGGCCCTCGCCGCCGAAGGAATAGAGCCGCATCGGCGGAGCGCTGTCCGTGGCGTCGGCCCATTCCGCCAGTTGCTGCAGATAGGTCGTCGGAATGCTGGCATTGTTGGCGCCATGCTTGCGCATCGCGGTCAATGTCTCCTCCGGCGTCCAGAGCGGCTGATCGGGAAGGATGATGCTGCCGCCTTCCATGAGCGGGTTCATCCATCTTTCATGGCCGCCATCCGAGCTGAACGGCAGAAACGGCAATTCGCGTGAAATCTCGCTCATGCCGTAGACGCGCGAGGTGTTCTGGATGTGATGCGTCAGCGGCCCATGCTCGACGGCGACGCCCTTCGGCAGGCCGGTGGAGCCCGACGTATACATGATATAGGCAAGCTGGTCCTTGTGGATCGCCACGTCCGGCGGCGTGATCGGCTCGCCGGACAGGTCGAGCCGGTCGAGCTCTAGGATGATCGCATCGAGACCGTCGGGAATACGGTCGAGCAACCAGCTGTTGGTGAGTATCACCTTGACGCCGCCATCGCGCAGGATGTGATGGTTGCGGCTCGTCGGGTGATCCGGCTCCACCGGTATGTAGGCGCCGCCTGCCTTGAGCGTGGCGAGTATGCCCATGATCGCCTCCGGCGAGCGCTTCACGGCAATCGCGACGCTGACATCGGCGCCGACGCCAAGCCTCAAGAGGTGATGCGCCAGCCGGTTCGCGCTCTGTTCAAGACGGCCATGCGTCCAGATTTCGTCGCCATGGATGATCGCCGTCCGCTCCGGATCCTGCCGGGCGTGGGCGGAGATGTGGTCATGGACCGGCCTGTCATCATTGACGCCGTCATCCGCATAGGGGGCGGACAGAACCGCGATCTCGTCATTGGAAACGAGTGCGATATCCTTGATGCGCACCGTATCGGCGGCGATCGCCTGGGCGAGGATGCGCTCGAAATGTAGCGCCGCACGCTCGATCAGTTCCGGCTGGTAGATGCCGTCCGCATAGTCGAACAACGCCTCGATCCCGCCGCCGGAACCGGGCGTTGCGACAAGCGCCAGTTCCACATCTGAGCGGACCGCCGGGGCCGCATCGTCAGTGGCGAGTGCGGACGGCGCCGGCCTTGGCCGGAACTCGAACAGCGATTTGACGAAAGCATCCTGCTCGCGCTCCTCATGCGCCTGGATTTCCTGGATCAGGCGCTCGAATGGAACGATGTTCCGGATGGCGTCGGCAACGGCTGATCGAAGCGCGGTGCAGACTTCGAGAATGGTCATGCGCGACGACAGCTCCAGTCGAAGCGGCAGGATCTGTTCGGTTCGGGCGATGCTGCGGGTCTGCCCGGCCAGCAAAGTGCCAAGCAGCGGCGAATAATTGCCGCCGCAGCGCGCGAGCAGAATGGCGAAGGCGGCCATGAGGATTTGGTCCGGGCCAAGTGCATGGCGGCGCGCGAAATCCTTGGTGGCACCCCAGAGGGCCTCATCGATGGCGAAGCGCAGGTGGTGGCGGGCGGCGCCGGCATAGCTCGTGGCATTGAAGCGCGTCGGCAGGGTGGCTGCGCTATATTCCTCGCCGATCGTCTGGCGCCAATATTGCAGCGATGCGGCAAGTTCCGCCGTTTCAAGATAGCGCTCTTCCGCAGCGCCGCGGGCGAGGAAATCACCGGCGACAACGGGCAGTTCCTGGCCTGCCACGCAAGCGATCAGGTCCTCGCGCAGCGTGGCTGCCGCACCGCAGTCGCAGACGATCGGGTGCAGGACAAGTGTCGACACCAGGCCGTTTTCGGCCATGACAAGCTGGAAGCGCGAGGCGGAACCGTTGAGCAGGTCGAAAGCCCGTGCGGCAAAGGCTGCCGCCGCGTCTTCCACCTCGCGCCCCCGCAGCGGGTTGCTTTCGCTGCCAAGGATTTCCATCGGTGGTTGCACATCCGCCGGCGCGGAGAGTTCGATGCGCCCGCCGGCAAAGCGGTGGAAACGGACGCGCAAGGCGTCATGCCGCGCCGCCAGCGTGGCGAGCGCAGCTTGCAATTGATCGAGCCTGACCTTGGGGCTCCAGCGCAGAGTGAGGATTTGCGGCGGGAAGACCGTGTTGTTGCCGATCTGGTGCAGCGACCAGATCCGCTTCTGGGCAAGGGTGAGGGGATGGCTGTCGGGTGCAGACGTCAAGGCGATCGACTGATCCGCATGCGGCTGGGTGAATGGCTTGTTCATGATGTCATCGCTCGATTTGCGGCGCGGATGGCGCGGCATTTGCCATGGCTTGGCGCAGGCCAAGCGGCCGGGGGTCCACCCAGATCCGCTTGATCTCGGCCAGGCATTCGTCACGGCTGCCGCTGAACTCCACGAAGGTCCAGCCGACGGGCAGCGGCTTGTCGTTAGACCACACGGAATAGCGGTGTTCCTGATCGCGGACGATGCTCCAGATCTCTGGCAGCGTCTCGGCATTGGGCATGGTGGTTGCTCCTTGAAGCGTAAGACCTGCCTCAAAGACGGATCACCCCGGCGGCGATTTAGGCGGTAGTGAAGAAATTTTTCGGACGGAGACTAAATTGCGCGCCGCCCGCTTCGTCACTCTGGCAACTGCCGCACATGCGGCTTTCTGGCAATGCCGCATGTGCGGCTTTCAGCGAATGCGGGAGTACTCATGACCGTTCAGACGAAAATTGCAGCCGTTGCCGACGCCGAGATATCGTCGCGCAGTTCCAGCTTCCTCCGATCCGCGAGCGAGCAAGGGACGGGCGAGCTGCTGCTATCGACGACCGCCGGCGTGCATCGCCTACCTATCGATAGGCAGGCGCATGGCGTTTCGGTCCAGCTGCCGGATATCGAAGCACAGGCGGCGGAAATCATTGCCGCTGCAGCAGTCGAATATCTTTCGGCGCAGTCGCGCGAGATCGAGGCCGTCGAGCTGCATGATCTGCCGATCGGCCATTTCGGTCTCCGCTCCGGCGACAGGGTGCTGGTCGATCCGCGCGCGTTCTGGCAATGGCCGAACCCATGGATCGCCGAGCCGGGCTATCCGCATCCGCAGCTCCATGTGTTGAGCAATGGCCGTTACCACCCGAAGCGGCCGCCCAAGCCCGCAGGTACGGTCTATGAACGCTACATTCCTTGGCTCGGGCAGAGAATTTCGTTCCGCGTGGCCGAGCCGGAGGCGGATGCCCCGCATTTTCATCGCTGGATGAATGACGAAACGGTCAATGTCGTCTGGGAGGATGGCGGAACGCTGGAAAAGCACCGGGCGATATTGCGGGAGCGCCATGACGACCCGCATGTCCTCGCCCTGATCGGCTGTTTCGATGATGTGCCATTCGGCTATTTCGAGGTCTATTGGGCCAAGGAAAACCGTCTCGGACCCTATTATGACGCGCAGGACTACGACCGCGGCTGGCATGTCGCAGTCGGCGAGCCGGATTTTCGCGGCAGGAAATGGCTGACGGCATGGCTGCCGTCGCTGATGCACTTCATCTTTCTCGACGAGCCGCGAACGCAGCGCATCGTCGGCGAGCCGCGGGCCACGCACGAGCAGCAGATCAGAAATCTCGACCGCTCCGGCTTTGCCAAGGTCAAGCAGTTCGACTTTCCGCATAAGCGCGCCATGCTGGTCATGCTGACGCGCGAGCGGTTCTTCGGCGACAGGCTCTGGGTTCCCGCATCCTGATCCCGTTTGCCCAACCCGTTGCAAATTCATCCGCACCCGAGGACGCCATGAACAAATCCATCCCGCCCCGTGAATTCGGCCCGTCGGCAATGCCGGACGATCTCATATCGCCCGTCGACGAGGCGGCCTTCAACGCCGTGTCGCCGCCCATCTTCCAGACTTCGCTGTTCACCTATGACAGCTATGAAGCGATGGAGGATGTCTTCGCCGGGCGCAGCCGGAACTACATATATTCGCGCGGCGACAATCCGACCGTGCGCGAATTCGAACTCCTGACGGCGCGCCTCGAAGGCACCGAGGACGGGCGCGGCTTTTCGAGCGGTACGGCCGCGATCACCGCGACGATCCTGGCATTCGTCGAGGCAGGGGACCGCGTCGTTGCCGTCAGGCATCTCTACAACGATGTCTATCGCCTGCTGGTCAAGCTGATGAGCAGGTTCGGCGTGGCGGTCGATTTCGTCGATCCGTCCGACCATGACGAGGTGAGGGCGGCCTTGCGGGGCGCCAAGCTGCTCTATCTGGAAAACCCGACCTCCATGGTCTTCGAACTGCAGGACATCGAGGCGCTTGCCGCCATGGCTCGCGAAGAGGGCGTGGTGTCGATCATCGACAATTCCTGGGCGACGCCGCTTTACCAGAAGCCGATCAGCCACGGCGTCGATATCGTCATCCATGCCGCATCGAAATATCTGGGCGGTCACAGCGATACGGTGGCGGGCGTCGTGGTCGGCCCGCGCGAGCTCATCGCGAAGATCAACAGCTCGACCTATCCCTATATCGGCGCCAAACTGTCGCCATTCGAGGCCTGGCTGCTCCTGCGCGGCATGCGGACGCTGCGGGTCAGGTTGAAGGAACATATGAACAGCGGCCTGCTGCTGGCCAAACAGCTTCGCGCGCACGGGGACATCGCGCTTGTGCGCCATCCGGCATTTTCCGACCATCCGGGCGCGAAGACGCTGACGGGCTATGGCGGTCTCTTCGCGTTCGATGTCAATCCGGACATCGACATTGCCCGCTTCGTCAACGGACTGCGGCACATACGGCTTGGCGTGAGCTGGGGCGGGCCCGAGACGCTCGTCGTCCCGGCCAAGGCGGCGCTGCAGATCCCGGACCGGGCGACCTCCTTCATCCATTTCGGCGTTAGCCCTCAGACCATCCGCATCACGGCGGGGCTGGAAGATCCGGACATGCTGTGGACGGACATCCAGCAGGCGCTGGAGTCGGCGCGGCTCTGATCCTTGCCGCGGATGGTCAGGGCCGCGAATAAATCCGAAACAGCCCTTGACTTCAATAACATGAATTAACTACTCATGTTTTAATTTGAGAATCCTAGTCAAGTTTTTATTTTAAGGAGTATGTCATGCGGGGATGCACGACGTCATTGAATTATTCGGGTAACCGGCGCGCGCTCTTTCTAACCACTGCCATCGCCACCACATTGCTCGGTCAGCAGGGTTTTGCGCAGGACGCGAGTTCGATCCGGCTGGAGACGATCACCATCGAGAGCGATGGCGGCGACGCCGGCAATGGCTATGTTGCCAAGGATGCGACGACGGGCGCCAAGGTGGAAACGCCGCTGCGCGAAATTCCGCAATCGGTGTCGGTTATCACCAGCAAGCAGATGGAGGATCGCCCGTCGCAGCGCATCGAGGACACCCTGGCCTATACGGCCGGCGTCACCGCATCTCCCTGGGGCGTGGACGACAGGTTCACCCAGGTCAATATTCGCGGTTTCGCGGCAGGAAGCGATTCCATCTTCCGCGATGGCCTGACGCAGCGGACGAACGATTTCTCAGGCTTCAAGATCGAGCCCTATGGCCTTGAAAGGGTTGAAGTATTAAAGGGTCCGTCCTCCGTTCTCTATGGCGAGAACGAGGTCGGCGGCCTGATCAATGGGATCACCAAGCGGCCGACGAAAGCGCCGCTCTATAATGCTTTCGCCTCCTATGGCTCGTTCAATACCTACGAGGTGGGGCTCGATGCCGGCGGGCCCCTGGACAGCGAGGGCATCTGGTCCTATCGACTGACAGGGCTTTTCCGCGATGGCGAGCAGGAGAAGGACTATTCCAGGAACAACCGTGTCTTCATCGCTCCGGCCCTTACCTGGTCGCCGAGCGCCGACACATCCTTGACCATCCTTGCAAATTATCAGTGGGACGATCTCACGCCGAACTCGTTCGTGCCGCTGTCCGGCGTGCAATATCCTGCTGCCTACGGCAGGCTCGGTCGCAGCTTCTCGACGGGCGATCCGGATTTCGACAAGTTCGAAGCGAACCACGGCTCCATCGGCTATGAGTTCAGCCATGAGTTCAACGATGCCTGGAAGGTGGTGCAGAAGCTGCGCTACACCGCCGAGGACACGGATTACAAGCACCTGTATTACAACAAAATGATCGACGACGTGACGATGTCGCGTACCGCTTTCACCGTGGATCAGCGCGCCTCCATCTTCAGCGTCGACAACAATGCCATCTACAAATACGAATCCGGGCGGTTCGAGAACGAGTTGCTGATCGGCCTCGACTATAACCGCTTCGGCGTCGACGGGCAGAAGGGCTCCGGAGATGGCCCGACGCTCGGCATCGTCAATCCTGTCTACGGAGTCGACCCCTCCGATCCGCCCATATATGAAGATTTGAAACAGACGATCGACCAGTTCGGCATCTATGCGCAGACGCATGCCAAGTTCGACGATCATTGGCTGCTGACGCTCGGCGGGCGGCAGGCCTGGATCGAAACGAAGACGCATAACAGGCTCGACGACAGCGCGAGTTCCGACCAGTCCGACAATGCCTTCACCGGCCAGGTTGGAATCGGCTATCTCTTCGACAATGGTCTGACGCCCTACATCAGCTATTCGAGCTCCTTCAAAAGCAATATCGGCGTCGATGCGGAAGGCAAAAGCTTCGAGCCCTCCAAGGGGCGGCAATATGAGGCCGGCGTCAAATATGAGCCGGGCTTCCTGCCGGGCAGCGTAACGGCCTCCGTATTCCAGATCACCAAGACGAACATCAACACGCCCGATCCCGCCAATCCGGAGAACACGATCCAGACCGGCGAGGTGCGCCACCAGGGCGTCGAGATCGAAGCCGCGCTCAATCTCTTCCACGGCGTCAGCATGACCACGAGCTACACCTATCTCGATGCCGAGATCACGTCGAGCAATACGCCGGGTGAAGTGGGCATGCAGCCCTCGCTCGTGCCGGAGCACCAGGCGTCCATCTGGGCGAAATACGACTTCCAGGACGGGCCGCTGAAGGGGCTCGCGGTTGGCGCCGGCGTCCGCTACATGGGCAGCAGCTTCGGTGACAATGCCAACAAGGTCGACATCGACGCCTATACGCTGGTCGATGCGCAGCTTTCCTATGAGCGGAACGGCTGGAAAGGCACGCTCAAGGCCAGCAATCTCTTCGACAAGACCTATTTCGGCAATTGCTCAGCCGACGATGCCGGCGATCCGTACTGCATCTACGGCGAAGGCCGTGTGATAAAGGGCATATTGTCGGCGAAATTCTGAGGTTGGCCGTGGACAGCATATCGAGCGGGAAGCTACGCCGTCGTGAGGTGCTGGCCGGAGGCATGGCGCTGCTGGCGGGTATTCCGTCGGTGGCCCGGGCTGCGCCGATGCGCATCGTTTCGCTCGATTACGGCCTTGCCCAGACGCTGCTGGAACTCGGTGCGGTACCGGCAGGCCTCATCGATCCGGCGAGCTGGCCGGATTGGGTTATGGAGCCCATTCTTCCTGCGGGCATTGCCAATGTGGGTTCCAACCAGGAGCTCAACATGGAAATGCTGCAACTCCTGAAGCCCGATCTCATCATTTCGACGCCTTATCTCGAATGGGTGCGTCCGCAGCTGGAAACGATCGCGCCGGTGCAATCCTATCCCATTCATGCCATCGGTTCATCGCCCATGCCGCATATCGTCGAGGCGACGAGGCAATTGGGCGATATTCTTGGGCGGAAGGCCGCAGCGGAGGCTCTGATCGGCCGGACGGAGGCAGAACTCGCCCGCGCGCGGGAGCAGGCCGGTCATCTCAGGGATCGCGGCGTCACCGTGGTGAGTTTTCTCGATGCCCGCAATCTGCGCGTCTATGGGCCCGGTGGAATTTTTCAGGACGTGTTCGACCAGCTCGACCTCAGGAATGGCTGGACGATGCCGACCAATGAATGGGGCTTCAGCGATGCCGGCCTGAGCGAACTGATGACGCTCGGCGACAGCAGGGTGTTCTATATGGATCCCGTTCCTCCGGATGTTCTCGCCACCCTGCCGGAAAGCCCGCTCTGGCAGGCGATGCCCTTCGTGCGCAGCGGCAATGCGCAGCGGATAGCGAGTGTCCTGATGTTTGGCACCTTGCCCTCCTATTCGCGCTTTGCGCGCCTCCTGGCGGAGGCTTGAGCAACATGGCCGGACCTTGGCGCAGCCTCGCCTTCACCGGGGCCATCTGGATGCTTGCCGCATGGGTGGCGGCGTTCAATATCGGGCCGCTCCTCGCTTCGCTCGGCGTGGATGCGGCGTTCACCCCGCCGGACATCAGCGACAGCCGGGCGGTGCTCCTCTATTACGGATTGCTGCCGCGCCTTGCCATGTCGGTCGTCTGCGGCTTCGCGCTTGGCCTGTCGGGCACTTTGCTGCAGCATGTGCTGCACAATCCATTGGCTTCGCCATCGACGATCGGGATAGAGGCCGGGGCGCAACTGGCGCTCGCCATCATGCTGGTCTGGTTTCCGGCGCTGCTTGGCTGGAACCGGGATCTGGTGACGGCCTTTGGCGGCTTCGCAGCCATGCTCGTCGTCTTTTCGGTCGCCTGGCGATTTCAGTTCAATCCCGTGGCGGTGATCCTCGTCGGCCTCGTGCTCGGGCTCTATTGCAGCGCCATGGTCATGGTGCTGGCGCAGATGAAGGATCACTATCTCACCGGCCTGTTCATCTGGGGCGGCGGCTCGCTCAACCAGAATGATTGGCGCGAGGTCGGACGATTGGCGCCGAAGATAATGATTGCAAGCCTTTGCGCCTATTTCCTGGCACGGCAATTGAGCCTGCTCACGCTTGGCGAAACTGCCCGCAGCCTCGGCATGAAGCTGCCGCTCATCCGTGCATCAGTGATCTTCGTGGCAGTGACACTGACGGCCTTCACCGTCAGTTCGGTCGGCATAATCGGCTTCCTCGGCCTCGCTGCCCCCGTGATCGCGCGGGCAACGGGCGCCCGCCATATCCGCCACCGGCTGGCATTGGCGCCGCTCATCGGCGCGGGCCTGCTGCTGCTGATCGACCAATTGTTGCAATTGCAACTATCGCTTGGCGGCGTCTCCTTGCCCACGGGCGCGGTCACCGCCCTGGCGGGCGTGCCGATCCTGATGCTGGTGATGCTCCGCGGCAAGTCGATGGTCCAGGGCACGCCCGCGGCACAGCAGGGCCAGGCGCCCAGCCGCAGGCCGGGCCTGATCCTCGCCGTCCTTGTGGCGCTGGTGCTGGCAGCCTGCGTCGTGGCGATCATGGTCGGGCGGGACATCGACGCATCATGGACCCTGCAGACGGGCGCGACGCTGGAAAGCCTCCTTCAATGGCGCTGGCCGCGGCTTCTCGCGGCAATTTCCGCCGGTGTTCTGCTGGCGGTTGCGGGCAGCCTCCTGCAGCGCCTGACGGGCAATCCGATGGCCAGTCCCGAAGTGCTTGGCGTCAGCGCCGGCACCGCCATGGGCCTGCTCGGCACGCTGTTTCTGGTTTCGGCGCCGGATTACGGCCAGCGATTGTTCGGAGGCTTTCTCGGGGCCGCCATCGTCCTCGCATTGCTGCTGGCGATGAGCCTGCGCAAGGCGCAGTCGAGCAACCAGTTCCTCATCATCGGCGTCTCGCTGGGGGCGTTTCTCACGGCGCTGTTCTCGGTCATCCTCGCCAGCGGCGATCCTCGCGCTGCCTCGCTCCTGAACTGGATGGTCGGATCGACCTACGCGACAAGCGGCGAAACGGCGGTCATTTCCACAGTCTGCGCAGCCGTCGCGCTAAGCCTGGCGCTGTTATTCACACGGCCGTTACAGCTTTACGGCCTCGGTGAGGGCGCAGCGCGCTCCCGCGGCGTGAATGTCCGCCTGTTCAGGGCCCTGACGCTCGGCTTCGCCGCGCTTTCGACGGCGATCGCAACGCTGGCCGTCGGGCCATTGAGCTTTGTCGGCCTGATGGCGCCGCATCTGGCGCAGAAGGCGGGGCTGGTGCGTGGCGTCCGGCACATATGGGGCTCGGCGCTGTTCGGGGCGCTGCTGATGGCAGTGGCGGATTTCATCGGTCGCACCATATATTTCCCGTGGCAACTGCCGACGGGGCTGACCGCGACGCTGCTGGGCGGGCCGATATTCGCTTTTTTGCTCCTGCGCTCGGGCAAGACGCTCAGGCAGAATTGAACCGGGCCCGGCAGTGACGATGCGCGTCCCGGATCATGAAATTGACGAGTGTCGTCGAGACCCCGAGTTCGGCGGCGATCTCCTTCTGCGGCACGCCTTCGACGCGATGGCGCAGGAAGGCATCATGCGTACGCCGCGGCAGATCGTCGAGACAGGACAGCACCCGTTCCAGCGCCTCTGCCCCGATCATGCAGTCCAGCGCATCGACGCCCGCAGCGGGGATCGTATCGATATCATCCAGCGGCACCAGCTTGCGCCGCTCCGACTGGCGTTTGCGCACCTCGTCAAGCGCCAGATTGTGGATCATCCGGCAGGCATATCCCATCGGACAATGGATGCAGCCGGTTCTCATGCCGCATGCCTTCACCACGGCGTCATGAAATATATCTTCCGCCTGTATTTTCGATTGCAGCACACGCTCAGCTATGGTGATGAGCCTGCGCTTGTTCTCCAGCATCGCTGACAATATAGGGTTGTCATCTGTCGAGATATTTTCTTGGAACATTTCTAAAATCACTGTCAATAGGCGTGAATACACGCTGCACAGCGCAAATATTATTTCAAATTTCGAATTAACGTTTGCCGTAGCGTCAGTAATCGCATGTATAGATTAACATGATAAAAAGAGTCAAGTTAAAGTTCACGGCTTCGTGAAGGGTGAAGAACGATAGTGGTCCCAGACCGGGGTGGCCAAAGCCAGGGTCGTAAAAACCTGGGGATGCGCGAGATATCGAAGACCGCACAACAGATCGCCGGCGCGGACGGTCGGCAATGGCGATTTCGAGGGCCTGAAGCGCTGGCTGCGCGCCGAGGCGGATTAGCGATCGGCGCGATTCACCCTGATATGCGCAATGGCGAGGGAACATCTTGCGAAGACGGGTATCGACGCCCTATGTAGGGAATGTTGATCCACGAATCCGAGGCAGCTTCCGCCTTGCATTCCCTAAAAGCTGAGGCCCACCGATGAGAGATCCAATCGAAACAGCTATGAACCTCGTGCCTATGGTCGTCGAGCAGACCAACCGGGGCGAGCGGGCCTATGATATTTTCTCGCGCCTGCTGAAAGAACGCATTATCTTCATTACCGGCCCGATTGAGGACGGCATGTCGTCGCTTATCTGCGCGCAGCTGCTGTTCCTTGAATCGGAAAACCCGAAGAAGGAAATCAACCTCTACATCAATTCGCCAGGCGGCGTCGTGACCTCCGGCATGGCGATCTACGATACGATGCAGTTCATCCGGCCCGCAGTCTCCACGCTCTGCTTCGGCCAGGCCGCCTCCATGGGCTCGCTCCTGCTGACGGCCGGCGAAAAGGACATGCGTTTCGTCCTGCCGAATGCGCGCATCATGCTGCACCAGCCCTCGGGCGGTTTCCAGGGCCAGGCCTCCGATATCGAGCGTCACGCCCAGGATATCATCAAGATGAAGCGCCGCCTGAACGAGATCTACGTCAAGCATACCGGTCGTGACTATGACACGATCGAGAGGACGCTGGATCGCGATCATTTCATGACCGCAGAGGAATCAGTCGAGTTCGGCCTGGTCGACAAGCTGCTCGAATCCCGCGCGATCGTGGAAGGTGACGCCAAGTAACCCGGCTAAAATGACCCGCCCGGGTCGAAAATGAACTTTTTTTGACCCGGTTGCGGATTTTCTGCCACAGATGCGGCTTGCATAGAAGCCAGCAGTCGTTACGTTAAGTTATTGGTGAGTTAGTCACAGCTATCGTACCAGAACTACGAATCACTTCCCCATTTGGAAGTGGCGGCCCAGGAGAGAAGGGCCGGTACTGAAAGGAAACTGCAAATGAGCAAAGTCAGCAACGGCGGCGGCGATTCCAAGAATACGCTTTATTGCTCGTTTTGCGGGAAGAGCCAGCATGAAGTCCGCAAACTGATCGCGGGCCCGACGGTTTTCATCTGCGATGAATGCGTCGAATTGTGCATGGACATTATCCGCGAGGAAAACAAATCCTCCCTGGTAAAATCCCGTGAAGGCGTCCCGACGCCGCAGGAAATCATGGCTGTTCTCGATGATTACGTCATCGGCCAGAACCATGCCAAGCGTGTTCTCTCCGTCGCGGTGCACAACCATTACAAGCGGTTGGCGCACGCATCGAAAAACAATGAAGTCGAACTGGCGAAATCCAACATCCTTCTGGTTGGCCCGACCGGTTGCGGCAAGACCTATCTGGCCCAGTCGCTGGCGCGGATCATCGACGTGCCGTTCACCATGGCGGACGCGACGACCCTTACGGAGGCCGGCTATGTGGGCGAGGATGTCGAGAACATCATATTGAAGCTGCTCCAGTCGGCGGACTACAATGTCGAGCGTGCCCAGCGCGGCATTGTCTACATCGACGAGGTCGACAAGATCAGCCGCAAGTCGGACAATCCTTCGATCACCCGGGACGTTTCGGGCGAGGGTGTCCAGCAGGCGCTTCTGAAGATCATGGAAGGCACGGTGGCCTCGGTTCCGCCCCAGGGTGGACGCAAGCATCCGCAGCAGGAATTCCTGCAGGTGGATACCACCAACATCCTGTTCATCTGCGGCGGTGCCTTTGCCGGTCTGGACAAGATCATCTCGGCAAGGGGCGAGAAAACCTCGATCGGTTTCAGCGCCGCCGTCAAGGCTCCGGATGACCGCCGCGTCGGCGCCATCTTCCGCGAGCTCGAGCCGGAGGACCTGCTGAAATTCGGCCTCATCCCGGAATTCGTCGGCCGTCTGCCGGTGATCGCGACTTTGGAAGATCTCGACGAGGTCGCCCTGGTCCAGATCCTGTCCGAACCGAAGAACGCGCTCGTCAAGCAGTACCAGCGGCTGTTCGACATGGAGAACGTCGAGCTGACGTTCCATGAGGATGCGTTGAAGGCGATCGCCCGCAAGGCCATCGCCCGCAAGACGGGTGCTCGCGGACTTCGCTCGATCATGGAGAAGATTCTCCTCGACACGATGTACGAACTGCCCACTCTCGACGGAGTGCAGGAGGTCGTCATTTCGGGAGATGTGGTGGAGGGGAACTCCCGTCCGCTCTACATCTACGCCGAACGCAAGGAAGAAAAAGGCAATGTTTCCGCCTGAAGCAACGGAAATCGCGCCATCTGCCGGAAGGGCTCCGCATCGTGCGGAGCTTTTTCGTTTTCAGCCCTCAGTTTTCCTGTGCACTGCAAGCGGCAATATTGCGTTAGCGGCGCGGTGGGCGCAGGATAATTACGATTCTGTGAATGTGCTTGGGACGCGGCGACTTGAAACCGGAGGGTCGTCACTCCAAGTAAGTGTTAAGCCAAACAATCGGTGGTACGCCGCTCAAGGCGCGGTTTCGTGAGCCGGACTTAGCAATAAGCAGGTCCTGGAAACCGGCAAAAGGGTACCCGAGGTGGCGATCTGGCCAGATGGCCTGAGAAAGGACATGAAATGACGGTTCCAAGCAAGAAGACACCAGCGGGTGGCGAGACCGGGCTTTATGCCGTTCTGCCGTTGCGCGATATCGTTGTCTTCCCACACATGATCGTTCCGCTCTTCGTCGGCCGCGAGAAGTCCATCCGCGCGCTTGAGGAAGTGATGGGCGTCGACAAGCAGATCCTGCTCGCGACGCAGAAGAATGCTGCCGATGACGATCCCCAGGCCGATGCAATCTACACCGTTGGCACGATTGCCAATGTCCTGCAGCTGCTGAAGCTGCCGGATGGAACCGTAAAGGTTCTGGTCGAGGGCATTGCGCGTGCCGAGATCACCGGTTTCAGCGAGCGCAGCGACTATCACGAAGCCAATGCGACGACCCTGGTCGAGCCGGAGGAAGATCCGGTGGAGATCGAGGCCCTTGCGCGCTCGGTGGTCGCCGACTTCGAAAACTATGTGAAGCTGAACAAGAAGATTTCCCCCGAGGTGGTTGGCGCCGCCGGGCAGATCGACGATTATTCGAAGCTTGCCGATACGGTCGCCTCGCATCTGGCGATCAAGATACCGGAAAAGCAGGACATGCTGTCCATTCTCTCCGTCCGCGCGCGGCTGGAGAAGGCGATGTCCTTCATGGAGTCGGAGATTTCCGTGCTCCAGGTGGAAAAGCGTATCCGCTCGCGCGTCAAGCGCCAGATGGAGAAGACCCAGCGCGAATACTACCTCAATGAGCAGATGAAGGCGATCCAGAAGGAACTCGGCGACGGCGAAGACGGCCGCGACGAGGCAGCCGAACTGGAAGAGCGCATCAAGAAGACGAAGCTTTCCAAGGAAGCGCGCGAGAAGGCCCATGCCGAACTGAAGAAGTTGCGGCAGATGAGCCCGATGTCGGCCGAAGCAACGGTCGTGCGCAACTATCTCGACTGGCTGTTGTCGATCCCGTGGGGCAAGCGCTCCAAGGTGAAGAATGACCTGAACCTCGCCGACGAGGTGCTGGATGCCGAACATTATGGCCTTGAGAAGGTCAAGGACCGCATCGTCGAATATCTCGCGGTGCAGGCCCGTTCGACCAAGATCAAGGGCCCGATCCTCTGCCTCGTCGGACCTCCCGGCGTCGGCAAGACCTCGCTCGCGCGTTCGATCGCCAAGGCGACGGGGCGCGAATATGTCCGCATGTCGCTCGGCGGCGTCCGGGACGAGGCCGAGATTCGCGGTCATCGCCGCACCTATATCGGTTCGATGCCCGGCAAGGTCATCCAGTCGATGAAGAAGGCGAAGAAGTCCAACCCGCTCTTCCTGCTCGACGAGATCGACAAGATGGGCCAGGATTTCCGTGGCGATCCGTCATCGGCGCTGCTCGAGGTGCTCGATCCGGAACAGAACTCGACCTTCATGGATCATTATCTCGAGGTCGAATACGACCTGTCGAACGTGATGTTCGTGACGACGGCGAATACGCTGAACATCCCCGGTCCGCTGATGGACCGCATGGAGATCATCCGTATCGCAGGCTACACGGAAGACGAGAAGCTCGAGATCGCCAAGCGCCATCTCCTGCCGAAGGCCATCCGCGATCATGCCTTGCAGCCGAAGGAATTCTCGGTGTCCGAGGGCGCGTTGCGGGCGATCATCCGCAGCTATACGCGTGAGGCCGGTGTGCGTAACCTTGAGCGCGAGCTGATGAAGCTTGCCCGCAAGGCCGTCACCGAAATCCTCAAGACCAAGAAGAAGTCGGTCAAGGTCACGGAAGTCAATATCGATGATTATCTCGGTGTCGAGAAGTTCCGTTTCGGACAGATCGATGGCGAGGATCAGGTTGGCGTGGTCACTGGCCTGGCCTGGACCGAGGTCGGCGGCGAGCTGTTGACGATCGAAGGCGTGATGATGCCCGGCAAGGGCCGCATGACGGTGACGGGCAATCTTCGCGACGTGATGAAGGAATCGATTTCGGCGGCGGCGTCCTATGTGCGCTCCCGTGCCATCGATTTCGGCGTGGAACCGCCCTTGTTCGATCGCCGCGATATCCACGTGCACGTGCCGGAAGGTGCGACGCCGAAGGATGGTCCTTCCGCCGGTATCGCCATGGTAACGGCGATCGTCTCGATCCTCACCGGCATTCCGGTCCGCAAGGATATCGCCATGACCGGCGAGATCACCCTGCGCGGCAGGGTTCTGCCGATCGGCGGGTTGAAGGAAAAGCTGCTGGCTGCCTTGCGCGGCGGCATCAAGACGGTGCTGATCCCGGAGGAAAACGCCAAGGATCTGGCGGAGATCCCGGACAATGTCAAAAACGGTCTGGAGATCATTCCGGTCAAGCATGCCAATGAAGTGATCAAGCATGCGCTGGTGCGCCAGCCCGAGCCGATCGAATGGACGGAGCCGGCCCATGTGCCGACTTCGAACCCGGTCGAGGACGATGCGGCATCCCAGATCGCGCATTAAGCCGATCGCTTGAACAACCGAGGCCGGACAGCGATGCCCGGCCTTTTTCGTTCTCGCTGCCCGCTACGGAACCTCGACCCATGGCAGGGCGTTGAGGCGGCGGAGGTATCAATGGCGACAGGTTTGCGGTTCGGGCCCATCGGCGAGCAGTCGGCACATGTGTGCGTGGACATGCAAGGCCTGTTTCGCGGTGGCAGCCCCTGGGCGATGGCCTGGTTCGACCGTGTGATGCCCAATGTCCGCGCTCTTGTCTCCCATGCCCCGGCCAGGACCTTCTTCACCCGTTTCATTCCCCCGAACGAGCCATTGGAGGCCGGCGGCGCCTGGTCGCGCTATTATTCGAAATGGCCCGAAATGACGCTGGAAAGGCTCGACCGCAAGCTGGTGGACGTGGTGCCCGAGCTTGCGGCCTATGCGCCGCCGGCGAAGATGATCGACAAATATGTCTATTCGCCGTGGTTTTCCGGCGAACTGGTCGCGAGCCTGAAGAACAGCCGGATCAACACGCTGATCATATCGGGCGGCGAAACGGATGTCTGCGTCCTCGCAACCGTCATGGGTGCGATCGACATCGGCTACCGCGTCGTCATAGTCACCGACGCGGTCTGCAGCTCCTCCGACCCCGCCCATGATGCCATGCAGCTCTTCTATGGCCAGCGCCTGTCGCAGCAGGTCGAAACGGCGGAAACCGAGGAGATACTTGGCAGCTGGCGGATTTGAGCAGCGCGTACCATCGGGCGCCGCCGATCCGCCCGGTTGCAGGCGGGCCGAATCCGATGCAAGGGATCGAAATGGAACTAGCGTTTCCGCCGCATCTCGGAAGGCGTGATGCCCCAGGCGCGTTTCATCTGGGCAGTCATGTGGCTATGGCTCGAGAAGCCGGCCGACATTGCAATTGAGCTGAGCGGCGCGTCGCCGGTAAGGATGAGTTCTCTCGCATGGGCGAGCCGGGCGGCCAATACGAACTGGTGCGGCGATTGGCCGGTCGATTGCCTGAATGCGCGCAGGAAGTGCGTGGGCGACAGCAGCGCGACGGATGCCAGTTCTTCTATCGTAAGGCTTCTCGTCCTGTTCGCATGGATGAAGTCCTTCACCTTGCGCAGAACCTTGGGCGACAATCCACCAGTCGGCGATGGTCGCCCGGCCAATGAGGAATAATTGCGAAGCACATGGACATAGGAGAGGGTAACCAACGCGTCCAAAGTCTCGGTGCTGAACGAATCCCCGTCATTAAGCTCCTTCAGGGTCCACAGGGCGAGCGTGTGAAGGTGCTTGTCGACAAAGCCGAATTCCGGCGGCTGCAACTCGAACTCTGCACTGCCCAATTCTACGCTGGCCAGCCGCTCGAGCCGTGCCTGATCGATATCGATGCGCAGACCATACATCCTTCCAGTCCAGTTGCCCGAGACCTGGCTGTTGGCGGGCGCGACGTCGATTGCCCCCGGCGCGACAATGCCGCTGGATTTTCGATCACTGTCCACGGCAAGCTGCCATCCAGCGTCCGGCGTAAGATGTATCAGTATGGAGTGGGCAGCCTGAACGTAATTGATTTCATTGGGACCGGTATAAGTGCAACTGATGGCAGCATCGCCGAGAAATACCTGAGGCCCCCAAGTTACCGATCTACCCTGTAACATTGTAAACCCTTCATCTTTGGTGAGAATCGCTCATTTCAGATCAAAGCTGGAAGATTCCAAAAGTTGAATTCACGCATTTCTGCTATGGTTCCGAATTCAGAAAACAGCCGGAAGTGCGAGATGTACATTTTGGGTTAGAATTACATTCAAGGTCAATTAATGCGCGAACGAAATTCACATGCGTTGACCTGAAGGGTTGGAGAAGGATACTGCGGTGCCCAGATTACAACATATTCTCTCCGCCGAAGCTGCTTTCGGCTATCACGATTTGTGTAGGAATATCATTAATGTAAGTTTTACTGTGGCCTAAATACTGTCAAAAAACCACCAATTATCACATTCTTGCCATTATTGAGCCGCGCACAGGCCGTGTGCGGGTGATCCTCGACGGTTTTTATGCTCTCTTTCAATTGAATTGAAGGAAACCCACGAGAAACTCGCCCACGGGGATGGTTTCCCAGGGTGCGGAAGGAGGGACACATGGTCAAATCACGGGTTGTGGCTGTTTCGGCGATCGCGATGCTTATCGCTGGGTGCCAGTCAAGTTCGAGTCCGGACGTTCGGGCGCGCAATGCCGAATTCGGCTGCATTGCCGGCACGGTCGGCGGTGCGATCGTCGGCGGGCTCGTCGGAAGCACGATCGGCGGTGGCGGCGGTCGCGTTCTGGCCGAGGCTGTCGGCATCGGTGGTGGTGGCTATCTCGGCAATCGCCTGGCGTGCGGTTGAGATGTGAAGCAAGGGACAAGAACGATGAAATCCATATTCACAACAACCGTTTCCCTCTTCCTTTTCTGCGTCGGAACAGCCTCGGCACAACAGGCGATGCATGAGGGCCACAAGGATCATCTGGACACGAATGACAATGGAAGCGTGAGCCGGCAGGAATATCAGACTTTCATGTCCGGTGCGTTCGACAAGCTCGACGCCGACAAGAACGGTGCCCTTGGCAAGTCGGAAACGGCCGACATTCTAAGCGCAGATCAGTTTACTGCGGTCGATAAGAACAAGGATGGCAGCGTCAGCCGCAAGGAGCTGATGGATCATGTCATGGAGGACTTTGCCGCCGCCGACAAAAGCGGGGACGGTCATCTGCAATAATCTGTAAACGGGGGTGAGGGTGTTCGGATTCAGTGGTAGTGCACGGCGACGTGCCATGATGGTCGCTGTCGGGCTTGCGTGGCTGGGGGCCACGCTCCCGGCGGCTTTGGCCGCGACCAATGACTGCGCGGGCGTAAGGCTCGATCTGACGAAGGCGCGCAAGCAAGCCTATGCCCCTTTGGTTGCGGCGGCGGTCGGTAACAAGGTCAAGCCGGCAAAGGTGGAGTTCAATGCCATCCTGGAAAGCGGCGACTGGAGCGCGGCTTATGTTTCGACGCCCATTGCCGATGACGGGATGATGTTCTTCCAGACCGTGAACAGCAAGAAACAGTTTCGAGACGTGTGGGGCGGATTCGCAGATGAATCGGACAGGCCAGACCTGATCAAATGGGCAAGGAAGCTCGGGGCACCGGATAAACTGGCCCGGTGTTTCGCACAGGTCGTCATCGACTGAACGCGTCGCGCGAGTGTCGGTCGCCATGGCCTCCTGGCACGAGTCAGCGCCGTTCCGGCATCCAGAACAATGGTTTCAACGCAAAACTTAACATCCTTCTGAAGGGATATGATCAAATGAACTCGCTTCGTCTGTTGGGTTTGGTTACTGCCGGAATATTGGCAATGGCGGCTCCATCGCTCGCTCAGGACAAATGTGCCAGGGCAGAGGATCAAGCAACCATGAGCCAGTGCGCCGATGCCTCTTTCAAGAAATCGGACGCGAAGCTGAATGCTCTTTACAAGAAGATCCAGGGCCGTCTGAACGACGACGCGGATACCAGGAAACTGCTCGTTCAAACACAACGGGCCTGGGGAAAATATCGCGATGCGGAGTGCGATTTTCAGACGGCAGGGGCGGCCGGGGGAAGCATGATGCCGATGCTCGTCGCCCAGTGCAGGGACAGCCTGACCCAATCCCGCATCAAGGACTTTCAGGGTTATCTGAAATGCCAGGAGGGGGATATGAGCTGCCCCGTGCCGGCCGCAGACTGATCCGCACCGGGGTGCGCCGCCAATTTGCGCTGGTCGCGTTACGACGAGCAATCAAATCACAAGGAACAGGCAATGATGATCCAGTATATCGCCGTGGCAGCTATCGCTTTTTCCGGACTTACCATGGTGTCGGAAGCGAAAGCGCAATCCACCGTTGAGTGTCGGTCCAGAGACTACCAGTATGACGAGTGCTATGCCGGTCCGCTTTCCAGACCGCAATTGATCCACCAGATATCGGGCAGTCCCTGCATCTTGAACCGCACCTGGGGCTATAATCCCAAGAGCAAGTATCTTTGGGTCGCCCAGGGTTGTTCCGGTGTCTTTGCCGATGTCGGCGGCTATCATCACGGGCGAGGCGATGGCTTCGATCCCGGTGCGCGCGCCTATAATCATCGCGGACATGACACCGGAGCCGTGATTGCAGGCGCGGTCGTCGGAGCGCTGATCGAAGGGATGGCGGAAGGCGGCAAGCACAAGCACCATCACCATTCCGCCAGTAACCACCGGGATCATGGTGGCTATAATGGTTGCCATGGCCTCGGTTGCAAGGTCGATAATCCCGATGGGGTTATCGACGACAGACCCCAGTTCGACAAACGGGGCGAGCCGAATTTCGACACCCATGGAAACTATATTGGCTGTCATGGGGTAGGGTGCCTTGTCGACGACCCGGGTTAGTAAGCCGCATGAGCCAGAGCAAAATTCATTCGGGGCAGACTATGATGAATAACGTTTTCGTTTGCGCAGCAATCGTCGCAGCATCGCTTTCCCTTGTTGGATGCGTGAGCAATAACAAACCCTGGGTCAAGGATGACTCACCCCGCTCTGAAACCGATCAGGCGCTGGCTCAATGCAAGTACGAGGCCAGGGCTGCGACGATCGGAATTGGTCAGGGCCAACACGAACATTACAAGTCTTTCGGCAGTGCGATCGCCGCAGGCATCAGTGATGGCATCGAACAGGCTACCGATGAAAAGGAACTGATTGGCGATTGCATGAGGGCCAAAGGCTTCAATCAATGAGCTGACAGGTTATGGCATGAATCTATCCGAGCGTTGGCAATGGCAAAGCCTGCCCGAAGTTCGTAGGAAAGGCGACCGGAAGCAACGGCAGGAACGGGCAGGGTACAGGACGAAACCCGCTTTTGCGTCCATGTCCCGCATGCGCCTTGTGCGTCTTGTGCCGGTGTTCGGCGGATTCTTGCTTGCGCTGTTCATGTCGATAACGGCCATGGCGCAAGCGCAACTCCCGGATGCGCGCCTCGTGAATGTCGGCGTCTATGTCAGTCCCCCCTTCGTGATCGCCGACAATAGCAGATATGATGGGATGGCGGCCGACCTGTGGGAAGCGGTCGCGGGCGATCTGAAACTCGGAACCCGCTATGTGGCTTATCCCACCTTGCGCGAGCTCGTGGATGCCACGCGAAATGGCGAGGTGGACGCGGCGGTCACCAACCTCACCATTACCCGTGCCCGCGCCGAAATCATTGACTTCACCCAGCCCTGGTACGACGCCGGCCTGCGCATCATGGTGCCGAGCGAGGGAGGTTCATCGGGATTTGACCGTGTTCTGTCCGGTCTTTCGGACGCGGGTCATCTGCGTGCCTATGGCTGGCTGCTGGCCGTCATTGCTGCGGCGACGATCGGATTCACCCTCTTCGACCGGAAATTCGATCCGGACTTTCCAAGGCGCTGGCGTGAAGGCGCCGCCGAAAGCTTTCATCACGTCATATCGATAGCGACCAATGGCAAGACGAGTGGCCGCAAAAACCTGTTCGGCTGGATTGGCCGTGTATGGCAGGCGATATGGATGCTGGTTGGCGTCGGTATAATCGCCTATGTGACCTCCTCGGTCACCAGCGTGATGACAACGGTTGCCGTCGAGAGGGGAATACACTCCATAGCCGACCTGCCCGGCAAGACGGTGGGCGTTTTCAAGGGCAGCGCTTCCGAGGACTTCCTCGCGGCAACAGGGATCGAGTCCCGGCCTTACCCGGATCTGGATGCGGCCGTCTCCGCGATGAACGACGGAGATATCGACGCGATTGTCGGCGATGCTCCGGTCCTCGAATACTACGCACATTCCAGACCAGCGGAAGACGTGGAAGTGGTCGGCAGACTGTTCCATCCGGACAAATACGGCTTCGCGTTTCCCAGCGGCAGCGACCTCGCACAGCCGGTGACGTTGCAGCTGCTCAAGCGCATGGAAGACGGCACTGTCGAAAAGTTGCGCAATCGATACTTTGGAAATACCAACTAACCGGGGAAATACGAACTAACCGGCGAAATACCCAACTAACCGGCCAGCATTGATTGGCATGGAACGGAAAATCATATGATTCGTCTCGTCTTTCTTCTGCTTGGAGCGCGTGCCCTCAAACCGATCTGGCGGCTGTTGACCGTGGCCGGCATTGTCTGGATTCTCCTCGGCGTGGCCATCCTGTTCGACCTCAGCGATGGTGCGCTCTCGGTCGTCCTCGATACGCTTGCCATATTCCTGGTTGTCGAGGGATTGGTGGAAATCGCCGCAGCCGCCTCGCTCGGGCTCCGCCAGCACTGGATCGATGCGCTGCGCGGGGCAAGCTTTCTCGTCGCGGCGTTCCTGGTATTCAATGTTCCCTGGGACGACAATATCGGCGCGGCCATGGTGTTCGGCGCTGCATTTCTCATCGATGGCCTGTTCAGGATCAGCACTGCCTTCGTCGTCCACAGCCCTCGCTGGCGTGTCGGCATTGCGGCGGGTGTGATTGAAGTCGGCCTGGCGATGGCAATATTGATGTCGTGGCCGGTGCCGCATCATCTCACGGTGCCGTTCTGCTTTGCGCTGTTGTTGCTGACCTCCGGCTATGGCCTCGTCCGCCTCGCTCTTCCCCTGCGGCAATTGCCCGATGGCGGTTCCGTAACGTCGCTGCCCCTCTATGCCGCGCGCAACTGGCAGGGAGGCGTTGCGCGGCCGGTCATTCCGGCGGGCGACGGGGCAGCAGATCGCAACGATCAGGCCTTGAACGTCTATGTCTGGACCGCCGTCGGTTCCATCAAGGACCCGGAGCGCCGGCTTCTGATCGACCGCTATATCGCGGCGGTAGACAAGAAGGGTGTCATTTCCACCGGACATGCCGCGCTTGAACTGGAGCCCGATCTCTATGTCAGTCACTATCCGGCCAGCGATATCGATCACAGTCCCGACGATTTCCGTGCAATGCTTTCGGCGGGACATGAGAATGACGTTCCCGGCAAGTTCAACATATCGCTGGCCCAGGAGGCGGCCGACTGGTGCTTCCCGGATCAGAAAGTGACATTCCGCAAATTCGATGCGGCTGCGCTACGGGCTTTCTGGGCGGTCTATTCGCGCGACGATACCTATAATCTGACAGCGCGCAATTGCTCGACAAGTGTCATTCAGGCGCTCGATGCGGCTGTCGAAGGCGCTTCCTACACCGGCCATGTCTGGCGTGACCTGTGGAAGATAATCAGCAATCCGCAATTTTGGTTGCTCCGGATCGTCCGCGGCCGCGCCGAGGCAATGACGTGGACGCCGGGACTGGTTCTCGACTATGCACGCTTGTTGCGCAGTACCGTCGAGCATAGCGACCGGCGGTGGCGCAGCAGGCTTTCCGATGCCATTCACGCGAGCCGGGGCATGGCCGCCCGTGCAGCAGAAGGCGACGAGAGCAGGGCCGCAGCGAAATGAGCGGATATATACGCGCCACCGCCATCGTCGTTCTCACCGCGGCGATCTTCGGCCTGACATACGGCCTCAGCGCGCCCCTGATCGCACTGGAACTGGCGGAAGCCGGCTACTCCGAAGGCTTTATCGGAGCCAACGGCGCCATGTACGCTATCGGCGTTCTTCTGGCCGCGCCCTATCTTCCGCGTCTGGCGCAACGATTGGGGTTCCCGGCCCTGGCGAAGGGTGCGCTGCTGGCTTCCAGCGGCTTGCTCGTCCTGTTTCCCTTGGCGCCGTTCTTATGGCTATGGTTTCCATTGCGCGCCGCGCTCGGAGCAGCATCCGAAACGCTGTTCGTTGTTTCGGAGACCTGGCTGAACCAGCTTGCCGCGCAAAAAAATCGCGGCACGACAATGGCCATCTACGTCACGGCTCTTTCGTGCGGCACCGCTCTGGGGCCTGCCATCCTGACCCTGGTGGGCAGGCAGCAATCTCTCGCATTCCTTATCGGCGCCGCAATCGCCGTCGTGGCCTGCGTCATACTGTTCGTCGGCAGGCCGGCGGCGACAGCGCCGGCGAGGGAAGAAACGGGCAATCCGTTCCGATATCTCAAGCTCGTGCCGGTGGCGGTCGCATCTTCGGCACTCAATGCTGCGCTCGAGGCTGCGGGTCTCACCTTGCTGCCCCTCTATGCGATACGGCTTGGTTGGACCGAGGATTCGGCGACGCTGCTTCTCACCGTGCTGCTGATCGGAGCGATCACATTGCAATTGCCGATCGGATGGCTTGCCGACAGGCTGCCTCGCCAAACAGTGTTGATCGCACTGTCCGTCATCTCGGCCATCGGTGCCCTTGTGTGGCCGATCGCCTTTTCCAATCCCTGGCTGGCCTATCCGCTGCTCTATGTATGGGGAGGGGCCTTCGTTGGTATCTACACGACCACCATCGCCATGCTCGGCGATGCCTACAAGGATAACGAACTGCTCGGCATCTATGCCTTGCTGTCGATCTTCTGGGGCATCGGCGCGCTGTTGGGGCCATTGATCGGCGGCCTGGCGATGGAGGTTTCTCCGCATGGCCTGCCGGTCTTCGCAGCCGTCATCTGCGCAGGATTTGCCCTGTTTTCAGCCTGTCGCCAAAAACAGGGCAAGCCGGGGCCGGCCCAGACTTCAGGCACGATTGGCGGCAAGGGCCGCTGAGATTGTCTTGACGATCCTTCCGGTCTCGTCCAACGGGACGTATTCGTAGTCGGCGATCTCGTCCCGGAAGGGGCGCGTCAACTTCAGGACATCCTGAAGATCGTGGTGGAACCTCTCGAATTTGGTGACACGATCGCCGGGAATGTGCGTGAGTTCCAATGCGTAGACCGGTTTTCCCGTCACCAGCGCTTCGCAAGGCATGGTGATGGAATCCTTGCCGATCAGGAAGGCATCGGCGGCGGCCATATAGTCCAGAAACGGGTTGTGTCCGGTCCTGTCCCACACTTCGACCATCGGGTTCCGAAGCTCGAGCAATGCTTGAAGGGTCTGGGGGCTGGAGCGACGCGACGTCGACACAAGCACGCGCCAATGCTGTTCGACAAGCTTGTGGATCACGTTTGACAGTTCATTCAATGCCCGATCGTCATAGGCATAAGCGCCGTTTGTTCCGCCAACGAATATGACGGCGACTTTCTCGTTGTTCGGAGCGTAGCGGAGGCGGGCCTTGTCACGCAAAGGCGCCAGTACCCTCTGGGAAACCCGGTGAGGAACGCCGACCACGGAATGATAGTTTGGCCGTTCCGCAAGCTCGGGCGTCCAGTCATGGCGCGAGACAAAGCACAGATCATAGCCTTCCACCTTCGGCCGCTGAAGATGAACCGTGAGCGGCCGTTCACCGAAGGTTTGTTGCATCTGCAACACGTGTTGCTCGGGCAGCGACCCGCAGGAAATGATGATGCCGGGTTCGGCTTCGCTCCGTTTGAAAACGGGGCGGGCAATCAGTTTGCGAAGCCCACGGGTTCGAACCACTATCTTTTCGACCGGATGAGGGTCGAAATGCATTCCAACGCCAAGACATTGCGTGAGAGTGCCGGCCTTGGATTCGCTGACTGTCCATACTCTGGCATATGCAGGAAAATCCGTCTGCGCTTCCTTGTCGTTCTCGACAGGTGCGGCAAGTGCAATATGATTCATAACTTACCTAACGTGAAATGTGCCCGGCAGCATTCTCCTCGGAGAGCAGCCAAAACGCCTTTTGGGGACTTATGCCGAGATATGTGGTTTTTTAGCGGAGACCATTGCGACATCTGGTCCTGCCGCGGCATCATGAGGGTTTCACGGCCCGATCCGGCTGACGAAGACTTCCGGCTTGACAAACCATCGTCGAACTTTTCAAACGGGACGGAAAATGTCTGGAAAGTTGAATGTAATGGTAGCCTTTTGCCTTTTGACGGGCTTAGGATGCGCAATCAGGACGTAAATGAAGCCCTCCGGGGGATTCGCAGGGACGGCCTGGGACGAAGTTTTCTTTCCCGGCATTCTGTCATAAGGTCATCCGATTCTAGCATTGAAGCGAGGCACTGATGCAAAATGAACTTGACGTGTATGTCGGCTGGGACTCACGGGAACCTATTGCCTTCGAGGTCGCCGAACGTACGATATTGAAGCACGCCACTATTCCGGTTCGCGTCAAACCGATCAAACTGAACGAGCTTGTCGAGTCCGGCGCCTATTCGCGCGAAATCGATCCGCTTGCGTCGACGGAATTCACCTATTCTCGCTTCTATACCCCCTGGCTCGCCGGCTTCAAGGGGTGGGCATTGTTCTGCGATTGCGACTTCCTCTTCTTCTCCGACGTAGCGCAACTGCTGCAATATCGGGATGAATCCAAGGCCGTGGTCTGTGTCAAGCACGACTACACGCCAAAGGAAGGCACCAAGATGGATGGCCAGATCCAGACCAACTATCCGAGAAAGAACTGGTCGTCGTTCATGCTGTTCAATTGCGAGCATCCTTCGACACGGCAATTGACGCCCGAACTGATCAACAGGGAAAGCGGCGCATATCTGCACCGCATGCAATGGGCCAAAGACGAGGAAATCGGTGAAGTTCCGGTCGAGTGGAACTGGCTGGAAGGCTGGAACCAGAAGCCGGAGAAAGGCTATCCAAACGCCGTTCATTTCACCAATGGCGGACCCTGGTTCAAGGATTGGCAGAACGTCGATTACGGCGATGAATGGCGTGCCGAGGCAGATGCGCTGCATCCGGGCTGGAAACCCATTTGAGTTGAGATTTACGCAGTCCGGGGCAACGGCCCCGGACCAGCTTCCAGCCGTCCGGTTGGAATACCAGGCCGGCTTGAATATCAGCGCGCTGAATCCACTGCCGAATGTCCAGCCGCTGCAGTTTCGCCGGTCCAAAGCGGAATTCGGCATTCCTTTGCCACCTCCGCATCGGCCGTAAACAATCGATAGCCACGCTCGACGAGCAATTCCAATATCTGCCTGTCGGTACCGGCGTGCAGACGTTTCAGGTTGGCGTCATTGTAGACATGTCCGGATGAAGACGGGTTTATTCCGGTGATGATCACCGCCTGGGCGCCATTGGTAATAGCGTACAGAACAGCCGTGATGCCGTTGGAAAACTTCATGTCGTCATCAATTTCCAGATTGAGCTTGCCGACCACCGCTTCATAGAGCGCCATGCGCCCGTAGCGGTTCAGCATGCGCAGCTCGTCGCAGGAATAATTGAATGCGGCCAATCCCTGCCGAAGCTGTTCCAGGCTTTTGGACCAGCGAACGACATAAAGGAGGCCGGTCTGTCTGCCACGCAGCACTTTTCGAACCTGCTGGGCGTTTACGGTCTGCCCTTCGATCTGGTTGAACTGCATGAAAGTCGCATCGGGTTTTTGGACGCCCCAATTGCCGGCGACAACCTGCGAGCCGTTTACCGAAATCACGAAATATCGATTGTCGAAGCCTTCCGGAACGTTCGATACGGGAGCCGAGCCGACGACGACAACGGGTCCATCGAATCTGGCGGGATGTGCGGGCGGCCGATACCGCCCGAGGCGATAGACGATCGATCTGCGAATTTTCGTCAGCATCTCAATACGCGGAAATCTCATGATGTGTACCCCCTAACCAATATCGCGATCAGAGTTCGATGGCTAGAAAAGCGTCTTGAAGAATCCCAGCTGTTCCAGTTGCCGGGAGTTCTCATAATGGACAGAGATGTCCGACTTGAGATTGACAAGCTTGCCCTCATCCAGGGCCTTCAACATGCTCTTATAGGAACGCGAGCCCTTGTAATACTGATTATCTCTTATGGCTTCCTTGATCAGACTTTCGGTCTCGTTGAAGAACTTGAAATGCAGGAGCGAACCGACGATCGGGGAAAAGTTTCGCGTGAATGGCCACGGCTTGTGTATGCTCACGCTGAACGTCGTGTCGTGTTCGACATAGACCAGCGGATATTTCATCAGTTCGTCATGGATCGCAGGACGCCCCAGAACCCGGTCGCGCGGGCCGCCCGACATGATCATGCCGGAGCTGGTTCGAAACAGGCGATAGCCGCTCCGGTCGAACATGTTGGCGATGGTCCATGGCATCGAATTGTTGCTACCGTCGAAGACGGCAGAGCTGATGGAATCCTCCGGGTAGAAGTCTATCATCGGTGCCGGGCAATGGAGAATCCCGGCTGCTTCGAGGCGTTGGATAAACTCGGGAAGCTTCTTCGTCTCGCAGCCGCCATAAACCAGGTATTCGTCGCAATCGACGTTCAGATACCAGCGCTGCGTCCCGTACAGGCCAACGAGAGCCTCGCGCCACATCAGGCCGCCTTTCGCCTCGCGATAGCGGACATCGGATCCGAAAAGATCGACATCGGGCTCGTTCAGCAGCTTCTCGCGGGTGCCGTCAGTGGATTGATCGTCGACGCAGAGGAAACGCGTGACACCAAGACCACGGTAATGGGTCAAAAAGGACTCCAGGAAGCGCAGGCTGTTCCGTGTCAGGAATATCAAGGGTATATCGGAAGCAGCGAGCGGTTTGATCCCGTCGGGATTGAGTGGTATCAGGCGCGTTCCGCTTGGCTTCTTCCGGGTTCTCAAGGTTCGCCACCGGCTGAGAAGCTTGTGAGTCACTGTCCGTGAAGCTGGCTCCAGACGCTGTCTTTCGTTCGCTGGATAGGGAAACGCGATTTCTGATTTTGATGACACCAGCCGGATATTTCTCTTCAAGTGTTTTTCTCGTGGATGCTTAGTGGTCGCTGCGTGGATAGACGTGGTGAATAGACGGGCAAGAGCGCGTAGACTTGCCATACGTACGCGCTGAGTGCAACTTGGGCGGGCAGGTTTAACAGGAGGCATTGTGAATAGATTGCACAGGCAGCTGGAGATGGGTGAATGAGCGAAACGCTGGCGGAGGCGACGAAGCTTCTATTCAGGAAGTTGAAATACCTGCTTCGTCAGTCCAGGCCGCCCACGGCGCCGACCCGCTTCGAAGGTCCTGTTCTGGTGGTGGGTTCAGCGCCGGTGTCGCACTTGCCGGCGGATTTCGACGACAGGTTTCGTGTCATAACGATCAATGGGTCGCAGGCCGTCACCAAAGCATGGGGCATCGACGTGCCCGATATCACGCTGATGCAACGCCGGCAGCTCGACGGCACCAATACGAATGCCCAGCATGTCCGACGTGTACTCAAGGGCGAGCGCACGGGCGTGCTTTATGTGCTTCTATGGCGCGAGGGACGAAAGCGTCTCGAGCAGCAGCTGGAAACATTCGACTACCGATATGCGGATCTGCGGATCGTCAATCGATACGAGCGCATCGCCCTCATTGAAACGGTGAGCGGTATCAAGATGTTCGAGCTGGACGCTTATTCGAAATGTTCGAATGGAGTGATTGCCGTCCTGTTCGCTCTTTATAATGGGGCGTCAGCGGTCATCATAACCGGCATCAATCCGAATTCCGCCGGCCATATCTATAATGACGCGAACCTTTCCCGCTCCCATGTGCAAACCGACAGCGAAGTGCTGCTCAGGCTGCTGGAGAAGGGGTTCCCGGTCTATACGACCGACCCGGAAGTATCCAAATCGCTCGGAATGCCGCTCTGGGACGGGAAAGCCGAGGCAAGGAAAGCCGTCGGGATCTCATGACGAAACATGCGGGTTGAGCCGCAATCGACGCGGCCAGCCTGCAGTCAGTCGATTTCAATGGGATCGAATGGTGGGATCGAATGGTGGGCGATGAGAGACTCGAACTCCCGACATCTTCGGTGTAAACGAAGCGCTCTACCAACTGAGCTAATCGCCCCCTCAAGGGTGTGTGGGCAGCGTTTAGTGGTTTCAGGCCGGCTTGGCAAGGGAAAATATCGCCGCTTGAACATTTGTTGGATTAGTTTTTCACAATCGCATTTTTCCTTGCTGCTTCCGCTTGACACCACCCCGCGAACCCCTTAAACGACCGCTCACGCCGGACAAATTGTTCGGTACGAAAGTGCGCGGGTGTAGCTCAGTTGGTTAGAGTGCCGGCCTGTCACGCCGGAGGTCGCGGGTTCGAGCCCCGTCACTCGCGCCACTTTTCCTCTTCAAAAATCGATACTCGACTGTTCCCCGCCCGGGGAACTGCGACCTTTGTCCGGCCGGCCTGAACGCCGTTCCGGCTACCGGCGCAAATGGATTTGAGATCAGTACAGCGCTGCGGTTTCAGCGCCTGCGCCGGGCCAATGGGGCAGGGGCGTGGTCTTCCCAAGTTGCTGGAATCATGAGTGGAATCGCCGTCCATCAAGGGGCGTGGCAAGTTTGCCGCGGTGCGTTCCGGCGGCCTAGACCTTGCGCAGGATCTGGCCGTCCTTCATCTCGAAGACGCCGTTCTGCCCGCCCTGGCGGTTGAAATCGCGCTCCAGTTCACTCCATCGCCCGATCAGGCCGCCACATTCGCTGCAGTGGATCGGCGTCTCGTCGGTGACGCTGTCCGGAATGTCGAGATAGATCGTTCCGCACCGTGGGCAATTCAGCTTGTGATTGAGGTGTTTCATCTTCGGTCCCTTTGACCGTAATCTACTCCGCAACGGGGGTTAAAATCCATAGGGTTTCTGCGTCCCGGCCGGCGTTCGGGATGCGCTGCGCCCCGCTGCCGGCCGGGCCGCCGATCTCCGTGGCCCGTGGATGCAATGATTGCTCGACCAGTGCGGGGATTCGGTGTATAGCGCACGCGCATTGAACTCTTTTTACCGGACCCCGAAATATGGAAGAATTTCATAAAGTTCGCCGCCTGCCTCCCTATGTTTTCGAACAGGTCAATCGCCTGAAGGCGAGCGCCCGAGCGGCGGGTGCGGACATTGTGGATCTCGGCATGGGCAATCCGGACCTGCCGACGCCGCAGGGCATCGTCGATAAATTATGCGAAGCGGTGCAGGATCCGCGTACGCATCGCTATTCGGCGTCAAAGGGCATTCCCGGCCTGCGCCGCGCTCAGGCGGCCTATTACGAGCGCCGCTTCGGCGTGAAGCTCAATCCCGATACGCAGGTGGTGGCGACCCTCGGTTCCAAGGAAGGCTTCGCCAACATGGCCCAGGCCATCACCGCGCCGGGCGATGTGGTGCTGTGCCCCGATCCGACCTATCCGATCCATGCCTTCGGCTTCATCATGTCCGGCGGCGTCATCCGCTCGGTCCAGTCAGCGCCGGACGACAAGTTCATTCCGGCGCTGGAGCGGGGCGTGCGGCATTCGATCCCGAAGCCGCTGGCGCTGATCCTCAACTACCCGTCCAATCCGACGGCGCATGTCGCCTCGCTGGATTTCTACAAGGATGTCGTCGCCTTCGCGCGCAAGCACGAGATCATCATCCTTTCCGATCTCGCCTATTCGGAGATCTATTTCGACGGTTCGCCGCCGCCATCGGTGCTCCAGGTGCCGGGCGCGATCGATGTCGCGGTGGAATTCACCTCGATGTCGAAGACCTTCTCCATGCCCGGCTGGCGCATGGGTTTTGCCGTCGGCAATGAACGGCTGATCTCGGCGCTGACGAGGGTCAAGTCCTATCTCGATTACGGCGCCTTCACACCCATCCAGGTTGCGGCTGCCGCTGCCCTCAATGGCGACGGTACGGACATCGCCGAAGTGCGCTCGGTCTACAAGCACCGGCGCGACGTGCTGGTGGAGAGCTTTGGCCGCGCCGGCTGGGATGTCCCGGCTCCCGCCGCCACGATGTTTGCCTGGGCGCCCATTCCGGAGAAGTTCCGCAGCCTCGGTTCGCTGGAGTTTTCCAAGCTCCTCATCGAACATGCCGACGTGGCGGTTGCGCCCGGCATCGGCTTTGGCGAGCATGGCGACGATTACATCCGCATCGCCCTCGTCGAAAACGAGCACCGGATCCGCCAGGCGGCGCGCGGCATCAAGCGCTTTCTTGCAAGTGCGGACGAAAAGCTGCACAACGTCATCCCGCTGAACCTGCGCCGCTGACGCAGGGTTGGATGATATCGCGGCGCTGTCCGGCGCCGCTCGAAATTTCAAGGAATGAATGATGAGTGAAGTGCTGCGCGTAGGAATCGCCGGATTGGGTACAGTCGGTGCCTCCGTCGTCAAGATCCTTCAGGACAAGGGCGAGATGCTGACCCGGCAGTGCGGCAGGCAGATCGTGGTGACCGGCGTTTCCGCCCGCGATGCGAAGCGCGACAGGGGCGTGGACCTGAGTTCGGCGCAATGGTTCGACGATCCGGTCGAACTGGCGCGCTGCAACGATATCGACGTTTTCATCGAGCTGATCGGCGGCGACGAGGGCGTGGCCCGCGGCGCGGTCGAGGCGGCGTTGCGCTCGGGGCGCCATGTCGTCACCGCCAACAAGGCTCTCCTCGCCAAGCATGGCGTCGCGCTGGCGCGCATCGCCGAGGAGAAGGGCGTGCTCCTGAATTTCGAGGCGGCTGTCGCCGGCGGCATCCCGGTGATCAAGGCCCTGCGCGAATCCCTGACCGGCAATCGGGTCTCGCGCGTCTACGGCATCATGAACGGCACCTGCAATTACATACTCACGCGCATGTGGGACGAGGGCATTTCCTTCGAGGATTGCCTGGCGGATGCGCAGCGCCTCGGCTATGCCGAAGCCGATCCGACCTTCGATATCGAGGGCAATGACACCGCGCACAAGCTGGCGATCCTGACCAGCCTCGCCTTTGGGACCCAGATTGCCGCCGACGATATCTATCTCGAGGGCATCAGCAATATTTCCCTCGCCGACATTCGCGCGGCCGACGAACTCGGCTACAGGATCAAGCTTCTCGGCGTCGCGCTGAAGACGGAAAGCGGCATCGAACAGCGCGTGCATCCGACGATGGTGCCGGTTGAATCGGTGATCGCGCAGGTTCACGGCGTGACCAACGCCGTCGCCATCGAAACCGACCTTCTGGGCGAATTGCTGCTTTCGGGACCCGGCGCGGGCGGGCTGGCAACGGCATCCGCGGTGATCGGCGATCTTGCGGATATCGCCAAGAGCCGGCCCGGCTTCCAGCATGGCCCGGTTTTCGGTACGCCGGCCCGGGCGCTTGCGCCCTACAAGCGCGCCAAGATGCGGGCGCATGAGGGCGGCTATTTCATCCGCCTGACCGTGCACGACCGGGCGGGCGTCTTTGCGGCAATCGCCAAGCGCATGGCGGACAATGATATTTCGCTGGAATCGATCGTGCAGCGGCAGGGCGTCGATCCCGCGAGCGACGCGCTGAAAACCGTCATCCTGGTGACGCACGAGACCACCGAAGCAGCCGTGAAGAAGGCGCTCGAAGGCATCGTGAAAGACGGTCATGTGGCCGACAAACCGCAGATGATCCGCATCGAACGGGCAGGCTGAAAAGCCCGTCGGCGGTTTAATCGATTAGGATTTTGAGCAAGCGGTTTTTCTTGGCCGCTGGCCCTTGCCGCGCGGATGCGACTTTGCCAAAAGTTGCTTACCGGAGCCGGGGCCTTTGAATTTCCGGCTCTCCAACGAACGCAGGAATCATTATGCCGAAAACTTCTGACCAGACCGATGCAGGCCTAGATCGTATCTTGACCCTTGAGCTGGTGCGTGTGACCGAACGCGCCGCCGTGGCCGCCGCAAGGTTGCGTGGCCGGGGCGACGAGATGGCCGCCGACCAGGCTGCAGTGGATGCGATGCGCCAGGAGTTGAACCGCCTGCCGATAGCCGGGACGGTGGTCATCGGCGAAGGCGAGCGCGACGAAGCTCCCATGCTCTATATCGGCGAGGAAGTCGGCACGAGGAGCGGCCCGGCGGTGGATATCGCGCTCGACCCGCTCGAAGGCACGACCATCTGCGCCAAGAACCTGCCGAATTCGCTGGCGGTCATCGCCATCGCCGAGAAGGGCAATCTGCTCTATGCGCCGGACGTCTACATGGAAAAGATCGCCGTCGGACCCGGTTATCCGGCCGGCATCGTCAATCTCGATGCGCCCGCAATCGAGAACATCAATGCCGTTGCCAAGGCAAAGGGCGTGCCGGTGAGCGAGATCACCGCCTGCATCATGGACCGGCCGCGCCATGCGCGCCTGATCGAGGAAGTACGCGCCACCGGCGCTTCGATCCGGCTGATCGGCGATGGCGACGTCGCCGGCGTCATCCACACCACCGACCCGGACGAGACCGGCATCGACATCTATATCGGCATCGGCGGTGCGCCTGAGGGCGTGCTGGCGGCGGCGGCATTGCGCTGCATCGGCGGCCAGATGCAGGGGCGCCTGCAGCTCAACAGCGACGACAAGGTCGCCCGTGCCGCCAAGATGGGCATCACCGACCCGAAGAAGGTCTATACGATGGAAGAGATGGCAAAGGGCGACGTGCTCTTCGCCGCCACCGGCGTGACCGATGGCAACATGCTCTCCGGCGTCAAGTTCGCGCGGGATTATATCCAGACCCATACGGTCGTCATGCGCTCGCATTCGCAGACCGTGCGCGAGATCAAGGCGAAACATCAGGATATGAGCAAGTTCCAGTAAGGGAATCATTGCATTCCGCGCCAGCGGATGGTTCAACGCTGCATGATGTCTGAACGGCTTTTTCTCGGCGTTGAACAGTCCGCCACCGGACTGAAATGGGTGGATCGCCTCGGCCAGCGCGAGGCGAACCTTGCCCTTGCCATGGCGCAGAACCATGGCTTTCCCGATCTGATCACCCGCGTCCTCGCGGGCAGGGGCGTCGGCATCGATGATGCCGTTGCCTTCATGGACCCGACGATCAAGGGCCTGATGCCGGATCCGGCCAGCCTCACCGACATGGCCGAGGCGGCCGAGCGGCTGGCCGAGGCAGTGGCGCGGCGCGAGAGCGTGGCGATCTTCGGCGATTATGACGTCGATGGCGCCTGTTCCTCGGCGCTGTTGTCGCGTTTCCTGACGCATTACGGCGTCGCCAACCGCATCTATATTCCCGACCGGATATTCGAAGGCTACGGGCCGAACCCCGCGGCCATGCGCGAACTCGCCAGCCATGCGTCGCTGATCGTCACGGTGGATTGCGGCACCAACAGCGCGGCCGCCATCGATGAGGCGAAGGCGGCGGGCGCGGATGTGGTCGTCCTCGACCACCATCAGGTCGGCGGGGCCTTGCCCGCTTCGGCGCTGGCGGTGGTCAATCCCAACCGGGAGGACGATCTTTCCGGCCAGGGCCATCTTTGCGCCGCCGGAGTGGTCTTCCTCGCGCTCGTGCAGACGCAGCGTCTATTGCGCGAAACCGGCGCTTCGCCGGCCGTGCTGGCGCCGGATCTGCTCGGCATGCTGGATCTGGTTGCCCTTGCGACGATCTGCGATGTCGTGCCCCTGAAGGCGCTCAACCGCGCCTTCGTGGTCAAGGGGCTGCTGGTGGCGCGGGCGCAGCAGAATGCCGGCATCGCCGCCCTGGCGCGCGTATCGAGGATCGGCGAGCCGCTCAATGCGTTCCACTTCGCCTATCTGATAGGACCGCGCATCAATGCCGGCGGACGTATCGGCGATGCCGGGCTCGGTGCGAGGCTGCTGACGCTCGACGATCCCAACGAGGCCATGCGCATCGCCGAGGAGCTCGACCGGCTCAACCAGGAACGGCAGGCGATGGAAACGATCATGCTGGAGCAGGCCGAAGCCGAGGCCATGCTGGAAATGTCGGCCGCCAGCGGCCCGGCCGTGCTCGTCACCGCGAGCGACGACTGGCATCCGGGCATTGTCGGCCTGATCGCGGCGCGGCTGAAGGAGAAGGCGCGCCGGCCGGCCTTCGCCATTTCCTTCAACGCCCATGGCGTCGGCAGCGGCTCCGGGCGCTCCATCAATGGCTTCGATCTCGGCAGGCTCGTGCGCGCCGCGGTGGAACGCGGCCTGCTGGTCAAGGGCGGCGGCCATGCGATGGCGGCGGGTATCACCGTCGAGCGCGACAAACTGGGCGCGCTGCGGGCCTTCTTCGAGGAGAATGCCGCCGAAATGGTCGGGCAACTGCGCAGCAACCAGTCGCTCGCCGTCGATGGCGCCTTGAGCGCTTCAGGGGCGACCGTCGCCCTGTTCGAGATGATGGAACGCGCCGGGCCGTTCGGCTCCGGCCATCCGCAGCCGGTCCTCGTCCTGCCGCATCACCGGCTGCAGGATGCGCGCTCCATCGGCACCAACCACGTCAAGGCGACGCTGGTCGGGGCCGACGGCAAGAAGCTCAGCGCCATCGCCTTTCGGGCCGGCGGCGCTGCCCTTGGCGATTTTCTCTTCAACCAGCTCGGGCAATCCCTGCACGTCGCCGGCAATCTTTCGCTCAACCACTGGAATGGCTCGACCACGGCGCAGTTCCGCATACTCGACGCCGCCAAGGCCTATTGAGGCCCATCATCAATAGGCGGCGGTGAAGCGTGCCTGCACGTGGCGCGGCGTCTCTGCCTCGTCGAGGATGGCGACTGCGAGATCGGCAGCGCTGATTGCGCTCTTGCCATCGGCGTCGAAGACCGGATGTTCGCCGCCGAGCCGGTATTTGCCGGTGCGGGCGCCGGGTTCGAGCTGGAACGGCGGCGATACGAACGTCCAGTCGAGGTCCGTCACCTTGCGCAGATCGTCCAGCGCCTGCCGCGCGCCGAGGGCGCCTTCCTTGTAGGCGGCGGGGAAGTGGGCGCCATCGACGAACTGGGTTCCGTCCTCGGCGTAGAGGCTGCCGGCGCCGCCGATGACGATCAGGCGCTTCAATCCCGCCTGCCGCGTCGCGTCGGTGATCGCCTGGCTCGCCTTGATGTGAATCTGCCGGATATCCGGTTCGTTCCAGCCGGGATTATAGGCGGAAATCACGATGTCATGGCCCTCCAGCGCCGCGGCCAGCCCGGCGGCGTTCTGGGCGTCGGCCTTCACCGCCGTCACGCCATCGCGCTTTTCCACCTTGTCGACATTCCTGACGAGGGCGGTGACTTGATGGCCGCGATTGACGGCCTCGTTCAACAATTCCTTGCCGACAAAGCCGGTAGCACCGATCAGAGCGATTTTCATGATGTCTCCTTGTGGGAAAATTATGTATGTTGGTTACGATTGATAACTATCTAAGCCAGCGCAGCGGCCTTGTGAAGAACGCACTTTTTCCGTTTCAGGGTACATCGAGGTAACCGCAGCCGCCCGGGAACCATCGATAATGGAGGACATATGAGCATACATGCGAAGGCCGAGACAGGCGTTTCCCTGCTGGCGTCGATGCCGGCGATGGAGAAGGAGGGCGGCAGCTGCCCCATGCGCGAGGTGCTCGACATTGTCGGCGACACCTGGAGCCTGCTGACGATCATCAACCTGCAATCCGGGCCGCGCCGCTTCAACGTGCTGCGCCGCATGATCGAGGGCATCTCGCAGCGCATGCTGACGGTGACGCTGCGCTCGCTCGAGCGCGAAGGTCTGGTGCGGCGCACGGTGAAACCGACTTCGCCGCCGGAAGTGACCTATAGCCTGACCGAGATGGGGCATTCGATCGCGACGCCGGTCGCGGCGCTCGGCGAATGGGCGGCAACCAATCGCGATGGATTGCGGCAGGCCCGCGCCGCCTTCGATGCAGCCCGCGACGTCAATGGCGGCTGAGCCGGCGCTTCGGGAACTCCTGCGCATCTGCCGCGTTGCTCTCCCCGAGTAACGTTTCAAGAATGACGAAAAGGAGAAATGCAATGCCGGCAAAATCGCAAGCACAGCAGAAGGCCGCGGGCGCGGCGCTTTCGGCCAAGCGCGGCGACACGAAGAAGAGTGAACTGCGCGGCGCCTCGAAGAGCATGTATGAATCGATGAGCGAGAAGGAACTCGAGGAATTCGCCGAGACCGACAGGAAGGACCTGCCCAAGAAGAAGAGCAGTCACTGAACGATTGCCGGCAGTCGTCACTGGCAGTCGTCACTGGCAGATTCGCGACTTGCAGGCCTGGCCGTGGCAGCCGAGGTCGAGATGCAGATTGGTCGCATGGGCCGCATCGCCGTCGGGGCCGATCACCGTCATGAAGCGCTCGCAGCTCGCCTTGTGCAGCGCCGACCAGAATGACCGCTCCTCCGGGCTTCCCTTCCAGCCGCTGGCAAGTTCGGTGCTCTTGCCGTTCTTGAACTTGAACGAAACAATGTCGAGCGCATTGGCGAAGGCGTGTTCCGACACGCGGCCGACATGGCCATTATTGACCTTGCGGCACTGGTAATCGGAACCCGTCACCACCGATTCGATCTCGGCGCCGAAGTTGCGCACGGCCTCGGCCTGGATGGTGGGCGCCCACTCGGCGAGTACCGTCGCCATCGAGCAGTTCACGGTGACGGGGGCCGAGAAGATCAGGGGCTTGTCCTTGCCGACCGACTTTACCCGCAATGGCGAGCGTTCGCCGCACGCGCCTTCCGCCAGAGGCGGCACCAGTTCGCCATCGACATCGCCGCGCATGATGGCCGGGCAGGCATTCTGGTAGACCCGGTCAGGCGAGGTGGCCTTGTCCTCCTGTTTCGCCTTCTCGTCGGGCTCGGATTCGGGCTTGGGTTCCGGCCCGGATTCTGGCCCGGACGCTGGCTTTGGCTTGCCGTCCGGCACCGCCACCGGTCCCTGCTGCGGGCGCGGGGCCGGCAGCGGCGCGGCGGCACCTTCCTCCCCGGCGCTTTCCGGTTCCTTTGGCTGCGGCGTGGCCGGTTCGGCCTGCCGCCGTGGGTTCTCGGCCGGCAGCGGCGGGTTTGCCGGCACGAAATTGCGGCTCGCCGCATGCTTGCGGTGTGGCCGGGCTTCGGCACCGTTGGAGCCCGGTTGCGGGACAAGCGCCACGAGCAGGGCGAGGGAAGCAGCCAGCACGGACTTGCGCTGGACGGAGAATAGGGTCATTAGCGGCTCTACTCCTATCTGAAAGGCATAACCTAACGCATTCGCGCGCGTTCGGGTCCGGTTATCGGGTTCAACTTATGTGAGCCGATGAAACATGCGTTCCGCTTGACAATGCCGCCCTCCCGCTCTAGAAGCCGCACAGCGCAGGGCTTAACAGCTCTGCGTTTCATTTGACGTGTCCCGTGAGTGTGAACGCTGCGTTGCGTGATCACTCTGTCAGTCTTCGAAAACGGAAGGCAGAGGAGGGCGCGTTTCCTTGACCTGGGCCTTGCCCCGGTTTGTTTTGTTGAAAGGAAATGCGATGAGCAAGCGCGAATCGTCCAAGTATAAAATTGACCGCCGCCTTGGCGAAAATATCTGGGGCCGTCCGAAGTCCCCGGTAAACCGTCGTGAATATGGCCCCGGCCAGCACGGCCAGCGCCGCAAGAGCAAGCTTTCCGACTTTGGCGTGCAGCTGCGCGCGAAGCAGAAGCTGAAGGGTTTCTACGGCGATATTTCGGAAAAGCAGTTCCGCAAGACCTATGAAGAGGCTGCCCGCCGCCGTGGCGACACCGGCGAACAGCTGATCGGCTTGCTCGAGTCGCGTCTCGACGCGATCGTCTATCGCGCCAAGTTCGTTCCGACGATCTTCGCAGCGCGCCAGTTCGTCAACCACGGCCATGTCAACGTCAATGGCCGTCGCACCAACATTCAGTCCTACATCTGCAAGCCGGGTGATGTGATCGAAGTTCGCGAGAAGTCGAAGCAGCTCGTCGTCGTGCTCGAGGCCGTACAGCTGGCCGAGCGTGATGTTCCGGACTACCTCGAAGTCGACCACAACAAGATGGTTGCCAAATACGCCCGCGTTCCGGCCTTCTCCGATGTGCCCTATGCGGTCCAGATGGAACCGAACCTCGTCGTCGAATTCTATTCGCGCTGATAGGTTCATTTATCGAGAAAGCCGCCCGGAGCGATCTTGGGCGGCTTTTTTATTGCCGAAAACTTCATTGCCGGAACGTCTGATACGGCAAACTGGGGAAGAATGATGGAGCTGCAAGCGATAGTCGACAGTGTCTACCGCGACCTCGGCGAGAGGATCGGCGAGGGCAAGCTTGCCGATTACATTCCGGAGCTGGCGAATGTCGATCCGATGCAGTTCGGCATCGCGCTGTCGACGGTGGAGGGCGAGACCTGCCTTGCCGGCGATGCGCAGACGCCGTTTTCCATCCAGAGCGTGTCGAAGGTTTTCACGCTGACCCTCGCGCTGGGCAAGATCGGCGATGGCCTGTGGTCGCGGGTCGGGCGGGAGCCCTCCGGCAATGCCTTCAATTCCATCGTGCAACTGGAGCAGGAGCGTGGCAAGCCGCGCAATCCCTTCATCAATGCCGGCGCCATCGCCGTCGCCGATGTGGTTCTCGCCGGACACCAGCCGAAGGAGGCGATCGGCGAGATCGTCCAGTTCGTGCGCTACCTTGCCGATGATGACGACATCACCATCGACCACAATGTCGCGCGGTCGGAATCGCTGACCGGCTATCGCAATGCCGCGCTGGCGAATTTCATGCGCGGCTTCGGCAATCTGCAACATCCGGCCGAGCATGTGCTCGGCGTCTATTTCCACCATTGCGCCATTGCCATGTCGTGCCGGCAGCTCGCTTCCGCCGGACTGTACCTTGCCTGCGGCGGACGCAATCCGCTCTCCGGCGGCAGCGTCGTGTCGCCCGGCCGCGCCCGGCGCATCAATGCGCTGATGCTGATGTGCGGCCATTATGACGGATCGGGCGATTTCGCCTATCGCGTCGGCCTGCCGGGCAAGAGTGGCGTCGGCGGCGGCATTCTGGCCATCGCGCCCGGCAAGGCTTCCATCGCCGTATGGTCGCCGGGCCTCAACGAAAACGGCAATTCCCTGCTAGGCTCGGCCGCGCTGGAACTGCTGGCGCAGCGCACGGGCTGGTCGATTTTCGGGCAATAGCGATGGCGCGTGCCGGCTTGCCGATCCGAACAGAGTGCCGCTACTATCCTTGTCACCGGGCCGCGTGGCCGACTATCCGGAGGTGCAGATGACCGTTCACGAACAGGATTTCGCCGTCGACAATGCCGACGCCGCGGGCGCTTGCCACCCGATGTTCCTCAGCGCGCCGGGCAGCGTGGAGTTCAACAAGCTGCGCAAGCGGCTGCTGCGCAATACAAGGCAGGCGCTGGAGGATTTCGCCATGGTGAAGCCGGGCGAGCGCTGGCTGGTCGGCCTTTCCGGCGGCAAGGATTCCTACGGGCTTCTGGCGCTGCTGCTCGATCTGAAGTGGCGCGGCCTGCTGCCTGTCGAGCTGCTGGCCTGCAATCTCGATCAGGGCCAGCCCAATTTTCCCAAGCACGTCCTGCCCGACTATCTCAATGCCAATGGCATCGCCCACCGCATCGAATATCGTGACACCTATTCGATCGTCACCGACAAGGTGCCGGAAAACCAGACCTATTGCTCGCTCTGCTCGCGCTTGCGCCGCGGCCATCTCTACCGCGTGGCGCGCGAGGAGGGCTGTTCGGCGCTCGTCCTCGGCCATCACCGCGAGGACATATTAGAGACCTTCATGATGAACCTGTTCCATGGCGGCCGCCTGGCTGCCATGCCGCCGAAGCTCATCAATGACGAGGGCGACCTGATGCTGCTGCGTCCGCTGAGCTACTGCGCCGAGGACGATCTGGAGAAATTCGCGCAGGCGATGCGGTTTCCGATCATCCCCTGCGACCTCTGCGGCAGCCAGGATGGCCTGCAGCGCAACATGATGAAGGCGATGCTGGCCGATATCGAGAAGCGCATGCCCGGCCGCAAGGAGACCATGATCCGCGCCCTGGCGAATACGCGGCCGAGCCATCTGCTCGACCGCAAGATCTTCGATTTCGCCGCTCTCGGGGCCGCTGCTCCCGGGGCGGCCGAATGATCAGATCGGCTGGTTGTGCGGCTGGAACAGCCTGCCGCGCTCGGCGATGAGCACGAAGATCAGGCCGATCAGCGCCAGCAGGAAATAGCCCATCACCAGCGGCAGCGTCGTTCCGTCGAAGGCCTGTCCGATCATGGCGCCGATCGCCCCGCCGCCTGCCGTGCCCATGAAGCCCAGCACCGAGGAGGCGGTTCCGGCGACATGGCCGAGCGGCTCCATCGCCAGCGAATTGAAGTTGGAGCCGATCCAGCCGAACTGGAACATCGCCGCGGCGAAGAACAGCAGGAAGAGCGGGAACGGCATCGGCGCCGGGCCGAACAGCGTCAGCAACAGCCAGACGCCGGTGATCGCCAGGAATGCCAGCAGCGCGCCATGGGAAAGCCGGCGCATGCCGAAGCGTCCGACCAGCCGGGAATTCACGAATGACGAAAGCGCCATCATGATCGCGACCGCCGAGAAGGCGACCGGGAACCACACGCCGAGCCCGTAGATGCCGACATAGATCTGCTGCGCCGAATTGATGAAGCCGAACAGGCCGCCAAAGATGAAGGCGCTGGCAAGGGCGTAGCAAAGCGCCGGGCGATTGGTGAGGACGATGCGGAAGCCGCGCGCCACCGAGCCGAGCGTGAATGGGCGCACATCGGCGGGATCGAGCGTTTCCGGCAGGCGGATATAGACCCAGAGCAGCACGGCCGCCGCCAGCACCGCCATGAAGACGAAGATCAGGTGCCAGTTGCCGAAGAGCATCACCGCCTGTCCGGTGGCTGGTGCGATGACCGGAACGATCATGAACACCATCATGATCAGCGACATCACTTCCGCCATCATGCGGCCGCCATAGACGTCGCGCACGATCGAAATCGTGATAACCCGCGTCGCGGCGGAACCGACGCCCTGCAACAGCCGGAAGAACAGCAGCGTGGCGAAGCTCGGCACGAAGACGCAGGCAATGGCCGAGAAAATATAGATGATGAGCCCGGCAAACATCGGCTTGCGCCGTCCGAACCGGTCCGACAGGGGGCCATAGAACAGCTGCGAGACCGCAAATCCGAACAGGTAGGCGGAGATCACATACTGGCGGTGATTTTCGTTCGAGACGCCGAGGCTCGCGCCAATCTCCTGCAGGCCGGGCAACATGATGTCGATGGCAAGGGCATTGAGCGCCATCAGCATTGCCGCAATTGCAATGAATTCCACCTTGCCCATCCCCTGGAGCCTGGGGGCGTGCGATTGAACCGAGCTGTCCATTTTCTAACCTGTATTACAAACGACGAGAAAGGCGTCGGAGAACCGACGCCTTTTAGAATCTAATTCCGCCTTTCGGCGGAATTGGTTGAATTTATTGCGTAATCAGGCTGCCTTGGTGGCTATGCCCTTTTCGCTGAGGAGAGTTTGCAGTTCGCCTGCCTGGAACATTTCGCGGATGATGTCGCAGCCGCCGACAAATTCACCCTTCACATAGAGCTGAGGGATGGTCGGCCAACTCGAATAATCCTTGATGCCCTGGCGCAGGTCGTTCGAGGTCAGCACGTTGACGCCCTTGTAGTCGACGCCGATGTAATCGAGGATCTGCACCACCTGGCCGGAGAAGCCGCATTGTGGGAAACCCGGCGTGCCCTTCATGAACAGGACGACGTCGTTGCTCTTGACCTCATTATCGATGAATTCGTTGATACCGCTCATTTTCGACTTCCTTTCGCGGCCGCATGGGAGGAATCTGCAGCCAGAATACGTATTTCGAGGCGATTTGCCTATGGTTTAACCCAGAAAAACCACGATGGGCGGCCGAACGCAAGTCAAACTCTCGTGCGGCGCCCGGTTGCGGGGTCAGTCCGGGGCACTTGTCTGCAGCGCCAGCGCATGCAGGACGCCGCCCATATTGCCCTTCAGCGCATCATAGACCATCTGGTGCTGCTGCACGCGCGACTTGCCGCGAAAGCTCTCTGCGACGACCTCGGCAGCGTAATGATCACCATCCCCGGCAAGATCCCGGATCGTTATCTTCGCATCCGGGATGGCGTCCTGGATCATTTTCTCGATATCGCGCGCGTCCATTGCCATTTTCGTTCTCCTCAGGCGGCCTGGCTTCTTTTGGTTCCGGTACCAGCCATATAGTCAGGGAACCACGATTCGTGGGCATTTGTCAGGTCCGCTACGGATATGGTGAGCAGGCCGGCGATGTTCAATGAATCGCCGCCGGCGGTGCCGAGCTTGCGGAAGGGCAGGCCCGAGCCCTCGGCGTTGAGCGTCAGCAGGTTGGCGAGATCGGGCGCAACGGCGATGACATAGCGCGCCTGGTCCTCGCCGAACAGCAGCGCATGCGGCAAGCCTTCGCCGATCTCGACGTCGGCGCCCTTGCCCGCCGCCATGCACATCTCGGCCAGCGCGATCGCCAGCCCGCCATCGGAAATGTCGTGGCAGGCGGTGATCTGGTCGTTGCGGATGGCCGAACGGATGAAATCGCCATTGCGCTTCTCGATGGCGAGATCGACCGCCGGGGCAGGGCCGTCGGCGCGGCCATGAAGATCGCGCAGGTAGATCGACTGGCCAAGATGGCTGCCGTCGCCGCCGACGAGGATCAGCACGTCGCCATCGCTCATGCCGCCGATCCGGGCCGTCTTCGTCCAGTCGGGGATGAGGCCGACACCGGCAATGGTCGGCGTCGGCAGGATGGCCTGGCCATTGGTTTCATTATAGAGCGAGACATTGCCCGAGACGATCGGGAAGGCGAGCGCGCGGCAGGCATCGCCGATGCCGCCGATGGCCTTGACCAACTGCCCCATGATCTCCGGCCGTTCCGGATTGCCGAAATTGAGATTGTCGGTCGCGGCCAGCGGCTCGGCGCCGACGGCGGTGAGATTGCGCCAGCACTCCGCCACCGCCTGCTTGCCGCCTTCATAGGGATCGGCCTCGCAATAGCGCGGGGTAACGTCCGAGGAGAAGGCAAGCGCCTTGCTGGCATGGCCCTCGACGCGCACCACGCCGGCATCGCCGCCCGGAACCTGCAGCGAATTGCCCTGGATCAGCGTGTCATACTGCTCGTAGACCCAGCGGCGCGAGGAAAGATCGGGCGATCCGACCATCTGCAGCAGCGCGGCGCCATAATCCTCGACCTCCGGCACATTGGCCGCCGGCAGCGGCGCATGCTTGCCCGGCTCCATCCACGGACGGTCATATTCCGGCGCCTGGTCGCCGAGGTCCTTGATCGGCAGGTTGGCGACTTCCTCGCCCTGATGCAGGACGCGGAAGCGCAGATCGTCGGTGGTGTAGCCGACAATGGCGAAATCCAGCCCCCATTTCCTGAAGATCGCCTCGGCTTCCTGCTCTTTTTCCGGCCGCAGCACCATGAGCATGCGCTCCTGGCTTTCGGAGAGCATCATTTCATAGGCGCTCATCTGCTCCTCGCGCACGGGCACGCTGTCGAGGTTGAGCTCGATGCCGAGATTGCCCTTGGCGCCCATTTCCACCGCCGAACAGGTGAGGCCGGCCGCGCCCATGTCCTGGATCGCGATTACCGCGCCCGATGCCATCAGTTCGAGCGAGGCTTCGAGCAGGCACTTCTCGGTGAAAGGATCGCCGACCTGCACGGTCGGGCGCTTCTCGTCGATGGATTCGTCGAATTCCGCCGATGCCATGGTTGCGCCGCCGACGCCGTCGCGTCCGGTCTTGGCGCCGAGATAGACCACCGGCAGCCCGACGCCCTTGGCTTCGGAAAGGAAGATGGCATCCGTCTTGGCGAGGCCCGCGGCAAAGGCGTTGACGAGGATATTGCCATTGTAGCGCGCTTCGAAATTGACTTCGCCGCCCACGGTCGGAACGCCGAAGGAATTGCCGTAGCCGCCGACGCCCTCGACGACGCCCGACACCAGATGCCGCGTCTTCGCATGGTCCGGCTCGCCGAAACGCAGCGCATTCATGGCTGCGATCGGCCGTGCGCCCATGGTGAACACGTCGCGCAGGATGCCGCCGACGCCCGTCGCGGCGCCCTGGTAGGGCTCGATGAAGGAGGGGTGATTGTGGCTTTCCATCTTGAAGACGACGCAATCGCCATCGCCGATATCGACGACGCCGGCATTTTCGCCGGGACCCTGGATGACCTGCGGGCCGGTCGTCGGCAGCGTGCGCAGCCACTTCTTCGAGGATTTGTAGGAGCAGTGCTCGTTCCACATGGCCGAGAAGATGCCGAGTTCGGTGAAGCTCGGCTCGCGCCCGATCAGGTCGAGAATGCGCTGATATTCATCGGGCTTGAGCCCGTGCGCGGCAACGAGTTCGGGCGTGATCTGGATGGAATTCGAGAGCGTCATGAGGATTACCAGTTCGGTTGGGCGTTAAGCGGTTCTCTTAGAGCAAATCTTGCGGGGAATACACCTGAAAAGGCGGAAAAAATGTCGCCTTGCCGGAGATTCCCCCCGGGATTTGCTGCGGTCCGTGGACGCGGCGCCATCGCTGGCGCCGCGTTTGCCTTACCGGTTGTCCAACTCGGAGCGCACCAGTTGCAGCCCACGCCTTGTCACGTGGTAGGGGCCGCCGCCGGAAGAGGCGATGGCCCGCTTTTGCTTGAGCTTGCGAAACAGGCCTATGTCGCAGGCCATATATCTCGAGCCGTCGCGTGTGAGGCAGATGACCTCCCTGATCGTTTTGCGATCGTCCTTGTCGAGCAATATCTTCCCGCCCTGCGCGAGCAGGTGCAATATGCGCTGTTCGTCGCGCGAAATATCCATGTGTCTTGTCCTGAAAACGGGCAAACGCCCATGCGAAAACATCCGCTGCCGATAGGGACCGGCGCGGGGCTTCTGTTTTCACGCCCCAACTTGCAACGAAGCTGGGGCTTCAGCGGGACTGAGACTGCTTGAACATGAACACTCCATCGGGTGGATCGCCATCCTATAGAGCATGAAGCTGAAAATGTGAATATGCGATGGCTACCAGGCTGGGGGCTGCAATCCCTTTTCGAGATGCAGAATAAGCAAAATCCTCACCACGCCCGCGAAAATCGCGTCTGGTCATTGAAATGGGGGGAGACGGGCGGTCTTCAGCGCGTCAGTATGGTATC